>CAZCDS010000009.1:0-146510 GCA_964497585.1 uncultured Syntrophaceae bacterium
GAACACTTGCCACACTGGTAACACTGATTGATCACCGTGATTAGGTCGGAAGCCTCCCTGCCGACCGTTTCCGCCGGGATATCCAAAGCTGCTTGCTGCATCTGCGTCTCCTCTTTCCTCACTGAATGGCAAAATGTTTCCACTGGCTCCTAGGAAGCGGACTCCAGAAGAGCATCAATCTCCTGGAAAACCTGGTCGTCCCTGAAATGCTGCAGCTCGATCGCCCGAGCGGGGCATACCGACGAACAGATCCCGCAGCCCTGGCAGAGTGCGGGGACGATCTCAGCCGTGTGATCCTCGTTAATGAAGGGAGCGCCGTACGGGCAGAGCCTCACACAGGTCAAGCAGACGGCGCACTTGGACGGATCAACTTTGGAGACGACCCCCGGGAAGGTCATTTCCTTCTGGCTCAGCAGGATAGAAGCCCTCTGAGCGGCCGCGGTAGCCTGCGCGATGGATTCGTCTATGGGCTTCGGATAGTGGGCCAGCCCCGCCAGGAAAACGCCCTCGGTGGTGAAATCGACGGGACGAAGTTTCATGTGCGCCTCGACGAAGTAGCCGTACGAGTTGAGCGTCAATTTGAAGAGTTGACTCAGTTCCTTATTGGACTCTTCCGGATCGATGGCCGCGGCGAGGGTCAAAAGGTCGGTGGGGATGCTAATCTCCTCGTCGAGCACCGGATCGCGCACAATAACATTGACCTTGTCCCCTGCCGCCTCCAATCTCGGTTTAGCTTCCGGATCGTACTTCACGTACACGGTGCCGTTGCGGCGGGACTCCTCATAGTACTTTTCCAGGAGTCCGTAGGCCCTGAGGTCACGGTAGATAATGTAGGTTTTCACGTTCGGGTTGATCTGCTTCAGCCGCTCAGCGAGCCGAACCGATCCTGCACAACAGACCTTCGAGCAATAGGGACGTTCGTCGCATCGAGACCCTACGCACTGGATAAAGACAGCGTTCTTGACCTCGCGCAGCTTCGGATCGCCTCTCATGATGCGCTCTTCGAGCGTGTGCTGGGTCTCGACCGCGGAGTGTTCTCCATACAGGTATTCCGTCGGCTTCGACTCGACCGCTCCGGTGGCGAGGATTGCCGCACCGAATTCTATCTCGCGAGGGGCCTGTCCAACACGGTTGACCACGCCCTTGAAGTGTCCCACGTGGCCGGAGAGATCACCGAAAATCGCCTGGGTGAAAAGCTCGATCTTCGGATGGGCTTCGACCCTTCGGACCATGTCGGCGAGGAAGGGTTTGACCTCTTCCCCCTGGATCGTCTTCTCGATCGCGTGGGCGTTCCCTCCAAGGATCTCCTCTTTCTCTACTAGATAGACCTGAAAGCCCTGGTCCGCGAGATTTAGCGCGGCCGCCATTCCGGAAACCCCGCCACCGATCACGAGTCCGTTTGGCACGACCTCCATTTTGGATTTTTGGAGTGGAGCCAGGCGTCGCGCCCGAGCAATGGCCATTCTGGCCAGGTCTTTCGCCTTCTCAGTGGCCTGGACTTTGTCATGCGCGTGCACCCACGAGCACTGATCCCGAATGTTCGTCATGGTGAACAGATAGGGGTTGAGTCCCGCCCGCTCCATGGTCAATTGGAACATCGGTTCGTGAGTCCTCGGACTGCAGGCAGAAACCACGATCCGATTGAGATTGTGCTCCTTGATGAGCTCGAGAAATTGCTCTTGGGTATCCTGCGAACAGGTGAAGAGCTTCTCGTCCGCGTAGACCACGTTGGGCAAATCCTTGACGTGCTCCACAACCGCGGGCACATCGACCACATTGGCGATGTTGATACCGCACCGGCAGACGAAGACTCCGATACGGGGCTCTTCTTCCGAAACGTCCCTCTGCGGAGGAAATTCCTCCACAGTCGTCATCGTGTGGCGTGCAGAGGACAGCAACTGTGCAGAGGCCCCCGCAGCCGCGGAGGCTTCCATGACCGTCTGGGGAATGTCTTTCGGCCCCTGGAACATCCCAGCGACCAGAACGCCGGGCACGCTCGTCTGAATCGGTTCGAAGGAAGTGGTCGCACAGAAGTGGGATTCGTCCAGATCGACTCCAAGCTCATCTGCAAGCTTCCGCGATTCCTCCGACGATGTCAGTCCTGCCGCGAGGATCACCATGTCAAAGGTTTCAGTTACCAGACGCTGGTTCTCGTCCAGGTAGATGATATTGAGGTCTTTGGTTTTCGGGTCCTCGACCACCCGGCTCACCATCGACCGGATGAATCGGACTCCGCCTTCGTTCTTGGCCCGTTCGTAGTATGCGTCGAAGTCTTTACCGTACGCCCGGATGTCCATGTAGAAAATCGTGGGCTCTACATTCGGATCATGCTCCTTGGCAATCACCGCCTCCTTGATGGAGGCCATGCAGCAGATAGAGCTGCAATGGGGCATTCCTCTCTGGGGATCTCTGGACCCCACGCACTGTATCCAGGCAATCTTCTTGGGGTGCTCGCCATCCGACGGTCGCGTGACCTCGCCTGCGTTCGGACCGGACGCGCTCAGCATTCGCTCGAACTCCATGTTCGTCAACACGTTGGCCGCGACGCCGTACGAGAATTCGCCCCTGATCTTGGACGGGTCGATCAGATCGTAGCCCGTTGAAAGGATTATCGTGCCTACCTCCACGTCAATGTATTCGTCTTTGAGCGTGTGATCGATCGCCTCGGCCGGACAGGCTTTGACGCATTCCATGCACTCGGAGCAGATTCCGCAATTGAGGCACCGGTTCGCCTCTCGTACGGCCTCCTCCTCTGAAAAGGCCTGTTCGACTTCCTTGTATCCGGAGCGTTCGCTGACAGGGATTTCCGGATTCTTTGCCCTTGCCTCCGGGGGGATGTCGGGAATCGGCGGATAATGGCGCTGGCCCGGATACTTCACCGGCCGCCCGGCGGCAAGATCTTCACCCTGCAGGTAGCGTGAAATTGAAATCGACGCTTCCTTGCCCGCGGCCACGGCTTCAACCACCGTGGCTGGGCCCGTTCCCGCGTCGCCCCCTGCGAAGACCCCGTTCAGGGTGGTCTGATAGGTGACCGGGTCAATCTGAATAGTGTTCCAGTGGCTGCGCTCCACGCCTGAGACGCTGTCCCAGAATTCCGGGTCGATCACCTGTCCGATGGCCGGGACAATGACATCGGCCTCGATCGAGAACTCTGAACCCTCCACGGGAACCGGTCGTCTTCTTCCCGAATCGTCGGCAGGTCCAAGCTCCATGCGTATGCACTTCAGACCGGTAACCTTGTTGCTCCCGTCCGTGAGGACCTGCGCGGGAGCCGCGAGGAACTCGATTTTGATCCCTTCATCCAACGCGGCTGCCACTTCCTCCTCGTACGCGGGCATTTCGTCCCGGGAACGGCGATAGAGTATCGTGATGTCCTGCACACCTTCGCGAACGAGCGTACGGGCGGAGTCTACCGCCACATTCCCGCCGCCGATCACCACAGCCCTTTTGACGCCGTCAGTCCCCTTACCCAGCGCGGCATCCCGGAGAAAATCGACCCCCTGAAGGACACCGTCCGCTTCCTCTCCCGTTATGCCGAGCCTGGAACCCTTCTGGCACCCCACTGCCAGGTAGATTGCCTTGTATCCCTGGTTTTCAAGATCCTTAAGGGTGAAATCGCGACCGAGAGCGGTGTTTGTCTTCGCTTCCACTCCCAGTCTCAGGATATGGTTGATTTCCTTTTCCAGAACGTCCCGTGGCAAACGATACTCGGGGATACCGACCCGCATCCAACCGCCGAGGACTGATTGAGCCTCGAAGATGGTGGCCTTGTACCCTTCCAACGCCAGATAATAGGCCGCTGAGAGACCTGCGGGTCCCGAGCCGATGATCGCGACCCTTTCCTCCCGTGGCTTAATCTCCGGCACCTTGAGTTCCGAGTAGTCGATTTGATCTGCGGCAAAGCGTTTGAGTCTACAGATGGAAACGGCTTCCTCTTTTTCCGCGCGGCGGCAGACCCTCTCGCACGGATGCGGACAGACTCTGCCGAGTACGCCTGGGAGTGGCAGATTCTCGTAGATCAGCTCAACGGCTTCCTTGTACTTGCCTTTGCTGATCAACGCCACGTAGCCTTGGACATTGATATGCGCAGGGCACGCGATCACACAGGGAGCGCGGTCTGCCTTTTCTATGGCAAAGGTCTGCGGAATCGTCTGCGGGAAGAGCCGATAAGTGGCAGCACGATAGCTGGTATTCTCGTCGAATTGATTCGGGACCGCAACCGGGCAAACCGTGGCGCAGTCTCCGCAGGCCTTGCACCGGTCTTTCAGGATGTGTCTCGACTTCTGGCGTATCCGGACGTTGAAACGGCCTGCCTCTCCTTCGATATTGTCCACTTCACAATAGGAAAGCAGTTCTATGTTCGGGTTCTGGCCGACGGTAACGAGTTTCGGCGAGAAGATGCACGTGGAGCAATCGTTGGTAGGGAAGGTCTTGTCAAGCTGGGCCATGCGGCCGCCGATTCCTGTTTCGTGCTCTACCAGATATACTTTGAAGCCCGACTCAGCCAGGTCCAGAGATGCCTGAACGCCGGCGATACCGCCACCTACGACGAGAGTCGCGCCTACCACGTCATTGGGTTGGGCCATGGTCCTTTCACCTTCCGATAAATTGTTCGAGCGATGGAAGTAGCTGCGATGTGATGTTTTAATCTATCATTTCCACGTGTGCCTGTCAATGTCTCCCCACCAGACCTAACCAATCGACATGATGGACTATCCGCCATACGAACCCGCGCCTGGAAAGAGTTCACCGGGAAGGGCATTTCTGCAAAAAGGCCCTCCATAGACAACTCTTACAAACGATTCCGTATGCGGCGCCGGGTTTCCTGGAGAAAGGCCCGGTCCACTTCCCGGTCGGCAGCGGGAAGCAAGGTGCAGTTGTGGTAGAGTGGCTCTACCTCGATCGGATAGCGACTGGCCTTCACCGCCTCGGGCCACATCCGGGTACCGGGTATGGGTGAATACTCCGCGAGCTTCGGGAATCCTCCCGCGTTGAGCACAAGCTCCACGTCGTCTTCAATCTCGCTCCGGGTCTGGCCGGGAAGGCCCACGAGGAGGTATACCCCGATCTGATCCCGGGAAAAACCTGCTTCTTTGAGGTTCGTTACCGCTGTCAGGAAGTCCTGCACCATGGTCTTACGCCCGGTCGCGGCGTGAAAAGCATTTGATGACCGTTCCAGACCGATCCTGATCGTCTCGAAGCCTGAGCGTCTCATCACAACGGCCACGTGTCGGTCTATCGCTGCCGCGTGCAATCCGTTGGGCGAATGCAGCCTGAGGCCAGGCACTCTCTCGGAAAGCATCTCCAGCATCGGAATCGCGTGCCTGTCGGCATCGACCAGGAACGCATCGTCGTAGAACGCCACGTCCGCTACTCCGTACCTGCGCGCGGTCGATTCGATCTCCTCGACCACCTGGTCAGGCGTGCGACGGCAGAATCGAGGAAAGAGAACAGCCGATGCGCAGTAGGAACACCTGAAAGGACATCCCCGGGAGGTCAGAACCGGTATGAATCTCACTTTGCGCGTCAGATCGAGAGCGGGCCTGAATTCCGGCTCCCCCGCACTCGGTCTGTCGCCGGGACAGAGACCCGTGAGCGTGAACAACGCCTCGTGTACCGCTGACTCTCCCGGACCCGTGAGCACCTTGTCCGCGGCCGAATGGAGCCGGGCGTGATCCGCCAAGAGAGTGGCGTAGATTCCACCCAGGATGATCGGTACCCCAGGGTAGCATTCTCGAAGCAATCGGATGGCTTCCTGAAGACCGGGATACCAATAGGTCATGAGGCTCGTCACGAGTATCGCTGCCGGAACCTGGATTGAACCCAGGTCCGCTCTTATCAACTCCGGGGAAACCCCATACCGACTGTACGCCCTGTCTACCTGTTCCAGAACTGGGGGCCTTGGCGCGGGATGCCTCGGGAAACGACTATGCGCATGAGGCTTCGGTTTCACCGACTCCATGCCAGGGTGGTCCTGGTCCAGGCAGTCGACGAATCGGCACTCCCATCC
Organism: uncultured Syntrophaceae bacterium; assembly: GCA_964497585.1. Lineage (GTDB taxonomy): Bacteria > Desulfobacterota > Desulfomonilia > Desulfomonilales > Desulfomonilaceae > CAZCDS01. The sequence continues at coordinate 6,011 of CAZCDS010000009.1, forward strand.
ATTCCGTCGTAGAACGGTGGCCAGAACCAGCAGCCCCATCGGTCTGGCCCAGAGGTCATAGGCTGCGAAGTCGTGGATCCACGGATTAACGAGCAGTACCTCAGGTCTCTTCATGAAGATGTCGGGCTCCGCACGGACTCTGTATCATCGGCGGGCGTTGCTTGGTCGCCACCCTTCTGATACTATTACCCAAATCGAATCAGGCGTCCTCTTGGGGATCTTATCGTCCGTTTGATCTATGGGCGACTCAAGGATACCATAACTGGGGTACCGACAAACACGGTCGGACCGAGCGGATATTAGTCCTCCTTGAGTCGACCGGCGCGCAAACCAAGACCTACCCCAGAGCCGGACGCGCAGAGATCTCCCCGGATCGTGGAGGTGGCACGGGTGTTCAATATTAAGGAACTCATGGAGAGCGCACAGCATCTCCAGTCAAAGATGGCGGATCTCAAGGAACAACTGGCGGAAGAGACCGTCACAGGAAGCGCCGGCGGGGACATGGTCGTGGTCGTAGCCAACGGCGCACAGGAAATCGTCTCCATCAAAATAGAAAGGGAACTCATCTCCTCCGACGACCCGGAGATACTGGAGGACCTGGTCAAGGCAGCAGTCAACGACGCTCTGGCCAAGTCGAGAGAAATGGTAGCGGAAGAACTCTCCAAATTGACCGGAGGAATCCGAATCCCGGGATTGTCCTGACCTTGTTTCGTTTTCGAAGAAAAAATCCAGCCAGGCGTTTCTTGCGGCACCACCCTTTTCCCGCCCTCGCACGCCGATGCGCGATCAACCAGGTGACATCGGATCTCCTCTTGAGCTCTTCCCTCACGCAAGCCCTCTCCGGCAGGTTCCGCCATCGCGGGATTGCTCTCTCTGTCTTTGTGGGCAGGGGTAAGGGAGAATCTTACGCGGTTGAGCGCACATTGGTACTACCCGTCATCTTGGCCTGCTCCAGTTGACAAGGGCGATTCGTATGCGTATTATTGAAAAACGTGGCATCATATGAATACGTCTTGTCACAAACGTTATACCAATTGCTCCGGACGGCTCCATGAAAATTGAAGAATTTGCCCTAGGGGATTCCTTGATCCACCGCCTGGACCCCCGAGCTAAAATCCTGGCTGCCTTCAGTTTCTCGCTTGTCGTGGCGGTGACCCAATCGTTTCCTGCGAGCGTGCTGGGAATTGTCTTCTCGATCGTCCTGGTGATAGCGGCAAGACTTAGCCTCAGGAGGGTGCTCGCCCGGCTGGCCGTGGTGAACGGATTCATTCTTTTTCTCTGGTTTTTTCTGCCCTTCACCTATCCCGGAGAAGTAATTTTCACTGCGGGTCCGTTGGCGATCCACCGCGAAGGAGTGCTCTACGCCCTCCTGATAACACTCAAATCTAATGCGATCATCCTGACCGTTATAGCGCTGCTTGGCACTTCTCCGGTTTTCACGCTCGTGCATGCGTTGAGCCACATGGGCGTGCCGGACAAGCTCGTCCACTTGTTTTTCTTCTCGTTCCGCTATCTTCACCTCATTCATGAAGAGTATCACCGGCTTGTGCGAGCCATGAAAATCAGAGGTTTCAGGCCCGGTACCAACTTGCACACCTATCGCTCCTACGCGTACCTTGTCGGGATGCTGTTGGTGAGGAGCTTCGACCGGGCGCGGAGAATTCTTGCTGCCATGAAATGCCGGGGCTTCAAGAAGAAATTCTACATTCTTCACCATTATGAGATGAAGAGAAGCGATTACCTTGTGGCCGCGGCGTGTGTGCTGTTGTCCGTGATGCTGCTGGGGGTCTGATGATTCATCTGAGGAACGTCAGTTTCCGATTCAACTCCCGGCACGTGCTCAAATCCCTGAACTTCCACCTGCACCCGGGAGAGCGGATCGGGCTGGTAGGCCCGAACGGAGCAGGCAAGAGCACACTTTGCCATATAATCATGGGACTATTGCGCCCCGAATCGGGTGTCGTGGAGATATTCGGCAAGGAGCGGTTCAACGAATCGGATTTCCGTGAGGTTCGTGAAAGGGTCGGCTTCCTGTTTCAGGATCCAGACGACCAACTTTTCTGTCCCACTGTATTGGAGGATGTTGCTTTCGGTCCCTTGAATCAGGGCAAGACTCCGGAACAAGCACGACAGATTGTGGAGACGACGCTCGCCTCATTGAAACTCGACGGTTTTGCCGAACGTATAACTTACCAGCTTTCTGGAGGAGAGAAGCGACTGGTATCGCTAGCAACGGTCCTTGCGATGGAGCCGGAAATTCTCATCCTCGATGAGCCCACGAACGGACTCGACGAAGAGACCACGGAAAGGCTCATGCACATACTCAGGGAATCGGAACTGACTTATGTTGTCGTATCGCACGACAGGGAATTCGTAGAACGAACCACTACGAAGATCCTCGAGATTCGGGACGGGGCGATCAGGATTCCCGCGACCGGTCGCATAGGCTCGTCCGAACTTCTCTCCACTGCCTGAAAACCATCTCGATTTCCCTCTGGACACTCAAGCGATATTGACTTGTTCTCTTCGGCCTTTTGTGGTAGTCAGCCCACCACGTATCGAGTCCCGGCCTATTATTGGACGGGTCGACGGGATAACCCCAGAGGAGAAGATGGGTTTGGCGGGAAAGATCTTGCAAGGGACTCTCGGAAGGCACGACAGAGCCGAATCGGCTGTGGAAGGGAACCGGTTCGGGAAAGTGCTCCTGATGAGCCTGGGTGGTTTTTTGGTCGTGATCTTGCCGGTTGCGACTCTGGCTTCGGCGGCTGCCTCCGCGTCGGAGGCTCAAAAGCTCTTCCGAGAGGGCTATGCCGCCAGCATGGCCCGCGAATGGGATAATGCAATCCGTCTATACGGTGAGTCGCTGAAACTCGATCCGGGCAATGTCAACGCCTATTTCCAGCGTGGGATTACCTTCGAGGTGGCGGGGCGACTGGAGGACGCAATCCGTGATTATCAGAGGGTTCTCAAACTGAAACCGGATCACTACCTGGCACTGGAGTATCTGGCGAAGCTCTATGAAAACGAGGGCCGTTATTCAGCGGCCCTTGCTCTCTACCAAAGAGCGCTGACTACAGTCAAGGATCCCAAGTGGCGATCAATCGTCAAATGGTGGATTTCCAGTACGCAGAAGAAGTTGAAAGCCGCGCGCGACACCAACGCCAGGACAACCAAGCGGCGCTACAGGCCAAGAGGATCAGTCTTCTAGACGGCTCGAACCATGAGGCTCCTGTGGAAGGCCCTTCCAGGATTGGCTTGTCGAAACCGAACTGGTTCGGACGCGCTACCCGCTTACGGGCCTTAAGGAGACGAAAAGATCTCTGATCTGCTGCTTCAGCGCTTTCAACTGTCTATCCTTTTCCAGAATTTCCTGGACGACCTTTTCATCATAGGCCCTCAGGGCTGCACTGGACAGCTTCCCGGAGGTCTCTTCGACCTGGATGCCGTCCCCGGAGATCTTGACGACCTTGTACACTTCGATGGTTTCTCCGTCCATCGCCATACCGACCACCTGATCACCAGCTTTGATCGTCTTCATAGCTCTCCTCCCTCGGCTCGATATTCGGGCTGCGCCGGGCGCGTCCTGCCAATGTCTTTTCAAACATGAGATGGGACCTGAGTCGAGAAGTATCCTCCACACTGGTTCGCGCGAACCGACATCAGAATATCCCTTAGCCGCCCATTAATCAAGCACCTCACCGCTATGCTCAACCGCGGCAGCTCTGACTCCCGCAGGTCATCGTGACCGAGGCGGAAACATAGGACCCCCGTTCACGAGAGTTCGGATTTCAGAGCGAGCTTTTGTGTTAATTCCGGCAGCGAGCAGGGTTCCAGCGCGATCCCAAAAACACTGGCAAAGGATTGGGCCGTCTTTACCCTTACCGAAGCCATCTCGACAGGCTGGCCCACCACATCGGAGAGGCTGACCATACGAATTTCGGGCATAGCGCACGAGACGATCACGTCACCCGGATCCTCGAGAAGACTGACGTTGAGACTGAACCCATGAAAGGTGACCCGCTGCGTGACCTTCACCCCCAACGAGCCGATCTTTTCCCCGGCGCCGGTCCACACCCCAGGGGCCTGGGGGTCCCGGTACGCCTTTACGCCGAAGGAGCGCAGTGTCCTGATCATCGTTTCCTCGAGTTTGAAGACGTAGTCCCTGAGCCTGAGACTTCGCGATCTCAGGTCCATGAGGGGATAACAGACGAGCTGCCCCGGCCCGTGATAGGTGGCCGCACCGCCGCGCTCAACCCTGAACAGGGAAATTCCGCGATCCGCCAGCTCGCCCTCGGAAAGGCGTAGATCCGAGAGACCGCCTCGCGTGCCCAGCGTCACCGTCGGAGGATGCTCCAGCAGCAGGAGCACATCGGGTCCCCTGTCGCGGATCTTCGCCCTGACGATATTCCTCTGAAGGTCGAGCGAGTAGCCATAGCCGGTGGTGGGAAGATCAACAAGAAGCATGGAGAACGGACCGTCACGTTTGAGGTACCGAAGCAAACAGGGTCAGGCCATTTGTCTTGCTAAAAGGCAATCCCGGGAGGGCCCTGTTCCGAAAGGCCCTCCCTGAAACCGCGCGCTGACGTAATACGAGAAGTTGTCTCTGTACTCCGACGGAGCAACGGGGACTACCCGGCAATTTACGGCCGGGATGATCCTGGGCCGAGACTCTGTTGCAGTACTGGAGGCACGGCTCAAAACGTGGCTCCGGTGTTGGCTTCAGAGGCCCCTCCACAATGAGTCCTCCAAAAAAACCGGTTTGGATCTCACCCGACCATGTCTCAGAGACGATCATGCACGCAAACCGTGGGCATTTGGTGTACTAGAGGTTGAAGGTCGGAGGACCGTGCCTACTCATGGCAGGTTTGCCTTCCACCGGTTTCACCGCCTTCGTTAGAGTTTCTCTAGGATCATGGCGTGGCCCATGCCGCCACCGATACAGAGTGTAGCAAGTCCCTTTTTGACGTCATCGCGCTTGTGCATCTCGTAAAGAAGTGTCGTGAGAATACGAGTGCCTGAAGCTCCGATCGGATGTCCCAACGCGATGGCGCCGCCGTTCACGTTGGTCTTGTTTTCGTCGAGGCCAAGCTCCTTCTTCACGACGAGGGTTTGGGATGCGAAGGCTTCGTTCGCCTCGACCAGGTCGATGTCATCGATGGAGAGACCCGCCTTTTCCAGCGCCTTCCTGGTCGCGGGAATGGGGCCGACGCCCATGATTTTCGGATCCACGCCGGCGGACGCATAGGAGACGATTCTCACCATTGCCTTCAAGCCTTTTTCGGCTGCCTTGTCCGCGGACATCACGAGGACGGCGCCGGCACCGTCGTTGATGCCGGACGCGTTCCCGGCTGTTACGGTGCCGTCCTTCTTGAATGCCGGTCGGAGTTTGGCGATCGATTCCACGGTGGTACCCGGCCTCGGATGCTCGTCCGTGTCGAAGATCTTGGGATCTCCCTTTCGCTGTGGCACAACTACGGGAACGATTTCGTCTTTAAACCGTCCTTCGGCGATAGCCCTTTCAGCTCGCTGCTGGCTCATCGCTCCATAGGCGTCTTGATCCTCGCGAGAGATCCCGAACTGCTCCGCGACATTCTCCGCGGTGACACCCATATGGTAGCCGTTGAAAATCTCCCAGAGGCCGTCCTGAATCATGAGGTCCACCAGGGTGTCATCGTTCATACGGGCGCCCCATCGGGCCTTGTTCATGGCGTACGGCGCGGCGGACATGTTCTCGGTGCCGCCGGCAATGATCATGTCCCCGTCGCCGGCCTTGATGCACTGGGCTGCCATTGACACCGAGCGCAGACCGGACGCGCACACCTTGTTCACGGTCATAGCCGGAACATCATGAGGTATCCCGGATTTGATGAGAATCTGACGAGCTACGTTCTGGCCTTGGCCGCCCTGGAGAACGCACCCGAAAATCAGTTCGTCCACGTCAGCCGGATTGATTCCCGTCCTGTTGATCAGCTCTTTGACAGCCGTGACCCCCAAATCAACGGCGGATATGTCCCGCAACGACCGGCCGAACGCTCCGACCGGGGTGCGAACTGCGTTAACAATCACGACTTCCTTCATGAAAGATTCCTCCTTGGTGTTTTACTCTACGGAACTCCGTGCTTCCGGTCTCTTGCCTAAATACTTGTTGGTTCCTTCCGGGTCTGTCGGCCTTTCTCCCCATGACATGAGGAGGGAATACCCTCTTCTCTTCAACATGAGATTGAGGTCCCGGTGTTACTTACCTGATTACATGGCTGAAAACAGACCAGTTCTGCTTGGCAATCCCGCTCTTTCGTGATAGACTAGAGTTTGTCTGAACGGTGAGCCCTATGGCGGGCCGGTTGGGGTACAACAGAATACCAGCTTGGCCGGCACGCGGATGCGAATCCGACGGCAATCGACGTCGACCATTGCTCAACCCTCGGCTTCCCGTTCTGAAATCAAGCCGATCACCAGGCCAGTCCATGAGTATAAACTTGCCGGACCTCAACCGTAAAGGGAAATCTCAACCATCTACGCTGCAGAAAAAACGTGATGCGGACCGGCGGTCCCGGACGTCCCTTCTTCCTTGGCTTTGCTGCACAGCACGAGGCCCGGATGAGTTCTCAAAGAGAAGACACGGCACAGGCATACGACTCTTCGGAGCTTTTCTGGGCGCGGCTGCCTTGACAACTCTCGTGACCTCGCCGTTACTCGCTCTGGGCTCTGGACAGAAAACACGGGCCGGAAATCGTCAGAGTGTCGCTGCTGCGTCAACCAAGTCAGTCGAAGACAAGATACTTGATTACACAAATGAGGAGCGCCGCAAGAGGAATCTCCCATTGCTTCAATCGAGCGATGCCCTGAGATTCGTCGCTCGAAAACACAGCGGAAACATGTGCTCCACAAAACACTTCAACCACGAGTCCGTTCGCTTCCCGAAAGGATGGCGGCACTTTGCAACCAGGCTCAAGCGCGTCGGGATCGCCACAGGGGGCGAGAACATCGGCTACCAAACGATAACTCGCAGTCGTGACCTATGGGCCAGAAAGATGGTACAGGGGTGGATGAGGAGCCCCTCGCACCGACGGAACATTCTTGAACCACGATTCCGCTATCTTGGTGTGGGTGTCCGCGCTTGTGACAACAGGCTCGGCTACGCAACTCAGGTCTTTTCCCGCGCTCACGGCCGGGTTCAAACCAAAGGCCGCATGGGCGCGCTCGATCGAATCCGGCAGGAAAACCGATACTGGAAGGCACGGTCGGTTCAAGCCAGGCGAGTCAAACGCTGATCTCGCGTCCAGCCTCCGCGCAGGTGGGAGGCCCTTTGCGGCGACTCCGTACTCGGCCGTCCTCTTACTTTCGGGTAAGCCGGGGCTACGTGCTGAGAGCCTAGGGACGTGTCTGATCGTCGTGACACTGAATCTCGTGATTCTCGGGATCGTATTTCCATGGCATCTCTGTTTGTACGATTCCTGTGCATTATAGCGGCGGGCTCTTTGTTTGCGGCCTGTGCGACGCTGCCCAAGCCGCCCAGGGAAGCGGTCGAGAAGCCCGGGATCGTCGAAGAAGACATCAGGGACAGCAGGTCGAGGACCGGAGAGCCCGATTACGAAAGGGCTCCGGCTCCACAGCCGGCCGAGCCTGAATATGACGGATCCTTTGCGCCGCCGCCTCCTGAGCCGGGGGAGCAGTTCGGACCGCCACCCGCTCCTGATTACTCGGATCAGAAGCAGCCCCGCAGATTCATATGGCGAGATCGCGACAACGGGCGCAAGAGTTGGAAGCCCGCGCCCAGCGATGTTCAATGAGTTTCGCGTATCCCCGCAAATGGAATTGACTGGGACGGGTGCCAAATGAGATGGCATGTCTCACTTGGCGCCACACCGGGCGGAGATGGACGGAGATTTCCAGAGCGTGATAGGACGTGGACTCCTCACCTTCCTGTTGGTGGCCGCCGCCAAGTCCTGTCTGTTTCTCGCAGTCTCTACCTGGAGCTTCTTGCCTTTGTTCATCACGGATTGAGCCTCATCTTTGTCAGAATACTCCTCGCACCGATAGCCGATCGCCTTCACCGTTCAAGGCTAATTCCTGCCTACTTCGTGCGGTACGAAGCGATGCTGCTTCTCACATCAGGCCTTGCCATGCCTTGGCAATGGGCCTTTCGGGGCATCTTCTTTGGACTTCTTCGGCGATTCGCTCACCCAGCGATGACGGCCCAGATGATGGACCGTTCACGGCAAAGGGACAGAGAGATATTCGTGGACATGCTCACAGGATCTTTCGGTGTCGGCATCAGTGTGCCGGTTTTGGCGTGGGGTTTCATTGCCGACCTCAGGGGTGACGGATTAGGACATGGGGCCGCAGGAGTCACCACGGTGCTCTCGACGCTCGTAGCGGCCCTTGCACTTCTCAATATCGAGGAGGATGACACGGACACTCATCGGAAGACGCTGCCACGTGACCCCAGCTCTCTGTTGCTATAGCGTTGCCGCTGACCGGGACACCCTGACGCGTTCCGCATGCAGCCATTGCCACACTTCTTGAGGATTATCGGAAGCCCGCTTTCTCCGATTCGGAATCCCAGCCTGCATGCCAATGTTGTCGGGGCTCGGCTGCAGAAGAGTTACAGGAGGGAGTGACAGAGACCAGACGAGGCTGCGCGATTAGGATGTGCTCAACCGGCGAGGCCCCCTGGCGGTATCCGTACGGCGGGAAACGCGGCAAACAGGCACGAAAACGAAAAAGGCCGAGATCACTCTCGGCCTTTTCTTATCATGGTTATGTGTTTCTCGTTACCAAGCCGGGCTCGGCGGAATGTAACGATCCACAGGTGTGCACGGCACGGCTGCGGTCACAAATGCAGGCGGCCCCAGTGGACAACCGGCACAGCAATCACGCTGCCGTCCTCTCTTCTGTGTGAAGAGGGGAGTGAGTACGAGAGCAGCCGCCCTAAAGGGGATGCTCGCTGCACCGTGAATCAGGCCGGGAACCAGAGTCGGCCTGCAGGAAGGTGCCACCGGGCCCATGAGATATCTAGCGGGTCCGAGCAGGCAGGGACGATCACCAGGATAGCTCACGTTGGGGATCCCAGGCGGGGGCCATTTGCACACTGTGTAACCCCAGGACATCCCCGCCGCGACAGCCAGCATGGCAAGGACTCCAAGAATTACAGCTGTTTTCTTAACCATACCCTTAATCCTCCTTTCATCCAAACCTTTCTACTGCGAAAGCCGGAATTAACGGATATTCTTTATGAATACTGACAGGTTTATTACAGTTTTCTTATCCGAAAAACGGTCCCTTGTCAAGGAAATTTTCCGGATGGTTGATTCCACTAGCTCTGTCACAAGGCTTTCGTTGAAGGACCGGAGTGGTGTCAGACCGGTCCTTGCGAAACACCAAACCAACCGGTTACCAGATCACTCCGAAGAAGCGCCACGTAACAGGCATGAGGTTCACAAAGGCACGTGGGATCGCACCAAAGAAGGGTCCACACGGTCCGTCGAACCTATGAAGGCCCTGATGGCAACCACGTACGCCACCGCGTCCACCGAAAATCCAATCAAAGGGGGTGGCGAGCGTACCAGCAAGGTCCGCCACGAAGAACGGCCCATAGAGCATCCGGTCACGAATACGGAAGTATCTCCGGCGATTGAGCCTCCGACCGAGAAGAATACCCACACCTGCGGGGCCCATGCCGGCATAATAGGGGGTCTCGATCTTGCAGGACCACTTCTTGACTATCGTCTGGCTGTCAAGATACGGGGGGCAATCGACCGGTGCAAACAAAGGCGGCGCTGGGTCATAGGGACCGCACAGCTTCGTCAACGCAAATGAAGTCCCCGCCATCAGCAAAACCAAGGACAGTATACCGAGAACAACGACAGTTCTCTTAACCATACCCTCATCCTCCTTTCCTGAATCCTTTTTCAAGGAAGCTAAAACTCCAAATTGGTACCAGCACAGATTATGAATAAAGCTGGTCGTGATTAGACTTTATTACAGAAAACCCCAACCTTGTCAACTTTTTTTTTTCTGCGGTGGCCGTCCCGGATGGACGCACGACTAAACCTATATCTGGAAGACACCTTAACTGTGAGCAAATCCGATTGTCAAGGGAAAAATCGTCTCGGGAAGGGGAACTCGAAAGGTTTTCGTGATGTCTCGCCCGGCTAGGTACAAGCCCATGAAATGCCACGTGATATTTTTTGATCGGTCAGCAGCGATGTTGTCGTGGTTCTAGCAGGTTTCACCATTTCAAGTGTGGTAAAATCCAACGGCGGGCCACAGCGTTCGCCGCTCCGCATTCCGATTCGGCACTGCCGCGGATGCCGATGTGGCCGAAAAGATGGTGGTTTCTTTTCGCGGGAATTGGGGGACTTGCACAGGACCGGCTGGTCTTCCGGCAGAATTGCCGGGTCTTGGCGGGATTAACTCACACGCGCTGCGCGCCGACTCGAAGGTCCGGCGCGCAACGCGGTCCTTCCGAGACCTGGTCGCTGCGTACCCTGGCCGCCGCTTCCTCGTCGTGCCATTGACCTCCTGAATCAGGATGGGGCAGTCTCGGCCTTTGCGTCGCGGTGACCCGCGGGCCGAACGTTAGTGCGCAAATCTGCCAACGACGCATTCTGTCCAACGGACCCCGAGGAGATCCAGGAAGTGCTCGGTTCAATGGCAAACAGACTTATATGCAAGAACATCCTCTATGTGTTCCGAAGTCCTGGGCCCGTATTTCCTCGTCGCCATCCTCGGCACCGGAACAATCTCCTACCTTCGAGGCCCCTGCCCCACTGTCTTACCCAAGAGAGCAACGGCAAAACCATTTTACTATCAAGTCCTTGAGGCAAAACTGGTGACCTCCAACGGATTCGCTTTCTCTTTGATGACCGAGTTCATCGAAAACCCGGATGAAAGGGTTGATAGGCAGCACTGTGAACTCAAAGCCTTCTACGGTATTGCTCGGAGGCTCAAGGCCCGGTTCCCGCGATTGTCTGTGCTGCTCACGGGGGACGGGCTTTACGCCTGGGGAATTCCCTTGACTATCGGGCGTTGCGCCTCTAAGATGGTAATTGGGGTAATTTAGAAGTTTCCCCTGGAACAGCTTCCGATCGGCATTATCATGTGCTGAGGGGGTGCGTATGAACAGGAACCTGCTCCGGGCAAATTCCGTCGTGCGGCTTCTGCTGCGACATCTATTCTCCGGGCTTCTGGCTCTCATCCTCATCCTGAGTCCCGCGCTTCTTGCTCACCGGTCAAACGCAGAATCGCAAACGGGGAAACCCCTGGGACGCGAAGACAGACCAACTCCGGCAAATGCCATTGGATCGGCCCAGGGCGATCTCTACGCTCTGGTGGTCGGAGTATCGAAATACCGTCATCCCAAGATTACCGATCTGAAGTTGTCGGCCCAAGACGCCAAGAGCTTTGCCGAGTTTCTCAAGACCCAGACGAAGCTTTTCAAGGACATCCACGTAACCGTTCTTGTCAACGATCAAGCCACAAAGGCGGAAATCGAGCGGAATCTCTATTACGAGCTCCGTAAGGTCGGAAAAGACGACACTGTTATACTCTTTTTCAGCGGGCACGGCACCGACGATCCTTTCATTCCCGGTGAATTCTACTTCGTGGCAAGCGATTCGGTTCCCGAGAATCTCCAAGGGACCGCGGTACGGATGACCGGTCTGAGATTTCTCAAGTTGCTTGAAGCGAAACGCCTGCTGCTGATCGCGGATGCCTGCCACGCCGGGGGCTTTTCCCCGGACGCGTCCAAGGCATTGGCCCCGTCTCTGAACAAATTCATGGGAGAATTCCTTGATTCATCCGGAAGAGTCATAATCACGTCGAGCAAGCCTGACGAATATTCTTTGGAATTGCCCCAGTTGAACAACGCCGTCTTCACCCATTGCCTTCTGCAGGGTCTCAAAGGTGAGGCGGACCGGAACCTCGACGGGATTGTCACCGTGCGAGAAGCTTATGATTACGTGTACGCACACACCAAGGATCTCACGAGCGGAGCCCAGCACCCCCAATTCGAGGGGCGGGTCGTCGGAGCCTTTCCCGTGTCCTTTCTCGGACGGACCGCGGCCCAACTGGAGCTGGGCACAAGCCCTTCCTTCGTGGACGTATTTCTCAAGGACAAGTCAACATTCAGGTTCGTCAAGAAGAGCGATGCCCAAGGAAGAGTCCTATTGCGGGACTTGCCCTTCGAGCAACCCATTATTGTCAAACTCAGCAAACCCGGCTGGAAGGACTTGATTCTGAATCCTTTCATTCTCTCCAAAGACAAACCGTACCGCAAAGGTCCCGATGTCAAGCTGGAACCCGCTCTGGGCTTTCTCGTTCTACGAACCAATTGCCCGAAGGCGTCCGTGAAAATGAACGACAAGTCGATAGGCGAGACTGCCGGAGATGGAATGCTGATATTGGACGGCGTGCAGGTTGGAGTCCCTCACTCTTTCACTCTCGTCAAGAAAGGATTCCACGACAAGAAGGTTGCCATAACTATTCCCGTCTCGCATGAAGGAACCGTTTACAAGGCTCCGATGATTCGTCTGCGAAGACGGGCAACGGAGGTTTCGGATTCCAAGGCAACGAGGGCCGTAACCCGGGACGGGCCCGATGCCGCCTCAAGGCCCGCAGGACGCGCCGAGAGGATGGCCAGGGAAAAGCGACAGGAGCAGTTATTCATGGCAGTCCGGGCCGGAGACTCCAATTCCGTGAGGAGACTTCTGAGCGAGGGTACCGACATAAATGCGCCGGACCGTCGGGGTTGGACTGCCTTGATGTATGCCGCGGCCAACAACAGGATCGACATTGCGAACATCTTCATGGCAAGCGGCGGCGATGTGAACGCCAGAGACAACGTTGGTTGGACACCATTGATGGTTGCAGTCGGCAACGGTCATCCTCAAATGGTGGAACTCCTCCTGAAACATGGGGCCAACCGCGAGGCAAGGGATTTGTACGGACAGACGGCCGCAATGAAGGCCGCGCTTGCCGGTCACAAAGCGATCCTACGACTTTTTCAAGAGTCGTCCGATACTTCAGTGCCGACCATAGGGAGTGGAGAGGAACCAAAGGTGGAAATCTCCCCCGCATTACGAGAGGATCTGGAAAAGTTCTTGGATGCCGCGAAACGCGGTGATCGGAAAGAGGTAACGGAATTTCTGGCAAGAGGAATGGACGTGGACGCCCGTGACCAACTCGGATGGACGGCTCTCATGTATGCCTGCGCTGAGAACCACGTGGAGGTGGCGAAGCTTCTTTTGTCAAAGGGAGCGGCCGTTAACGGACGGAACAAGCTTGGCTGGGCGCCGTTGATGATCGCTGCCAGTAACGGCCACGCAGACGTGGTACGGCTCCTCCTGCGCAAAGGTGCAGACAGAGGGGCTCGAAACATTTACGGAGAGACTGCTGCACTGAAAGCATCTCTGGGAAAGCACAAGGATGTGCTGAGACTCCTGAAAGTGCCGGCGGCCCGAACCACCGAGAGCAGACCGTCGAGAAAGGCCCCGACAGAAAAGCCCGACAAATCCGCTTTTGAATACGGGACGATGTCGGACCTCAAGATAGAAGAGGTCAAGCCGCATGAACCGCAAGGCCCCATATGGGACAGGGAGCCTATGCAGTTGCATGCCCCGAATTATTCCCCTACATGTTCTGTCGACCGATGAACAGTGGGGGAAGAGCAAACCATATGTTCGTAGCATTCTTGGAGTTGGCCTTTGCCGTCCTCACACTGAGAAAACGGTTATGAAGTTTTGCAGGCACTTCTTCAAGGATTATTGGGAATGAACGGCCGCCCGAGCTTTTCAGTCGATTACAGCAAGTGTCAAGAACAGTAACAGATTGGCCCAGGGGGGGCGCTTCGGTATCCTCATGGCCGGACGGAACTTCGAAGCTCCCGGATCCGTGCTCGAAGATCCGACGCGCAACGGGGTCTTTCCTAGGCTTGGTCACTGCGGGCCCGCGTCCGCAGCAACGTCCAAACCCGATTCGCTTTCTGAATCGGGATGGGTCCTTCTCGGCTTCGCCTCGCGGTGAACCGCAAGCGGAAAGTCAGCGTACAGATCAAACGGCCGGTCCACCAATTCTGTTCGGCGTGGCCACAGAGACGGTACGGGCGAGTCCGCCGGATAGAGGATCGGGAACATGGAAAGAGGGAGGGCTTGACTGCGCGCCGCAAGTAGACATATAGTAAAACATTAGTGAAGTCAGGTGGCAAAGCTCACCCGAGGGGGCAGTGGGAGCCAATCTCACCTTTGTTTTGAATTAGGTGCCATCACGAGTAAATCCCCCGAAGTCAAAAGCAAAGAGGAGCGATAGTTCATGTCTGTTGATCCATCCAACCAGGTTTTTCGCGGCGCTTCGACGTACGTCCTGGACGAGGAACTCGCCAAGATAGTCAATATATCCATGGCATTAGAGATGCCTCTGCTGCTCAAGGGAGAACCCGGCACAGGGAAGACCATGTTGGCTTACGCGGTTGCAGAGAGTCTGGGCATGCCGCTCATCGTGCTGAACGTGAAATCGAGCCTCAAGCTCATTGAATGTCTCTACCAGTACGACACGCTCACCCGACTAAACGACAGCCGCTTCGGAGATTCGACGAGAGACGTCAGCAATATAGAGGATTACATAAAGATGGGAAAAATCGGCCAAGCATTTGTCGCGGACGAGCGGACCGTTCTTCTCATCGACGAGATCGACAAGGCGGACACCGATTTCCAGGATGACATGCTCGACGTGCTTGACCAGATGCAATTCGACATTATTGAGATCGATAAGACCATATCGGCCAACTATCGTCCGGTGATCATTATTACGTCGAATGCCAAGAAGGATCTCTCGGATCCCTTCCTCGGTCGTTGCAACTTCCATCACATCGCCTTTCCAGACGCGGATATGATGCGAGACATCCTGCGCGTGCACTTTCCCGATCTTGACAGACAGCTTATGGATGCCTGTGTGAAGACCTTCTACAGGCTCCGAGACTTCCAGGGCATCGAGAAGAAGCCCGCCACACGAGAGCTGATCAACTGGGTGCGCGCGCTCCGGGCCGATTCGGACTTCAGGCCAAAGGACCTTATTGTGGGAAAGATCCCGTACCTGGGCGTATTGTTCAAAAAGAGCCCCGATTACATGCAGGCAGCCGCGCAGGGCCGGCGCCTGCGAGCGTAAGCTGCCGATTGAGAGCACACGATGTTCGTTGATTTCTTTTACTTGCTCAGGGAATCGGGCATCCCGGTTTCTCCCACCTCCTTCTTGAGGTTACACCAGGCTTTGTCGAGTGGACTGGTAGAGAAACTCGACGATTTTTACACATCCGCACGAGCCATATTGATTAAGAGTGAGCGTTATTTCGACATCTACGATCGTGTCTTCGCCCATTTCTTTCGTGGGGCAGAGCTTCCCGACTTCACTGGCGTGGAACTGGAAAGCGCGGCCCGGGAACTCCTTCAGGAATGGCTCAAACGTCCGGAGGAGCTGGCCCTTGCCCTGGGTATGAGTGAGCAAGAGATCAAGTCCATGTCCCCCGACGAACTCATCAAGTACTTCCTCGACCGACTGAAAGAACAGACCGAGGCCCATCACGGCGGGAGCCGATGGATCGGTACCGGCGGGACTTCGCCGGTAGGTCACTCCGGTTTTCATCCGGGGGGGATGCGCGTCGGCGGCAGATCCATGGGCAAGTCGGCAGTCAAAGTCGCCATGGAGCGAAGATACAGAGACTATTCGCAAGAAGGCCCCCTCACCCAGTCGCAGATCGGGGAAGCACTCAAGCGGCTGAGGCACATGGTCCCTGTAGGACCCAAAGATCAGGTCAACATCGACGAGACCATATATGTAACTACCAAGAATTGCGGTGAGATAGAAATCGTCTTTGACCGGAGCCTGCGGGATAAGCTTAAAGTAATTCTCATGATCGACAACGGCGGTTGGTCCATGGATCCGTACATCGACATGGTGCAAACGCTCTTCGATTATGCGAGGGCCCAATTCAAGGACCTGAAAACATTCTTTTTTCATAACACGATCTACGATTTTGTCTGGGAGGATGCTCCGAGAAGGTACAAGCCGCAGAGGGTCGAGGATTTCGCGACGTGGGATCCGGAAACGCGGCTCATTATTCTCGGGGACGCGAGTATGGCGCCGTACGAACTGATGGCAACGGATGGGTCCATCTATATTGACGAACGCAGTGGACGGCCGAGCATAGATCGGTTGAATTTTCTCGCAGAATTATTCTCTCATGCGGCCTGGCTCAACCCAACGCCGGTCAGGCTTTGGCCGATGACGCGGACGATCGGAATCATCCGCCAAATCTTTGAGATGCACGAACTCACCCTCGACGGGCTTGAACGCATGGTTGCTCACCTGATGAGCAAGAACTGAAGTGAGCCTCGCCCACAAAGAGGGGCTGTCAACATTCGGGCTCCGTGCGACGTGTATTTCGGACGTGCAGACGGATCCCTCACGGCGACCGGCCCTCAGCCAGACCGCATGACCGATGTCCTTCCTTGATCTTGTACAGCCTTTCGTGTAGGTAGCAAGCGGAGTTCAGGCCCCTTCGGGGATTGCGGGGTCCGTGGGGCGGAAATCTGACTACGAGACAAAGCGCTTGCGTCCTAAGCTACGAAAAATACTCACCTCTGTGGCACATACTCTCCTCGTGGTTCTTATCCTCTTCTTGGGATACCTCGTGGTAGTTGCCGGCATCGTCCTGTGGGGCTTCGAGGTGAAGCTCAAGAGTTGGCCCCTGTTCATCCACGGCGCACCGTTCACTCTCCGGGTGGGGGACGACATCGAGCGGGTGGGTCTCATGGAACGCTTGCAGCGCCGCGGATATGTCGAGGCGCCGGATCTGATTCCTCTGCCCGGGCAATGGAAGAGATCGGATGCCGATCTCCGCATTTTCCTGATTCACTCTCCCCTGAAAGGTCTCGGGATCGTCACAGGTCCTGTATTGATATCACTGGATTGGAAGACGGTCCGGTCGATTCGATTGCAGCGCGCCCGGGAAAGTGTTGACGAGATCGTTCTCGAACCTGAACTTCTTGACATTATCCCGGCAAGGGGATCGCGGCGGGCATTGTGCCGCCCGCTTGCCCTCAAGAGCATCAACCCTGTGTTGGTAAGCGCGGTCCTGCTCACGGAAGACGCTCGCTTCTACTCACACCGGGGTATTGATCTCATTTCGATTCGGCATGCGCTCAAAACAAACATCAAGGCCAGACGTTACGTGCTAGGCGCCAGCACGATAACTCAGCAGCTTATACGGATGACCCTTCTCACCCCTCAGAAGACCCTTTGGCGAAAGGTCAACGAGATCTTTCTCGCAATGGTTGCTGACGCCATGTACAGCAAGAAGACCATCCTCGAGGCCTATCTGAACCGTGTGTACCTCGGGCATTGGGGAATGTTTCCGGTTCATGGAGTCGCGGCCGCCGCAATCTTGTTTTTCGGAAAGGATCAGAGCGAACTCGACCCGGCTGAGTGTGCCCTGTTGGCTGCGATCATCCAAGCGCCGAACCTGATCAACCCGCACAAAAATCCCCGCAGGGCACGCGGACGCAGGAATATGATCCTGGGTCTCCTGCTCAAGGCAGGAAAGATAACCCGCGGGCAATACGACCGCGCTCTCCATGAGCGGCTGACGATGAGGAGATCGGGTGGGCCGCCTGTGAAAGCCGGCTTGTTCCTCAAATTGGTCAGAGAGAGCCTAGACGAGAAGATCGGGGGGAATGTAGCGGATTACGGCCCCCGAGACGTGCTCACCTCCCTGGATCCGTTGGTCCAGGCGCGCAGTCAACGCACCCTGAGGAGTTTGGGTAAACCCTTTGCGGATACGCATCTGATTTCCGCCAATCCGCAAACCGGGACAATTCGGGCGTTCATCGCCCCCTCCTCGGGTGCACGGTCAGGCGATGGAGGAGGTCCGGAGGCGCTACTGCCACTCATGATGATTCCCGCACTGACTCCGGACAGAAGTGGTAGAGCCGAATTTACCCTTGCGTCTAACGTGTACGTCGGGACTGGCCGTGCAGTCTCTGTCACCGTCCGGGAAGCTTTTTCCCATGAGCGACCTTTCCTCATCCAAAGAGTCGTCCGGTCTCTTGGCCAGAAGAAAATACTTGCCGTAATCAAAGAGTTCGGGGTCCATGCGAAGTTTAACGCGGGCAACGTGCTCGTTGTCACGCCAATGACCCCCATGGAGATGGCGCAGATCTATGCGGTACTCGCCACTCTCGGAAACGCGGGCGCGTTGCGGCCGGGAGTAAGAATTGTCGACGGAGCGGAGGCTGATTCGAAGGAGGCGAGAGTACGGATTGATCTCGACCCCGCAGTACTGTTTATGGTGAACCATCTGCTCAAGCCGCTCGATTCGATCGCAGTCCGAAGCATAAGATCGGAGCAGGGACGGAACCGGCTTGCCTTTTTCAAAGCCCGGGACGACGGGGGAATGTGGAGCATCGTCTATGGGTACGATCGACTGTTCCTGCTCAGAATTCCGGGACGAAAATCGGACGATCAGATGATCGGAAAGATCACGCGATCCCTCCTCAAGAAACAAGCATTCGGGCCCATCCGGACCTATGCTCCGCCTCCGGGCATCCTTTTTAGGAAGATCTGCACGAAGTCCGGGTTGCGCTCGACCTCTCTCTGCCCGCGAATTGTCAGCGAACCGTTCTTCAAAGGAACCCAACCGACCGAATGGTGCCCTTTGAGGCACGAATGACCTGACGGAAGCTAGAAAACCCCGGCTGATATGGTAAGATCGTACGGAATGGCGAGGCGCTTACGACAAGGCCGGAATTCACGCGGTCCCGGTATCAGCGGCACAAGAACGAACCGCCTGAGAAACGAGGAGGATCTATGGACGAATTCGTTGAAGCTCACAGGAAGATCATCGTGGAGACTACTATCAAGTCACTGGAAAAACACGGCTTCGGCGCCAAGGCGTGCGCTACGCGGGAAGAAGCAGCCGACTTCATCATGCAGGAAGCCAAGGACTGCAATACAGTCGGTATCGGCGGCACACACACGGTTCGGGCTCTGGGCATTGTACCGAAGCTCGAGCAGGCGGGAAAGACGGTGTTTGACCATTGGCAGTTTACCGTCGGAACTCCCGAGGAGTTGGAATGCCGCAAGAACCAGCAAAACGCGGATCTGTTCCTCTCCTCCGCCAACGCGGTGACCTCTACCGGCGAGATCGTCAATCGTGAAGGAGCGGGCAACAGAACCAACGCGATGACCTTTGGCCCCCCCAAGGTCGTAATCGTCGTAGGACGAAATAAGGTTGTCTCGGACCTCGACATGGCCATCGCCAGAATCGAAGAGACAGCCGGCCCTATCCGGGCGATGAGCCTCAATCGCAAAACCCCCTGCGTGAAAGCGGGGTACTGCCAGGACTGCGATTCGCCCGAGCGCATCTGTAGGATTACCAGTATCATCCATCGTAAGCCGGTTTTCACCAAAATCACCGTCCTGATCCTCGACGAGGATCTGGGGTACTGATCGATGGAGATAACCGTCACCGCCCCCAACCGAATCGATTTGGCCGGGGGCACCACGGACCTTTATCCCCTCTACCTGTTGATGGACGGCGGATGCACGGTGAACGCGGCCGTCACGGTGAGCAGCCGAGTCAGGCTCACGTGCCCAGCCGCGGCAGGAGTTCGGGTCTTCTCTGAGGACATGGGAGAATCCGTGCACGCGGAGACCCCGGAAGACCTACCTGTCGACGGTCCCCTGGGGCTCCTGTGTCGGGCGATCCGCGCGCTTCCGCCGGGCTGCCCGGCCGAGATCTCCACTCGCAACAAGGCGCCTGTCGGCTCGGGGCTCGGGGCGTCGAGCGCGCTCCTCGTGGCGCTCCTCAAGGGACTGACGACCCTGAGGAAGGAGCAGATGAGTCCAGAGACCCTCATCGATCTGGCCGCGTCCATAGAGACAGCCACCATCGGGGTCCCTGCGGGAAAGCAAGATTACGTAGGGGCTCTGTACGGGGGAATATCACGGATCGATTTTGGGTACCGCGGTTATGAGCGGAGGACCTTCCCCGGGCAAGAGGAGCTATGCGATTCGCTGGAAGCGATGATGGTTCTCTCTTACACGGGAGAGGGAAGGGCCTCCGGCATGAACAACTGGGAGGTCACCAAGGCTTTCATCGACAACCGTGACGGTGTGCGAGCGAAGTTGTTGCAGATACGGGACATCGCGCGTGAGATGGCGGAGAGCCTTTGGTCAAAGAATCTCGACCAGGTGCCGACCCTGCTGGACAATGAATGGAACATCCGCCGGACGCTGGCCCCCGGCGTCAGCACCGCGAGGATAGAAGCGATCATGTCTTCGGCACGCCGGGCAGGCGCTCGGGCAAGCAAGATCTGTGGAGCCGGTGGCGGAGGGTGCTTGATCACCCTGACAACGCCGGAACGGCGAGCCGACGTCGAGAGGGCCGTCGTCGCCGCGGGTGGCGAACTGCTGCAATTCCGTATCGCTCGAATCGGCGCCGCGGTGGGCTGACAGCTCTCCTCGGAAAGGGTTCGCCGGGGACGGCCCTTCCGCAAGAATTCCCTCCCCGGCCGGACCCCTCCTTAAGAACACCCACGCCGTGGGCGGGCAGGCCGATTCCCTTCGCTAAAGGCCTGCGGTTGCCTGCTCGCCGCCCCTATCTCCGAGCGGCGGAGAGTGTGTGAAAAGCCGCTTTCACAGCTCCGGAATCAGGAAAACAAGAAACCTGTCAACGGAAGGATCACCTTCTCCCGGAGAGCTATTACAGGAGATCCCTATTTTTTCTTGGTCTCGGACTTCTTTTTTGTAGCTTTGGGCTTCTGCGGACACTTGGTTTCCTTCGCGGCCATTGCTTTTGCTTTTGAAGGGAAGGGACCCGCTATGGTTTTCGGGGTCTTTCCCTTCGCGCTGATCACCTTGCAGACTCCCTTCTTGTCTTTGATCACGACCCACTGTTCCCCCGCCGCGAAAGCCAGAGCCCCGACGAGACAGAAGACTACCACCAGCAACCCTACGAGAATTCTTTTCATACTTCACCCTCCAGAAAATAGTTATCGGATCATAGCACCATGGGGCGGCAGAGCCAAAATGAATCGAACCGGGCTTACACCCAGTTCTCTCGACAATTATGAGGAGCAGACAACCGGACTGAACAGCACCCGTCACGATCCCAATCCGTTCCGAATCATATGTAACCCAGATCCGCCAAGCGTTTCTTGATGATCTCCTCCTCCTCCGAGGTATAGCCGCGTGGTTTTCCGGTCCGGGATTTCTCGTCACGGGGTCTGGCTGAACGGGAGGACGGAGCCCGGGCGATCGTACTGTAATCAGGCCCGTCAGTGTTGATGATCCTTCCGCTCAGGTCTTCGGGCACGGCAAAGCCGAACTCGTGGAGGATCGTCGGAGTGATGTCGAGCACTGAGGCATCATCGATTCGGCTGCCGTTTCTCTTGCCGGTCCTCAAGTCCGCCATTCGGGTGACGATGAGAATTCCTTCAGGGTCGTGGTTCGCGTCGTCAGGCCCGGTATCGTTGGAGGAACAGAGAATTTCTCCCGTGCCCACAGTGCCGATGGAACGGCGGTTCAGATCGTCGAAGTAGACGATCAGATCAGGCGCCACTCCGCAACAGCTCCGGTAGATTTGTTCCGGCTTGAGCGTTCTGGTCGACATGACCCGACCATCCCCGTCCCGCATCGAAAGCAACCGTTGTGCAATCTCATCCCTGGTCGCCTCGTACTGAGCGCGATCGACCGTTCCTTGAGGCTCTCTTCCTTTGACGTTGAGAAAGAGTCGAGCGAAGTGTCCGCCTTCACTCCACGCGGTAGTCTGAGACCAATCAATCATGTCCGGGCTGAGTCGAGTCTCCTGGATGGGCTTTTCGTGCAATACGAGGTATCCGTTGGCGATGAGCCATTCATTAACTCGGACTCCGCCGCGGAGGCTACGCGCGCCATGGTCGGAGACCACGAGAACCGTTGTCTCGTCTCCAAGCTGAGCGAGGAGCGAACCGATCCAGGCATCGATATGCCGATAGAAGTCCCCGATGACGTGCCGGAAGGGATCGTCCGGTCGGTGACCCGGATGGTCGGCAACGCAGTGCTTCCAAAACGCGTGATTGACTCTGTCCGTACCCATCTCAACCATCATGAAGAAATCCCAGGGTCGATTGAACAGAAGGTGGGACGCGACGCGGAAACGTCCTTCCACCATGGCATAAAGGTCACTGAGTAACCTTTCTTTCTCGTCGGTTCGGAATTCCTTGACGTCCGGGAGATATTCTCCGCCCGCCACCCGGTGGATCTCATCGGCAAGATCTTCAGGATGGGTTAGCGAGGACTCCAGACCGGGCGTGAGAAAACCCGCCACGGTGATTCCCTTGTGAGGAATCGGGGGATAGGTCTGGGGAATGCCCATGAGGATCGAGGTGCGGCCCATGTCTTCGAGGTAGTCCCAGACCCGTGGCGCATCGACATGCGAAGAATCGATCGTGACCATGGGATCGTACCCATGACTCATCCGGTTTCGGAAGCCGTAGATACCCAGTTCTCCTGGGTCTTTCCCGGTAGTCATCGTGGTCCAGGCAGGGACCGTGACAGGAGGATCCGTCGATCTCAGCGCGCCCCACCGGCCGTGTTCCATGAGGGTCCTAAGGTTGCGCAGAGAACCGCCTGCCTCGCCGAAGACCAATGAAGGGCTCGCTCCGTCCAGGCCGATTACCGCCACTTTCCTTGAGTACCTCGGTGTCGTTCCGACATGCACAGGTGAGCAGTCAGTGCGCAAATCCGTGAAGCGTGCCTCAAGGAACGAAAGAATCCCACCAAGCGACTCCTCCACGGTCTGTCGGCCGGTGGGAACGACGAGATTCGCGCTCTCGGGAGTCTCGAATGGTGACGAGATTCCCGTAAACTCAGGTATTTCCCCGGATCTCGCCCGACAATACAGCCCTTTCACGTCGCGGCTTTCACAGGTCGTGAGCGGGCAGTCCAGGAAGATTTCGATGTATCGATCCGGTTCGAAGATATTTCGGAGCGCCTGTCTGAGAGACTCCAAAGGCGTGATAAAGGCCGAAATCACCGTGTGACCCGCGTCGGAGAGAATCTTGGCAACTTCCCCGGCCCGGCGGATATTCTCGGCCCGGTCAATCGCGGAGAAACTCAGATCACGGTTCAGACCGCTTCGGAGCAGATCTCCGTCAAGCAGTACAACAGGAATCGAACGGGATTCCAGGATTGTCTTAAGCATCGAAGACAGGGTAGATTTTCCCGATCCCGACAACCCGGTAAACCAAATAGTCTTTCCTCTGTTCCACTTCATTATGCTGCCGATTGCTCCACCTGAGTTCTTTCCTGGGCGAACGACCCGTCTGTCCGGATTGGGTTGCCGCGCATTCCTGGTCCGCCCGATCGCATCACCGCGCCCTTGTCGGGACAAAAATCTCTAGCAATGCCAATCGATCAGACGCGCCCCTGACCGGACTATACCACAACA
The DNA here is from genome assembly GCA_964497585.1 of uncultured Syntrophaceae bacterium. Lineage (GTDB taxonomy): Bacteria > Desulfobacterota > Desulfomonilia > Desulfomonilales > Desulfomonilaceae > CAZCDS01. Next base: position 29,493 of record CAZCDS010000009.1, read on the forward strand.
GTTCGACATCCGGGCCACAGCCGCAGTCCACACTCGACGCCCGTGATCGACTCATCGCGGTCTGCATTCCCCGAGAGGCCCCTTGCTTCCGTGGAAGCTTCTGTTAGAATTGGACGATATTCTACCATGGCAAGAGAAAAAAAGAACTCGGGAACAGATCGCAATCGACTCGGGGTGAACCATACGGCCAATCATCTCAAGGTCCTCATTGCCGGCGGCCCGGAAGCGCTTCGTCAGAGTTCAGAGATACTTGATTCACTTCTCTCGATAGGGTACGGAGTCAACCTGCTGGGCGTCGTTGATCAGGGAGGAGACCTCCTCTTCTCAGGGGACGCAAAGGGTCTGGACGAGTCCCCGCTCGCCGAGTTCGAGCGCCTACTCCGCTCGGACCCCCCGGATCTGCTCATCATTACGTCGGAGGACTACGCCCTGCGCAAGGGCCTGATAGAGATTGTTGCACCCCATACACGGGTTCTGGACTCCTTTGCCTTGAAGTTGTTTCAGGCCATCAAGGAGGTGACCGGCCAGCTTGCTTCCACGCGGCACCGTCTGGAATCGATCGAAACCATAAAAGCAGTGCTCATGGACGACGCGGATACGAGCATCATGGTCGTCGACGATGAATTGAAAATCCTGGACATCAACAACGCGCTCCTCCGCCGCGCCAAGGCGTCAAGAAACGGATGTCTCGACCGGCCCTGCCACTGGGCCATCAAGAGTGTGATGGAACCGTGCTATGAAAAGGGGCAGACCTGCGTAGCAAGAGAGGTGCTCAGTGCCGGTCGACCGGTCCACACCGTCCAGGAAGATGTGCGTCCGGACCGCCCTCCAAAATGGTTTACCGTGAGCGCGTATCCCCTGAAGGAGGATCAACATGGGAAAAAGAGTGTACTCATCGTCTGGAAAGATGTGACCAAGGGTGTCAGCGCAGTGCTGAGCCGTCAGGAGCGCTACATCCGGGAGGACTTCGCCCATTACCTGCAGCAGGACAAAATGATAGCTCTCGGCAAGCTCGCGGCGGCGGCCGTTCATGAGATCAACAACCCGGTGCAGGGGATTCTTACCTTTGCCAAACTCATGAGAAGTTCGCTGGAGGGGGAGTCCCTCGGGGTGGAAGAAATCCAACGGTTTCGAAGTTACCTTGATATGATCGCCACCGAATCCGAGCGTTGCGGCAAGATCCTGATGAATCTCCTCTCCTTCTCCCGGCGGGGTGAGCTAAAAAAGAGCCTGATAGACCTCGAAAGACTTTTCGATGAGATCCTCCTGCTCATGGGAAATCAACTGGAGCTTGCCGGCCTGCTCGTCGACCTTGAATTCACGGAAGAGCTTCCCAACATCTACGGTGATCGAGACCAGATTAAGCAGGCTCTTCTGAACCTCCTGCTCAATGCCGTCGAGGCCATGCCCAACGGAGGGAGGATTGCCGTCAGGTGCGGGGTCCGGTCCGAGTCGGGCCACATCCGAATTGTTGTCGCAGACACCGGAATCGGTATCCCGGAAGAGATCAAGGCCAATATCTTCGAGCCCTTTTTCACCACCAAGCAAGACGGCAAGGGCGTTGGGCTCGGCCTGAGCGTGGTGTACGGAATCGTCCTTCGTCACGGCGGCGCGATCGAGTTGGAGAGCGAGGAGGGCAAGGGCGCCACGTTTATTCTTACCCTCCCGGTCGCGCACAAATCGGGCGAGCACGAGCAGGACGGAGCTTCGACCGCTTCGGCTGTGTGATACGAATTGTTTGTCAATGCAGGGAAGTTGGTATGAGATCGGTGAGGATCACTCGAGAGCAGCGTGAGGAGGCGCATTTCCAGGATGAGTCGCAAGAATAGATTCATGGTGGTGGACGATGAGCTGATCGTCAGAGAGTCTCTGGCCGCGTGGCTCGAAAAGGAACATGCCGTCGTCGATCGGGCCGAATCCGGAGAACAGGCAGTGGACCTGCTGGAAGAAAACTTCTATGATATCCTCTTTGTCGACATCAAGATGCCGGGCATGGGGGGCTTCACGCTTCTGGAAAAGGTCAAACAATCCTATCCGACCACGGTCGTGGTTATCATCACGGCATACGGCACGGTAGAATACGCAGTCAAAGCCATGAAGCTCGGTGCGGATGACTTTCTCGTCAAACCCTTCGATCCGGAAGGCCTGGGCCTCCTGGTCGCCAAGCTGCTCGAGCACAAGAGGCTCCTCGAAGAAAAACAGTACCTTCGCGAAGAGATGACCCGATGCTGGGGCGGACCCGATGAGATCATCGGCCAGTCTCGTGTCATGATCGACCTGTTTGATCAGATCACGGAAATTGCGGAGAGCGAATCGACGGTTCTCATCCTAGGCGACACCGGAACGGGAAAGGAGTTGGTCGCCCGTGCCATCCACGCGAACAGCAAACGAATGGGAAGGGCTTTCGTGCCCATAAACTGTGGAGCGATCCCGGAATCGCTCATGGAAAGCGAGATCTTCGGGTACGAAAAGGGATCCTTCACCGGAGCGACGCGCCCCAAGAAAGGGCTTATTGAAGTGGCTGAAGGAGGGACCCTCTTCCTGGACGAAGTCGGCGAGATTTCCCCCAAGATGCAGGTGGACCTGCTGAGAGTGCTGCAGGACAAGCGATTCTACCGCGTGGGAGGAGTGGAGCCCATGGTCGCCGATTTCAGGCTGATCAGCGCGACGCATCGTGATCTCAACCGGGAGGTCTCCGAGGGGAACTTCCGCCAGGATTTCTTCTACCGCATAAACGTGATCACGCTCCGTGTTCCCGCGCTCAGAGAGCGCCGGGAGGACATCCCCCTCCTTGTGAGGCACTTCATCAAACGCTTCGCCAGAGAGACCAACCGGGATGTGGACTCGATCAGCGACGATGCCATGAAAATCCTCGTCGATTACGAGTGGCCCGGCAATGTCCGGGAATTGGAGAACGTGGTGGAACGGGCAGTGGTGACAAGCCGGAAAAGAGTCGTGACTCCCGAGGCATTCGCATATCTTGAGGGATGTGAGGGCTTCGCGGTCGGGGTCGGAGCCCCGAGAACGCTCAAGGACGCGGAAAAGGCGCATATCGAACGAATCCTCGAGGAAGAGGGTTGGAATATCACGCGAGCGGCAAAGATACTCGAAGTCGACCGATCGACTTTGCACAAGAAGATCAACAAGTACGGACTCCAGAGGGGAGACGAACCGCCCCGGCAGGAACTGGGCTAGGTACGCTCTTTCTTAACCGAGGTAGCCTCGAAGTAACCTGCCAACATTCTTCGGCGTCATCGCTGCGAAAGCAGGAATTCAGGATTTCCGGAACCCGGCTTTCGCCGAGGTGGTGGCCTGACTCGGTTTTGCAGGACCGGCGAATTCTCGGCCGCTAGAGTGGAAGGATGACACCAGAACTCGCGGCTGACTTTATGAAACGGTATATTAAGAAGCGAATCCCCCGTCGGTTATGAGCGACAAGACATCAAGCACACCGATTGCGCCGGCCCGGCAAGGCCTCATCGCAGTGGTCCCCCTTGGACGCGTCCAGGAGGACGTTCTCCGCGTGGTGTCCGACAGTGTACAGGGTGTGCTTCGGCTGCCCGTAGACGTTCTCGAGCCGGCAGAACTCCCGGAAAAGGCTTTTATCGCCACACGGAACCAGTACGACGCCATGGCACTCATTAAATACCTTGACGTCCAGTACGGCGATCGGGCACTCAAAGTCCTCGGCGTGACCGCCAAGGACATTACGAACCCCATATTGACGTACGTTTTCGGGGAGGCCTACATGGACGGCCGATCCGCGGTCATGTCGTACCGCCGTCTGTCGCTCGGTCCCACCGGTGAGCCGGTATCCAGGGAGCAGCTCCTCGAACGGGTCGTTAAGGTGTCCGTTCACGAGATCGGACACACCTTCAATATTCCTCATTGTCAGGAAGGTCGCTGCGTGATGAAGGCATCGAACACCCTGGGCGAACTGGACGAAAAGCTCAACTATATGTGCAGTTACTGTGAGTTCTTCCTGGCCGAGGCCCTCACCAAGGCACTCAGACATCCGGACAAGGAAAGCAAGCGCCGAGAGTCGGCCTAGTGCCGGAGCAGGAGAGGCAGGACGGGGGTTACCGGCCGGGCTTTCCTCGATTCAGGGCTCTGCCGACTCGTACCCTACGAATCCTCGGTCAGTGAGGTTCCGGAGGAATTCCGCGAGATGTTCCCCCGCGTCAACCGGCACGTCCTCGAAGGTCTTCTTCAGTGCCGTGAGAATATCGCCGTGGGTATGGTTGCCGTCCAGGCGTTTCCATATGAAAACGCTGACCGGATTGAGCCCTAGTACCCTTCCCGAATCAGGGTCGAACAATAGGGCATGGTCGTCGAATTCCTCACGGAGCACAATCATCGGGTTGGCTATCGGTCTGTCAGGGTGCGTCACCACGGCAAGTGTCTCCTCGATTTCTTCTTTTTCCCCAGCCGAACTCCGTCCGAGACCTGCGCGAAGCGGATTCTTCCCGGCAGCCGGATGATTCGGCATGAGACTCGGTTGACCCCGCAGCCGCGGGACTGTCCACATATTCTATCTCTCCTCCCGTTCATGTCAAAGTCCATGGACGGAGGACCGGTCAATGCGGGCCCGGATGTGTGTCCAAGGGGGCTCCCACTGACACGTCTTCCGAGGGTCATGCAATCTGCAATAGCGGAATAAGAGGACTTCTTCAAGAGGGGGGTTCCAACCGGTGACGGCCGGGGTAAAGGAGCGGCCATTGTCGCCGTCTCTGGGTGCAAGCGCGATCACTGCGGCCCACGTTCGAAGACCGTTAGGCAGGCAATGGAGTACTATGCAGTGCGCCCGAGAACTGTTGAAAGGGGCTCAGACTCCTCTCTAGGAATGACTCCTTTCGGACCGAGGCGCATCCAATGAGGCAATTGATCCTTTGATTATTTCCATGCTCCGGTGCCCGAAGAATTGCTCCGGCATCCATCCTCAGTGAGCCGCCCCGTTCCCTCGCTAACTTGACCCAACAGGGGGCGGCTCCCCTCCTTCCGGATTGGTGATGGGACCTACCTTGGAGTGCACGTCATGGGTAATCGAGGGAAAGACTTTTCCTGTAAGAAGAGCGCTTGATCGCCAATTCCGATCCCAGGGTCAGAATTCCTTGTCACATTCCACGAGCGATGGCTACCATCTCCTGCGAGAGCAGAAAAGGGCCAGGATGACGGTAGGGCCAACGCGCCCCTGCCTCAAACTTGTTCCGACAATCGCTTATTGGTATACTGTGTGCAACCCAATCAAGTGACTACGGCGGCTCGCCTCACCCTATCTGGAAACACCGCACGCTGAATCGGCAGCGGATGGCAGACTATGGGGCCACGTTTCAAGATCAGAATCCAGTTGGCCGATCCCTCATGGGCTAAGCATGAACGTGAGGAGGGAGTGGAATGAGTCGAACGAAAATACTCTCATGCGGAGCCTTGATGATGCTTTTCTTGGCCTGGCACCAGGCATACGCGGCTGGGCTCGAGGACAAGCTCTTCCATGCGGCCCATAGCGGTGACCTGAAACAGGTAAAGACGTTGATCAAGAGAGGAGTAAACATCGATACGAGGAACCACAAGAGAGCGACGGCGCTCATGCTAGCCGCGTCAAGCGGTCATGTCAACGTGGTGGAGTTCCTCGTCGCGCACGGCGCGGACGTCAACGCCAAAACCAATACCGGAGCTACAGCGCTGATGTTGGCATCATTCAAGGGATTCCCTGCCATCGTGCGGTTCCTTGTGTCAAAGGGTGCGGACGTCAAGGCCAGCACGAGGAAAGGAGTCACAGCTCTGGGGGCGGCTGCGACCGCGGGCCATGGGGAGGTGGCTAGGATCCTGGCGAAAGCCTCCTCATCAGGGACTCCCCGTAAACCAACCTCTCCCCGCGATCTCGACGCGAAGTTGATGCTCGCCGTAACATTATTACAGGAAAAGCCGGCTCTCAGATTGCTCAAGCAGGGGGCGGATGCAAACTTCAAACACCCCAACGGTCTCACGCCGCTGATCTATGCTTCCCTGATCGGGCACAGAGGTCTTGTGAAGGCGCTATTGGACAACGGCGCGGACGTCAACGCGGGTAACTTCCGGGGCCTCACTCCCTTGATCGTCGCGTCGCTGCGCGGGCACACGGCTGTCGTAAGGATGCTCTTGTCAGCAAGGGCCCGTGTTAACTCAGGAACGGGGGGCGGTTCGACGGCCCTGTTGATGGCTGCGGCAAGGGGGAGGGGCGAAGTGACGAAACTCCTCCTTGACCATGGAGCCGAGGTCAATGCCAAGGCCAAGGGCGGTTTGACGCCTTTGATCGCGGCCTCGTCGAGAGGAGTGCTCTACCCGGTGAGAGTGCTTCTGCAAGCGGGCGCGGACGTGAACGCGAAGACCGCAAAGGGAACCACAGCTTTGATGGCCGCTTCTTCCCTGGGCTACCCAGAGGTTGTCAGGCTGCTCTTAAGCAGGGGGGCCGACGCCAGGGCTACCGATAGAAGAGGAAGGAGCGCCCTTGATAGGGCCTCGACGAGACATCATGAAGAGGTCGTGCGAATCTTGCGATCGCATGGTGCGAAATGACGGCGCATGACCAGCTTTCGCGGTCCGAACCCTCACACATGATAGGAGAGAACCATGCCTGCCGGCGAAAGACAATTTATGATTCCTTCTTGTCTTCAGACGATCCTGGCCGCTCTGATCGTAGCCCTTGCAACTGGTCTTGCTGCAGGGACCTTTGCGGAAACGCCGGAGGGGCCGGGAGAGGGAAAAGAACGTAAAGGGCTATCAGAAGGCCGGACAAACCCACGACTCGCTGTCATCGCTGAGGAACTGGATCTCGGCGCAGGTGACGGACTCATTGCAAAGGGGGGCGGCGGCCATGGCGGCGGAGGTGGAGGCGGCGGGCGAGGTGGAGGTCGAGGCGGGCATCGTGGCGGAGGAGGTAATCCCTCAGCTCCGGCCCATTTCAAGGCTCAGGCCGATCAACGGAAGTATGAAAAAGAGCAGGCGGAGAACGACGCGCAGACGGAAAGGGAAATCCACGAGGCAGAAGGTTTTGTCGATGGCGAGTTCCCGGAGTCCCCACCGGAGAGGACTGGCCGAGGGTCGAACACTGGTCATCGGACCGGCGTCCGCCAGACCCAGGACGCGGTCCATGTGCCCGATCCGGCGGAGGCCGGCGGTGGTGGCGGCGTCGACATACCCCGAGACATCAACGATTGGCGGAAACAAACACCCGAGCAGACAAGCCGAAGCATCCGGTCGATAATGGACGCCGACACTCCATTCCCCAATGACATCAGAGGGGGGAGCAATCCGCAGCCGGAGCCCACGGAAGTGCATGATGACGAAGGGGAACCGCTTCCCGACATAGACACGGGTACCCTGATCAATTTGATCGATTCCTCCTTTGATAGCCACGTCAAGAAGGAAGAGGAGGAAGCGGAGCGGGAAGAGGAGCGGGAAGAGGAGGCGGAGATCATCGCTGACATAATCATCGACAGCGTTCTGGATGAGATTGAGCAAGAGATAGAAGACGAAAGGAGGGATGAGATTGCCGGAGCGGCGGGCGATGTCCTGTCGGCCGCGGCACAAAACGTAAGGCAGGCCATGGACGACTCGGGCGTATCGATGAGCGATCTGGTCGATGATCCGATGGGAGCCGGAGGGAAAATTGCCGAGCACGTCAATATCGGGCCCCTCATTCAAACCGTCGTCACGCCCATCGCCACCTGGGACGTCAACCTTGAACTGGATAAATACGGGAAAAAGATCGATAAGAACGTGCCTTGGCCCGCGAATATGGGCGCACGTGCGCTGCTCAACAACTTTGGAGACGAAGTGAAGAGTGACCTGAACGGAGCACAAACAATCAATGATTTGAGCAAGCTATATAACAAAGTTGAAGGCACGGCGAACTTTGTCAAGGGTGTCATAAATCGATACCGGCCACGTCATCCGTGACCTTGACCCGGGAGGACCAGAAACCTGATATATCAAGCTGACTTATCCGAAATCAATGGTAAACACCTTCATATTGCGCGCGTGTTCAAGGATCAAATCGACTATTCTTGCGGGTGTTCAGTGTCACTGTTTCACCCAGCAGGCCACAGTTCTCCAAAAAGAGGAGGGTCAGCGATGGATTATGTCAGCAGCAGAGTGCATAGGCTACGGGTGGCGTCCGATCTTAGCCTCTTCCTGATATTGTTTGTTCTTTTCTTTCTTGCGACACTTCTCGATCCGTCGACCGTGGAAGCGCAGATGAGTTTCGGCCGGCGTGGGGGCAGCGGCGCGGATATCCCGGGCATGGAAACGGAGCCGGGCAAGGGCCAGGGCGCTATTTCGATAGATGTGAGCGGCGGCCCTATGCGCGGGTTCAGTATCAAGGCTCGGGGAGTCGAGCAGGACGTAACGGAGGAAGACCTGCGGAAGAAGAAAGAGGACTTCGCTGCTGGCTATTCCGAGCCCGAAGAGACTGTACGCGCACGGGCCTTTCTCGTCCAGGCCGACATGGGCATCAATCCCAAGCTTATTGCAGACGTTCGCAAAGATCCCAAAGGGACTTTGAAAAAGTACCTGAAGGTCTTGAAAAAGGCCAAACGTAAGCGAAACATCGAAGATCAGCGCAACGCCCTCGTCTACGTCGGGAACATCTACTACTTGCAGGGCCTTTTTCACAAGGCGGCCGAACACTTCTCGCAGGCGCTCAAATTCTACGAGGAAGCCAACGACCTCAACGGCGAAGCCCTCATGACCAACAGCCTCGGCGCGGTAAAGGCTGCGTCGGGTCGGTACGACGAGGCCCGGAACCTTTACGAGTCCGCGATGCTCAAGTTCAAGGCGACCGACAACGCAGCGGGCGAGTCCATGACGCTGAACAACCTTGCGGTGCTCGCCAAGATCCAGGGACGATTCGCAAAGGCTGTGAACCGATTCGAGCATGCGCTGGAAATCGGTGCGAAGGAGGACGAGGCACGCATACTCAAGCTCGAGAACCTCGGCAAAATCAACGCGGGATGGGGTCAGTACGAGCAGGCGGTCCAGTACCTGAACGACGCGCTCCGGATATCCCGTAAACTGGCCAAGGAGAGGCTCCAAGCGGAACTGCTCGTCTCGCAGGGCAAGATCTACCTCGATTGGGGCAAACCTGAAAAGGCCCTGGAGAACTTCAAGAAGGCTCTCTCCATCGCGAAGAAACAAAAGGAAAGACTCAATCGTTTCAACTATCTGATCGGATCGGTCTACCTGGACCTGGGCGATGTGAAACAAGCTGAGCCCTTCATGAAAGGGAGCAAATCCAGTGCCGGCCTCGGCAGGCTGAGTCTGATGAAGGCCGATTACAAAAGGGCCGGGAAGTATTACGCCGCGCTGCAGCGATCCGCGGAACGCAGCAGCAGTCCACGGAGCCTCTTCACCGCATACACGGGCCGTGGCAAGGCGTCCGAAGGACTCAAAGACCTGCGCCGCGCGGAAAAGGACTATGTCAAGGCGATGGACATCGTCGAGGAGATTCGCTCAAGCCTCCTCATATCCGAACGACGGAATTTCTTTGCCGTGCCGATCAATGGATTTCTGCCGTCCGAACCGGCCAAGGGGTTGATACGCGTTCGGCTCAAAGCCAACAAGGGCGAGAAAACCATACTCCCCGGCGAGCTGACCCGGGCCCGTGAGTTCGCAGCCCGCATTGCCCAACGTGCAGACATCAGCGACCTCAACGTCCCGAAATCGGTGACCAAACAGGAAGAGGCGCTCTACAACCAGCTCGCCTCCCTGAAAAAGGCCCGGGCGGTCGTTCCCAGGCGGAGCGATCCCCGGCGCTTCGACAGAATCACGGGGCAGATCCGCTCGCTGGAGAGGGAGCTCAAATCATTTTCCCGAGATCTGCGAAAGAAGTATAAGGCCTATGCGGAAGTGCGCTCACCGAGGCCCGTGCCGCTGAATAAGTGCGCAATCCGGCCGGAAGAGTACATCGTGGTCTTTGACTGCCTGGGCCAAGGAGTGGGAGTCAAACTGATCAAGGGCACGAAGGTGCTCCACGCCGCATACGTCGAATGGGACGAGAAACAGCTCAAAGAGGCTGTGAGGCGGTTCCGTAGGCCCTTCGAAGAAGTTGATTTCCGGGCGTTTGACCCGAAGCTGGCCCAACAACTGTACGACCGCCTGCTCTCCACGGCGTTGGCCAAGGTCCCCCGAGGCACACCGGTGATGATTGTCCCGGACGGCGTCCTGGCCGTGCTCCCCTTCGAGGCCCTTGTCCTGGAGGGAAACGCCACCTGGAAACAAGGTCGATCAGGTCCCTATCCTGAAGGGTTGACCTATCTGGGTGACGCCTACCCTGTGAGTTACTTGCAATCCGTGACCGCCCTTACGCTCGCCCGGACCACCGGACGGAAAGCGGAACCTGGCGGTAAGCTCCTCGTTGTGGCCGATCCGGTCTTTCAGTTGAAGGACGCGAGAGCCCAGGCAGCCAGGACCGTCCGTATATCGCAAAGAGCCCAGCAGTTCTACCCGAAACTCATGGCGACGATCGAGGAGACGAGCGGCGGTTCCTTCAGGTTCGAACGGCTCGCTTTGACGGAAACCCTTGCCGAGAATCTGCGCACCCTCTACCATGACCAAAGCGACGTGTATACAGGCCTTGACGCCACGAAGAAGGAATTCCTGGACAAGATAGCTCCCAAACTCGATCAGTACGGCAAAATCGTTTTCGCTACCCACGGTCTGTTCAGCAACCGAATACCGGGGGTTACCGAGCCATTCATCGCGCTCACCATGGTCCCGCCGGGAACGGACGGATTCCTGAGAATGAGCGAAGTTATGGGTCTGAAGATCAACGCGGACGTGGTGGCGCTCACTGCCTGCCAAACAGGGCTCGGAGAGGAACTCTCCGGCGAGGGCGTCATGAGTATGGGACGCGCGTTCCAGTATGCGGGCGCCAAAGCTGTGCTTATGAGCCTCTGGTCCGTTGCGGAGAAGCCCTCAATTATGATCACCCAGGGCCTGCTCCGATACATGAAAGAGGGAAAACCCAAATTGGAAGCCCTGAAACTCGCTCGGGAGGATGTACGCAACGAAGGATTCCGTCATCCGTTCTTCTGGGCCTCTTTCATCCTCGTCGGAGGAGTCAACTGATCCGGAGCCCATTTAGGCGACTTAGATCCCCCCTTCCCCGCTTTTGACCACGTGGCCCAGGGGGGATTCCACGTCTCAAACGCTGCCAGTTTCGAGCGAAATTTCGTGTCAGCTATGTCACATTGGGAGCCCCATCACGACCCTCCACAGTGAAGGAGGAAGGTAATGGCCCGACGTGGTTGCGGGATCACACAGAGCAAAGGGATAAGATGCTCGGAGTGGTCAAAATGAGGTCAATGACGTTTTTCACTGCGGTCCTCTCTTTGGCGGCGATCGTTGCCTTGTCTGCCCGATTTCCCGCATATTCCGAGGCAGAGGACTGTTACAAGGCCAGGGAGGTCTACGAGTCGGGCACGAGGCTTCTCAACTACGAGGAGCGTCGAGTAGCCTTCCAACGGGCTGTTGATCTCTGTCCCTCGTACGCAGACGCTCACGTCAACCTGGCCGACGCGTTCGAGCATCTGGCAAGGCTCAAGAGGGACGACATCGGAGAATTCAACCGGCTCGTGGAGGCGGCTGTGGAGCACTACCGAACGGCTCTGAGGTACCGCGACAATATCTTTGCCGCGTACCTGGGCTTGGGCGACACGTACCGGGTGATCGGACTCTACGCGAAGTCCAAGCAAGCATACGAGAGGGCCCTGGCATTGAAGCCGGGTTATCCCGCAGCAGTTCTGGGATTGGGGAAGATACGCGCCATTCTCGCTATGGAAGATGACGGATTCAAGACCGCGTCACGTATTGTCAGGCACTTCAAGAGGTCGTCGAGCGACGAGGGAGAAGGCGGTCTCATGGGATTCAAGGATCATACCGTGGTCAAGGATCGCCTGAAATTCAACAACATACTGTTCAACGAGTGGTCGGCCACGCTGAACAGGAAGGAAGCGATCGAGCAATTGAGAGAGATCGGAAAGGCCCTTTCCTCCCTCGAATTGGCAGACGCTGACTTTCTCGTGGAAGGTCATACGGACAACCGGGGTGGGCTTGAGCGCAACATGAGGCTCTCATGGGATCGGGCCGCGTCGGTAAGAGATTACCTTGTAAAGCATTACAGGATTGATCCGGCGAGAATAGCCGTCCAGGGGTTCGGGTACTCCAGGCCCCGGTTTCCCAATGACACTCCCGAGCACCTGCTCAAGAATCGGCGGGTGGAACTCGTCTTTATCCGGAGAAGAGGGAACCCCTAGCGATCGAATCAAAGGAGACCGAAAGATGAGAACGAGAGCTCTCCACAATTCTTCTGCACTATTCGCCGTGTGCGTGATGACCATCTTGGGCCTCGCCCTGATGCTCGCCCTTTCACCTGCGGCATGCAACGCCGCGGCGGAGAAAATGCCCTCGCTCTATGCCGTCGTGGTCGGAATCAAGGAATATCAGGATCCCAGGATTCCATGCCTTACCCGGCCGGTACGAGATGCGAGAGATTTCTACCAGTTACTGAAACAACGGGAGAATCTATTCTCAGAAGCTCACATCACGCTCCTCCTCAATGATCAGGCCACCAGGGCAAATGTGGCGAGTGCGCTTCGCAAGGGCCTCAAACCCGCGGGTAAAGACGATATCGTGATCATCTATTTGTCAGGGCACGGAGCGGCTCACCCCAACATGCCCAACGAGTTCTACTTTCTGACCTGCGATGCGAAATGGGACAATCTCTTTGGGACAGCCCTGTTGATGAACGATACGAATCTTTTCAAGGGGGTCGATTCGGACAATGTGCTCCTCCTGGCTGACGCGTGTTATTCAGGAGGGTTCGGCGCAGGGTTGGACAAAGTTATCGCCAAATCTGCAACCAAGTTCCTGTCTCTCTTTCAGGAGCTGCCCGGCCGGGTTGCTATTTCCTCAAGCAGGCCCGACGAGCTGTCCTATGAGAAACGGGTCTACGGCAACAGCATCTTCACCCATTTCCTGCTCAAGGGTCTCAGAGGCGACGCCGCGCGAGGATCCCGTGAGAGGAAGCTCACAGCCAAGCAGCTCTACGATTACGTATACCAGAAGACCAAGAAGGCGTCGGCAGGATACCAAAGCCCGCAACTCTACTGCGCCAGGGGAGCCGCACAGAAGACTCCGGTCTTTCTCGTTCCCAAGTATGCCGACCCCTTGAACCTCAAGGTGCAGTTCTTCTACGAGGACCGGGACAAGAAGGTCAAACCCTTGACCAACGGGACGACCCTCACGTCTGGACAGCATGTGGGGATCGCGTTTCGAGCTGAGCAGGACTGCTATGTTTACGTTTTCTGGTGGGATTCAGCGGGCAAGGCAGGAATGCTCTTCCCCAATCTCAAGCTCACCGACGGGACTGCGGAGGTCGAGGCCGAGAAAACCTATTGGCTGCCGTCAAAGAGCGGAGAGCGCTGGTACGTCCTCGACAAGACTCCCGGAACGGAGACCGTTTACTTCGTGGCCAGCCGAGAGCGCAATGAGAAGCTGGAAGAACTCTACCGCAGGCTCACTTCAGAGAGCGCTCCGCAGGAGCCCGCGCGGCGGCAGGCCCGAGCAGCGGACAGGGCCCGAGCAGAAATCGCGGTCGGAACCGGGGCTCCGGAAGGCGCCTCGTCCCAACGGCGCGTGGCGCGGGAAATTGAGCGGGAACTGAACCTCATGGGCTTCGCTGACTACACGGTGGCCAAGGGTGGGGTAGCGGCCCAGCAGGCTGGAAGCACACCGAATACAAAGCCGGCACTATCTGACCAAACAGTCTCTCGTGTAGCATACAAGAAAAAGGAGAACCTCTTTGAGAATATGGAGAACCGGATCAAAGTGGCCGGCGCAGATGCAGTCTTCAAGGTTCAATTCAAGCACGTAAATCCATGAGGTTTGGAGAAATAGAGTCAAGAGGACTATGGTTCCCTAGGTGGTCCGGGGTTCCCTCCGACGGGTGTCTCGGCTACGTCCCCTTGACCCTCGTCGGGGTCAAAGCCGAGCACTTCCATGGTGGTGGAGATCGGCCTGGCCTTCACTTCATCGTAGATTCGAGCAATGTATTCTCCCGCGATTCCGAGAAAGAGCAGCTGCACACCTCCCAGAAAGAAGATGGCGATGACCACTGTGGCAAAACCGGGAACCGGCGGAAAACCTATCTCCCTGAAAAACTCACTGAAAATGCGGGTGAGAAAATAGAACAATGCAGCGAAGAATGACAGAATCGACATGGTGAAGCCGACAATTGTCGCGGCTCGCAAAGGCAACGTGGAAAAGGAAAAAATGCCGTCCAACGCCAGTCCGATCAGCTTCGGGTAGGAGTACTTGACCTCTCCGGCCGCTCGGGCTCCTCGCTCGTAGGGAACGCCGGTTTGTTTGAATCCGACCCATGCCCTCAGACCTCGGTTAAATCGATTTCTTTCCGGCATGGAATTGAGGAGGTCCACAACTCGCCTGTCCATCGCGCAGAAGTCGCCGGCGCCCAAGGGTATCCGCACGGACGCGAACAACTCCATAACCCGATAGAAAATGCGGTAGCACCCCCTTTTGATCAGCCCTTCCTTGCGTCGCGTGCGAACGGCGAACGCAACATGATAGCCTTCTCTCCATTTCCGGATCAGCCGATGGATCTCCTCCGGAGGATCCTGCAGATCCGAGTCCATGACGATTACGCAATCGCCCCGTGCATACCGCAGCCCTGAAGCGATCGCGGTCTGATGGCCGAAATTACGTCCTAACCTCACTGCCTTCCACCGGGGATTGATCTCATGAAACCGTTTCGCGCAATCCCAGGAGTCGTCGGTCGAGCCGTCGTCCACGAGGATTACCTCGTACGGTGAACCCCATCGCTCAGCCTCTTTCCCCAGTCTCTCAAAGAACTCCGGCAGAACTTCGGCTTCATTGAACACGGGGGCGACGACAGTAATCATGGCATTCCTCTCACATGACGAGACTGACCAACGTGCCAGGCATGGTCGGGGGAAACGATTCCGCCCACAGACGCGATGTCGAAGAGACAGGACGCGGCAAATGCGGAACCGGCCGGCTCGAGCCTATTGAACGGTGCATCGGAAAGAGTTGGCCCTGGCGAACTCCAATATACCACAACGAGCGCGTGCGCGGCCAAGGCCTGGATCGGTCTCAGAAGGGACACGCGCGTGTGCGTTTCTGTGCTAAAAGAACATGTGACAGTGGTGAACGGGCTTTGACAGGGGAATGGCAATAGTGCATCGAGATGGGAATTCTTTCGGCGCGGCCCGTGCGCACAACCGTCCCTGAGCGGCGGTCCGCGCACCGGCGCACTCTCCGGCAAGGAGCCGATAGTTGAGCGAGCATGAGTTTGATGCCTTTGGGGCTCATTACGACGAGATACTGGACAGTAGCCTGGCCATTTCCGGAGAAGGAGTCGATTACTTTGATTCCTATAAGGCCCGGTGCCTCTCGGAGCGCGTGCTCCGCGATCGGTCGGGGTTGAGTATTCTCGACTTCGGATGCGGAGTCGGGCGACTGGCGGCTCTCATAGCCGAATCGCACCCGGATTGCACAGTTCATGGAGTGGACATCTCCGCAGAGGTCATCAAGATTGCCTGCACGCGATTCCCGGCCGCCGGGAATCTCACCTTCTCTACCGAAGTGCCGCCAGAAAATAGTTATGACGTTATCTCGACGGCCAACGTCTTTCATCATATACCGCCGCCGCGCCGGAGCGAGACGGTTATACGGCTAAAGAGACTTCTCAGCGATCAAGGCAAGCTCGTTATCTTTGAACACAATCCCTGGAACCCGTTGACGCAATACGTGGTGCGAACCTGCCCCTTTGATGTCAACGCAAAGTTGATCTTCAGCCGCGAATTTGCCCGGATGGCAAGTCGGGTTGGCTTGCAGGTCGAACTTCGCCGTTACATTGTTTTCTTTCCTCGGATATTGAAGATGCTGAGGAGGTTCGAACCGATGTTAGGATCCTGTCCCCTTGGCGCTCAATACATGATGGTACTGGGTGCCGGAGGGACCGGCTCTTGAGGTTATTCGCTCGCCGCCGATACTCTGCCGATCGCGTCTCACGACGAGTGGATGGGAAAACGTCGGCCCCGCCTTGATTGCCTTGAGCGGCGTATCGCGATCGGTTACTCTTGTCCCGGTGAATTCTCTCGAGCAGCGACTCCCGTGACACAATGATCGGACAGGCCACTCGCAACCAATTCCTCTCGCAATCAAGAACTGCCGGCCTGTTTGCCCTCTTCGCCCTGGTTGTCGTGGTTTCCAATCTCGTGGGACTGGTTCTCTTTTCCGGCCTGGTAGTCAATCCAGACAGCGGGATGTATCTCGTCGCCGCTATCGGCATCTTCCAGGGATCGGTCCCTTTTGTTGACCTCATCGACTTGAACCCGCCCATGGTCCAGTATCTGCACATAGTGCCTGTCCTGATCTCCAGGCTCCTGTCAGCTCAGCCTGCAACCGTTTTCCACCTGCTGGTAGCGGTTCTGGTGCTCTATTCCGGTTGGGCGTTGTTTCGCGGTATTTCGGAATCTTCTCCCGATTGGCCGATCCCGTCCCGATTGTTCGTGACCGCTTCCTGGATCCTCTTTGCCACCCTTCCCATGACGATCGGGGGATTCGGGCAGAGGGAGCATCTCTTTATTCTGACTTATATTCCGTGGCTCTATTGTCGTGAGGCACGCCATCGAGGAATCCGGGTGGGCTCATGGTTCGCTGCGATCCTTGGCTTGACGGCCGGTCCATTCATGCTGCTCAAACCCCATTTTCTCTTGATGGCTGGCGGTCTCGAGGCCTGGATGTTGTTCCGAAGTCGGCGCTGGGCAACGCTCCTGTCAGCAGAAGTGACGGCTGTGATAATCTGGGGGCTGGCCTACGTATCTCATTTCGCGCTTGTGCCCCACCCCATGCGTACCGAGTTTTTCGGTCGCTGGGTCCCATTCGTTGTGCTCAATTATGGCGTGTACAACTGCACGTGGTCGAATCTGCTGTTGACGGGTCTTCTCCCGTACGGTCTGATCCCCCTTTCTCTTCTCGCCGGGAGCCTGATCGGCTTGGCTGGGAGCCGTCGGGTATCGCCGGACCTGCGGCTTCGTACGGAGACCTTGTCTCTGGGTATCTTGCTTGGGCTTGCAATCTACCTGCTCCAGCACAAGGGCTGGCCGTATCAACTCTTTCCCGCAGCCGGGTTCAGTGCGCTGTTATTTGCCACACTCTGGGTGGAATTCGTCCAGCATCTATCCGCGGCGCGCGGGAGATTCGTCAAGTTCACGGCCAGGTTTTGCGTCGGAGCTTTCTCGGTGGCCTGTCTTCTCCTGGCGCTCGCGGCGGGTCCCGTCGCAATGAGGGTCTGGGCAATAGGCAAAAGGGAACGTGCCCATATGCAGCCGTACCTGGACCTGATCCGGAAATACAGTCAACCCGGCGACGCCGTGGCCTTTATCGACACGACCCCGATGACGTTCCATCCGTTACTCCTGTATTCGGAGCGAAAGCCGGGAGTGCGATACCTGGTGGCTTTTCCCATACCCATGCTCTACAAGGGATCGGAGCCGATAGTGGGCGACCGGCCGGCCTACAGAACCGAAAAGCAATGGCCTGAACAGGAACGCCGGTTCCTCGATGAAATGAGATCCGACATCCTCGTGCAGCGTCCCATCCTTGTGTTCGTTCAGGCACGGGGCCGGTGCTGGGGTTGTCCTCCCGGTTTTCGGGTGGACGCATACCTGAAGGCCTCCGGATGGTGGCGGCAAGCTATGGGACATTACAAGCCCTTGACGCGCATCGGGCTTTTCGATGTGTACCGACGGGTGAACGGAAGCGGCCCAGCCACGCAGTAATGATTACCGCGCGCAAGGGTTTACCGGAACGAGAAGTAGGTAAGCTCTGCGCCGTTATTCCTCGGCAAAGGGATTGCGTGCGAGCCGACACGTGCAGTTTCCCTCGTCCCCGGAATTCCATTCGTTGATGAGCTTCTTGAGCGCTGCCCGATCCACACCGAGGTATTTCTTTACCTCGCCCTGGGTTATGAGACGCATCTTGTAACAGAAGAAGACCCCCTCCTCGAGCAATCCCTGCGTATAGGGAAGGCGCTCCTTGAGCAGTCCATTCTTTTCGAGAATGCTCAGGATCTTCTGGTATGAGATTTTGAGGTGTACGGCGTCTGCTCGTTCTTCCATCATTATCCTCTCAGAATCACGCCTGTATGACAATTCCTGCGAGCGTTGCCATGATCCTCCCCTTCTTGTACTAAAGCACCTCCATAATACGCTCAACTTTGACGATGCCGAACCCTAGCACGGGAGCCTCCGGCGACACCTATCGCGCAGAACCTCAAATCGAGGCTCCATCACATTATACCTGTTCGACATTGAATAGTTAAGAGAGAGGGCCTTGTGCAAAGCCCTCAGCGAATACCACTACGAGACGTCGATCAGCTTGAGGGGCTGCGGCTGACGACGATGGCGGTGACGGTTCCTTCACTTTCTTCCACTCGGGCTTCAAAGGAGCCATGGCCGGAATCATCAAGGAAACGGGCGACGTTGTCACGGAATTCGAGTGTCGCACGTCCCGACGCGTTCACCTGAGACGCGTCGATTTCTCTCAGGTCGAACCGGAGCCCGGTGCCCATGGCCTTGAGCGCGGCCTCCTTGAGACACCAGATTTTCGTCAGTTCCGTCCAGCGTTCATCGCCGGTTCCCGCGAAGCGGATCTCTTCTTCGGTAAAATAGTCGTTCACCCATGCATCGCTTCTGGGTTCGACGATCTCAACATCCACACCGATCCCCTCAATGGAATTGCCCTCGGCAGCGGCTGCAACGGCCAGCCCGTTCGAATGGGACAGAGAAAGCTTCCCGAGACTCTTTTCATTGACGCCGGGGATAACTGCGATGGGTTTACCCTGGTCGTCCTGCACGATTTCTATGCCGCTCGCCTGGTATTTCTCCGTGCCCGACCTGGCGAGCATTCTCTTGATGCTTCTCTTGAGGGCCACTCGTCCTGCTATCCATTCTTGGGCCCTTTTGGGGACGGTCTTTTCTGCGAGTTCTCGAACCTCCCCAGGGGTCAGAGTACTGGCAAGGAACCGATCGCGGTCTGCTTGCACCAAGTCCGCGACTCCTTTGACGCCGACGCGCTCCTGGAAGACCCGGTGGGGAAAACCGTCGCTCGATCCGAGTTCCGCCAGTTCGACGCCGTGCAGGATCAGCATAGGCCTCCCCCGCAGGTCTCTCACGATCCCGTCGAAGCAGAAGACCCGGCGGCCCTCTGCTGCCTCCCAGGAATGCTCGCTGGTAAGAACAAGCTCACCCTGAGCAGGGTCTCCGTCTGGCACAAGTACCTGCACAGATCGAATCCCCGTCGGGAGCGCCATGATACCCCGGGACTCCACCGCAAGGGCCGCGGCAGCCTGAAACGCAGCTTCAACGGCGGCTGGTACCGGCTCGGTGAACATGGCAGAACGGGAACTCGTCTCCTGATGGCGAAATCGCACCGCTTCGCCCTTCGCAGAGATGGTCACGTGGTCCAGGAATCGGAATCCCGGCCCGTGAAAGAAGACCGAATAGAGATCCGCCTCCGGAATCCAGACCGACGAGTCCCACTGTTCCGAGTGCATTTGAGGAATATCGGTCTCTTCCCGCCCCACCACGAGACGACACTCGTGATGGAGCCTCGGGGAACCTACCTTGCGCCCCTGTTTGTCCGCAAACCACGAGAAGATCCGTGCGGAGTACGCGACCACGGGGGAACGACCCTCGATGCGGACCACTTCCACCTCCGCCTCAAAGGGATCCTCGTTGAAGATCTTCAAGGGGCTGTGGAACCGTAGATCTTCGAACGCGGCCGTGCCGGCCTCCGCGTCGAGGAGCGACGCGGCTGTACGCATGATCTCCATTCCTCCCACACCCGGCAGCACTGCTGCCCGGTCAATCCGGTGATGGTCAAGAAGAACGTGGGTTGGGTCGAGCCTAATGGACGCTCTCACGTACTGCCCGGGCAAGAAGGAGCGGACGTGCCCCTCCTGCCCTGCGAAGATCTCCTCTCTCCCCCCACCCTCGGACGGGACCTCAAACGCGTCCGCCGCAAAGGGACCGAGCCGGCCACCCACGAGCACTTCGCAGGATTCTCCCATGGGTCGGGCGAGGATCTCTTCAAGCAGTGTCGCGCCCGTCTTCGGCGCGACGAAATCGATTCCCGCAGCCTCGAGCGTCTGTTGCACGCTTCCCCTAGTCGCCATGCCGATCTCGCTCCAGGGGGCCCAATCGATCGTGCAGGTGACGGTGTCGGACTCCCGGGCGACGCGGCGGAGCAGGTGACTCACGCCGTCATTGGCTGCGGAATAATCTACCTGAGCCATATTTCCGAATCGTCCGGAAACGCTTCCGAAGCCCACGACGCGGCGGGGCTGCAGATCACGGCGATCGAGCGCGGTCATAAGATTGATCATGCCCCGGACCTTTACCCTATAGACCTTTTCGATCTCCTCAAGACTCTTGCTTGCCAGCGTGCGACTCACGTCGATGCCCGCGGCATGGAGGACCAGATCCACCCGGCCGCAGAGTTCTCCCACTTCCTTGATGACGGCCTCTACGCCGTCTGCGTCACAGATGTCGACGGACCGGTAGATTACCTCGGCTCCCAGGCTTCGCAGGTCGTGCAGGCTCCGAAACACCTCGGCTTCGGCCTTGAGCCGTGAGAGTTCCTGCTCGACCTTCATCGGTGTGAGGGTCGTCCCCTGCCGTTTCATGCGTTCGATTATCTTGCCTTTTTCGCTTTCCCACGCTTCCGGTCCGAATTCCGCGAGTTTTTCCGCTCTGCTGGAGAGCACCGTACGTCCCATGATCGCGAAAGTCAGCGATCGACCCTGCGCGAGGTGCTTGAGACATTCGGTTGTGATGCCTCTCCCGCCGCCGCTCACGAGAACCACATCCTCCGCGCGTATGCCGGCATCCAGTGTTTCGCCCATTGCGGGCACGAGGCGCACCGCGGTGCGCGTGCCGTCCGCTCTGACGCCAATCTCTAACGGGAATTCCTCCTGGAGGCTGCGAACGAGCGTCCGAGCCATGTCTGGTCGGTTCATTTCGGGATGAAGATCCAACAGTCGGACCCTAGTCTCGGGGTATTCCCTCGCGAAGGCCTTTGTCGCTCCCGCTGCGCCGCCGGCAATGTGCGCTTCCATCGCAGGCGTCTCAAACCCGTACGCGCCGTCCTGGCACACAACGGTTACCAGGAAGGAAGGTCCGTGCTCAAAGCTCTGGGCGGTGGAAACATACAACTCGAACGTGGCCCTGAGCGCGGCATCCGTCAGTTCCGCAGGAAAGAGATTGACGATTCCGATCCGATCGCTGTTTTTCAGATCTGGAGGCAGGATCGCGTCATCGAGACGATCGACCGATCCGTACGATCCCGCGGCCATCAGGCTCTTCACTTCCTCGGCAAGATCATCAGGGCCGCCGAATATGAGACATCGATCGGTCTCCACAGGAGCTATTTCGGCCGGATCGGGCAGTACCACTCGCCTCGCCTCGAAGATGCGAATCTCCTCGTCCTGCGTGGGAATTGAGTCGGTCCCCCGTCCTTCTCCCTGATCGGGCGTGGTTTCCCTGTTAGCCTGCGCGCTCCTCTCGAACACGAACTCGATAATGTGATTGATAGTAGGGAAATCCGCTATCTTCAGCCCTTCGATCCGGGGTATGCCGAACATTTCTCTGACCTCGGAAATGAACTCGGCCTGTTTCACCGTATCAATGCCGAGGTCAGCTTCCAGGTCCAGATCCGGATCGAGCATGTCGGCTGGATATCCGGTCTTGTCGGCCAGCAGCGTGAGGATCTTCTCACGGACCTCGTCTGCGCGGTTCTCGGACACTTCTTCGCGAGAGGCCGCGGATTCACGATCCATGGCTCCGGCCTGCATGGTGTGTTGCAGCACGAACCGTATAATGTGCTCGATGGTTGGGAAGTCCGCGATCTTGAGCCCCTCGATCCGGGGAATGCTAAAGGCTTCTCGGACCTCGGAGATAAATTCGGCCTGTTTCACCGTGTCGATACCGAGGTCCGCCTCCAAATCGAGGCCCGTGTCGAGCATCTCCGCGGGATAGCCCGTCTTGTCGGCCAGCAGTGAGAGGATCTTTTCACGAATCGCGTCATCCCCTTCGATGCGCCGGGTACCAGAGACCGGAGCCTCGGCAATGGCTTCCGAAGCCTTCGCCGGCGCTGTTTGCTCGGCAGGACGTTCCGACACGCGGAGGGCCCGTTCCTCAACCGAGATGATCGGGTCCGCATAACCCGTGACGCGCTTGAGCCATGTGCGGTGCTGGTGGAGGTCGGTAATCCGGTTCTCTTCACGGCTGATCAACTTGTAGATAGCCATCACGATCTGGGAACCGAAGCCCGCGGCGAGTCTCAGGACATGGTTGGCCTTGCACTCCCCACCTCGGCTCAGATTGAGATCCGCAAACTCCGGATCGGGTTTCTTGAGATTTGCCAGCGGGGGAATGATCCCTTTCTGGAGGCACCGCATGGCAGCGACGTCCTCCACGCCCACGCCCATGGTGTGGCCGGTATAGCCCTTGGTGTTCGTTATGGGAATCAGGGGCGCTTTCGCTCCGAAGGTCTTCCGGAGCGCCTGTACTTCAGCCGCGGCGCTTCCGCCCCGCTTGGGCGAATACGTCTCGTGGGACATGAAGAAGAGGTCCTTTGCCAGCTCGTCCCGGGATTTGCCCGACTGCGCTTCCCATTTGGAGATCATCGCGTCCATGAGCGAGGCGATGTGGTCAACGTCGAGGCGGGTGCCGTGAAATGCACTGTTCGCGATCGCGCCTGCTTCGACAGATACGATCGGCTCCATCCCGCGTGCTTCCGTGACGTCCTGCTTCTCCACGACCATCCCGACTGCGGCCGAACCCAGTATGAGGCCGGCACGCCGGTCGTCGAAGGGGACCGCGGCTTCGTCGATGTTCCCGTTGGTGGTGGCCGCTCCCATGGCGAGGAAACCGGAACCGACCCAGGGAAAGAGCGTTTGGCCGGCAACATCGTCCGCTGCTACCACGATCACTCTCTTGGCATAGCCCGACCTGATCCAGTCTCGTGCCACGAGGACCGCCTGGGTAGTGCTCGCGCAGGCCGCGTCCACATGAGTATTGGGACCTTGAGCCTTGATGAACTGCGCCAACTGACCGGAGCCCAGAGACATGACCCGTAGCAGGAAATTCCGGTTAAATGTGTACAGATCGTCCGAATCAAGGGGATTGAGCCGACTGAATTCCTCGGTGAACCAACCGGTGATTGCATCTCGTTCCTTGTCGCTGCCGATCCTGCTGACCAGACCCGTGTAGAATTCCACGAGTCGCTTCTTCGCTCCTGAATCGTACCGACTGGCTGTCTCACGGCTCACCTCTTCGACCAACGAAGCAAGACCGGGAAAGGCCGCGGCGAATATCACTCCGGTTTCGGCTCTCAGTGGTTCGGGGAGCGCCCATGAGTCGGGAAGTTCAAGTCCGGTGCTCGTGATACGGGTTTGCCGGACAAGGGGTATTCCCGCATCCTTTAGGGCTTCGATGCCCGCTGCTATGGCGAGTCTCGTGGTGACGTCCATGGCCCCAGCCAGGCGCTCATCCAGACCGTACGCAGAGGCGATCTCCTCCTCGGCAAAGAAGCCCGCCAGCTTGATGACGCCTGACGCGTCTTCGACCACTCGGAGTTCTGCTTCTCCTTCCGGTCCTTTGACAAGGCGTTCGATGTTCTTTTCGAGCATTCGGCTCTTACGCTCATCCGGGACCTTCTTGATGAAGTTGTGACCGAGAATGAGATCGTCGAGGTTTTCCCGTTCAAAGGGGAAGCGCACGTCGCTCGGAAGGCCTGAGGCCAGGCCACTCACAACAACCGGCTGGAAGTCCATGCCCGCGGACTTCACCTCCTGCACGGTTCGTTCCATGGGAAGGATATTATCGACAAAGGTCTTGAAGCCGGATTTGATCAGACTGCGAATGGGTTCACCCTGGAGTTCAAGGTAGCGGGAGAACTCCCGTTCGCCCGAGATCTTCCGAAGCTCCTCGTCGAGCAGAGAGTCAAGGGGACTCGGTTCCCGCATTACAGCAGGCTCGGTCCCGGCGGCCTCCCGGACGGTGCGGGCGGGCACGACTTCCAACGGAGGCCTATCCATACGGTCAGGATGCCCGGCAGTTCTGGTGGGTCGCTCCCAATCAACGTCAAAGCCTTCAGTGGCCAGCGCAGCGAGCGCTTCCATCAACTGGATGACGCCACCCTTCTTGGGATGGTTCGTCGGCGCCGCAAGAACATCCTGGGGGAGCGTATCCAGAGTCAGATTCGTCAACACCCTCTTGGGACCGATTTCGAGGAAAATTCTCACCCCGTCACTGTGCATCCTGCGAAGGGACTTCACCCACTCGACGGGCGCAGCGAACTGCTTTCCCAGCAGGTCGCGAATATTCTCGGACGCGGCAGGGCCAATCGGATAGTAGTCGCCCGTAACATTGGATATGACCGGCACGGAAGGCGGATTGACGGTCAATCGCCTGAGGGTCTTCATAAAGGGTTCTCTGGCCGGCGCGACCACGCCTGAGTGAAACGCTGCCGACACGGGAAGGAGCACGCCTTCCAAACCCCGGGCCTTGAAGAGTTCGCCCGCTTGCTTGACCGCGGCCGTCTCGCCTGAGATTACCGTCTGACGCGGCGAATTCTTGTTTGCCGCGACAACGTACCCGTCCACCTGATTGAGAACTTCCTCGACAACCCGTGCATCAGCGGGAATCCCCATCATGAGGCCCGGATCGTCGATGCTCACCCGACCCATCTCACGCCCGCGAACCGCAACTGCTTCAAGACCGTCCCGGAAGGAAAAGACCCCCGCTGCCACGCAGGCAGCATATTCTCCGAGCGAGTGCCCTGCGCAGACCGCGGCTTTCACGCCGAATTGATCCAGGAGCCTGAATATGGCGATATTTGCGGCCAGTATCATCGGCTGAAGCAATTGGGTGTCCTTCATGCCGTCTGCGGTAAAGCCATTCCCTTCGGCAGTATCTGAGGTTGGGAAAATGATCGAGGTCACCGGTTGACTTCCCACCGACTCGAGGATCTCGTCCGCCTCCGTGAGGGTGGCTGCGACCACGGGAAAGCGCTCGGCCAGATCCCGCAACATGAAGGGATACTGGGAGCCCTGCCCGGGAAAGAGAAAAGCGATCCCCCGGTCCACCCGGTTGACTGTTCCGTCCCAGAAGTGTATGCCCCGAGCCGGGAAGAATGACCTCTTCTTGGGATTCGCGATTCCCTCTTTGACAAGCCCGAGCTTCTTCCGGACATCCTCCGCGTCGAGGCCTGCAAAGCCGCACCTGATCTGCGTTCCCCGCGACTGTTCGCGAGCAAGCGTTACCTGTGAGGCGACGCGCTCATCGGTGAGTTCTCGCAGCAGATCGTCAATTCTCTTGGCCAATTCTTCGGTATCTGCCGCGCCGATCACCCAGGTTTCTCCCGCAGTGTTTGTCTGAGGTGGAGAAGGCCAGGTCGGCGGAATGAATTCGATCCGCTCTTCCCGGAGCTTTCGTCCCTCAATGACGCGGAGCCCCGGAACATGCTCCTGGAGGATCACGTGGAAATTCGTCCCGCCGAAGCCGAACGCGCTCACTCCGGCCCTTCGCGGCAGGCCTCGGCTCCCGTTGGTTGTTTCCCAGGGCCGAGATTCGGAAACGAGGAAAAGGGGAGAACTCTCCCACTCGATGCACTGATTCGGTCGTGTCACGTTCATGGTCGGCGGCAGGGTCCGGTGGTGAAGGCTCAGGATCGCCTTGATCATCCCGGCTGCACCTGCGGCCGCTTTGAGATGGCCGATCTGAGACTTGACCGAACCGATCCCTACGGATCCGGCTTTGAGGCCGGCCTCCCGGAGGAGTCTGTCCAGCATGGTGAGTTCGGTCCTGTCCCCCACCTCTGTGGAAGTCCCGTGGGCCTCGATGAGACCGATGGAATCGGGCGAAATGCCGGCTGCGCGGAGACAAGCCTTGACGGCCCGCTCCTGTCCGGACGCGTTCGGCGCGGTTATCCCCTTGCCTCGCCCGTCCGAAGACGATCCGATTTCCAGTATGGTGGCGTACACGCGGTCGCCGTCTCGAAGCGCGTCGGAGAGCCTCTTGAGGATGAGAATCCCCGCACCCTCCCCCATGACGAAACCGTTGGCAGACGCGTCAAAGGGCCGACTTCCGTCGGGTGAGAGCGCGCCGATCTTGCAGAATTTCACGAAGGAGGAGGGGTGCATTGCCGCGTCGACTCCTCCGCTCACCGCGTAGTCTATGGTTCCTTCTCTGAGCGCGGCCATCGCGTTCATGACCGCGGCCATGGAAGAAGCACAGGCCGCGTCCACCGTGAAGTTCGGCCCGTGCAGATTGAAGACGTTGGCCACCCGCCCGGAAATCACATTGGCCAGTTCGCCGGGCAGTGAGTCCTCGGTGATGTTCGGCAGTCCCGCGAGATAACGAGCCCGGAATTCCTCCATAAGTTTTTGCTTTGCCTCCGGCTCCACATCCATCGCGTCAAAGGCTTGGTCCAGACAGGAGAGCGTCCTCGGCAGGTCCACCCGTGCCGCGTACCGGTCCGTGGTCTCGCCTCCCATGCTGTTACCCAGGATGATTCCAACCCGTTCGTCTTTGAGATCGCCGGGTGAAAGCCCCGCGTCCTCAAGCGCGTCAGCTACGCATGCGACTGCCAGTTGCTGCGTCCGGTCCATCTTTGCCGCGACCGCAGGAGGGATTCGATACTTGAGGGGATCGAATCGGAAGCTCTGCACAAATCCGCCAATCTTGCTGTAGGTCTTGTCCGGCGACTTGGGATCGGGATCGTAATAGAAATCAGGGTTGTCCCATCGTCCTTCAGGCACCTCTCCGATGCCGCTGACGCGGCCCACGATCTGCTCCCAGAACGTCGCGGGAGAATCGGAACCGGGCAGACGCAGACCGATTCCGACAACGGCAATCGGTTCCCTTTCGTGTTCGACCTCGATGACGGGCGCGGGCTCTTTCGCCGGCAGGACCCGATCGTCAGGTTCGCTCGCCGGGGTTCGGGTGCTTTCGAAGATGACGCGTCCCTCGGCCACGATCTCCTGGTGGAGCTGTTCGATGGTCCTCGGGGCGTCCAGAAGCGAGACCACTTGCCCCATCAAATAGAGTCCCCGTTCCAACTGCTCCTCCGCAGGCAGCTCATGGAACACGGGACATTCGCGGGTCGCGGTTTCCGGATCGATTGCACACCCCTTTGACGCAAGCCTCAACGCGCCAAGGTTGTCGTGTTCGTAAAGCTCCTTGCGTTCGGTGAGCGATACCCCGTCCCTGACGCGTTCCATCTCCCGCTCGATGATGCGGGAGGCCATAGGCGTACCGGCCGCGCGCGCTCGTGTGTTTACCGTGCGACCGATGACCACGGTTCCGCTGCTCTCCAGGGTCAGATCCCTGTACGTCGAGGTCACCGCGTGGGAAGAGACCACCTCGTCAGTCGACAGGTAGGCCGTGCCCATCTGCAGACCGACCTTGAGTCCTCTCGACACGAGCTCTCCGACCATACCCGCGGCAAAGGCCGACGCCCTGCCGGAAGCAATACCGCCTGCAAGCAAGACTCTTACCTCCGCGGGATCGATGTCGGTCCGACAAGCCTCGTCGAGCGCACGAAGGTTGGCGCTCCAGAGATCGAGGCTCCCCAACGACCCGATGTGGCCCCCCGACTCGGATCCTTCGAAGACGAAGTGCCGGAGACCCGCTTTGAGTCCCTCCGTGAGTATCGACGGCGACGGACAGTGCAGGTAGCAAACCGTTCCAATCCCTTCGATCCGTTGGGCAAGATCGACGCTCCCCGCCGCGAGAATCGCAAAGGGAGGTGGATTCTCCTTCATGATCTCCAGGTGTGCTTCGTAGCATTCCCGATTTACTTCAAGCCCGATGAGCCCTACGCCGAATCTGCCGCCGGTCTTTTCTCGGGAGAGTTGCAGGCATTCTCGGGCTATGGGTGGCGGCATGTTCCCCATCGCCAGGAAGGGGAGTGCGCCTCCCCGGGCGACTTCGGCCAGGAAGTCGGCATTGTCGCTCACGTGAGCCATGGGCCCCTGGACCACGGGGAAACGGGTCTGATGGGCTTTGCACAGGGGGGAGCCCTCGACAAAGGGCCACTCTCGGTGGGCCTCGGTCATGGCTCGGGCTATGGCTTCAACCACCGATTCCGCGGTTCTGTGCTTCTCAGCGAGCATCCGCGCACCGACCACGTCCTCGGAGATCGGAATCAGTACCTCTTCCGTGTCGGGAGACTCTGCACAGCGGCTCCCCAATGCGGCCTCGATCCGCTTGATGAACGACGGGACATCGCCTTGTGCAAGACCGTCCTCAATTTTCCTCAATTCCCGGATCATCTTCGTTGCAATGCGCGCGTACACTCGGTACGGAGTACCCCAGCCCTCAGCAAGTGTGGCCGTCGCGGGGAGGCTCAATGAGCCGAGGATTTTCCGGAGGAAAGGCTCTACCGCTGATTCCTCAGTGAAAAGAAGATGCACGTCGAGGACCGTTCCCTTTGCGCCGGCCACCACTGCTCCCGCGGCAGTCTCAGGGCCAATGCCTCCCTGGAGAAAAACGGGAACATCGGCTGCGTTGAGGACTTCCTGGAGCAGCACGAGACCGCTCTCCGGACTGACCCGTCCCGGTCCCTCGTGACCTCGCGCAACCAGACCCGCTGCGCCGGCCGACTGAGCAGCCCGCGCCTGTTCCGCGGAGCCCACCTCAACAAACACCGGCACGCCCACCTCGGCCAGTTGGCCCGGGGAAAGGTCGGCCAGCCCCTCCGCGTCCTCCAGAGGCAGGAGCGCCAGTCTGACGCCTGAATCCCGGTCAACGCCGGCCGCGTCTTTCAAGTGAACCCTTACGCCGTGGGGTGTTTCCGGGGAAACGGAGAACTCCGCCGGCCCGCAGGTAACATGGTCCACAACTCCGATCCCTCCCGCCCGTGACACACGCTCAATGAGCCGGGGGTCGCGGTTGAAGGGGGGATTGACGTAGATCACCGGTGTTCGCAATTCAAGGGGCGGCTGCTTTTTCATGAAATCACCTTCAGGGGAGTGGTCTTTTTGGCTTGTCCATGTTGCTCGGGAGGAATGGCGAATCCGTAAAAGAGCACTTCCTTTACCGTATCCACCTCGTCGAGCAGCGATCCTTGCCCTCCGTCATGGAGCCACTTCTGAATGACTCCGTTGAGAAATCCGACAATCCCGAAAAAGACCGTGAAGTAGTTCATCTGTTTGAGCTGCCCGTTTCTCGATGCTTTCCAGCAGGCTCTTTTCAGTCCGGGGAACGCGAGGATCAGTTCATTGATAAATTTCTCCGAGAACTCCCGGCCGAATTCTTTCTGCTCCTGGATAATGACCTTGAAAAATGCAGCGTTCTGTTCGAAGAAGCCGAGATAGTGAGTGATGACTCCTTCGAGAATCCCCAGAATGTCCGCGTCCTGTTTCACCTCTTTCTTGGCAAGTTCCACAAACTCGGCGAGCTTTTCCTCCTTGAGCGCGGTGAAGAGCATCTCTTTTGTTTTGAAGTATTTGTAGAAGGTCCCCTTTGCCATTCCCGCGCGTTCGACTATCGCTTCGATGGTGGTGGAGTGGTAACCCTTTTCGGAGAATTCCTGCAACGCCGCGATGACGATGCGTGCCTTGGCGTTCTTGAGCTTGCTCCGTTTGATCCCTTCCGGTTCAGGGATGCGTCTCAGGCTCTGAAAAAGCAGATCTTCGAGCAACGCCTCCCGGTCAATGGCTGAGGGATCCGCCGCGTCCAGGGCCCGCCGATAGAATTCCCTGATCAGGGGCGTCGAGTAAATGGGAGACTCGGCGAGCGCAGTCTCAACCGCATCGACGAACTCCAGAACGATCTCGGCCGGTGAGATCTTCTTTGCCTCCGCTTTCTTCAGTTCCCTGCGGAGTATTTCGATGAGCGGAGAAATTACGAAGGTATCCTTGTGTTCTTTGGTGTTTTTGATAATCTTCTGAATTTCAGATCTGATAGAGGGTTTCACGACGACCTCCCAAAACGGAACGGTCAGTCACCAATAATGACTGACCAGTTAGTCACCTACTTTATTACCGAACCCGTTCGTTTTCTGTCAAGGCAAAAAAGGACACCGACGCCTCGGAATGGCTGGAAATGGTCTTATCAGCGCACCCAGGTACCTGCATTTTCCGGACTGGTTGTCTGAGCGCGCATCGGTGCCGCGGCGTTCGTTTTTTTGGGTTCGTTCCGGGTGAGCATTCGGGCCGGTAGGAACGCAATCGGGGAAGGTCCGGCAAAGAGTTTTTTGTGTACAGCGGTCAGGAGCCTCTGCACGCCCCTGCAAAATCGGTAAGAAAAGATTTCATGACGTGTCAGCTCTGAGCGAGGCAGGATCGGGCTTTCCGCGAGAGCCGTCACCAGTACGTCCACCGCCTTTTAGTGGCTAATACAAAGCTAACTTGACATGTGGGATTGCTTTTATGATGCTGAAGTATGATAGGTTGTTTATGTTATTACCAATCTGCTTGCAGCACATGAAAGAAGGAGGCTTGAGATGGCGCTCTCTAGTTTCAAACCCAAAGGCGACATCTGGACGGGATTGGCAATCGGGGTGGCCATTCTAGCCGCCCCCGTGGTCATACCTTTGGTGGCTGCCGCAGTCAGACCGCTGGTCAAGGCCGGGCTGAAGGGTGGCTACCTGCTTTATGAAAAGGGAAGGGAAGTGACCGCGAACGTGAGGGAAATGGCCGAAGACCTCAAGGAAGAAGTAAAGGCCGAACTCAAGGCCGAGATGAGCGACGCGGAATAGGCGGCTCGCCGATAAGACGCAGGCGCATGAAAAAGCCCCCGGAAGCACACCAGGTTCATCGGACGGAGAACAGGCTTCGTGTCAGGGTCCCCTCCAAGAAGGGTGACGAGGAGTACTTCGAGCAGCTCGGCCTGGAATTCGCGGACCACGACGGGGTGGAAGAGGTTTTCGTGAACCCTCATACGGGGAGCGTGCTCTTCGTCCACAAGACGGACCCGAGGAAAATAGTCCGCCACGCAGCCGAGAATCGCCTGTTCACGATGGTACCGAAAAAGCAGCCCGTCAAAACCCTCTTCGGCGGTGTGGCAGACGTTCTTCGGGAGGGCAATAAGAAGTTGAAAAGGATGACAGGCGGGGAACTCGACGTTCGGAGCCTTATTTTCCTTAGCCTCCTCATCTCCGGCGCGTACCAGCTTTTCCGGGGCAATCTTACGGTGCCGGCCTGGTACACGGCATTCTATTACGCGACGCAGATATTCCCGGGTGGCGAGGTGGACGAGCCCGACGAAGGCATGGATCTCGTGGGCGACATCGGCGACCTGGACATGTAATGCGCGGGGAACTTTCCCCAATTAGTTTTTCCTCGAGCGGCTGAGGAGGATAGTGGGGAATTGCGCGCTCGCGGTGGGGAACTTTGCGGGGTGTTTTACCGACATGAGAAACGGCCGAGGAAGGGTCTATTTTCCCTGTGCCAGGGGGAGCGGCTCGTGGCGGGGCGGGCGTCGGCGCCATTCTTCCTCCTTCCGGACGAGAGAGTAAGGGCGCACCCAAAGCCACGATCCCCGTCACCTGTTTGAAAGTGCATTAGTACCAGGCGCGACACAATGATCCTTCAATAGCAGTAGCTTTATGGCTCGGCGGAATGCAGGAACGGAAAGAGCAGGGTCGGATTCCGTTGATTCAATTGATACACAAAGCTGTTCCGGGCAGGCACAGATACAAGGTGAAGGGTCTCTATCGATCCGAAGCCATGGGCGAGCATCTGGAACGATCCCTGGTCCTGGACGCGGACATCGAGCGAGCCAGTGCGAGCATGCTGACAGGCAATCTGCTTGTCCTCTTCGTTCCTACCTGCAATCCCCGCAGGATTCAGACACTCGTTCGGGACCTGGTCCTGGAATACTTCACGCGGTGGGGAGAATCTGCGAAGGAAGCCGCGGTCCGGGGGGACCGCGCCGGCGCTGAGGTGGTGGTCGATCTTGCAAAGGAACGGGAGAAACGGCTCCGCGTTGCCACCACTGTCGAAGACGATCCGCTTCAGTCAGGCCATAGCTGGCATGTAAAGGGCATTGACGAGCTGGTCAGCGTTCTTAAGACATCCCTGGAGGACGGGCTGTCTGCGTCAGACGCGGCGGTCAGCCTAAAGAGACACGGGCTGAACATCATTCCTGAACCGGCTTCCCGTTCCAGGTTGGGGCTCTTCGTCGATCAGTTCAATTCTCTGCCGGTGGGTTTGTTGGCGGGCGCAGCGATACTCTCGGTCTTTTCCGGCGGGGTGGCTGACGCGGTCGCGATCATGACCGTCGTTGCGATCAATGCGGTAATCGGCTTCTTCACAGAGGATGCTGCGGAGAAGACGATCAAGTCCTTAAAGACGTTCGTTCAGCCCACTGCTACGATTAAACGAGAGGGCGAGATACGGGAGATCCCCGCGGAGGAAGTCCTGGTGGGGGATCTGCTCATTCTCAGACCGGGCAGTTACGTTGCCGCGGACGCGAGGCTTGTGCATGCGGAAAATTTGAGCGCTGACGAATCATTGCTCACCGGCGAGAGTGTGCCGGTTCTCAAGAATATCCAGAGCCTTGGAAAGCGTGATATTCCGCTGACCAATCGCTACAACATGGTGTACGGCGGGACTCTGATTACAGGGGGCCAAGGTCACGCGGTCGTAGTGGCCACGGGACGGTTTTCGGAGATCGGCAAGGTGCAGGCCCTAGTCGGCGAGGCAAGCCCACCGAAGACCCCGGTGGAGAAACAGCTCACGACCATGGGAAATCAACTCGTCTTCGTTTCGAGCGCGATTTGCGGGCTGGTATTCCTCATTGGCCTTTTCCGGGGTCGGGGATTCCTCGACGTGCTCAAGACCTCGGTATCTCTGGCCGTTGCAGCCGTTCCTGAAGGCCTCCCCGCGGTGGCCACGACCACGCTCGCCCTCGGTATCAAGAACATGAGGCGGCGCAAGGTCCTCTTCAGGAGCCTCGACGCGGTTTGCACTATCGGTTCCGTCCAAACGATCTGTCTGGACAAGACCGGAACGTTGACTTGGAACAGGATGTCAGTAGTGCGCGTGTGGTGCGGAACGGAGCCATTGAAGGTGAGTGACGGTAAATTCACCGCCGGGACGGAGGATAGCAATCCGTACACCAACGACAGGCTTCTGAAAATCATCCATACGTGCGTTCTCTGTAACGACAGTGAGGTGGAACGCAACCATGCGGGCTATGTTGTCCACGGATCGCCCACGGAGAACGCATTGGTTCAGATGGCGATCAGCGCGGGCGTGGACGTTCAGGAACTACGTGCCACGCACTCGCGTGTCGAGACGAGCTACCGCGCGGAGAACAGGCAGTTTATGACCACGTCGCATACTTCTCCCAGCGGCGCGCGGCTGTTCGCTCTCAAGGGGAGCCCCCTGGAGGTCCTCGCAAAGTGCCGTGACCAGGCGCAGGACGGAACGGCGGTCCCGCTTACCGAGCGTGACCGTGAACTGATCGAAGCAGAGAACGAGCGCATGGCGGGCGACGGTCTCCGAGTCCTGGGGGTGGCGTACGGCAACGGGGTTGACGGTCAGCCGATTGACGAGGCATGTGGTTTGACGTTCCTCGGCCTGGTAGGGATGTCCGACCCCGTTCGGGACGGGGTCAAAGAATCGATCCAGGCCTTTCACCAGGCCGGGCTGGAAACGGTTATGATAACCGGCGACCAGAGTTCCACGG
This sequence comes from uncultured Syntrophaceae bacterium, assembly GCA_964497585.1. Classification (GTDB taxonomy): domain Bacteria; phylum Desulfobacterota; class Desulfomonilia; order Desulfomonilales; family Desulfomonilaceae; genus CAZCDS01. Next base: position 63,278 of record CAZCDS010000009.1, read on the forward strand.
CCTACGCGATCGGACGGGAGTTACAGCTCAACAATGGGAACGCGCTGAAAATCCTCGATTCCATGCATTTGCAGGATGCCGATCCTTCTGTCATCAAGGCTCTCTCGAAGAACGTAAACATCTTCTCCCGGGTGAGTCCGGCTCACAAGCTCCAAATCGTTCAGGCTCTCCAGAGCGCGGGCAAGATCGTCGCCATGACCGGTGACGGCATCAACGACGGTCCCGCGCTTAAGGCCGCGGACGTGGGAATCGCGATGGGCCACGCGGGGACCGACGTTGCCCGTGAGGTGGCGGACGTGGTCCTGGAAGAAGATGACCTGGAAACGATGATCCTCGCGTTGAGCCATGGCCGGACGATCTATAACAACATACGAAAGACGCTTCATTTCCTTCTTGCCACGAATTTCAGCGAGATCCTTGTAATGTTTATTGCGGGCGCGGTCGGGATCGGTTATCCGCTCAACGCGATGCAACTGTTGTGGATCAATCTGGTTTCCGATATCTTTCCCGGCCTCGCGCTCGCGCTCGAGGCGCCCGAACCCGATGTACTGGATCAGCCTCCGAGGAACCCGGACGAACCGATCGTCAAGAGGGAAGACTTCAAGAGGATTACCTTCGAGGCTGCGACGATGAGCGCAACCGCGCTGGGGGCCTACGGATACGGGCTGGCGAAGTACGGGCAAGGGCCCACCGCGGGAACCATCGCGTTTCATAGCCTTACGACCGCGCAGGTGCTCCATGCGTTGAGTTGCCGCTCGGATCAGCACACGATATTTGACAAAGACGGTCTCCCCCCTAACAAGTACCTGAACGCAGCCACGTTCACGTCTCTTGGCGCGCAGGTGGCCACGCAGATGATTCCCGCATTCCGCAGGCTGCTCGGGTTGACTCCCATTGGGGCCCTCGACGCGCTTGTGATCGGCGGGGCGGCTTTGATACCTTTACTGATCAGCGAGTTGACCAAGAAGCCAGGACCGGGGGCCTCTTAATGAGAAGGGATTTCGTTCACACGTCTGAGTCGGTCACTGACGGCCATCCGGACAAGCTGTGCGACCAGATCAGTGACGCCATCGTCGATCGATTCCTTGAATACGATTACCAAGCCCGTGTTGCCGCGGAATGCGCGATCTCGCTCTCCGTGGTCTTCATTGCCGCCAGGTTCTCCTCCAGAGCCAAAGTCGATTTCCCCAACGTTGCGCGAAAGGTGATCCGGCGTATCGGCTACGTGGATCACGAGTTCGATTTCCGCACGTGCAGCATTCTCACCAGCCTCAAAGAAATGGACACCGAAGCGGAGCTCATGTTTGAGGAAGACGAGATCACAGACGAGGAGATCGACCGCATTGCAGCTTCGGAACAGGTCACGGTTTTCGGCTTCGCCTGCAGGCAGTCGCCCACGTTGATGCCGCTCCCCATATGGCTGGCTCACAGGCTTTCCCGGCGGCTCTCGGAGGTGCGATCAAAGAAGATTCTCGAGTACCTTGCGCCCGACGGGACAACTCAAGTGGGTGTCGCGTACCAAGGCCGGCAGCCGGTGAGGATTCAGAGCATCACAGTGAACGCGAGTCAGCGGGACCGAACTTACCCCAAACTGACGGTCCTCCAAAACGACCTCAGAGAAGCAGTCATTGACGAGGTCTTCAAGGATTCGCCCCTGCAGCCCGACGACAAGACCATGATATTCCTCAATCCCGGCGGACCGCTCAAACTGGGAGGCCCTTCCGTGCACTCCGGTCTCACGGGGAGAAAGAACGCGACGGATACGTACGGTGGTTACTCTCGAACTGGAGGATCAGCTCTCAGCGGCAAGGACCCTTTGCGCATTGACCGTGTGGCTGCGTACGCGGCTCGTTATGCAGCAAAGAACGTGGTCGCCGCGGGTCTGGCCGACGAGTGCGAGGTGCAACTGAGCTACTCCATCGGTCTCGCTCGGCCGGTCAGCATTCAGCTCGATACGCGCAACACGGGCAAAATCCCCGATGAGGCCCTCTCCCGGCTTGTCACGGACAACTTCGATTTTCGTCTCGCCGGGATCGTCAAGCAGTTCGGCCTGCGTAAACTGCCGTCACGCTCAAAGGACGGATTCTACCGCAAGCTCGCCGCGTTCGGACATTTCGGGCGAAACGATCTGAAGCCGCCCTGGGAAGCAATGGACAAGGCCGAATTGCTCAAATCTCTGGCTCAATAGTGGAAAAAAGAACGGAGGCCCCTCAGAGGAGAGCCGAAAGGAAGGCGATGGGCGTTCCCTGTAAAGCTCGATTCACGAGTAGTCCGACCAATGCTTTCGACGCAGCGTGCCCAACATTGGTGACTACCTGGGAGAGGTGACTCTCGGAGTGGATGCCCAATCTCGGATCGAGATACTTTTCCCGGAACAAGATTTCTATGATGTTGCCCGGATGCAGGGTCTTGTGATCGAATGTGACGATAAGGCTCCCCGTTATGGGGTTGACTGTCGCGGTTCTGACTCCCTCGACTTGGGTGAGCAGGCTGCGCAGCCGCTCAGCGTCGGTCGGTCGCTTCTTCAGTTCGGGGATCTTAATGCGAAGTCGGCCCGGAGTCTCGTGCATGAGGTACGTCAAGACCTCCTCCTTTCTCGCGAGGTAGATTCCGGAATCAATTGATTCCTTATTCTTCCCACGGGGTTTCCCTTTCGGTCCCCCTTTCACAAGACATTTGCCCGTGAAATGTTAACGCCGTATTAAGTCAAAGTTAATTATATGTATAACGTCCTGTTTTGTCTCACGGCTTCGGACGTGCGTGGCGCTCTTGCGCGTGCTGGGAACGATTTTCTTTTTAGCAATCGTACCAATTTTCGTGCATGGTGCCACTGAGCAAAGAAATAGCTGTTACGGGATCGAAGCATGATCTGATGCTCCCGATCAACGCTTATGTTCGCACAATGGAGTCAAACCATATTCGGTACACGTTGGTCGTCCGTTGTGGTGAAGAGAATCCAGTGAATTCTTCTGTCTTGCCGGAGCCGTAGGTTCGTGATAGAGACGGGTCTGCCTGCGACACGAAACAAGGAGGATATCCAATGAGTTGGAGTGTATTAATAGGAGCCGGCCTTGGCATAGGACTCTATGCTCTTGGAAGCATGATCCAATCAGCATCCGTTAACAAGAAGAAAGGGCGGAAAAGCGAGGCCATTCCACAGAAACCCGGCGCCAAATCAGCCAAACCGGTAGCTCACACGGGAACAGCGAGGCAGAATTCGTATCCCTTGCCGGTTTCGGAGAAATTCCCCTCCCCACCTGCACCACCGAAGGCGAAGGAAGAGACAATCCCGACGAAGATCGCCCCACCCCGCAAGCCCAGGACGAAACCGCGTCCAATGTCCGCGACTTCCAAAAGGAAGAAGGTGTGGTTCCTTATCGAATCGAAATCCGGAGCGGTCAGGGTCTGTGAGGCCTGGAGAAAAACTCCGAAAACCATTGCCGGCCCGTTTCCCACCAAGGCTGCCGCGCAAAAGGCCAAACAGTCCCCGGAGCGTGTCGCATAATCAAGGTCCTGACGCAAAATTGATCGCTCAATTCTGGGAGTGTCGTCACGCGGGGGTCCGCTCTTGCCGAGTTCAGTCTATCTTTTTCTTCAGCAGGAAAGAAGCGAGGGTGAGGAAGGCCAGCCCCATGACCACGAGGGGAAAGATCTGTGACAGGAGCCCATCCCACCCGATCCCTTTGAGGAAGACCTGCCGGACGATCACCATAAAATAACGGAGCGGGTTGGCATACGTGATGTACTGGATGATGGGGGGCATATTCTCGATGGGGAAAACGAACCCCGAGAGGATGACCGAGGGCTGCAGCACCATGAACGATGAGAGGATCGCCTGCTGCTGAGTCCGACAAAAGACCGATATGGTCATGCCGATACCTAAGCAGGTGAGGATAAAGAGGATCGCGGTCGAAAAGAACAGGAGCATCGATCCCTGAAATATCGGCCTGAATACAATGAACGCAAGGACCGTCATGACTGTCAAGCTGATCACACAGATGACAAAGCACGGCACCGCTTTGCCGAGGATCAACTCGAATCTCGTGATGGGTGTTACCATGAGCTGTTCTATGGTGCCCGTCTCCTTCTCCCGGACGACGATCATCGCGGTCACGGTGATCCCCAGGAAGGTCAGGATAAGCACAAGGGTTCCGGGAACAAAGTAATCCTTGGAATCGAGATTCGGATTGAACCACGCGCGAGGTGCAGCCGCCACCTGGGGGATGATGACGTCGGGCATCTCTCCCGCGTAACGGAGGCCCCGGGCCCATCTGATTCGCGTTTGCATGTGGTCCAGACTGAAGGTCTCCACGATAGACTGGGCATAGCCCGACACCGTGCCCGCGGTTATCGTGTCCACGCCGTCGATGAGTATTCCGACCTGAGCGGTCCGATCCCCCTGGATTCGCCTTTCGAAGTCGGGTGGTATCAGGAGTGCCATCGTGGCGTCACCGCGGGCGAGATACTCGTCGACCTTATCGTAGGAATCAAGATAGCCCTTTATGACGAAATAGCCGGACCGCGTAAAAGCTTCCACGAGGCTCCGGCTCATGGGACTCCGATCCATGTCCGCCACGACGGTCACAACGTCCTTGACATCCAGACGGACCGCGTACCCGAAGAGGAGCAACTGAAAGAGTGGCGCGATGAGGAGCATCCTGAAGTTCTGTTTATTCCGAAAGATCTGAATGAACTCCTTGCGTGCGAGGTGCCTGATCCGGGCGAACGTGACGGCCGGATCGAAGCGGGCCGCTGTACGCCTGGTGACGCTTCTTTCAGTATCTTCGGCGGTCATAGGAGCCTCTTCCCGAGTCTTCTTGATGCGAGGGTCACCGTGATGAGTCCGAACAGGGCCAGCATCAGAACCGGAGCTGCGAGGGCCTCCAGGCCCACGCCCTTGAGATAGATCGCCCGAACGATCTTGATGTAGTACCGAGCGGGCACGACGTATGAAATGAGCTGTACCACGTACGGCATGTTCGCGATGGGGAATACGAAACCAGAGATAAGGAATGAAGGAAGAAATGACCCCAGCAAGGCGAATTGCGTTGCAAAGAGCTGCGTCTGCGCGATTGCGGATATGAGGAGCCCGAGAGACAGAGACCCGATGAGAAAGAGCCCGGATAACAAAAACATGAGCACGAGACTTCCGCGGAACGGCACATCGAAAACATATTGGCTGGCAAGATAAACCATCACCAGATCGACGTACCCCAGGACAAAATAGGGCACAAGCTTACCGATTATCAGTTCCGGAGCCTTGACGGGCGTGGAAATGAGCTGTTCCATGGTGCCCGTCTCCCGCTCCCTGACCACGGTCTGAGAGGTGAGCAGCGCGGCTATCACCATCATGATGATGCCGATCAGTCCGGGAATGATGTTAATGCGGCTCCTCAGTTCAGGATTGTAAAGCAGCCTGACGCTGGGCTCGACTGGTATTTCCAGCTTGGTTACCGATTGGCGGTTCAGTTCCCTTAAGCGCAGATCGTTCAGAAAAAGGGTGATGATGACTTCAAAGTAACCTATGGCGATCTGCGCACGAGTGGAATCCGACGCGTCAACAATAGCCTGAATCGTCGAACCGCCGTGCTTGAGCAGATCGCGCGTGAAATTCTGCGGGATGCACACGCCAACAGTAATCTCCCGGTTGTCGATCGCTTGAAGCATTCGATGGTACGAATTGGTATAGAGTACCAGACGGAAATAGCCGGAACTGGTAAGCCGGTCGATGATCTCTCGTGAGGTTGGGCTCCGTTCACGGTCCCACACGGCCAGGGGAATGTTGTCCACATCGAGTGACAGAGCATACCCAAAGAGGGTCAGAAGCATCAAGGGAATCCCAAGAGCAAGAAACAGTGATCGCCTGTCCCTGACTACATGTCGGGCTTCCTTTCGGGCAACAGCTACGATGCGTGATAGTCTGATCATATTTCGTAAGAGTCCCCCGATAAGGGTTCCTTTTGGAGACAGACGATCGATTTGTGGCCGTAAATTCTTGCCACTTTTCGACTGCTTTACGGGGTTTCCGTACCGGTGTTGTCCCGTGAAGTCAGAGTCACGAACACGTCTTCCAGCGATGGGGATATGAGGTCGGCTCGAATAACTGATACTCCCGTGTGTGCAAGCCTTTCCCTGATCGCTGCCACAGCCACGTCAGGATCCGCCGCGACAATGTGCAGGAGATTGCCGAAAACAGCTACCTCAGTGAGAGTGTCCTCGTGCTCAAGCACGTCGAGCGCCTCCAACAGGTCGCTGCACTCAAGCTCAATAACCGATTCGGTCATCCATTGGGTTTTCAGTTCCGACGGGGTGCCCAGTGCGATAATTCTTCCCGCGGACATCAATGCCAGCCGCTTACAGTAACCGGCTTCGTCCATATAGTGCGTGGTCACGAATACGGTGACTCCCTGCCCGGCCATTTCGTGGATCAATTCCCAAAAATTGCGCCGGGAAATCGGATCCACCCCGGAGGTCGGCTCATCAAGAAAGAGTATGGGGGGCCTGTGCAATACCGCGCATCCCAGAGCCAGTCTCTGCTTCCAGCCGAGGGGCAATTCCCCCGTCAGAGTCTTTTTCCTGTCGGTGAGTCCGGCCATGTCGAGGACCCAGGCGTCCCGCTCCTCCTTCTCCTCTCCAAAGAGGCCGTACACGCCGCCGTAGAAGTCGAGATTCTCCTGGACCGTCAAGTCCTGGTAGATAGAGAACTTTTGGGACATGTACCCGATCCGTTCTCTAATCTGCTCGTACTGTGAGGAAACATCCAGGCCCGCCACCTGAGCAGCTCCCGAAGTGGGGGTCAGCAGGCCGCAGAGGATCTTAATCGTCGTAGTCTTTCCCGCTCCATTGGGACCGAGGAAACCGAATATCTCACCCTCCTCCACCTCAAAGCTGACCCTGTCCACTGCGGTGAACGAACCGAACACCTTGGTCAGGTCTCTTGCGGTCACCGCGGGACCGTTTTCCGCCGGCGCACTCACTCTCCAGGCTCCTGGGGCTTGGGTTGCTTGTCCTTCCGTTCGATCAGAGCGAGGAACGCGTCTTCCATGGCCGCGCTGATCGGTCTGAGCGAGGTAACTTCGATGCCCTCACGCTCCAGTCCGCGGCGCAGATCGTCAGGGTTGCGGTCCGGTTCCAGACGCACGTGGAGCGCTTCGCCAAAGACGTTCACGTCCAGGACGCCCGGCATGCGGGCTACGGTCGACCTGCTTCCCGTCATGTCGGACAGGACCAGCTCGAAGAAGACCCCCCGCACGAGCCCCTTTATCGCATTCGGCTCACCACAGTGAATCAGGCTTCCGTTATCCATGAGGCCGACGCGGTTGGTCCTTTCGGCCTCGTCGAGGTAGGCCGTGGTAACGAGTATGGTGATCCCTTGCTGGAGAAGCTCGTACAGGATCTTCCAGAAGTCGCGTCGCGACACGGGATCGACGCCGTTGGTCGGTTCGTCCAGAAGCAGCAGCGTGGGAGAATGAATCAGCGCACACGCGAGGGCAAGCTTCTGTTTCATTCCCCCGGAGAGTGCACCCGCGGGCCTGTCCTGGAACGGACCGAGCCTGCTGAACCCGAACAGTGTCTCGAGTCGTTCGGACCGCGCTTTACGGGGAACGCGAAAGAGGTCCGCGTAGAAGATGAGGTTCTCGATCACGCTGAGATCGTCGTAGAGCCCGAACCGTTGCGGCATATACGCAATGAGTTCCTTGATCGTCTCGGGATCGTCCTTCACCGAGACACCGTCCACCCAGGCATCGCCCGATGTCGGTTCGAGTACGCCCGCGAGTATCCGCATGGCGGTGGTCTTGCCCGCGCCGTCAGGACCAACGATGCCGAAAAGTTCACCCCGGGCGACGGTCAACTCGAGGTCCCGCAGCGCGAGGGTCTCGCCGAAGGCGCGGCAAAGCTTCTCAGTCCTGATTATGGGAGCGTTCGAATCCATCTCAGGAGGCCGGCGATTCTTTGCGAGGCGACGTGCCCACAGCAGCAGGCTCCTTGCCGACCAGGATGTAGCCCTCGGCCGGCATACCGATCTTCAGTTCTTGATCGGGATTGGGGATCGTGACTTTTACCCGGTAGACCTGTTTGATACGCTCTTCGAGCGTTTGCACGTTCTTCGGAGTGAATTCGGCCCGGGGCGAGATGAAGGTGACCCGCCCTCGATAGATCTTACCCGGATACGTGTCGGTGGTGACTTCGACCTCCTGTCCGAGCTTGACCTTGCCGAGGTACTTTTCACCGACGTATCCCTTGAGCCAGACCTCGTCGACACGGGCGATCGTACCCACGGTGGCGCCCGGAAGGACCACTTCGCCCACTTCGTTGGACTTCACGATAACAGCGCCATTGATGGGGGAGTAGACCGTGGAGTGCTCGATGTCCAACTCAATCTTTTTCAGCTCCCACTGCGCTCGTTCCAGACTGGCTCGCGCGGCTCTTTTCTTCTCTTCCCGCGTCCCGGTTTCCAGTTCTCTCAATTTCTCGGCCGCGGCCTCAACTTCGGCACGGGCCACTCTCAGCGCCAATTCCCGTGCATCAATACTTGACGCGGAGATCGCACCGCCGTGGAAAAGGGGCTTGTGCCTGTCATATTCGGCTTTTGCGTTGGCCAGCCGACTCTTGGCGGCTGCCAGTTGTGCCCGCGCCATTTCGATTTCCTCATCCCGGGGTCCCTTCTCAAGTTCGTCAAGTTGCGCTTTGGATGTGGCAATGGCAGCCTGCGCGGCTCCCTTCATAGCCTCGAGCGTATCCGTGTCAAGCTGCGCCACCACTCCGCCTGCTTTGACCCGGTCTCCCTCTTCCACAGGATAGGACTTTATCTGGCCGCCGATCCGAAACGCCAAATCGACCTCGGTCGCCTCGATATTCCCACTGATGAAAATCCGGTCCTCTTGCTCACCGGTGTTTCGGAAACGGGCCCACCAGGTCCACGCGGCCGACGCCGCGATGAGAACAAACACGAGCGGGATAATCTTCTTCTTCATCGTGCTGACCGGCAAAAGCTCATATACGGATCTCCATTACTGGGTTGTCGTTGAACAGGCGCTTGTCCTTGAAGCACGGCGTCCCGTGCCCCTCCACATCCGGGCGCGGCCAATGTGCGGTGTCTGGGGAGGGTCGCAGCATGACGAGCACGCGCAGGGGATGGATCAGGCCTCGTAATGCCTCTTTGATCGCGACTCCGTCTCGCTCATGTGAGGGCCTTTGCCAGACTTCTGCCGACGATGGTTCACTATTACCAGCAGACCCCCTCCGTATCAAGTTCAAGAACGGCCGGCGCCAAGGAAGCGACTGTTTTTGTATTGAGGAGAACCAGTCGTCTGCCGGAAGGTCGTGCTCGCATGTCTACACACGCAGTGTGTCGATCCGTGTCTAGAACCATCACACCTTTGTCAGGCGGGACAGATATAATGTTAATTCTTGAAAAATATACTAGCATATTAATATTCCGTCATTTTTCTTGACACTATGTCCTTCGTGTGCTAGGAAAAGGACAAACCGGGAGCGAGAGGCCGGTATTTGTAGATTGCCGGCTCGTGTCGAGACAAAAGCCTCGCACACCAACCAAGAGGAATCCCGGCAATATTGCATGTACCGTGCACGTCCTGAGTGAGGTGGATCAGATGGCCGGCCATAGTACGAAGACGAATACCCGATCCTGGGCAAAGTTTGTGGCCCTTGCCCTGGCAATTCTCCTGCCCGCGGCACCGGCGTTGGCCTGGGAGTTCAGCATGAAGGGGGAATACGAGAACCGCTTCCTCTACTGGGGTTCAGCCGGTAACGATGATCTGTTCGGGCACCGCAGCAGTCAGGACTCGGGCCAAACCAATGCGGTCCTCATCGGCATGGCCGGTCCGAACATCTACGGGCGTGCTCCTGGAGGAGGCCTTTTCTCTGCGGTCAGCATGCCGAGCAGCAACCTGCTGGTCAACATCGACAGCGTGGTCAACCAGATGGCGATTGTCCGGGGTGGCTTCTCCGAATCGGGCTCCGACGCGTTGATCAACGACTCACGGTTGACGCTCAGACCGACCATCCGGGTGAACAAGGCTATCAGGGTCTTCGGCGTGTACAATATCGGCGGTTACCGCAACAAATACAACATGCAGAGCACGGGTAACCTGATACAGCCGCTGGAACGCTACTACATGCAGCAGTCCTCCACCAACGCGTACGACACGGCAGCCGTGGGGAGTTGGGAACAGTTCCGCGCAACCATTTACATCCCTTGGGGTATTTTCTCCGTAGGCGTCAAGGATTTCCCTCTTGGTACCGGCGCGACCCTCGGGTACAACACCCGCGCGGAATCTTTCTTGACTGTTGTCCCGTACGGACCGTTTCGTTTCCTGTACGCGATATGGCTGGGCCGCAGCCGCGGGGTTGAGGTCTGGAATACGGACGTCGACGGCACGATGAAGAATGACTTTTTTCAGGGCTTCATCTTCACGTATGAGAACCGGCACGTCAACATCGGTGGGGGAAGCATTCTCCGTCTTTTTCATGGAAACGCCGCGTCCCCCAGGACGAATAACCGCGACGACAACACGTGGATCAACCTCGCATATTTCAAGTACGATAACGGGCGTCTCTTCGCAAACGCGGAGTATGCATGGATCAACGTCGACCGGTACAGAGACGTGAGCATGGCGACCACCGAGGAGGAATCGCTCACGGCCGGCCGCGGAACCGGCGGCCAGACGCTCTATCTTGAGGCATATCACTTCTTCTCCGAAGGGGGAATCCTGGCCGGACCGGTCAAGTTGACGGGAATGTTCGCCATAGCCTCGGGGCCTGTGCTCAACAACCAAAACCGTGCTCGCAACCTCTTCGGCGGCAACCTCAACAACCTCAACCCAGCAGATGACGGTTCCGACATACCCCTGCCCGCCGTGGCCCGGGGGAACCCCAAGGTATATGCCGCGTGGCCGATCAACTGGCAGGCCCTCGAGCCGTATGAGTACCTGATGTTCAACGTGTACGGGGGCGGGAACAACGGGGGGTGGAACATCCTCGACGTCAGCTTCGTGGTGGACGACCACGGGATGATGGCCGACGCGTATGCGTTTGCGGGGCGCGTGGACTATGCACTTGCCGCGAACCTCAATATCTGGGGAAGCTACATCTGGGCTCATCGCCTGGAAACGGCCGGAACGTACTTCGGGCAGTACACGAGCGACGGAACGCTCTGCTATGATCCGTTCAGGTCCACGGCCAACGGACTGGGCGGCGGAACCACAACAGCTCAGGCCTTTTACGAGAATGCAGGGCGAGTCTGGGGAGTAGGGGCGGATTATGTTTCCAACGGGTTCATCGGATACGAGTTCGGTGCGGGCCTGGACTGGAAACTCCTGGAGGGGTTCACTCTGAAAACCCGCTACTCATACTGGCAGCCCGGCGATTGGTACAAAGAGGCATATCAGGCTACGATCCTCGACGGGAATGGAGACATCGTCAGGCGGGCCGTGCTGCGCACCCGCGACGCGATCCATGCGTTCCAGGGATCTATGGTTATAGACTTCTGATCCGGGGCGACATCGGGGAGGGGTGGTAGCGCAGGAATACCCTCCCGGTGTGCTGTTATCCCGTCTATCCTTCCTGATCCATTCCTTTGCAGAGCGCCAGCGCGTTCTCCGGGAGGACCGCGGTATTGTACCCTCCCTCCAGCGCAGCGAAGTACCTTCCCTGGCATTGGCTCAGCGCGTAGTCCCTCACGCTGCGTCCGATGGTGAAGTAGTCCTCAGTGGCGAGAGTCCCGCCCCAATCTTGAACGTGACGGTCGAACCCCGCGCTGATCGCTATCATGTCGTACTCGTACGAGGTCAATGCCCGGTCGACTTCACTGAGGAATCTCTCCCTCGTGTTCTCCTGAATATTCGCCACGACGACCTTTTTCCTGCTGCTGAAAAAGTTGTCGGTCCCGTCTCCGAAATGGAGGTCGATGTCGAGCACGAGAGCGGTTGAGATTTCCCGCGCTTGCAAGAGTCTTTCCAGGGATATGGCCACATTGTTAAAGAAACAGAAGCCCCAATGGTGACTGGGGCTGGCATGATGGCCGGGAGGCCGAATCGCGGCAAACGCGGGCTCTCCCCTCAAGGCCATTTCGCCCGCCATCACGGCTCCTCCCGCTGCCATGGCCGCCGCGCGGTAGAGTTCGGGATCGCGTCTGACCGACTCGAGGATGTGCCGAGTGTGGACGAGGAGCACGTCCTCGTCCGATGCGGGCAGGGGCTCGATTACTTCATAGTGTTGTCTGAGCGTCTCCACGATTGATTCGACGCGGTACGGCACTTCGCAGGACGCGGTTGGGTAGTCGGTCAAATACAGGTCATGGTAGATCACCTTGAGCTTTTGTTGCGCCATGGCTTCCCTCCTTCAGGTTCCCAGCCAGCGTTTCAAGGTTTGCTCACGCCATTGAGCATTCATGGTTGCTGCAATGCCCTCCGGGTCTTCGCGTTTCTCCGTCTCAAGATACGGGAGCACGGTCAGAGGGATCTCCCCGATGAGTCTCGTCAGGTCGCGTGGAGTGAACTCTTCCTCGGGTCCTCTCTGGGACGACGTTCGGGAAAGAATTACCCCCACGGTGTCGATTTCCCGCTTCGCAAGGGCCTCCAGGCTGAGGAGCGTGTGATTCATCGTTCCCAGAGCGCTCCGGGACACGAGGATCACTGGGTATCCTAGGCGCTCGATCAAGTCGATCATCATCACGCGTTCCTCTATGGGGACAAGCAGGCCCCCTGCCCCTTCCACCACTGTCAAGTCCGCTCCGTCGGCCACTGCCAAAACGTGCTCGACCAGATCGTCAACCTTGAGCCGTTTTCCTTCCATCGCGGCGGCCCTATACGGCGACGCGGCCAGCGAGAACCGGAATGGAGCGCACTCGTCAAGCGTCAAATCGCCGTCGGTCGCCCGGACCAGGAACGCCCCGTCCTCCGGATAGAGTTCCCCTGATCGGATTGGGCATCCGGTTTCTATGGGCTTTACAGCCAGCGCTCGCAGTCCCCTTTCCCGGGCGAGCCGAGTGAGGCCAGCGGCTACGATGGTTTTGCCGACACCTGTGTCGGTGCCTGATACGAAGATTCCTTGTCTTTGACGATCATCCGACATGTTTGCGTTTTCCCGCATTGTTTCGAGCCCTCTGGACCCCTGCCGTTGCGTCGAGAACCACACCTTAGCCGGGCCGACTGCCGTGACGAGCGGATGGCCGGTAAGGAGGTCCTCCCGACGAAGAGACTCTCGCGCTCGACCAGGGAGAGGGTCGCAGTGAACGGTAATGGTGCGGCCGGCACGGTGTCATTCACCGCAGATGCAGCCAATTGATTTCGCGGTCGCGGAAACCAATGTACGGATCTCATCCGATGTGACGGACAGGGGAGGCATGATAACGACCACGTCGCCGAGAGGGCGGAGTATCACTCCATGGTTGCGCACGTCCCGGGTCACCTGCGCTCCGATCCTGCGTCCCACTGGGTAAGGCTTGCGCGAGGCCGTTTCTTCCACCAACTCGATTCCAACCATGAGACCGCATTGGCGAATGTCACCGACGTGCGGCAGGGGTGCTATCTCCTCTCGGAGCAAACGGGCGAGCTGTTCCGTTTTCCGTTCCACCGCGGTGAGCACGTCTTCCCGCTCAAAGAGATCGAGCGACGCGATTGCAGCCGCACAGGCCAGCGCGTTCCCCGTGTAACTGTGTCCGTGGAAAAACGTACGGTACTGCGTGTAGCTTCCCACGAAGGCCTGGTGGATCTTGTCGGTGGTCAGGGTCGCTGCCAGGGGCAAGTATCCGCCTGAAAGCCCCTTGGCGAGGGCTATTATGTCCGGTCGAACACCCTCATGGTCGCACGCGAACATCTTGCCCGTACGGCCGAAGCCCGTTGCCACCTCGTCGCATACCAGCAGGATCTCATATTCCCGGCAGATCTCTTCCACCCCTTTGAGAAAGCCTCGAGGATGGACAATCATTCCCGCTGCGCCCTGAACCAGCGGCTCCACCACGAGAGCTGCTATTTCGCCGACATGGTCCTTCGCGATGGTCCGGAAGCTCTCTAGAGACCTGTCTCTGCACTCTTGCGCGGTCAAGTCCGGATTCTTGTAAGGAAACGGTGTGGGAACGTTCAACGCGTGGAAGAGAAGCGGCTGGAATATTGCGTGGAAAAGGTCGATTCCTCCCAGACTCACCGATCCTATGGTATCCCCGTGGTACGCTTCGGAAAGCGTTACGAAGAGCTTCCTGTTCTCCTCTCCGAGATTCCTCCAGTACTGGAAGGCTATCTTGAGCGCCACCTCCACCGCGGTAGAGCCCGAATCAGAATAAAATACTCGGTTCAACCCCGCGGGTGTGACGCTCACGAGCTTCTCAGCCAACTCAATGGACGGAACCCCGGCCAGACCGAGGAGTGTCGAATGGGCTACCTTCTCCAGTTGTCTGATGACGGCCTCGTCGATCTCACGCCTGCGGTGCCCGTGGATATTCACCCAGAGCGACGAAACACCATCGATGTACCGGCGACCGTCTGTGTCGATCAGGTAGTTGCCTTCCGCGCGTTCGATCACCAGAGGGTCCGACCTCATCCATTCTTCCATCTGGGTGAACGGATGCCATACATATTTGCGGTCCAGATCCGCCCAGTCCATGCTCGAGGTTCCTTCTTCCGGAAGTGTTATCCAGCGAGGGTTTTGTTGCACTCAGGCTCCGCCCGTCACCGGTCGCGTCGGTCCAGGTCCTCAGAGAGCCTCCGACTGACGGCTCTCCTCCCCACTCAGAAGATCCCTTGGACCGGTAAGGCCCAAAAGGCCGGAATCGAATCGATACCTGCCCCACGAATAGGAGATAAGTCCCAGACCAACGCTCGCGACAAGGGTAAAAACGTGATACAGCGTGGCAAAGGAGACTGCAGGAATTACAGCCACGCCGAAGAGAGACAGCGCCAACCGGCAGGCCGCATGAAAGGTGCCGATGAACCCCGGCGCTGATGGAAGAGCGACGCCGAAACAGATGAAGATCTGAATCGTAACCGCGGCCAGAATTGGCACGTCGATTGAAAATGCCGTGAGAAACAGATACGTCAGGCCAGCAAACAAAACCCATATCACGATGGAGCATCCAAACACCAAAAGGGCCCGTCTGGCGCTGGCCATTATTGCAAGACCTTCCGTGACCCGTCGAAACACGTCGCCGATATGGGACGCCGCACGCTCGGGAAGCCACGCGACAAGCCTCTCGACGACCGCCTGTGCGGTCTCTCTCCGTGCCAGAACGAGCAGAACCACCACGTACCCCGTGGTCAGGCCGACGAGCAGCGCCTTTCCCAAAAGCGAATATCTGGGTGGAACGCCGGGCGTAGTCCATAGCACCAGTCCCAGCAGAGTCAGGAGCCCCAGGAGATCAAAGAATCGCTCAACCATGATCGCGCCGACTCCGCTGGAGAAGGACGCACCCGATTGACGAACGAGATAGGGCTTCACAAATTCGGCCAAGCGCGCTGGTATGACCACGTTCAGCCCGCCCCAGATATTCAACATATCCCACAGGTCTTTCATTCCCAGACGACAAAAAGGTTTGAGAATGATGCCGAATCGAACAGCCCGCATGAACTGAATCATGAGCAAGACGACGGTTGCCGGCAGGAGGTACACGGGATCAAATTGTCGCAGACCCTGCAGCAACTCGGACAGGGAAATATCCTTGAAAGCCAGGTACAGGAAAAAGGCCCCCAGCAAGGATCCGGAGACCATCAGCAATCTCACTTTGTGATTTCGATCTCTCCCGTGACAGCTCATCGGTCCTCTCCCAGCTCCTCCCGGAAGTAGGCGATGGTCGGTTCCAGTCCCTGTTCCAGGGGTACCGTAGGCTGCCAGTCAAGGAGCTTTTGTGCCAGAGCGATGTCCGGCCTGCGCTGCGTGGGATCGTCCACGGGCAGAGGCCTGTACACGAGGCCCGACTTGCTGTCCGGTATCATTCGCAGTATTGTCCTCGCCAATTCCTTAATGGTGAATTCCGTTGGGTTACCAAGATTGACGGGGCCGGATTCGGTGCCTTTCATCAACCGAATCAGCCCGTCGACCATGTCCGATATGTAGCAAAAGGAACGGGTCTGGCTTCCGTCTCCGTAGATCGTCAAATCCTCACCTCTCAGGGCCTGGCAAATGAAGTTGCTGACCACTCTGCCGTCGTTGGGCAGCATGCGAGGCCCGTACGTATTGAATATGCGAGAAATGGCAACATTCACCCCGTTGTAGTCCCGGTAGCCGACCATGAGTGTCTCGGCCGTTCGTTTGCCCTCATCATAGCATGCTCTCGGCCCCACGGGGTTGACGTTCCCGCAATAGGTCTCCGGCTGAGGATGAATTTGCGGGTCACCGTAGACTTCCGACGTCGATGCCAGCAGGATTCTCGCCCGGACCCGCTTGGCCAAACCCAACATGTTGAGCGTCCCCAAAACCGAGGTCTTCAGGGTCTTTATCGGGTTGTTCTGGTAATGGACCGGAGAAGCCGGACACGCGAGGTGGTATATCTCTTCCGCTTCCAGCAGAATGGGAACAACGACGTCATGGCGGATGAATTCGAAACGCGGATTGGCGAGGAATCGAGAGATGTTCTTCTTGACTCCAGTGAACAAGTTGTCGAGGCAGATGACCGATTCTCCTTTTTCGAGAAGCGCCTCAATCAAATGACTGCCAATAAAACCGCCTCCCCCTGTCACTACCACCGTCTTCATATGGGTTCTCTCCAATACTGCTCACTGGTTCTGCGAACACGCGGGGGAACCGGCGCCCCTGGGGCTTTCCCCCGGCACAGAGAACGTCGTCACGTCCCTTTTCCCGCGGGAACAGCTAGCCGCGCAGCGGCCCTAAGTATCTACTAGATGAAAATCGCTGTCAATCGCCATAAGACTGGAGTTTCCCCAAAAATAATCAGGCCAAGAAGAGGGCAAGTTCGGCATGAGGCCCCCCACCTCTCTCTTCTGGGGCGCTATTCCTCGTCCGGCCTTGCTGAGAATCTACTTGATCCCGTCGGCAAGGGCATCGTATCGAAAGTTGGCAATCCCGAAGATCCGCTGGGCCGCATTGAGGGCAAGAAGGGCCGGGAACTGAAGCTTCGGCTCGTACCCCACATGAACTGCGGCGAAGAAGGGTGCGGCCGACACCAGAGCCGCCATGTTTTGGACACGCTCGTACGTCGTCACCCTGATGTCCTCCGGATTGGAGCTCTGTTTGAGGAAAGGGATCGTCTCCTCCACCCGCCAGCGGGTCAGATAGGCTTGGACGATCCACCAGAGAACCTTCCGATTACGCCGCATCGGCTCTGTGGTAAGAAGCATCAGAGGCTTCTGTCCACAACCCGTGACCACCACCAACCACAACTACCTCTCCGGATGCTCGGGCAGCCGCACCGGAACGAATCCGAACTGGATATGGTAAGCCTTCTCCTTTATCACCTTCTCCCATAGGGTGTTGTGCACCGCTGGGCCAACTGCAGAGTCTCTCTGAGTTTCCGCCGATAAAGCAGATCACGGTCCCCGCGCCGGCGCATGATGAAACGAAACTGGTTCTCTTCAGTGAGCAAACCCTTGTGCAGCCGTCGGCGATCCCCACCCCGGTCAATGACGAAGATTCCTCTCCGTGATGTGGTCTGGTATTCCCGACCCATCACATCCAACAACTCCTCATTCTCGCTCACAAAATCATCCCCACCTTGGGAATAGAGCCTGGTGACCAGCCGAACAATCTCCGATGAACCGTTCTCCGCCCCCACCACCGTATCTACCCGGTATCCGAGACCACATTCCTTCCCGCCGGCGTCGCGGACTGTGGCAAGATACTCCATCTTCCTGGCATACTTCTTCCTCATATCCGTCGGATCAACGATCAACAGCATATCCTGACCAACCCGAGACGCTCCCTGCCCGAGCACTGCCGATCCGATCCGATCAGGCAACCTCACCCCCCCAGATTCCGAGAAAGGCGATCAATCCGCTCCTTCAGACAAGTCTCCGCCACCAAAGAACGGGCGACCTCGCTCAGTCGCACAGACCCCCGAGCCTGAATACCGTAAATCATCTCTTCCACGAACCTCGTCAATACCTTGCCCATTCCCGTACAGAGTTTCCTTGAAAAACGAGGAATCTGCACTCGCAATTGCATCCCGTCCTGGCGTACCATCAACGTGGACCTCCTTGATAGGACTGACGAATCTCTTCGTCTTTTCAGCAATTCTCCCGTGAGAGGTCCCATCTGCTTTGGCAAGAATTCTCCCCATTTTCACTTCCCATAAACCATAACCCCATAAAATCCCCTACCAAATCTCCCCTCACCCATGAAATTCTGGGGAATGTCCTGTTTTTACGTGAGACCCCAGGCCATGCACAGCACTCCTGAAATCAGGAGGTTGGCATCAAGCAGACCATCGAAGCTCAGCCGGTCAACCAGATGGCGACGCTCGTAGATAAGGAAGAAAAGACCGAAAAGCAGGCAGTTAACCACGAGCAGATACCCCACGGACGTTATCCATCCCAGGGCCGAAGTCGTGATCAGGAATAGGGAAAGGAACACCAACAGTCCCATGAGCAGCTTCCCCGACCGCTTGACTCCTATCAGAATGGGAATCGTCTCCCTGCCCACCATCCTGTCCCCCTGGATGTCCACCAGATCGGACAGACAGGTCCTCCAGAAGACCATCCCCGCGGCGAACACAAAGGCTACCGCCAAGCCGGTGAGTACTCTCGGTGACTCCGGCCACCTATCACCGAGCACGGGAACCACGGCCGCGGCCAACGCCCAGCCAAAAGCCACAAGGGGCGTCTTGGAACCCGGAATTTCCTTAAGACTTCGCCACCTTCCAAAGAGTAGCCAGGTTGGAACAACCACGGGAAGCGTATAAAAGAGCCCCCCTATGAGCATCGCGCCGAGCAGGGCAAAGCTGTGCGATCCGAGGTACCGACTCAGGACCAATGCGGCTGCGGCCGAGATCACTCCCAGCGCAGTCAAGATCGCTCTGTGCCGGACGTAGAATGCGGCTATTTCGGGCGAATTGAACCTCACCGCGCCGGCCCCTTCCAAGAGCCGGTTCAACAGGTGCATGGAGAAGACAAAGAGCATGGCCACCGAGAGGGCAAGCCAGCTGACCGCCCTCCCCTGGAGGATAAGGCACGCCGCAGTCAGCCCGCCTCCTCCCACTGCGGCCCAGAGATAGGTCATTACCGCGACGTCGACGAGCCTGCGGACAACCCGCAGGGGGCCGGCCGCCCTGCTCCTCCCGATCTCTTTGATTCGGTAGATCACCCGCTGGATCTGCCAGTTGGGCGTGCTGGCACCCGCTGTCACGCCAACCGTATTGATCCCGGCAAGCACCTCAGGCGAAAGCTCGTCGGCCGTTTCTACGTGGAGAGCTCGGACTCCCTGTGATTCTGCTATGTTAACCAGTCTTTGGGTGTTTCCTGATCCTCGGCCGCCCACCACTACCATGAGATCGGAATGTCGCCCCAGATTGCTTGCCTCGTTCTGACGCTTCTTCGTTGAGTCACAAATCGTGTTGTACACATGGATGTTCTGAAACCGATCCTCGAGTATGGCCACCACCTCGTTAAAGGTCTGGTATTCCTGAGTGGTTTGGGCTACGACACAGACTTCCCGCTCGGGAGAGACAGACTCGATGAGCCCTTTCTCGCTCGGCGAGACGATGGCAACTCCTCCGGCGGAGGCGAATCCGATCAGTCCCCGCACCTCGGGGTGCTCCTCATCGCCGACAATGAAGCAGAAGTGCCCTTTTTTCGCATGATTCCTGATCACCCCCTGGACCCTTTGAACGCGAGGACAGGTCGCGTCGATTACATGAACCCCCTTTTGTTCGAGGATCTCACGTTCGCGGGGTGAGATTCCATGGGCCCTGACGATAACTGTTCCCGCTTTGATCTCATCGAGGCTCTCGACTCTTCGAATGCCCCGTGATTCCAACAGCTCCAGGGTCTGGGGATTGTGAATGAGCGGGCCGTAGGTCACGATCGGTCGCGGGAGGCTGTCCCGTTCGAGATCGAGCGCCATATCCACGGCTCTCCGGACGCCCATGCAGAAGCCCGCGGTTTTTGCAAGCCGGATTCTCACTTCTTATCGAGCCTTTCTCTTCGCAGCTTCCGGGTCATGGATTCAAAGTCCTCCATCGTGTCGATGTCCGCGTCATCGTAGCGAGCCCTCATCTCCACTTTGACAACTCTCGTCACGTTGTGGTCCACGACCAGTCTCCCGCCGATATCTCCCTCGGTGGCGAGGAGCTGCGGGAAGAGGTCCGACGGAAAGACAACCGGCGTGGTACGTCGGCCCCCGATCGTCGGGAGCACTATCCGGGAAGGGTCCTGCCGAAACACACGCAGCAACTCATCTATGACCGCAGCAGTGACACGGGGCTGGTCCGCGAGAAGGATCACAACGCCCGCCGCGTCGTCAGAAATCCGGGAAAGGCCAAGACGAAGAGAAGAGGACATACCCTGCTCCGGGAAAGGATTGGTAATCCGATGCAATCTCGGGTTGTTTTCCATGGGCGCACATACGGCCGAGACTTCTTGGCGCGGCCCCGTCACAAGGATTACCCGCTGAAGGTCTGATTCAAGAGCCGCTCGGACCACCCATACAAGAACGGGGGTGCCATCGAGTTTCAGCAACAGCTTCTCAGCCCCCATTCTCGTGGACAGTCCCCCGGCAAGTATGATACCTTGAACGTTCATTTCTCGAAACAACCACCCGTACGATCGGCCGATCACCGGCAAGGCGATCGCATGGGTCCATGTCCTGCAAACCGGGTGTTCCTTTGTTTTCTGGAGTATATCCTTCCGTAGTGCCGCGTTGGAAAACCGATCGTCACGGTTTTCATACCAGCGCCAGTTCACGCACGCAACATCTTCGCTCACCCACACTCGCTCCCTGAGTCAGAGGGACACGCTCCTTGTGAGGCGCGGACGGCCCTGTCCGTGATTCCGCCTCTCGCAGCACGACGGGCCCAGAGACAACGGGTGTTCAGGGATATGCGTATTTCTTTTCTTCGAGTGCCGAGAGATTTCGAGTGAGACCGTTCTCATGCAGCGCGGTCAGGCTTGGTCTGCTGGAGGCTGCTTGACAGCACCACACCCTGGGAACCTGTCCGGTACGTGCGCCCATGCCACACGATTTGGCTGCAGAAGGCAGAGCGGGCCAGAACGAATGCTCCAAGGAAAATGACCGGGTAGAAAGCTCCCAGCCACGCTCCGAGGGATATGGAAAACGGGCTGACGATTCTGAGAACGAGTGCGGCCAGAAGCGTCGCAGCCACATAGGCGAGAGAAACCAGACCCGTCCCGACGGCGACCATCCCAAGGGGAAAGAATATAAGCCCGAGAACCGCGGCGACGAGGAGCGCCAAACTCACGCTCGTGTGTGCGACGAAAACTGCGGCCCACATCCCTGGATTGGTGAACTTCGGAAACAATATCTGTCGATCCAGATAATCGAGGAATCCCCTGAGCGACTGACCCGCCAAAGGAGACTCCAAAAGGTTCCGGTGATCGAACAGTATCTTGATTCCCGCCTTGTCAAGGACATTACCGAGGATCAGGTCGTCCACGACAGTACGGCCCCACACCTCAGCCACTTCCAGTCGTTCAAACGTTTCCCGGCGAATTGCCGTGGCGCCGCCCCAGGGCTTAGGTGCCAGTGCCAGGAGCGTGTAAAGAAAGGAGGCGTACACCGCTTGCCCCACTCCGCCAATCGTCTCGGGCTTGGGATCAAAGGCCCGGAAAGTAGTAACAACCTCCGCGGCGCCGGTCTCCAGGGGCCGTACGAATCGCTGCAACCAGTCGGGAGGCGCCGTGTTTGTGCTGTCACAAAAGAGAATGATCTCCGTCTCCGGCCTCAGTGAGCGGGTCCCCGCGATGAGGTTGTGATTCTTCTGGGCGCACAGCGTACTGATACCGCTAATCACCTTGCGAGCATGGTTGTACCGAACGCAGAGTTCGTCCACGACCCGATTTGCCGGATCATCCTCACTCTCGACAATGAACACGACGCAGTAATCTGGATGGCTCTGGGTAAGCCATGACTCGAGAGTCTTCGCTTGGTCGGGAAAAACGCCTTTCAGGGGTAGGAGGATCTCCAGGGGAGACGGTCTGCCAGGAGGTTCGGAAGACTGGGTCAAGCCACTGAGAAGACGGACCTTTAGTATCCCCAGCGTTATCGGCAGCATGAAGAGGAGAGCCGTCACACACAACCAAATTGTCAGGACCCACTGAAGGTGACTCATGGCTCCTTCACCATCGAACGGCGGTCACCGCGCCCTTGTCGGAACACGGTGTTCCATCTCAATCGGTTAGCTTGCCTGTCGGCGGGCCTGATCCGGGCACGCTGAGGGTTAGTCGACGACACTGATCTTGACGTTGCAGGTGAGTCCCTCTTTGAGCGTTTCGTTAGCCTTATCGAGGACGCACTCTATTTCGTAGTCCGCCGGGACTTCCAAAGCGGGATTTCGGCTGACCCACGGTATTCTGCTTATCCTGCAGGTGTATTCTTTGTCCGGAAGGGCGTCAAATGTTACAACGCCTCGATCCCCCTGTTTGAGTTTGACGAGATCCAGTTCATGGACCTTGCACCGTACCACGAGGCCATTACCGGGGGCTATCGTCATTGCCGGGAACCCCTTTGACACCTCGGCCTTCGCCCTGAAGTCAGGGGAAATCCATACGATCAGCCCGTCCAGCGGGGCCTTGAGGAACGCCCTGCTCAGGGGGAGATCCTTGTCCTTATAGGAGCGATTGGTCCTCCACTCAAGCAGATCCACGTCCCTATCCTGCTGGTCCTGGTAAAATTTCAAGTCTTTCCTTGACTTGTTGAGATTGGCCGTGGCTTGCTTGATGCTGTCATAGATCTCCTTGATCTCCTTCTTGACGGACCGAAGCTCCCGCTTCTTGTTGTCAACTGCGTCCGCTGAAGCCATATTCTTCTGCTCGAGTTCCTTGAGGTCGGCAAGACCCTTTTCCACCTTTTCAAGCTGCATCTTCTTCAGCGACAAAGTCACATTCTTGAGCTTGTCGAGAGCCACCTCTTGATCATACACTGACTGTTTGAGGCCGAGCACGCGCTCGGCGTAGAGGGTGTGATGCACCTCGAGGAGGGACACCCGGTCCAACGTGAGCGAAGCGAGGATCTGTCCTTCCTTGACCCGCTGGCCTTCCTGAACCTTCACCGCGTCAACCTCGCCTGAGAATCTGACGATCACCCTGCGTTTGAAGGATGCGAAGCTCTTACCCCTAAAAAGTATCGCGGCTTCCGATTTCGTGTCCGCGAGCGGCACGATGGTCGCCTCAGCCGGCAATGGACTTGATACAGCTTTCCTCGGTTCCTGGGTTATTGCGACGAGCACAAATGACCCAAGTGCCACCAAGCCGGCCAGGACAATGCCGTAGATCCTCGCCCGCGGCCTGATCTTCTTAGTATTGAATTCTGGCATTGTACCTGTTCAAACCTCCTGCCATAGTCGCCAACTCAATAAGGGCAAAGACTCTGTCTTCCAGCCCTTCAATAGCACTCAAATGAGCCTCGGCTCGCTGCATGCGGGTGTCGATATAGTCCGCATAGTTCAGGTCCCCGGACTTATAACGATCGAGAGCCCGCTCCTCGGTCGTCTCGGCGAGTCTCTCCCTTTCTCTGTTGAAAGCCTCCCTTTGCGCTGAGATGTCCAATTGCGACATCAACCGTCTGTAATCCGTGTACAATTGGCGGCTCAGTTCCTTACGCTGGAGGTACAAGTCCCGGGCCGTGAGCTTCTGCCGCTTAATGTCTCGGATCCTGCGAAAACCGTCCCACAGTGTATGGTCGAACCCGATGGCCAAATTGAAACCGGAAGCCCTGTCGACCTGATTGGAAAGGCTTTCGAAGACAAACACCGGTCGGGGAAGGATAGCCACGTACGCTCCCTGGATTCTAACTGACTGAACCTGCTCCTGCTTGGCCGCGATCTTTAGGCGCTGGTTGGCTGCCTGAACATCGGCGAAGGTGATGAGGCGTCCGTTGAAACCGCTCAGCAACTGCTCGATTGCGTCACGTGTGTCGAGGGGGAGATAGTAGTCGGGATGATATCCCATGAGGATCTTTAGTTGACCGGCAAATTCTTCCTGTTGGTTTTCCAGGCTCCGGACCACAAGTTGCTCGCCACGGAGGCTGTTCTTCCACATTCTCACCTGTACCGGATCGATGGCGCCCTGCACACTCCTGCTCGTGCCGTACTCCACTTTCTTCCTTAGCAGGGCCGCCATCTGCTTGCGTGCCCGAATCAGCTTCTTGGTCTTGCTCACCTTGAAGAACATTTTGGCGATTTTGCGCACGCCGTCACAGATTCTGTCCCGGTGACTCTCCCGTGCAATGTCCACGAGAATTCCCATGGCCTTCATTTTCAGCAGGGCTTCGTAGGGACTGAAGTTCGACATGGTCACCTGGATGTTGAGCCGATTATCCGATGTCTCATCCGTGCGGGTCAGATAGTACCTTGTCACCAGTTCAAGCGTGGGTAGCAATTCCGAGTGTGCGTCTTTGAGGTCGATGGACTTGAGCTGAACCTCTATCCGGCTCCTGGTGAGGTCGTCGGAATGGACTAGAGCATACCTTACGCACGTGGGAAAATCGAAGTAACCGTACGGCCGCGAACTCACCGGCGGCCCGCCTTGGGCTACCGGTGTCTGACAGACGATCAGGAGGCATACCACAGCCGGTACGACCAGACGGGCACCCCTGACTGATCTTCCTATGCGTTGCCTGACGTCTTCCCGAACCGGGCAGCGTCGTTCTTTTGAGCCCCTTTTCTTCAGTTTTACCACGTAATTTCCATACCCTGATGCCCCTCTTGAGATAAAACCGAGGGACCACGGACAACGCACATAAATGTTTGACAAAATCTGCGCTCTCACGCGGAAAAAACGCACCTGTGAAGTATATCGAAACGGTCCGAGAATGTCAACGCTGTTTTCCAGGCCCCTTTTCAGGAGCCAATCCCCTGTTGAGTTCATATCAATGGTTACCATCGGTCCGCCGCGTGCATTGTCAATCAGTGCTGCAAAGTCATTCGTTTACCCCATGGCTTGACAGTAACATGCCAAAATTATAGGACTAATCTTGCGCGGCACCGCGAGTCTCCGGTCTAACTTCCTGCATAATTGAATGTTCGTGGTATGATTTCGATCTGTTCGGCGTTTTTAAGACAGTTCTCTTTATGATCGGGAACCGGACCGAATTGGACGAGCCGTCTTCGGAAAATCCCCTTGGGACGAACCTTCGTCCAGCACCCGACGACCTCTCCGGGGCATGACGATGCAGACCCTAGTCAATTACGGGCACGATGGATTTTCCCTGAGCCCGCCCCCAGTTGATCCGGTTGACCGGGCATGTCTTGGGGGAACAGTAGGTGGAACAGGCTTGATCCCAAGATGTTCTTTCATGGTGGGGAATCGGTTCGGGGATTGATCGATTGGCTGTTGAGACAAAATTTGCATGATTTTCGGACAGAATGACTGACCCGCGAAGCTTCTCATTCTAGATCAGGTCTCTGTCTCAGCACGTGGCCTCATGAGTTGTTCCAATCTCGCGCAGATCGCCCTATTTCCCTGGAAATTCTCCTTCCGGATCCGAGCCGCGTATTCGTCCAGACCCGCCTCAAAGGCATCGAGCACACTGGGAGAAGGATCCGGCGCCGCGGAATATGCTCCGTACCCCAAACGAGCTAGGAAGACGGCATTGAGAAACTGTTCGTAAGCATTGGCGATCGGAAAGGAAAAGACGGGCTTCCCCAAGTGCAGAGCCTCCGATACCACGTTGTGTCCTCCGTTGGTGATCACGTATCTGCAAGACCTGAGATCCTCAAGGAAGCCCTCGGTTGAAGGTTGTTTGAAAACCAGGTTCTTCCGTGGAATGCTCTTCCCGAGGCCATAGATTCTGAATTCTCTCCCCTTGGCCTCCAGCAAGGGAAGAAGTCTATGAAAGGTCGGAGAGGTCTGATAGACGAGGACGTGATCGCCCTCTTCCGGATCCGCCTCGGCAACGGCGCGTCTCAAGAGGGGTGGAAAAACCTCTGTATTGCGAGGGTTTTTTGGGCGAGCCCGGAAAAATGAGGTGACCAGGAAATGGTCTGCTCTGCTGTACAGCATCTTGATCGACTGGCCCGTCATCAAGCCGCTGACCCGTTGCGTCGGGGGGGGCTCGTACGAGCAGTGTGTGACCACGTGCTGATGATCGAGACTCACACAGAAGCGCCCGAGTTTCCGTGCTGCCAGTGGAGTGAAGTACTCATAATCCGTTATGATTAGGTCCGGGTCGAACCGGTCGATGATGTCGGCGACCCGCCTGACGACCGCCGAGCTCCCCAGCAGCACTCTCAGTCCGTTTGCGAGGGTTCGCGGGATATCAACCCTGTTGTTCCTGTAGAAGGTTGAGGCCATGGGGAGTTCTTCAACTGCATATCCCGAGGAAATCAAATCGAGGACCTTCCCGCCTCCAAGGAAGAGGAACTCGTGCCGAGCGAGATCCTGAGCCACAATGAGTGCCCGGTTAACGTGCCCACGAGCGTCTCCCATGATCCCGTAGAGAATCCGTCCCATGACCTTAAAAAATCCTCCGCCTCTTCGCTCTTGCCACCGGTTTTCTTCGCACGAGCTCAAACGCGTCGGCCTGCACTCATGCCGCAGTGCCGGAGAAGTCCAGGGTCGGTAACTTGCCGCCCTCACGTACACTGGACTGTGCTGGCCGGTATTGTACCACATCCTTGCACCGTCCGCTTGCACCATGAAATCCCTCTGTCTCTCCTTTGGTAAAGGGGGGGAACCAAGCTTGTCCCTTTGTGAAGACGGGGGACGTGGCGGCACATCGAAGGTGAGCACGGGTCGGTCAAAGTAAATTCGCTGAAAACGCATCTGTTAGGAAGACCTGCTGGGAGGCACCTCCCCGTGTCTGACAACCACTCTTATGTCGGCCAGATAGGCGTTCAGCGTCGCTGCAGGACTACTCCCCTGTCGGCATCCCCACCGTCCGACACGTGTGGACATGTCCGCGGATCGCATCTTGGAGAATTCCGCGTCCGCAATTCTTTGACGCGCGGCCTGTTAATCGCGTATAAAAGCAGGAGCCTGTCCATCGGGAGGAGAAAATGGTCAAGACTCTTTCGACAATCACGGCGGTTCTTCTGGTCGCGCTTTTCGTGACAGTCTCAACACCTGGTTACTGTGTCGCGCAGGGCCGCAAGGATCCTGATATCGAGAAGCTCAAGCGCATGCTGCCAAAAATTGAGCAGTTAGTACAGGAAAAACTCCCCATGCTCAAACAGATGCTCGAGGCTAAGCTTCAATCGCTGCAACCCAAAATGGAGAACTTCGGACCGAAGTTCGACCGGCTGGAGCAACGGCTCCGCAACCTGGAGCAGAGGTTAGAGCGGCTCGAACAAAAGCAGCTCTTCGGCGGGAGCGGGGGCGGGTACAGGTCCAGGCCTTATTAGATCGTCGCCCGTACATTAGACTGGCACTGTCCTGTCAGCTCGACGGATCCCCAGCCCCCCCGTGGTCCGAGCCGGCACTCAGGGACGTTTCGGCCAAGTAGCTCTGGTGTGAGATTGCCCTTGGGGAATCGTTCCCGCGCGTCCGTCGCGTGGAAGCATCACTGATTCGGGGAGGATGCCGAGTCACTTTACCCGGGACCAGAGCTGGTCACGACCGTTCTTCACGGGAGACCGAGTTATCATGAAGTCTCCTTTGACCCCATACACGTAAAATTCCAATCTGGAGGCATCGGGGAGGGTGATAAACATCTTATGGTCTTCGAACGTCCACAGGCCATCGGACCCATCCGGGTAATCGACGTTGAAAATCCGACAGGTGCCGTCTTTGCGAAGGGTCATGAGCATTCTGGGAGCGCGCCTCTTTGTCTTGTTCCGGTTTTCCCCGAGGGGATTGTCGTCCGGGAGGATTTCCCACGTACCGATAAGCCGTTTCCACTTTAGTCCAGGGTCGTATATTTGCTCGGGGGTCATTCCGGCTCCTGCCCAGACGGGCGGGACCCACGCCAAGCTGATCATCAGAGCGGCGAGCAACGATGTGCGGGCGATCTTCATAACGCCTCCCGGGGCATCGGTCCAAACGCGGCCCTTGGGGCCCGTATCCAAGAATGCCGACCCCGTGCCGCAAGTCAAGAGAAACCACCACCCTGATTCGCATATGTCATCTTAGTATCTGTTTTATCAATTGGTTAAAACTTTCCATTCACCAATCTTCTGTCAACCGATGATAACACCCTAACATCAAATATTTTACTTGACACTCACTTGGGACCATGTTACCTCCCGCTCGCAGGACGAAGAAGGGGCTACGCTCCTCGAGTTTTTTCAGGACATCAGCGCTAAGACCAGAGAAAGATTGATTCACCTAATAAGGAGGGTATGATGATAAGAAGAATCTTCTGTATAACACTCTGCGTCGCCGTGGTGGCAGCAGCATCGTTCGCTTTGGCGGGCGGTCCAGCGTACGGTCCGCGAGCGTACGGCAAAGGGTGCGGAGCGGGATACGGGGGTAATCCCTGCGCTTTCTGGGGGGACGCGCCCTTCCCCGGACTCTGCGGCGGTGTTGTGGGGCTTCCCTTTCTCGTGGTCGGCACCCTTTTGGGCGGCAATCCGGTCGGACCCTGTGGTCCCCCGCCGAGCATGAAGTACGGTTGTGCGCCCCGTCCCTATCCACCGCCTCGGTATTACGTGCCTCCACGCTATGGCGCGAGATACGCTCCCAATCCGATGATGAACAGCGTACTTGGAGGAATCCCGCCCGTTGAGCTTGCAACCGGTCTTATTGGAGGCATTACGGGGGGAGCGGGGCTGCTCTGATTCGGCAGGAAATTTTCGAAGTGCGGTACTATGCCCCACGTGGCACGACCCGGGTAATAACTACAACCATCACAACGTGGACGGGGACGTAAGTCCCCGTCTCACATTTCTCAGTCCCGCCTCGATCTTTCCGTCTATTCATACCGGTGGTTCTTTAAACGAACAAGACGCTGCATCACCCGCCTTCGATGGGCAATAGTATGAGAGCTATTGAACCGCGGGTGCTTTTCTGTACAATTCTTCCTGATTCTTCGGCGGATGATCATATGACCGATTCCTCAGAGGCAAGCAAGGCAGGTCGACTTCTCGTATTGGAAGGGGTACTCGACCGCCTCGTGTACGCCGCGGACACGAGCGATTTTGTGGTGGCGAAGGTGACTGTTCGCGGGCGGAGAGAGCCGGTAACGGTTGTCGGCAACCTTCCCCAGCCCCGTCCGGGCGAGACCGTCGTGCTGCAAGGGAATTGGGAAATCGACAAGAAGTTCGGCGAGCAGTTCCGCTTCGAACGAGCTGAAACCAAGGCCCCCAGCACTGTCACAGGGATTGAGAAGTACCTGGCGTCGAGCCTTGTCAAGGGGATCGGACCGGAAATGGCCCGCAGAATCACCGCCACGTTCGGCGAGAATACCCTTAAGGTCATAGAAAACGAACCCGACCGGCTCCTGGAGGTCCCGGGAATCGGACCGTCCCGGGTGGCGATGATCGCCGAGGCTTTCCGGGAACAGAAGAGCATCCGTGAGGTCATGCTCTTTCTGCAGACCCATGGTGTTTCCCCGACCTACGCGTTCAAGATATTCAAGAAGTACAAGAATCGTGCTATCGAGATTGTCTCTGAAAATCCCTACTGCTTGGCCACCGATATTCGCGGAGTAGGCTTCCGGTCCGCGGACCGGGTCGCGGGAAGCCTCGGGATAGACATGAGGTCGCCGCTCCGAGCGCGTGCGGGAATTCTCCACGTGCTCGATCTCATCCAGGCCGAGGGACATGTGTACTATCCGCGATCCAATCTCCTTGAGAAGGCGCGAGAACTGCTCGGGATAGACGGTCGCACGCTCGAACGCGCGCTCGACGATCTCGCGGGCACACGCCAGGTAGCTCTCGAAGCGGATCGGGTGTACCCGGCCAACATGGCCTTTATGGAAAACTCGGTCGCAGAAAAGATTCGCAGTCTCATAAGCGCGGCGCGGTTTCTGCCTCCGATCAAAGTCCAGGCTGCCATCCGATGGGTGGAGCAACGCAGCGGCCTTGCCCTTTCCCCGGCCCAAGAGCGCGCGGTTTCCTCTGCGGTGGATCACAAGGTGCTTATCATCACCGGAGGACCGGGCACGGGCAAGACCACGCTGCTCAAGGCTCTTATCGACATCCTCGAGGCCAAGCGGTTGCGCGTTCTGCTCGCCGCGCCCACGGGCCGGGCAGCGAAAAGGCTCTCCGAAGCCACCGGCAGGGAAGCCAAGACGGTCCATCGGCTCCTGGAGTATTCGCCGGCTGAGGGAGGTTTCCAGAGAGGAACGTCACGGCCTTTGGAAGCCGAATACGTCATCGTGGACGAAGCGTCGATGGTGGATATCTCGCTTGCCCATTACTTGCTTTCCGCGGTCCATCCGCAGAGCACGCTCCTGCTTGTAGGGGACGCTGATCAGCTTCCCTCTGTCGGCCCCGGGAATGTCCTTGGGGACCTTATTCAATCGGGAGTGATTCCCGTGGTTCGATTGGAGACGGTGTTCAGGCAGGCCCGCAGTAGCCTCATCGTGACAAACGCCCACATGGTCAACCAAGGGAGCATTCCCGTCAACCCTCCTGCGTCAGACGAGCCGGCAGACTTCTATCTCGTCGAAAAGGATGATCCCGACGAAGCTGCACGAATCATCAAGTACCTCGTCACCGAGCGAATTCCGCAACGCTTCGCACTCGATCCCATTGACGACGTGCAGGTGCTCAGTCCCATGCACAAGGGCACTCTCGGAACGGAAAGTCTTAATGGTGAGTTGCAGCAATTGCTCAATCCCGACGGCCAGGTAATCAAGGGCGGCCGCTTCCGCGTTGGTGATCGCGTTATGCAGACGCGAAACAACTACGACAAAGAAGTTTTCAACGGCGATATCGGACGGGTCCGGTCGTATGATACCGAATGGGACGAAGCCGTGGTTGCCTTTGAAGGCCGAGACGTGACGTACCATATATCGGAAATGGACGAGATGATCCTCGCGTACGCGGTAACCGTTCACAAGGCCCAGGGAAGCGAATACCCGGCCGTGGTCGTCCCGCTCAGCACTCAGCACTACGTGATGCTTCGCAGGAATCTCCTCTACACCGCGATGACTCGGGGAAAGAGGCTTGTGGTTCTCGTCGGCAGTCAACGGGCCCTCCGGATGGCCGTCGAGAACAGGATCGTCGAACCCCGCTACACATACCTTGCCGCCAAGGTCGGCAATTCCTGAGACCACCTCACGTTGAAAGAGGGGGTGCACCCGCGATGGCCGGTTTTGCCGGAGAGGTGACTTTCATCCGAGCATCTCCTCCTGGGAGAAACTCGGGACGAGAGCGAGTCGTACTCGTTTGAATGCGCAGTGGTATCAGACTCTCCCTCCCAGGAACGGTTTCGGTAGGGTGGATTAGCCGTTTTGGCCCATTCCCGGATGGTGTGCCGGAGACTCAGCGTGGGCACGGCCCATCCATGTCAACGGCTCAGGGTTGTCTGCCCTCTGGGCGCCCTGCTCTCGGGTACCAGACTGTAGAGCACGCATACGATCGCGAGGCCCCCGACCCCGACGATCCAAAGTAACCGAAAGCTTTCGGGACCGCCCAGGGAAGCCGGTTCCCTTCCTACGAACAGACCCAACAGATGGATCATCGCGCCCACGCCCAGGACCGTGAAGAGGTTCACCGATGTCATGGCCTGGGCGATCATGTCGGATGGGAGCAATTCTTTGATGTGCGCATAGAGTATCTGGCCCGGCGCCGCGGTGAAGCCGAACAGGAAGAAAGTCGGCAGGAGCAGCCCAGACGGAACCCCCTGCGTCCACAACAGGACGGACGCCGTGATCAGGCAAAAGGCGACCATGGTAGGAAGCACCACCTGCTTGCGAGACTTCAAGATCCTGTCGCTGATTGAACCCCACAAGGGGAGACCAATCACGTACCCCGCGCCCATGCACAAAAGAGCATTGCCGGCACCAATTTCGCTCAGTCCCATGCCGAAGATCAGGAACGGCCCGAGCCACAGACTTTGAAGGGCTGCAAAATAGCCGTACCGGATGAAATTGGTGAGGCTGATCGCCCAGAAGCTGTACATACCGGCCAGCCTTCCGAGACCTGCAATAAGGCGTTGAGATCCCCTCCTTTCAGGGACCCGTCCCTCAGGATGGTCCCGTATCACGAGAATGAACGTCACGACAACCGCGGCGTTGACGCAGGCAAATATCAGAAAGCTGTGCCGCCACCCGATCGTCAGAGTAAGCATGGCGAGCGGTGTTGCCGCGAGAAGATTCCCCACCGCTCCAACCGCGATAGCGGTCCCGCTCAGGGATGCGAATCTGTTAACGGGAAACCACCGAGCCACGAGAGCCAGCAAGACCATCATGTTTCCGCTCATCCCGATTCCGAGAAGCACCCGGGCAACAATCAAATGTTCCGGTGTCCTGCCCAGCGCAAAGGCGAGCGCGCCTCCCACCGCGGCGAAGGAGAGAAGACTTATGGTCGCCCTCGGACCCCACCGGTCGATCGCTATTCCAAGGGGTATCTGACTGATGGCAAATGCGTAGTAGAAAGCAGCCGAAAGATCGCTCAACCGGGCGCTCGTCAAGTCCATGTCCCTGATGAGCGCGGGACTGATCACCGCAGTCGAAACCCGATAGAACATAGAAATGACGAAATTGAGACTGCCTACTATGAAGATGACCCAACGCCGATAACTGCCCGGCGCCGGGTCAAAGAACTCCGTCATCGGAACTACCTCGACAGAATGCGGCATGAAGGTGCGGTGAGTTTCGTCGACCTTGCCGGCGGATACGGCGACCCGGCAGAGTCGAGGTGCCATTGAGGAAAGTCGTACCAGGGATCGGCGAACCTATGGACGCTCGACGTTTATTCCTCTCCCGGCCAGAGCCTTCTCGTAGAGTCGCTTGTACTCCAGGGCCGACCGATTCCACGAGAAATCTTTTTTCATCGCGCGTACCATCAGCTTTTTCCAGGCCTCGGGTTCGTGTCGGTACAGGTTCAGGGCCTCTCTGACTGCGTTTGTGAGGGCCCGATGTTCCGGAGCGAGAAACTTGAATCCCGTGCCCTGACTGTCCGCCCGGTTGTACTGCTCCACCGTGTCATCGAGCCCGCCGGTCGCCCGTACGATAGGGATGGTGCCGTACTTGAGTGCGTAGAGCTGATTGAGGCCGCAGGGTTCATACCGGGAGGGCACGAGAATCATGTCGGCTCCGGCAATGATCTGGTGCGCCAAATACTGGCTGTAGGTCAGAAAAATACCTGCCTTGCCCACATATTTTCTGCGCAGGTCGAGAAAGGACTCCTGGTAACGGGCCTCCCCCGTCCCGAGCATCACCAACTGGATGTCTTGCTGCATCAGCGACGGGAGGGCTTCTTCGAGGATATCCATTCCCTTCTGAGTTGAGAGTCGGCTCACCATTCCGATCAGGGGCACCTCAGGTCGTTCCTCCAGCTCGGCGATGTTCTGAATCTCCGCCTTGCACGCGGCCTTCCCCGACAGGTCGCCGACATCGTAGTTGGCCGCGATCCGTTTGTCGCTTGCGGGGTTCCAGACAGTGTAGTCGACCCCGTTGAGTATGCCGCTCACATGGTCGCTCTTCTCTTGCAGCACGCCCTCCAGGCCAAATCCGAATTCGGATGTCAGTATCTCTTGCCTATAGCCGGGAGAAACCGTGTTGACTTCGTCGGCGAAGATGATTCCGCTCTTCAAGAAGTTGACCTTTCCGTAGAATTCCATCTGGGCCGGATTGAACAGTTCCCACCCCACGCCGACCACAGGCAGGTCGTTCTGCATGAAGATACCCTGGTACCCCAGATTGTGAATCGTCATTACCGACGCGCTTCGTTTGAGAAGCTCTTCCCCGGCGTACAGCGTTCGCAGGTACACGGGGATGAGCGCAGCCGGCCAATCATGAGCATGGAAAATGTCGTAACAAAGCCCGCCGGCCAGGACCATCTCGATGGTTGCCCTGGTGAGAAATACGAATCGCGCGGAGTTGTCCTCGTAGTCCTTGTCTTTTGTGCCGTAGAGGCCGTCTCTGTTGTAAAAATCGTCGTTTTCTAAAAAGATGTACCCAACCCTGCGCGGATCCCGAAACCTCCAAAATCGGGCCGGTAACTCGACCGCGTTCAAATCTACGTTGACCGTGAGATCCATCTTCTCCAGGTCGTAGTGCTCGCGGTCTATGCCCCGGTACTTGGGCATGACCACATCCACATGGAGGCCCAAAGCGGTCAACTCCGCGGGCAACGCGGAAAGGACCTCGCCGAGCCCTCCTGTCTGGCCGAAAGGGGTAACCTCCGATGCGACCATGAGAACCCGCACTGTAGCAACCTCCCAAACGATTCTTCGCTCTCCCGCCCGGCTGTCAAATCCCATTTGCGGCCTGCGATGAGCGGTCTGTCGGGAATTACCCGGTATCAATGCGCTTTGCAAGAAATGACACTGGCCGACCCGGCCCGCCGCATTCAAAATCTCCTCTCGCCCCCGTTTTCAGGGGGGTACGTCTCTCCTCCCTACGGCGAAGGGGGGACAGGGGGATTTCATTTTCCAGGCGGCTACGCGGAATCGCCTGAATTTCATTGATTGGCAAACCTGTCGGCATCAATCATTGCATGCGCAGTCCTTTTTCATACCACGAAAAGCCAACCAGTTGAACCCGGCTGATGTGCAACTCTTCGGCTCTGATCGCATGAGAGGCGTCCGAGCGATCGTTCCGCCGGGAGGTATTCAAACCGCCCCTGTTGGTCGCCGCTCGGAATTCGTGCCCACGCTTTTCGGCAGGGAGAGGGAAAGTATGGCAGGTTTCGAATGCTATCCTGTCCGGGCCCGTTCCCCCCGAACACTCACCGTAACGCAGGAAAGGAGACCAGGGCAGGGGTCGGCGTCCAGGAAGCATTG
The DNA here is from genome assembly GCA_964497585.1 of uncultured Syntrophaceae bacterium. Taxonomy (GTDB): domain Bacteria; phylum Desulfobacterota; class Desulfomonilia; order Desulfomonilales; family Desulfomonilaceae; genus CAZCDS01. Next base: position 98,251 of record CAZCDS010000009.1, read on the forward strand.
AAGCCCCTTGATTCCGGAGTCCACTGGAACCACCATGCATTGGCTGCTTCCCGGGATTCTGGCAGAGGCCCAGGAGGGTTGAAGGGATACGCGATGGAGCATACGAAAGAGAGCACTTAGGCCAGGGATCGCGTCAGGTAGGTGAGATTGTTCGTCTAAGGTGCCGGGAAAAAATAGTGTTGTGTAACTAGCTGCTTGCGCGCGCGGACATATTTTTCCTGGACAAATTTTTAGGCCTTACTTATTTTCGACGAGTCAGTCAATGATTATCTTCTGGGGCTGACTGAATCCATCGCAACCACGCACATGCGAACCTTGACGCCCACGGCTGGGCACCTTAACTGCAATACTCTACTACGCCGCCACGGCCGGGGATGTCATATTTAATGCTTGTTTAATAAAGGAGGAACCATGCAAATCGGAGAAGTGATTCACCTGGATGGCCTCAAGGCTGAATACAGCCTCTTCGGAAAAGACCGCTTCTCGAATTGTACGCTTCCCGACGGGGACTACGTTATCGTAGCGGTCGAGGAAGGGTACATCAAGCTCGCGTGGAGCGAAGCGGGCGGTTATCCCTCTCGTAAGCATCGTTATCGGATCAAAGAGTCTACGCTCAGCCTCCCCGAACCTCGTCGTATCGCTTCAATCGCCTGACGCAATTGGGCACTGGGGGAGCGCGCGGGGTGCCGTGGCGTTCCCCTGGCAATGCCCCGAGAACTTGCCTGCTGAAAAGTCCCCATCGAGTCACCACACGTCATGGCGATGCGCTATTAAAGTAGTGACGAGTAATCTGTACGCGACGTGCTTGCTCGCCCTCTCCTGGAATGAGTGTGGAATGGCAGAGAGAGGCGGCCACAGAAAGAATTGATCAACACACACGGAACTTCTTTGGCCGCAATTCGGCAGCAGATGGTGACAGGGAATGTCTCCGGCCAGTTTTCGCGCGCGCACCTGTTCGTTGCTCTTCCGTTTTTTGCTATAATGATTATGTACTAAATAAGGAGGAAATTGAGCTCATGGGTTCAGAACTCAGATGTACCAACTGTTCGGCCGCTCCCGGCTGCACGGCTCGCCATACCGAAGAGCAGATGACGGAGGAGGTCTCGGCCGGTGCGTATCTCATCATTGCCGGTGTCATCGTGGTGCTCGCCAGCCTAGCGTTTCGGTTTTTTTTCTGACGGGCCCCAGCTCTTAGGAGCGATCAGATGTTCCGCTCTCCGGTGAACGTACGGCTTGCGGTCATTCGTCTTCGTCAGTTTTGAGTACCGCGAGGAAGGCTGACTGGGGTATCACAACGTTCCCGACCTGTTTCATTCGCTTCTTGCCTTCTTTCTGCTTCTCTAGGAGCTTCTTCTTGCGCGTGATATCACCACCGTAGCATTTGGCGGTCACATCCTTTCGGAGCGCAGATACGGTTTCCCGGGAGATGATCTTGCCGCCGATGGCGCCCTGAATCGGCACTTTGAAGAGTTGCCTCGGAATCTCCTTCTTAAGTCTCTCGCAGGCCCGCCGCGCTCTCTGATATGCTTTGTCCCTGTGCACGAGCATGGCGAGAGCGTCCACTTTTTCTCCGGCCACGAGCATGTCGACCTTGACGAGATCGGTGGGCCGGTACTCCAGGAACTCATAATCGAAGGACGCGTACCCCCGTGACACTGATTTGAGCTTGTCGTAGAAGTCAAAGAGCACTTCCGCAAGGGGGAGGTCAAAGGTCAGTTCCACTCGCTTTGAGTCGAGATAGTGGATATCCTTCTGCACTCCCCGGCGTTCGATACAGATGCTTATGATGGGGCCCAGATACTGCTCCGGCAGAATGATCGACGCGCGGATAAAGGGTTCCTTGGCTATGGCGATGCGCATGGGATCCGGGTATTTGGCAGGATTGTCGATGACCGATTCCGACCCGTCAGTGAGTTCCAGGACGTACTGGACCGACGGTGCGGTCAGCACGAGGGAAAGGCCGAATTCTCTTTCCAAGCGTTCCTGAACAATCTCCAGGTGGAGAAGCCCAAGAAATCCACAGCGGTAACCGTGGCCAAGCGCGGAGGAATGGTCTCTCTCGAAAACGAGGGAGGCATCGTTGAGCTTGAGTTTTTCGAGGGATTCAGTCAGCTCGTCGTATTCGTCCGAAGAGATGGGATAGAACGAAGAGAAGACAACCGGCTTGACCAGTTTGAACCCTGTGAGCGGCTTTGCACAGGGTCTGTTGTCCAGGGTCACGGTATCGCCGATGCGGGTATCGCTGACGGTCTTGATCCCGGCTATCATGTATCCCACTTCACCGGCTCCGAGAGACTCACGCGGTTGCCTTTCCATGAGGAAGACACCAACTTCCTCGACCCGATAGGTGGCGCCGTTCGACCAGAGCCTGATAGTGTTCCCGGCCCTGATCTCGCCCTCGAAGATCCTCAAATGCACAATCGTACCCCGGTACGGGTCCCATCGCGAGTCGAAGATGAGCGCCTGGAGTTCCGAATTGGGATCTCCCCGGGGGGGCGGTACATGGTGTACGATGGATTCCAGCACCTCTTCTATCCCAACCCCCTCCTTCGCGGAGATGGCAACGGCGCTGTCGGGATCGAGGCCCAGGTCGCTCTCTATCTGAGCCTTGACTCGGTCCAGGTCGGCCGAGGGAAGATCGATCTTGTTGATAACGGGAATGATTTCAAGGTCCTGCTCAAGCGCCATGTAGAGATTTGCCAGAGTCTGAGCCTGAACCCCCTGGCTGGCATCTATCACGAGCAGGGCCCCTTCGCAGGAAACCAGTGCTCTGGAGACCTCGTACGAGAAATCAGCGTGTCCGGGAGTGTCGATCAGGTTCAGCACATAGTCCGACCCGTCGCGCGCCGTATAGGGGAGAGCAACGGTTTGGCTCTTTATGGTAATCCCCCGTTCCCTTTCGATCTCCATGGTGTCGAGCATCTGATCGTGAAATTCGTGGTCCCCCACCACTCCTGTGATCTGTAGGAAACGGTCGGCAAGGGTCGATTTGCCGTGGTCGATGTGCGCGATAATGCTAAAGTTCCTGACCTTATCCATCTATATCCTCAGCGGTCGGAGCAGCCCGCAACGGTCACTTCGTGATGCCGACCCTGTCGGTTGCTTTTGGGAGCCGCCCGTCTGCAAGGGGCCTGTGGTATCACCACATGTGCAGCCCGTCAGCCATATTATTTGCCGATTTCTTTGGGAAGCGCAAGCCGGACACACGTTGACACGTTTCCGCTCCTCTTGCGGCGCTCGAATCCTGTTGGGGCAAAGCTTTGGAAGGTGTAATACTGGTATGCTCAAACAAATAACCGGGGTGGGTCGGAGGGTCATTTGACGACCGCGCGTATCGGCAGCCGGTAGAGAACCCCACCTGGCGAAATCATGACGAGATCTTCGCCCTGGACCACCGGCCCCAGGGAATCCCGTCCGGGGGGCGCGAAAGAGACGGCCGCCGCGTCAAGGAGATCTGCCTTCTCCATGACCCTGTCGAGCGGAGCGGCGTGCAGGAGGCTCTTAAGAAGGGTCCGATCCAGCTCGATCACAGACCCCTTCCACACTACCAGCCCGCTGGGAAATGCCCCGTTGACGAAAGACCGGTCTACGGACCTCAGCAGCGAACCTGTATGTAGAGCCTTCTCCGGGTCGATCAGGTAGGTCTTGCGGGTGTACAGGTAATTGGCGGCAAACCAGATCGTCTTTCCCTGATAGGGTGCAGCGGCCATCGCGGTGATTCTCAAATGCCCGAGCGGGAGCGTCAAGACGATTACTGCACGGCCGGCGCGGAATGAAGCGTCGAGGTCGATTCCCATTAGCAGGTGAGTGGAACGGTCCGCGACGAGCAGGACATCTCCGTCAACGGGAAGAGTGCTGAATGCGGGAATAAAGTATCTGGGTAAGAGGAACCGCCTCGAGATGGATCGGCCAGGGGGAGAAACCTCGTTCACCGTTGGAGCTTGGTCCCCGCGGCGCACCAGCAGGAACAAACGCTCGCCCTTGGCCCCTATCCCAAGCACGCGGGAGCCCTCTCCCGGGCCCAGTACAGTCGGTCCCCTCTTCCATTCTACAGCCTGCGACGGGCTCGCGAGCAGGGCTTTGATCGGTACCCGGTTCGCTCCCACGACGATGAGGAACAGGACAGTTATGGGCACCGCCACATTCCACGCGTAGTTGAGTTTGCTTGGATATTGATCGCCGTTGGTGAATCGTACCGACGTGTCATACTTGCGTCGGATACCCCGCTTGAGTCGCAGATAGCCGATTACGACCTCGACGGACATGATTCCGGAGAAAACAGACATCAAGAACGGTAAATAATTCACCTCCCAGACGGCCCAAAGGAGGTAGGCCACGTAGACGAAATATTTGCTCGTGATCGTGATGCGCGTTCCGAGCCCCATGACGTTGATGAGGACGCCGAAGACCACGACAATCAGATACAGGGCAACGTAAACCGTCCCGAGCAAAGGTGAGACGAGATTATGGAAAATGGCCATCATGGCCACGACGATCATACCCAGTTGGTCGCAGACGAGATCCGTGAACGCCCCCGACTGGGATGCGTTGCTGTTGTACCGGGCGTACGCACCGTCAAGCCCATCGAAAATCACATGGCCTGCAAGAAAGAGAACCGCACAAATGGGCTCCCTGACAAAATAGAAGACGACGCCGACGAGGAGCGCTATGCCCACGTAGGAGAGGGTGTCCGGCACGAGCCCCAAACGCACCAGGGGAGGAAAAATCACGCTTACGAGCCTGGTCCGCCGTTCGGCCAGCCACATCTGAATCGGACGGTCCTTCCCGTAGTAGTTCAGGAACTCCCTTTTGCGCGCCGGCCTGAGGCTCTCAGGCACATCTTTCTCAAAATTTCGATCAGTCTCCTTCATGGGATTTCCGGATAAGAGAATCGGCGCGTAGCGTGATTTCACGGCAACGGCCAGGCCGGCTTCCGAGTGAACTCAAGCCTTTTCCCGGTGAGACTTATACCAATCCCGGCCTTCCTCAGGCCAGAAAAATCGAAGGAACCCGGTACGCATTCGACTATGGCGCACGCTCAGAACCGTGACCAACTACCGTCGAGGGAAGACTTCAGTATCGTTGTCAACTGACGACATTCCGAAGCCATCGGGTTCGTGACCGAATCCTCCTCGACCTTGACCAGGGTTGCACGGTAGTCGTCGGCAAGGCTTTCATCCACTGGATTCGGAGGGGAGACTCATCTCCGCTCCAACCTTCCCATGTCATATTGGTGGGGGGAGATCTGGTCGAACCGTCGACGAGAATTTCGGACACGATTCTCGGCAAGTGCTTTATGGAGGGCACGATGTCAATGCTGTCGAGTTGAGGAGAAGCCCATCATCCCTGTCCATCACGCCGGCGAACCACATACGCCTACCCCGGCCCGCTAGGGTGACGGCACAGACTTCCGCCCTCGTGGCAGACTTCTTAGCACTGCCGTTTATAATTTCGGTCACGTTTTCCGCCGGGCCACGGTGAGCACTGCTGGCTAAGCCGGCAGTGGCGCCCCGATGGGCAGATGTCCGACCCATGGCAGGAACCAAACGAAACGGTCTCTTAGAGCTTGGCCTTTATCTCTTCGGCCGCGGCGGCGATGTCGTTCATGTTGCCCGGGACCGGCTCCCATCCGCATATGGTGAGGCCGTCCCCCTCCCACCTAGGGACAAGATGGATGTGGACGTGCGGCACGACCTGATTGCCGGCCCTGCCGTTGAGTTGCATGACGTTCATGCCCTCGGGTGCGATCGAGGCGTCCACCGCCTTTGCCATCTTGGCGATGACAGAATAGAGATGGGCGTACAATTCCGGATCGATTTCGAGGATATTGTCGAAGTGTTCCTTGGGGACGACGAGGAGGTGTCCTCTGTTCAGCGGCATGATGTCCATAATCACTACCGCGCGGTCGTCCTCGTACACCCTCGTTCCCGGAACTTCACCGGAGATGATCTTGCAGAAGATACAGGTTTCCGTAGCGCTCATGAGATTCCACCTTTTCCGGATCTTGCGGCATGAGGATTCGTTGCTGTCCCTTCGATGGCAGGCAGATCATAGACCGGTCCTGCTGTCGAAGAGTCCGTCGAAGAGAATCGAGCTGAGATATCGCTCCGCGGCACTCGGGAGTATCACCACGATCGTCTTGCCCTTGAATTCAGCGCTCTCCGCCAGCCGTGAGGCCGCAGCCACCGCGGCCCCGGAGGATATACCGGACAATATCCCCTCTTCTCGTGCCAGACGCCTCGAATAGGTTACGGCCTCTTCGCTGGAAACGAGCTGCACATCGTCGACGAGGCTCAGATCCAGATTGCCCGGCACGAATCCTGCCCCGATTCCCTGAATCTTATGCGGGCCCGGCATGGGTTCCCGGCCGGCGATAGTCTGCTTGATTACGGGGCTCTCTTCGGGTTCCACGGCCACCGATTGAATCTTCTTTCCCTTCGTGTTCTTGATGAACCTGGAGATGCCGGTTATCGTGCCGCCGGTGCCAACCCCGCTGACAAGCACGTCTATCTCTCCATTGGTGTCTTCCCATATTTCGGGCCCGGTCGTCTGTTCGTGAATCAGGGGATTGGCCGGATTGTTGAACTGCTGAGGCATAAAGTACCTATCGGGGTTACTCGCCGCTACCGCTTCCGCACGTTCGACCGCGCCTTTCATTCCCTTGGCCCCCTCGGTGAGAATCAGGCTCGCTCCGAGGATTTTGAGCAACTTCCTCCTCTCGATGCTCATTGTGTCGGGCATGGTCAGCGTGCACCCGTACCCCTTCAGAGCAGCAACGTATGCGAGCGCGATACCTGTGTTGCCGCTCGTGGGCTCTATGATCTCGACCCCCTTCTTGAGCACGCCTCGTTTCTCCCCGTCCTCGATCATCGAAACCCCTATACGATCCTTCACCGAAAAGGCGGGGTTACGACCCTCAATCTTGGCAAGTACCAAAGCGTCGGAGGGGTTGCAGATCCTGTTGAGCCGCACGAGTGGCGTTCGACCAATTGCCCGAGCGTTGTCATCAAAATAGGTGCCCATAATTTCAACCTCTTTCGTTTGGGCTGTGCCGCGGGAGAGATTGCGTCGCAGAGCTTTCCCGTGAGGGGGAACGGATCCCCTTGGGACATCGTGGCTTATCTGAAAATTTTCGCATATCAAACCGACCGCCGTAAAGCGAAAACTCCTGCGATCACAGACCTCGCGGGGTTCGGGGACGATGGGCGATCCGGCAGAGGCAATCCCAGACCTTCTCGCATCGGGCAGGAAGGTCGCACCCCTGCCGCTGAATCGGTGCGCCTGTGGCCTCTCAATGAAAAAACCGCGTCGATCCTTCGAGATCTTTGTCGTCCGCACTGGTACGATGACCGCTCGGCTGCCTGGCATGTTCGTTTCATCTGAGCTTCCAATGCATTATCCCGCTTAGGCTCACCGGCGATCCCGATGAGTCGCGGTGCCGAGGCACGTGCCGGATCTGTCAAGCTTTCTCTATTCCAAACCGCCTCCCGTATGTTATTATATCTTAGGATAGCTGCGTGGAGGCCTGGAATCTCCCTCGAGCGGAAGCGGAGTCGTGTCAGAAAGGTATTCTCAGGACGATCCGAAGGCACTGATTCCGATCGCTCTCGAGATTGACGTTCCAGCGGACTCTCGCGGTCCTGAACGTAAAGATACGTCATAAGTCGGCTCAAGCAAGCTCCGGGGCGACGCCGTCGGCTGGATCCACCGATAGGGTGCGGGGACGAGCTCGATTCTCGGACGGGTTCCCGCGGAACAGCAGACCGCCAGATCGGTGGTAGTGAGGATCGCGACGTGACGGTGAGCGTTGGCGTGACTCCTGGCGGGCCAATCGCCTGATGAATCCCTCCGGAGGATCTGAGGGAATGAAGATCAAGACAGAGGATCTGCTTAACGACTTTCAGGAAGGATTGCGTACGAAGCAGTTCCTTTCCAAGTACGGGCTCACCATTGCTCAGTTCGAGCACATCGTGAAGGCATTGATCCGGGACGGACATCTCACCAAAGACCAGTTCCGTGAATGGAAGGCACGCCGACGGATCACCGTGCAAACGACGATCGCGGAAGAGCCCTTTGACGATTTGGATACCAGTGTCGCCAACGTGGAGACCTACGTCATACTGGACCCCGAAAAGACCAACTCTACCGCACTGGAACTCTTCTCAACCCGAAGGGAATTGATGGAGGGAGCCAGGTTCAAGATCGTGCTCCACGGCAAGAAATACGCATTCATGGTAGAAGAGCTCCTCTATAGAGGGCCGGTGAACATGCTGGCCGATGCAGAGGAAGACGAGGAAACGAAGAAGGCCAAGAGGGAGGAAGCCATCGCATATATTACCAGACATGGATGGGCGGCCTATCTCGAAAACCGCGCCTATCTTGCCAATTTCGGGGAGGACGGAGACCAGACAGGCAAAAAAGCAAAGCTGGTCCTGGTTCATTGCTCCAACGCAACTTACCTCGCCGCGCTCCACACCCCGACTCCCGCCATCAACCTCTATGTCGCGTCCTCGCTGGGAAATCTGAAACGCCGACTTGCCGGAACTGTCGACATCACGGAACTGCCGATCTGAGGGTGCTCCATTCGCCGAGGAGAAACCGTCCCCACTGTGTCAGGCGCGGCAGGAGTCAGCCTCAGAGGAGAACGACATGTGGGGGCGGAGCTCAGGGTGAGATCGCCTGTTACCCCTTTATTCCCGCACCGGTGTGACTCACGCCCCGGAATCGGGAGTTATCCCACGGTGACCGATCTTTTCAGTCGGACCCAGTTTCGGTCAACCTGCTTCTGGATTTCCGTAATCCTCTCTTCGGTGAGATTGCGAAACCGGCCCTGAGGCTTCAGGTACTCTCTGACCGGAAGGTCCTTTGGCTGTACGGTGATGCGAAATACCTCTCCGTTTTCCACTTCATAGAGAGGAAAAACCTTTGTGTGCACAGCCAAACGCGCAAACTTGACCGACTGGCTCGAAGGAATCCGCCAGCCGGTGGGGCACGTCGCGAGCGCATGAATGAAACGGGTCCCGCGGATTTGTTTGGCCTTGCGCATCTTGGCAATAAAATCGTCGGGAAACGCTATCGAGACCGTGGCCGCGTAGGGGACCCCGTGAGCGGCCATAATGGCCATCATATTTTTCTTGGGCCTCAGTTTCTCTTCGGGAGTCGTCGTGGTCCAGGCCCCGTCGGGAGTTGCCGAACTCCGCTGATTGCCGGTATTCATGTACGCTTCGTTGTCGTAGCAGACGTAGACGATGTCTTCGTTGCGTTCCGCTGCCCCGGACAGTGCCTGCAACCCTATGTCAAAGGTCCCTCCGTCGCCGCTCCAGGCCATGACAGTCACATCCTCCACTCCCTGCATGTCAAGCGAAGCCCTCACCCCAGAGGCAGTCACGGCCGCCGCCTCAAAGGCAATGTGCAAAGACGGCACGCGAAGAGCTGAATGGGGAAACGGTCCACAGATGATCGACCAACAACACGCGGGTATCACGACGATTGTACGGGGGCCGAGAGCTTCCAGCGCGTATCGCATGGCCGGGGTCGCCCCACATCCCGCGCATCCGAGATGACCCGGGCTGACCAGCTCCTGTTCCAGGTGTGTTTGGGGTATCATTTTTGCACTCCAATCCAGATGTCTTCACTCCGCGGCCGGTCCTCGTTTTGCGTCTGCCGTACTATCTCTTCGATGTCCCCCGGGACCACATCCTTACCCCCAAGCCCGGCGATGAAACCGAACACCGGAGGATGCGGCCCGGAGGCCCCGTACAGCGCGGCCCTCACCTCGGAGGCAAGACCTCCGCAGAGACCATAGGAAATACTTCTGTCTATGACCGCGATTCGCTTCCGGTTGCTCAGGAGCTCCCTCACCTCCTCAAAGGGGAAAGGTCTGAGCAAACGGATCCGCAGGAGACCTACGGCTTCACCCCGATCCCTCAGTTCATCGACCGCGACCCGAGACGTGCTCGCGATCGTCCCGGACGTCACGAGGACCGTTCGAGCGTCTTCCAGCCGGTACGATTCGACGATCCCGTACCCCCTGCCCGTCGCGTCACGGTAGGCGTCGTCGACCTTCCGGGCGACCCGCCTCGCATCGTCCATGGCCCGTTGCATATCGTGGCGCATGGTCATGAAATTCTGGTCAAGGCAGAATGCGCCGAATGAGCGCGGATCGTCCACATCGAGTTTGAATCGGGGCTTGTACGGAGGCAGAAACGCGTCCACCACCGCCTGATCCGGGACGTCCACGACTTCAGCCGTGTGGGATAGGAAGAAGCCGTCAAGGTTTACCATCACCGGCAGGAGTACCTGTTCCGCCAGGCGGAAAGCTTGAATAATGGTGTCGAGCGTTTCCTGGTTGCTCTCTACGTAGAACTGGAGCCATCCGGTGTCGCGCTGAGCCATACTATCACCGTGGTCGCAGAGGATGTTCCAGGGTGGGCCCAGAGCCCTATTCACGTTGGCCATGACCACCGGCAGCCGAGCCCCAGCGGCCCAGTGAAGAACCTCGTGCATCAACGCCAGTCCTTGAGACGAGGTCGCAGTGAAGGCCCGGGACCCTGCCGACGACGCGCCGATGATGCACGCCATCGCGGAGTGCTCGGACTCGACCATCACGAACTTGGCTTTGAGGCGGCCATCCTGACACATTTCCGAGAGGTCTTCGACAACGTACGTTTGCGGGGTAATCGGGTAGGCCGCAATCACCTCCACTCTGCTCAACATGGCCCCGGCAGAGACTGCATGGTCGCCCATCAGGACCTTTTTCATCGTTCTCTCTCCATAACTATCGCGGATCGGGGACATTCCTGGGCGCAGATGCCGCAACCCTTACAGTGGAACTCGTCCAGCACGTTCATTTCCCCGCCCTCTCCCAGTGCGATGGAGAAGTCGGGACAGAAGAGTCTGCAAATCCCACATCGGTCACAGGCGCCGCAATGGAAGCATCTGGTGGACTCCCATAAGGCTTGGTCCTCGTCGAAGCCCAATTGGATCTCATGGAAATCCTGGATCCGGTCGGTCGGGTCCCGCTCCCGAGCGGCCGTTCTCGTGATCGGCTCAAAGTGGTCCAGGTTGATCTGTTCCGGGGCGACGACTTCCCCGGTTGACGCTGCACCCGGAGGCGAGCCTTTCACATAGCGCTCCATGGAAAAGGAGCCTCTAAAACCGATCCGGATGTCGCTGGCGATCGAATCAAGATCCTCCCCCCTCAGGGAGGCATGAATGGAAAGCGCAGCGCGCTTTCCCGCGGCAATCGCATGAACCACCATGCGCGGGTCAGTGGTCGCATCCCCACCAGCCCAGACCTTGTCCAGGGAGGTCTTACCCCAAGGGTCGATCGCAACAACACCGTGTTTCGTCTGCAGGTCAGCGGAGAGATCCTTCAGTTCAACCGCTTCTCCCACAGCCGTTATCACCGCACCACATTCCATGAAGAATTCGGATCCCTCTATGGGTTCCGGAAATGCTCGGCCGCCTCTGTCCGGCTCTGCAAGTCGGTTCCGCACACACTCAAGACCGGTGATCTTGTCATATCCAGATCGAACCGCCACGGGGGACGTGAGGTACCGGATCTCAACCCCTTCCGCGAGCGCTTCGTCAACCTCCGACTCAATGGCCGGCATCTCCTCCCTGGTTCGACGGTAGAGCACCACCGCCTCGGATCCGAGGCGGATGACCGCTCTCGCACAGTCGATCGCAGTATTACCGCCGCCGATGACCGCGACCCGACCGCGCACCTTGATTTCACGGCCGGAGTTGACCGCTTCGAGAAAAGTCGTCCCCGGCGACACGCCGGGATGGTCTTCACCCGGGATGTTCAGCGTGGATGTCCCGTGGGCCCCACAGCCAAGGAAGACCGCATCCCAGGTAGTGACAAGCGCGTCCCAACTGGTGTCGTGTCCCACTCGGCAGGAGGTTTCCAACTCTATCCCGAGGTCCATGATTCTGGCGATCTCCCGATCGAGGACCTCCCTCGGGAGTCGGTATTTGGGTATGCCCATTAGGAGCATCCCGCCCGGAGCGGATTCTTTTTCGAACACTCGTACCTGGTACCCCATTCGCCGAAGATGGTACGCGCAGGTCAATCCCGCGGGACCCGATCCCACAACCGCGACCTTGGCCGATCGATCCGGTCCCGGTACGGGCTCATGTACGGGCCGCCACTCTGAGACGAACCGCTCCATGGCCTGGATCGATACCGCGGTGTCAAGGACGTTACGGTTGCACGCGGACTCGCAGGGATGATAGCAAACTCTCCCACAGACGCCGGGAAAGGGGCTCTCTTCGAGCAGCCTGGTCAAGGCCTCGCCGTATCGCCCCTGGCCCGCGAGTACCAGCATTCCCTCAATGTCGTTCCCAGCTGGACAGCCCTCGCTGCACGGAGCGAGCTTCCTTACGAACCTCGGTCTCAGATATCGCCAGTTGCCGGTCCGGTTCCACGCCATATCCGAAGACGTAATTGAACCGGGCGGCAAGCTGCTGTCGTTCCCCACCTGATCGCTGTGCATGTTTTTGCTCCTGTTTAGTTATAGCCATTACCTACACGTATTCATGACATCCAGAATCTGTCTATCTCCACTTGAACGGCAAATCTCCACGGCCCCTTTTGTCAGGGTGTGGCAGAGATAGGCTACCCTCTTAGAAAAGAGGAAACAGGGGCATTTTCTTGAAGTCACACCAAGGCTACGTAAAACGCGTTCGCGTCCAGCAACTCGGCAAACGAGGACATCTCTGTCGTGGAAGAGCCGGCGCGTCCCAGTCTCGAGGTCACTCGTACTCCTCGGTGCTGAGCATCGTATTGGCGTACGCGTCAAGACAGGCCGCAGCGTTGGCCTCCGCCCTTTGAGGGATCGACTCGCGAATCACCGCTGCCACGGATTCGATCTCCACGGCCCGGGTAGCCTTGGCAAAGGCTCCCAGGATAGCCGTGTTGACAATGGGCGCAGTGGGCGTGCCCAGTCCATGCTCGACAGCCACCGCTCCGGCGTCAACCGTGGCCACGCGGAATCCCTCCATATTTGGGATATCAGCAGGCGATGAATCGATGTTGATCACGACCCATCCTTCGGGCTTGAGCCCGGAGGTTATGTCCGCCGATTCCAGCAAGGAAGGGTCGAGCACGACGACCGCGTCCGGGGCGTAAATTTGCGTCCGAATACGGATCGGATTCTCGTCGACCCGGGTGAAGGCCGCCACCGGAGCTCCGCGACGTTCGGCTCCGAAAGCGGGAAAGGACTGCACGTATTTTCCTTCGCGGAAGAACGCCTCCGCGAGAATTCTCGAGGCTATGACCGCTCCCTGCCCTCCTCGGCCGTGAAACCGAATCTCTCTCAAGGGTCCCTCCGTGCACCGCCGTACGAATTTGGACTTGCAACTTCTCTGCCCCTGCTTTAACGGAGTTCATAATAGGACGGCAGGGGGCTTTTTTCAAGGAACCGCATCCGTTTCACCGGCCCGGCGTCTCGTTCGAGGAGTGGAACAGGCGGCAGACAGTCCATCCTGCCCGTGGGCGTTGAAGGACCGAGCCGTAGCAATGCTGCAAACTGGCATCTTGCGGGCCGGACGGAATTCTGTTAAGGTTTGATACCTTTAAGAAATTAAGGAGTCAATATCCTGATATTAAAGGTTAATCATGGCAATTGACGAATCGACGAAGAAATCGCGCACGGCCAAGGCTCTTCTGCTTCTGTTGGTCCTCATCGCTGTCTTCGCGGCCGGCGGAGCCGTGCTCTCTCTGCTAACCGAGGACAACGACTCTCTGGTTGGGAGCTGGTTCAGTTCGGGCAACAAGATCGGGGTCGTCGAACTGGAGGGGACCATTACTTCTTCGGACAAGGTACTGGAGCAACTGAAGAAGTTCCGGAAGAAGAGATCGGTCAGGGCCATTGTCCTCCGGATCAATTCTCCGGGAGGCGCGGTGGCGCCGGCCCAGGAGATCTATCGCGAGATCGGCAAGGTCCGCAAAAAGAAGCCTGTGGTCGCCTCCATAGAGAGTGTGGGAGCCTCAGCCGCCTATTACATAGCCAGCAACTGCGACCGCATCGTATGCTCACCGGGCAGCATCACCGGGAGCATCGGTGTGATCATGGTCCTGGCAGAGATCCACAAACTGATTAACAAGCTCCAGGTTGATATTAACGTCATAAAAGCAGGAAAGTTCAAGGATATGGGCTCGGGCATGAGACCGTTGACCGAAGAGGAGCGGAAGATACTCGAATCCTTTGCCAAGGAGATCCATGAACAGTTTATTGCTGACGTCGCCAAGGGAAGAAAAGGCAAGATCGACATGAAGGAACTTCGGAAGGTTGCCAACGGGAGTTTCTTCACCGGTGCAAAGGCAAAGAAATTGGGACTCGTGGACACCATGGGCAACTTCTACGACGCGGTAAAGATAGCCGGAAAACTAGGCGGCATCGTGGGCGAACCTGAACTTGTGTACAGCAAGAAGAAGTGGGAAACCTACGTGGAATATTTCTTTGGTTCTCTATCCCGGGCCCTGCTGAAGGCGGCGGACCGTATCCGTATCATGCAGCCGGCTCCTGTGATTCGCTGATCTTACTTTCTCTCGAGCTGCGAACCCGGCCTTGCAGGCCCTCTCCCTCATTGGAGCGGAATTCATGGAAGTCAAGGAATCCTTCACGTTCGACGACGTAAGTCTCGTGCCATGCTATTCGGAGGTGCTCCCATCCGAGGTGGACGTTACCACTCGACTGACCCGGGATATCACGCTGAACATCCCGATAGTCAGCGCGGCCATGGACACTGTCACGGAGTCTCAAATGGCCATCAGTCTTGCTCGTCAGGGCGGCATAGGGATCATCCACCGGAACCTGACCATCAAGGAGCAGGCCAGGGAAGTGGACCGGGTGAAACGCTCAGAGACCGGAATGATCGTCGATCCCATTACCATCGGACCGGAGCAGAAGATATCCGAAGCCCTTGACATCATGAAGAAATACAGCATATCCGGCGTTCCGGTCACGGTAAACGGCCTGCTCGTCGGCATCCTGACCAACCGGGACCTGCGGTTCGTCGAGAACCTCGATCTGAAGGTCCAGGAGGTGATGACCTGCGAGGATCTCGTCACCGTCGACGAAGGTATCGGCATAGAGGCTTCCAAGGCCATCCTCCACAGACATCGCATAGAGAAGCTCCTCGTTGTGGATGAAGAGAATCGCCTGAAAGGTCTTATCACTATCAAGGATATACAGAAGGCGATCCAGTTCCCCAATTCCGTGAAGGACGAGTACGGCCGACTGCGCGTAGGAGCAGCTATCGGCGTCGGGCCCGACAGAGAAGAGAGAGCGGAGGCGGTTCTCGGGAGAGGAGCAGATCTCGTGGTCGTGGACACGTCTCACGGCCACTCGAAGAACGTGCTCGACACGATACGGTTCCTGAAGAGCACGTTCAAGGATATCCAAATCATTGCGGGAAACGTAGCTACGGGAGACGCCGTTGAGAGCCTCGTCAAGGCCGGTGCGGACGGAGTGAAATTGGGAGTGGGCCCCGGGTCCATATGCACGACAAGAATCGTGGCCGGCGTCGGCGTACCGCAGCTCAGCGCCATACTCGACTGCGTTGAAACCGCAAGAAAGCTAGATGTTCCTCTCATTGCAGACGGCGGTGTCAAGTTCTCGGGGGACATCTCCAAGGCATTGGCCGCTGGTGCGGACTGCGTCATGATCGGTGGACTGCTGGCCGGAACCGATGAGAGTCCCGGCGAGATGGTGCTCTATCAGGGGCGTTCATACAAGGCCTATCGAGGCATGGGATCATTGGAGGCCATGAGAGAAGGTTCGAAGGACCGGTACGGCCAACAGGATATAGCCTCTGAGAACAAACTTGTTCCTGAAGGCATTGTGGGCATGGTTCCCGCGAAGGGACCGGCTGCCCACTCCATCAATCAGCTCGTCGGAGGGCTCAAGGCGGGCATGGGGTACCTGGGCGCCACGAATATCAAGACTCTTCAGGAGCGTGCACGGTTTGTCCGAGTAACGGCAGCGGGACTGAAAGAATCTCATGTCCATGACGTCGTCATCACCAAAGAAGCCCCGAACTACCGACTGGAGTCCTGATTCAGGGTATCCGAGGGGTGCTTCATTGATACCTTGTTGTGGAGAGCGAAGCTCGCGGCGGCTTGATCGGTGTTCAGACCCGCAACAGGTCTCGAGCTTTGCAGAGGTGACAGCATGATCCGAGCGCTGATCTTTGGCGCCACCGGGTACACCGGGGTGGAACTCGTTCGTATTCTTACTTCCCATCCGGAAGTCGTCATTACCGGAGGAAGCTCGAGACAATGGGCCAGTAAGGCCGCGGGCGAGGTTTTCCCGTTCTTGAACGGAAAGGCTGATTTCAAGCTGTCCACGGCCGATGAGCTTGTGGCCGATCCCAACGCGGATGTAGCGTTCCTCGCGCTCCCTCACGGCGGCGCCGCTGCAACGGTGAGGCCCTTGAGGGAAGCCGGTCTCAAGGTCGTGGACCTTTCCGCGGATTGCCGTATTCACGACCCGAACGTGTACACTCAGTGGTACGGGCCCCACGGGGATCCCGACATACTCGAGGGAGCTGTGTACGGCCTGCCGGAGATCCACCGGGAATCGATCCGCACCGCGGAACTCGTGGCAAACCCCGGCTGCTATCCGACGAGCGTGATCCTCGGAGTCGCTCCTCTGATGGAGATCGAGCAACTCGAGACCACCAATATCGTGGCGGACTCCAAGTCGGGTATTTCCGGCGCCGGCCGCGGCGCGAAACTGAACACGAGCTTCTGTGAATCGGGAGAAGGATTCGGGCCGTACGGCGTCCTCGGACATCGGCACATCCCCGAGATGGAACAGGAGCTGACTCTGCTCAACGGTGCGCAGGTGACGGTTCGCTTCACTCCCCACCTGATCCCGGTAAGCAGGGGAATTGTGAGTACGATCTACCTGCGCCGGACGGGCCGGGTGTCTGCAGAGGAACTTCGAGACCGTTATCGAAGTTACTTTGCTAACGAGCCCTTCGTTAAGATCATGCCTGGCGGGTCTTTCCCCCGCACGACCAACGTACGGGGATCGAATCAGTGCCACATTTCCGTCGAGGTTGACAACCGCAGCGGATGGGTGATCGCGATGTCCGCGCTGGACAATCTGGTGAAGGGCGCGTCCGGGGAAGCGGTCCAGAATATGAACCTCATAATGGGGCTGGAGGAGGTGACGGGACTCGAAGATCTCCCGATGTTTCCTTGATGTTGCCCCAAGCGGACGCAGCGGTGGGCCGGGTTCGCGTCTCACCCGAATATCCGCAGATCGGAGCTGAGCATGTCCAGGGGCACTAAGAAAGAGGTAGGGGTAGACCTCGGACTCACCGAGGAGGAGAAAACCGAGCTCCGTCAGATTGCCCAGGCGGTAATCGAGAAGAAGTCGAAAGGTCAGGAGATTCCATCCTTTTCGACCGCTTCGGGCAAGCTGAACGAAGAACGAGGGGCCTTTGTGAGTGTGTACAAGCGCGGTATGCTTAGGGGATGCATCGGATCACTTGAACCCTCGACCCCTCTTTACAAAACGGTAGAAC
The DNA here is from genome assembly GCA_964497585.1 of uncultured Syntrophaceae bacterium. Taxonomy (GTDB): domain Bacteria; phylum Desulfobacterota; class Desulfomonilia; order Desulfomonilales; family Desulfomonilaceae; genus CAZCDS01. Next base: position 115,795 of record CAZCDS010000009.1, read on the forward strand.
GGATGGCGCACGCTGCGGCTTTCGAAGATCCCCGTTTCCGGCCGGTGACCGAGGATGAACTACCCTACCTGGAGATCGAGATATCCGCGCTCACTCCCATGGAGGAAGTGGATGACCCCAATGAGATCGAGGTCGGTCGGCACGGCATCTTGATACAGAAGGGATTTCAGTCCGGTCTCCTGCTTCCACAGGTTGCCGCTGAACGGAACTGGGATCGAACGACCTTTCTCGAGGAGACGTGCAGAAAGGCCGGTCTTCACAAGAACGCATGGCAAGAGGACGACACGAAGATCTATGTCTTCTCAGCAGACGTTTTCTAGAACTTCGGAACTCCCATCGATGAACCGTCATGCGGTCGCTCTCATATCGGGCGGCCTCGATTCTGCGCTGGCCGTTTACCTTGTGAAGCGCCAGGGGATTGAGGTGACGGGTCTTCACTTCACATCCTTCTTCTCGACAGTAGACCCCGAACGGGAAGACTCGCCGGTAAACATGACTGCGAGACAACTGGGCGTTTCCGTCGCCTACAAACGCAAGGGAGAAGACTTCACCGAGATCCTTCGTAATCCCCGCTACGGCTACGGGAAGAATCTCAATCCGTGCATCGATTGCCGGATCTACACCTTCATTAAGGCCAAGGATTTTCTCGCGGAAATCGGCGCATCCTTTCTCGTTACCGGCGAGGTTGTGGGGCAAAGGCCGATGTCTCAACGGAAGGACGCGATACGACTCATCGAAAGACGGGCAGGGTGTGACGGCATTGTGCTCCGACCGCTCTCGGCCAAGAATCTTCCGCCGACGAGGCCTGAACTGGAAGGAATCGTGAACCGGGAGGAGCTGCTCGACGTGGCCGGTCGGAGCCGCAAGGTTCAGATGGCTCTGGCCGACGAAATAGGCTTGACCGGTTATTCTTCGCCGGCCGGAGGATGCTTGCTCACGGACAGGAACTTCTCGGACCGGCTCCGGGATTTGATGGACCACAATGAGGAGCTGGCCCCGGCTGCGCTAAAATCACTTGCAGTCGGGAGGCACCTGCGGTTGAGGTCGGGGCTGAAGGTAGTCGTGGGGCGCAAACACGCGGAGAACAAGAAGCTCGAGGAAATCGCGGATTCAGGACTCCTCTTCTCCCCGATAGGCTTTCCGGGCCCGGTCGCGCTGGCTTTGGGCGACCCGGACGCCGACGAAGAGCAGACCATCGGAAGTATCATTCTCCGGTATGCCAAGAAGGCATCTGGGGGGCAATTGATAGGGATCCACGGCCCCTCCTCGGAGGAGCGTACGATCCGCGTCGATGGTCCGGCCGACGAGGAATGGATTGCGGACCATCTCATCTGATGCCGACGGGCCGTCGGCAAGATGACGTGGGTTCATCGCGTATGCCTGGCCCTGATCCGCATCCGGTGTCTTTCCCGTGTGGAAAGGGGAAAGGCCGGCAGGTCAGCCCTTTTGCCCTTGAAAGGAGTATTCATTGAAGTGCCCTCATTGCGGCAGGGATTTCGAAACTGTTGAGGACCAGATCTATTGCTCCTTTTGCGGGGGACGCCTGGACTCCTCATCGGAGTCTCGCCGGCGCGCCGGCCGGGACGACGTTGCTGATGAGAAGGATCAACTCAACCTAAACGAGTCGGCCCTGTTCAGATCGCAAGATGCGTACTGCCCCTGGGAAGATCAGGAGCGGCTTGGGCTCTTTGGAGCGCTTGTAGCGACGGCCCGGGAGACTCTGCTCAATCCCGCGGATTTCTTCTCACGACTCCCTGCACATGGCGGATTCGTCAGTCCGCTTCTCTATGCGCTCATACTGGGAACCCTGGGAGCGATGCTGGGGAGCATCTGGGGGTTCGTGTTTGACAATCCGCTGCTTGTGCAAGCGGCAAAGTCGGCAAATCTGACAGTTCTCGTGGCAGTCTTCATCCCCGTCGTAGTGTTTGTGGCGATTTTCGTTTCCGCTGCTCTGTTGCACGGGTGCCTCTTTCTCCTGGGTGGAGCACGAGAGGATTTCGAGGCCACCTTCAGGGTCGTCTGCTACTCGGAAGTGGCGCAGCTTGTTAACATCATTCCGGTAATCGGGTACACTGGGTGGTTCGTGGGCTTGCTGGGGTTGATTTGGAGGGCCTATCTCCTGACGGTCGGGCTCAGGGAGGTCCATCGGATCAGTACGGGCAAGGCGGTCATGGGGGTTGTGCTTCCGTTTGTCGTGACCTGCGCGTTCGTGTCCTTGCTCGTCACGTTGGTGGCCGTGGGACTCGATTACGGGTAGAAGTCGATCTCAATGGCACGAAAGGCATGAAACGTGCCTGTGCTGATCGTCAGCGGAACCGCGATGCAACGGACCCCACATGTGCTTGTTGTACGTGCATGGAATATCCACGTGAAACCAGTGCGCTTTCAAAGTCACCTCCTTGATAACGCGCTGGTATAGATGTGCCCTCCTCAGCAGGTCTCAGCCACCAGCTCCATTGCAATCAGCGCGGCTCCCAATGCTCCGACGATTTGGGGCTCCTCCGGGACATTGATTCTTCCGTCCACCTTTTGACGGATGTTCTCTACGATGCCAGTGTTCTTGGCCACACCGCCGGTCATCGTAACCTCCGACTCAATCCCCACTCGATCCATCAGCGACGATATTCGGTTACATATGGACTTGTGAATTCCGTTGATAATGTCCTCTTTCGGTTTGGCCTGGGCCACAAGCGAAATGACCTCGGACTCCGCGAATACCGTGCACATGCTGCTGATTGCGATCTGTTCGGTGGACCTCATGGAGAGCGGGCCCATTTTCTCCAGGTCCACTTCCAGCGCCTTGGCCATAACCTCGAGAAATCGGCCGGTCCCGGCCGCGCACTTGTCGTTCATGGAAAAATCCACAACCTTCCCCCCGGAGCCGAGCTTTATGACTTTGCTGTCCTGCCCGCCGATGTCCACGATCGTTCTCGTGTCGGGAAAAAGATGGTGAGCCCCACGACCGTGACAGGTGATCTCCGTGACCGCCTTGTCGGCAAACTCAAGGCTGACCCGTCCGTATCCGGTTGAGACCGCGCATGCTATTTGCTTCACGGAAATTTCGGCTCGGTCTAACGCATGTCGGAAGGAACTCTCGCCGGCGACCTTACTGTTGGCTCCCGTGGGGGAGATGTCGTACGCGACGATTCGCCGCCGGTCGTCAAGGATAACGGTGTCCGTGGTGAGCGAGCCCACGTCGATTCCCACGAAGTACATGGTGATCCCTCATCGGTGCTCGTGGTAGAGCACGTCGAGCAGGTGCCCGAATTTCTCTACCACGGTCTTTCGCTTGAGTTTCAGCGTCGGAGTTATTTCTTCCTCTTCCTGGGATAGCTCACGAGGGAGGATAACGAATTTCTTAATGGTCTCGAATTGCGCCAGTTGTCCGTTGATCTCATCGATGCCCTTTTGGATCAGTTCCCGGAGCTGAGGGCTCTGGGTCAGTTCCTCGTAGCTGGCGTACGAGACGCCCGCATCTTCGGCATAGGCTTCGGTCTCCTGCCTGTCCAGCGTGATCAGCGCGGAAAGGAACTTCCTGTTGTCACCGAAAACCATAGGTATGGAAACCAGCGGAATGCGTTTGAGCATATTCTCGATGTTCTGCGGTGAGATGTTCTTGCCGCCGGACGTGATGATAAGGTCCTTTTTCCTGTCGGTGATTACGAGAAAACCGTCCTTGTCCCATCGTCCGACGTCACCCGTGTAGCACCGGCCGTCTCTGAGCACTTCTTCGGTGAGTTCCGGCCTGTTGTAGTATCCCATGAAGTTGTTGCCTCGGATGAGGATTTCTCCGTCCTCAGCGAGCTTGACCTCAACTCCGGGCATAGGTTTTCCGACCGTTCCGTATCGGCACTCATCGAATGTGGTCATGGTTCCCGCGATCGTCTCGGTGAGCGCATAGAATTCAAGGACCTGGATACCAATGCTGTGTATGAACTCTCCGACCTCCGCGGAGAGAGGCGCTCCCGCGGAAACCGCGAATTGGAGCCTCCCCCCGAGCATGTTGCGGATCTTGCCGAAGACGAGCCTGTCGGCGATCTTGAATCTTGCCTCCAGCCACGGGGAGAGGGCCTCGTGAGCGTTGAGCCTTCGGCTCCTCTGCCTGCCGACATTCACTGCCCAGCGAAAAATGGTGCGCTTCAGCGCGGAACCCTTTTCCGCGGCGCCTGAAATACGGTCGTACACCTTCTCAAAGATGCGCGGAACGCTCGTAAAGTACGTCGGCCGCGCCTCAATCATATTCTGCGCCAGCGTGTCGATCGATTCCGCGATGGCAAAAGGGATGTTCAGGGAAATGTTGTAATAATAGCCGGACACACGGGGGTACAGGTGCGATAGCGGCAGCACCATGAGCGAGCAATTGGACCTGGGATCCAACTGAATCAACTCGTGAATTGAGTTCAGGACGAAACCGATGTTGCCATGGCTGATCATGCAACCCTTGGGAGGTCCGGTTGTTCCCGAAGTGTAGACGATCGTGGCGAGATCCTCGGATGTCACTCCGCTGCCGCGTTGCTCGATCTCGGCCTCGATTTCACGTCGCTCGGTTGCCCCCTCCGTCAGGACGTTCTCGAAGGAGACCACTCGATGATTCCCCCCCGCCGGAGGCGCACCGTCGATGAGAATGATCGTCGACAGAGTCGGCAGTTCCTTCTGTGCAGCGAGGACCTTATCCAGTTGAACGGAATCCTCGACGACCACAAAGCTCGCTCCGCAATCGTTGATGATGTACGCGCACTGCTCTGAGGTATTTGTGTGATAGATGGGCACATCAATGCCGCCGGCGAGCATGGTCCCGAGATCGGTGACGATCCATTCAAGCCGGTTAAAGCATATGATCGCCAGACGATCGCCCGGCTTCAGGCCCAGCCTTACCAGGCCGCAGGCAAAGGAGATTGCAGCCTCCCTCAGCTCTGCCCAGGTCATGTCCACGTAGGGGCCGCCCTTTTCCTTCTTGTACCGCAGGATGGTGTCAGTCTCAAAGTGACGGGCATTATCCCTGAAATACTGGAGAATGGTCTTGTGTGCCATGTGAAGATTCCTTGGGAAGATCGGCCTGCACTGCCTGGATGAATCCGCTCTTTGTCTGACGGCAAACCTTTAGGTCAGTACTTCAGCCCCTTTTTTTCCAGGAGCATCTCCATAAACGCGTCGACGCGGTTCTCGAACTGGGCTACCGAGAAATTGTCCGGGTCCATATGATCCGCGTCGATGATCACGGACGGTATCCCGAGCTCTTGATCGAGCGCGCGCATGATATCCATTTGCCCGAGCGTGATGGGGACGCAAGATTTGTTCCTGTGGAGAATCGCCCCGTCAATCGCGTACTCCTTGCACGCTTTGAGCACCATTTCCTTTCTCGTATCGATGGAGACGCAGGATACGAGAGGATAGGACTTGAGGCTCTTCAACGCGAGCGCCTCGATGGGGTTGCCCGTATCGAGCCTGAGCGACCAGGCTGCCGAGTAGGTTTCCGCGACAACCACCCCGCCCATCTTCTCGAAGTAGTTGAACAGCCCCATATTGTACCAGAGCGGAATATTGTCCCAGAAGAGACGGAGCTTCTCCTCTTCTATCACGCCGGTTCCCGCTTCCGCTCTCTCTTTGACTTCGTCTCTGACGGTGGTGAGGAAGTCAAGGGCCTTTTGCGTGCCCTGACGCGTCACCATGACGAACATGATCCCGATCTCTGCCGCGGAGAAGGGAGTGGGAACATATCTCCGGTAAGTCATGATCTCATCCCAGAGTTCGCAGGCCCGGTCGGAGAGTTCGACCACGTACTTCAGCCGGTCGTGGTCCATTGTTTTGCCCGTGGCCTCCTCTAGGAATTCGATCAGACGCTCGATCTCGCTGACCGCGTAATCGATGTGGTGCCGCTGGATATCCCCCACGGCGACCTGAGGTAGATCGGCAGAGAAAACCTTTGCATCGGGAAAGCGTCTCTCCAGAGCATGGAATATCTTCATGACAGGGATGCAGCCGCCACCGGGGCTCAGGAGAACATCCGGTGCCGGGAGTCCTCCGAGCGGCGTGCCTTCTTCGTTCATCAGGCCATGAACATACCCGATGATGTTCCTCAGGTACCCGCACAGATCCCTTGAGTACCCCATGGACGCGGCCACTTCAAAGTTTCTCGGCGTCATGCCGTAGGCCGCGCAGATCGGTGACCAATTCTCGGGAAAGACCGGCTGCAAGTCCATCGCGTAGAATACCTCGATGGCCCCGTTCATGGGCGGCATCCAACCGACGGGTCTTCCCTGCGCACGAGCACTGGCGCACTCCATGTAGTATTCGCCTACAACGCGGGTCAGCTCTTTGGCCGCTTTCAGTCTCTTCCTGGATTTTTTCGTCTTGTCCATGGGTGTTTTTTCCCGATGCCCTTGAAATCCTCGGACTAGGCGAGCATCTCGAGGAACGCTTCCAGCCGGGTCCTCATTCGGCCTTCGTCGATTCCACCCTCTTCTAGCTCGATCATGGTGTTGGGAATTCCTCGTGCCTTGAGTTCCTCACTGAGCGCGGGGTGATCCGCGAGATGAGGAGTGCAAAACTTCTGGAGGAGAAAGACCACCCCTTGTGCCCGGGATTGTGCGATTTCATCCATGAGTAGGGGCAATCGAGTCTCTGCCCGTGATCTGGAGGGGCAGGGAAAACGATTGAGGTACCGGTCGATGAGTCGATCGAACGATCCCGCGCCCTCGCCTGAGACCGGGTGGAAATGACGCATCCCTGTGCACAGATCATCCCTTACCACTACGCCTCCAGCCTCTTCGATTACACCAAGGAGGTCCGGATCCTTAATGATACTGCCCGAAACCAACACACGCGGTCCACTCCTCGGGTGAGCCTCTGTCCGCTCGGCTACTGACATGAAGTCTCCGAGCATCGTGAGATACTCCTCGGGAGGAGTTACGAATCCCGCCAGGATCACAAGCAGCAAATCACGCGCGGAAACGGGCAGTTCGTCTCGGGCTCGCATTCCATAGAGCTTCAGTGCCAATTCGCGAATCCGCCTATAGAGTTCCAAAGACTCGGCGAGGGATTCTTCCGTCACCTTGCCGCCGTTCCGCGAGAGTTTCTCAGTAAGCTCTCTGAGAGCCTCCCGGAAGAAGAGCCGGGATTCGGCATTGTCATTGTACGGGATGGGCAGCAGATGGAAAGCGTCCCCAGGAAGGTTCCGTTCCCAAACGTTTGCTACGCCGCAGGCAACATCACAGGTGTAGCCCTGGATCACGCCGGAGAGGAAATCGTACCTCCCGTTCAGAGCTCCAGCAATCGCGGACCTCATGTACGGGCATATGAAGTCCGGAGCCAAAGAATCGGCCCTGACAGCGGAGGCTTCACCACCCATGATCCTCACGGGGATAAAGCCCGCGGCGTGGATCAGCTCTATCGGCGTGTAGGTACAGAAGTATCCGATAATCTTCTTTCCCGTTTGCGAAAGCTGTTCGAGTCTTTCCTTCGAGTCGTTCAGCGCTTTCTCGAAGGGCTCTAAGGAAGGAACTATCATACTGATATCCCGATCCTGCTGTGGAAATCTTTTCAGAGCATCGCTCTGAACCGGCGCGCTCGCCACGTATCTATGAAGATAAGGATGCCACAGCAGAGGGCAAGCGGTCAATTGTAGGACTCACGGCCTTCCTCAAGCGTTGAATCGAATCCAAACCGAGCATGGATTCCCGGTATCGGCTCCGGTAGCGATCTTCATTTGACTGAACCCGCCCAGTGGTGCTATTAGATAATGGTCGGTTTATTGTGCCCCTTTGCTCAACAAACTTGTGAAGGTTCATGCCCTTGCCGTGTTCCAGGTGCGCTCTCTTTCCGGGCCCGGGGAGTGAACCACCTGCCCGCGGTGAGCGCTTCCTGCAACGATTCTTCCCGAGGGGGGACTCCGCCCGGCTACAGGGTGAATCGAGCCCGACGATGGAACTGCTCTACGAAGTTCCGCTTCCGATCATGTTGGTGGACAGGTCCTTAAAGATCGTGTTCGCCAACCGGGCGCTCACCGATGCTTTCAACGGCTTCTTATACCGGCAGAATGCTCCCCTCTCGTCCTTTCTGCTCCATCCTGAAGAAGCCAGGACCGTCCGCACACTCTTGAACAAAGCTATTGCCGAGAACCAGACTCAGGTTCGCGAAGGGGCCATGCGCATGTGTGGGAAACTCGTCTGGGCTCGGCTCCGCTGCCACCCGATGCGTCTGGACGGCCGCAACCTGGTTATGATCGTAATGGACATCCGCAAGGACGTTGCCGGATCGCCCGGATCGCGCAAGTACAACAAGCTGATGAGCATTTTTCCCATTGGAATAGCCGAGTTTTCGTTGCCGCGTCCCGTATCGTTCGACCTTGGCGACAAGGAACTGGCCTCAGCCATACTCTCGGCCCAGCTCGTGGACGGGAACAATGAATTCGCGCGAATGCACGGCAGACGCGACGTAGCCGCTCTCTTCGGTACGGCTGTGCATGACTTTTCGGAATTTGCCAGGAACAATGAACATCTCTATGTGAGCTGGATCAGAAAGTTCTTCCCGTCGGGCTCTTTCGAGGTGACGGAGGAGGACGCAAAGGGGAACGTCAGACATTTCGAATTGACGCTTGTCGGCGAACTCGAGGACGATGTGCTTACCGGATTCTGGGAACTCAGGCGGGATATTACCAACAGCAAGCTTTCGGAAAAGAAGCTGAGAGAAAGCTTCAACACCCTCAAAAGGACCCTGATGTCAACTGTGGACGCGATGGCGTCCGTGGTAGAGAAACGGGATCCGTACACAGCGGGCCATCAAAGACGGGTTGCCAAGCTCGCGCAGGCCATTGCCCGGGAAATGGGGCTCTCGGAAGACCACTGCACCGGGATTCACGTCGCGGCTTCGATTCACGACATAGGAAAGATCTACGTGCCGGCGGAGTTCCTCAGCAAGCCGGGAACCCTCAGCGAAAGCGAGCGGGCGATAATCGGTAACCACCCGAACGTAGGCTACGATATCTTAAAAGACATTGAGTTCCCGTGGCCTATTGCCGAAGTACTGCTGCAACACCACGAGCGACTCGACGGATCCGGCTACCCCAACGGGCTGACCAGCGACGAGATTATGCCGGAAGCGCGGATACTCGCGGTGGCCGATGTGGTGGAGGCCATGTCTTCGCATCGCCCGTACAGGCCCTCCCTCGGGATGGCACCAGCGATCAATGAAATCAGGCAATACAGCGGCGTTCGTTATGATCGAAGCGTCGTCGACGCGTGTCTCAACGTACTGAACAGAGGGTTCAGCTTCCGTTGAACTGTACAGACTTGCAATGGTTGCGAGACGGGTGCACAGGATGCTGCCTGCTCACGACGGGCTGATCCGCAGCCGTTGCACGTCTTTGACCGTCGCCAGCATCAGCAACAGGTCAGCTCACTGAGCGTATTCGAACGCGCCGATATCGGGAGCGGAGCCGTGGTACGGGAGAGAAACCGGATCGGAACGATTCCAGGCGAGAGAAGTATCGACCTCCAGTCGCCGGTTATCCGGCACTCGAATAATTCTCGCCGGTGGGTTGGTGCCGATGACAACGGCGTCGCCATGAGTTATGCCGAAGCCGTCGCAGAAGAAGCGGCTGTCCTCTACGGGAATGGAGGTTCCCTTCCCTTTCGATGTCGTGTACGTGAGCGGTCGGCCCGCATCAATGCAGGGAGAGTCCTTCCGGAGTCGGTAATCGCCCTTTCCTGCATCGACGAAGCGCGGCACCGCCTGGATGTTGTCTTTGAAGGTCACCTGTTCGATGGTTCTCCACGCGTTGTCGAGCGTAATATACCTGTCTCCCCACGCTATGACCCGCTCCGAGCGGTGCGTCCCGATAAGGTTGTGTGACCAGATGTCCCCGGATATTTTTCCGGTATCGTTATCGTACGAGATTTCTCCGCTTCCTCGTTCCTTGCCGTTGAACGCCAAGATGTTGTTGAAAAAGATGTTGCTCCCCACTTCGTACGGGTAGTCTCCTGCCTGGGGCCAATAGTACGAGCTGATCGCGTAACCGAGGTTCCTCGCGAAGGTGTTGTTGTAAATGCGGTTCCGTACCGCGGTCGAATAGGTGAAAAATGTCTCCTCTTTGGCCTTCCAGTCTCGAGTCGTGTACAGGGTGAATGTGTTAGCGTCGCCTTCCAAATAGCCTCGATTGTCGATCACGAGGCACCGGCGGAAGATATTGTCCGACGCGGCCATCTGCATGGCGTTTCCATCCTTGTACGCGTTGCGGAGCGTGCACCGATCGAAGAGGTTGTGATGAGGGCCTCCTGCAAGGTTGACCGCATGGTGGTGTACCGCGGCGAAGACACAGTCAACAAAGATGTTGTAACGCGGCGACCGTCCGTGGGGACGAAGACCGCGGATCATGAGGTTTGCGTGGGATCGGTCGGTACCGGTGTCGGAGATTGAGCAGTGATCTATGAGATTATGATGCACGTTGCCCTTCAACAGTATGAGGTCTCCGGTACACCAGAGGAGCGTCAGATTGCGCAGTCTGTTGTACATGGCGGCCCGGCCTGTCTTGTCGGCTTTCAAGAAGATCCCGTAGTATTCTGTGCTACCCGAGAAGTGACAGTCCTGAACCGTGCAGTACTGCGAACCGATCATGCGAACGTATGCGGGATAGTTTCGGCCAGGTCTGTCGGCCTTGAAGCCGATTACGACGATGTGGGAGCGGCCGGCCAGATTGACGCATGCCTGCTGGAGCGGATTGGCGTCCAGGAAGACCTCGTCTTGACCCCATGGCCGGTACACTACGGGCTTGGAAGGCGCTCCGGAACTCTTCGGCTCGATGGACTCACCGTACCGGCCGGCGTGGACGTACACGGTATCTCCCGGGCGGACCGTCGTATTCGCCCTTGATAGGGTCTTCCACGGTCGGGAACGGGTCCCCGGGTTCGCATCGTTTGCCGAGGGGTTCTCCGCGTCCACATGGTATCGGGCCGAGCCGCGGAGCTCTCGCGCCTCACCTCTCCAGCTCAGGATCACGATGATGGATACAACCGCCAGAAGTACAGCCATCGCAGCAAACGACGAATGTCCTTGCACAGTGATCAGGCCATCTCGCGCAGATCGCACGCGGCCCTTTTCTCGGAACGGCTTTGCCCCGAACGCCATGGTTCTCCTCTCATCCTGTGTTTTCGGAAGGCGTGGAAATTCTTGTGATTGACCGTTTACGGAATTGGCGCCCGAACAACCGTACCACGCTGCGTGACCATCTTCAAGCACGCCTGATATCGATGCGCTTTCAAAAAAGTGACATTGACCCCGCGTCCTCGCGGAGCGGGCTACTTTTAAAATCCCCTCCTTTTCAAGAGGGGCAAGTCCGGTTCCCCCCTTTTGCTAAAGGGGAAACAGAGGAGACTTCAATTCGAAGGCGTCAGGCCGAGAGGCCTGAATCTCATTGATTCGAAAGCGCTTTCGTACGAGAGGATGGCCGGAACGTCGACGGTCTTTACTCCAGTAATCTCTTCAACTCTCTCTATAAGTTCCGAGTGGTCACCCATCAATTGTGCAATAGGCTCATCGAGGAGCCGCACCCGCTTTTCCAGGGATTCGATCGTTGCACGCAACATCCGCAGCAGCTTTCGATGATACTCAGCGAAGAAGCCCTGAACGGCCCGGTGCAGCAGTTCGACATTGGTATGCAACGAACCCTTGAGACAATCATGCACCCGGCCAAGGGTTGGCGCGGAATCTCTGGGGATCAACAAGGCCATCAGGTTTCGACCTGAGACCCTAAAAAGCTGAGAGGTCACCAAAACGAGCACGAAATTGGCCTGGAGAAAGAGTTGGTGTCCCCCCCAACGCGTCCACGACGACGGGGGAGGTTCGGAGGGGAGATCTCTCTCCCTCCATTCCAGAAAAATCCAGCAGCTTCCCCGCACGCGCTCGCCCCATCCGGGGCTCTGCCCCGGATGGATCTACGTCTGGATTTTCATGCTGCGTTGTGCATTTTACTGAATGGAAACTGGTATCAAGCGTGAACCCAGGAGCTTCGGAGTGTCGTCAGCAGGTAAGGATACTGAAGCCTCACCCTAGGGCAATCGGTCATAGTTTTGGGCATGTGCCGTAACATGTTACTGAGGAAATGTAACTGTCACGGAGTCGTCGGTCGTTTCCAGAGTTCCGTCGCAGGCCGAAAGAATGGAACAGGCGACCATGATTCCGGCATTGTCCTGTGGATCTGTGGTAAGCGTACCGTCCGAACGGTCTGCCTTAGTCCACCTGAACAATGCCTGGACGGGGGTGCCTACGGCCTGCAGTTTGACGTCAACGGCCTTTCGGTAGGGGATGGCATGCTCTTCCTTCCATGCCCCGAGCGCCTGAACCGTGTCCCGAGCGAATGCCATGGCGATAACGATGATTCCTTCGGCTGTGTGAAAGCCCATCGAGGTGGACGACAGTTTACCGAGCACTTCCCAGGTAAGATCGATGCCGCGGGAGACGAACTGCTGCGACATGAGCCCATGCACTTTCTCGAAAACTTCTCTAAGGTCGGTGCCACGGTTCTTTTGCGCTTCCTCGCGGCTGAAGGAGCGCAGTTCATCCACGATATCGGTTGCGCGGCGGACTTGGTCGGAGATGAGATCCAATCGTTGGCACAGGAAAGCTTCCTGTTCGGGTGGCAGCTGGGCCCGTTCAACCTTGAGCCTCAAGACCTGCGACGCGATCATTATGGCGTTGAAGGGTTGGGCGATCTCGTGGGCGAATCCGCCGAATATTTCTTTGAGGGATATTAGACGGAGCAATTCCGTGGGGGCGAGGTCTTTGCTCATGTGTGCTCCTGCCTTGACGATGCGTCTTCGGTCATGCCGGATCCCGGGCGTGGTTGGTCGACCGTTCGGGCAACCCCGAGAGGGCCCTCTTAACACTTGCCAACGGCTGACATGCAAGCTACTCAGATTCTTCCGTCACCCCTCACGTGTCGAGGCAGAAAGCTTGGATGAGCACAAATCGGAACCAAGGTCAAACGCTGCCTCTTCGAACACACATGGGGTGACGCGCATCCTTCGGCCGCTTGTCTAACCGAGGATTTTGAAGGCTCGGGCACGCACAGGGCCCTGCCGGTTCTTGCGAAAGGGACGGGATCCCGGGATCCCTCATCGGGCATATTCAACAGCTCTCGCTTCACGGACTACGACGATCTTGATTTGTCCGGGATAGGAAAGCTCTTTTTCGATTTTCTTGCGAATGTCTTGGGCGAGCAGGGCGAGTCCGTCATCGCCGATGTTTGAGTTCTCGACAATGATGCGGATTTCACGGCCAGCTTGGATAGCAAAGGATTTGCTGACCTCTTTGAACGAGTCCGCGATTCGTTCCAGGTCTTCCAGGCGCTTGACGTAATTCTCCAGCATCTCTCGTCGCGCTCCCGGCCGAGCAGCGGAGAGCGTGTCGGCAGCCTGAACGAGCACAGCCATCGTGCTCTTCAACTCTTCATCACCGTGGTGTGCTGCGATAGCGTTGACGATGAGGGGCGATTCCCCATAGCGCCGGGCGATGTCAGCCCCGATGATGGCATGGGCCCCCTCCACTTCATGGTCGATGGCTTTGCCGATGTCGTGGAGGAGTCCGGCTCGTTTGGCCTTCTTGGGGTTCAGGCCGAGTTCCGAGGCCATGATACCGCAGAGGAACGCAACCTCGATGGAATGCTGATACACGTTCTGGGCGAAGGAGGTCCGATATTTGAGTTTGCCCAGAAGTTTGATCAGCTCAGTGTTTATTCCATGGACGCCCACATCGAAACTGGCCTGTTGTCCCGCTTCGATGATGGTTTCCTCCATCTCCTGGGTGACCTTCTGGACGACCTCTTCAATTCTTGCCGGATGGATTCTCCCGTCGTTTATTAGGCGTTCCAAGGCGATTCGGGCTACTTCTCTCCGGATGGAATTATACCCGGAGAGTATAACCGCCTCGGGCGTGTCGTCGATGATGAGGTCGACACCGGTCGCGGCTTCTATTGCTCGGATGTTCCGGCCTTCCCGACCGATTATACGTCCCTTCATCTCCTCATTGGGGAGATTGACCACCGATACAGTTCGTTCAGCCACGAAATCCGCTGCAAACCGCCCTATGGCCGTTGCAATAATCGCTTTGGCCCGCTTGTCCGACTCGGCCTGTGCTTCCTCTTCGATTTGCCGTATGATTCTGGCGGCTTCTATTCGGCTTTCGTCCTCCACCTTGTTCAGGAGGATATCTCTTGCCTCCGACCCCGACAGGCCGGCAAGCTCTTCGAGTTTGTTACGCTGCTGAATTACGAGTGCTTCCGCTTCCTTGTCCTTTTCCTTTGCGTGCTTGTGTCGTACCTCTATTTCCTTCTCTCGCTTGGCCAAAGACGCGTCTTTGGATTCGAGTTGTGCTCCCTTCCGTTCGAGGTTCTCCTCTTTTTTCAGCAGCCTTGTTTCGCGCGCGGAAAGCTCGGCACGCCGTTCCTTGATCTCCCCTTCCAGTTCCTGTCTCGACTGAAAAAGCTTATCCTTGGCCTGTAGCAGGGCCTCCTTTTTTATGGTCTCAGCCTCTTTTTTGGCTGACTCTAGGATATCTTCAGCATCCGATTTGGCTGACTGAGTCCGGCTCTTGTCGAGAATCCTGGCCGCGATGTATCCGGCCGCGAGTCCAACGATCACAACGACAAGGGCGGGAATCAAAAAAGGAATCGATTCCACGACCCCCCTCCCTTCCATCTGATGCAGAGGGGACAATAGTGCGAAGGAACCTAGCCGGGAGGTCAGAAACAGACAGAGAGGGCTAGTGCCGGTAGTCGGTTATCAAAGCACGCCTTAGCCGAGACGGACATATATCTTATCCCCCGAATCACGGTCCAGAGGGTTCCTTTCGCATCCCGCACTGCAGGTGTATGAGAAACACGATCGATCCATGGGAGGGATCCCCCGCACTCGGCCGTGGTGACAGATCTTTTGAACCTGGTTTCCCAGGTGGGAACCAATAGGCTGCTTCAGGCTTCCTGCTTCATGGCAGGCTTGCTCACCACAGCTTGACACGGCTCCCGCGTCATGCGTGTTGGCTCAAAAAATTACTGTCCCTCACGCACCGGGCAGGGGACCACATCCTGATCATATGACTCGATCGATTGCCTTCCCGAGTTTTTCGGTTTTTTCCTCCAGCTCCTTTATTGCCTCTTCCTTATCCCGTTTACAGTGAAACATCTCATCAGTGACATTCAACAAGGTCAAAATCACCAGATCCAGGGTTGAAATCACTCGAGCCCTACGTTGTACCTCTTCGGCCTTTGCATTGATGAACTCGGCCAGCCTTTCAACGTACTTACTGTCTCCTTGTCCCCGAATGGTGTATTCACGACTGAACAATCGTACTTTCACGGCCTCGGTCGAGTCCGAGAAGCCACGGTCAGACCGTGCGTTCTCGTTGCCTTCGGTACTTCTCAGGTGAACGCCTCCAACTTCTCGATGATGCTGTCAAGCTTGCCTTTCGCTGACTTGTGGTCTTTCTGCAGCCTTTTGATCGTCTTGTCCAGATCTCCGATCCGCTTGTCTCTCTTTTCCAACTCCCTCGCGAAGCGTTCCTGTTCCCTTTTCGACTGGTCGTTCAGCTCGATGAGATGCATAATCTTCTCTTCGAGAAGAGCGAGCTTATCGGAATCCATTCGGGTCTCCCTGGAAGCTTTTTCAGAACCGCTTTAATTATATTTCTTTAGGATTAGGTGTCAAGCTATATTCTGAAGGCTGCCCAAGCAGGAAACGGAACACTGCCGCACCGCGACAACCCTGCTGGCGGACCGCAGGAACGACCTGCCGGCCGCGCAGCCCCGATCGGCCCCCCTCCGGGCAAGTCGGCACGAAGCACAGTGCCCACGTGACTAATCTCGGACCGTCAGCAATCCCCAGGAGATCCTGGAAACAGCAGAGCTCCCTCTTTGGCAGCGGATCAAGGTATCGAGGGAACAGCTCCTCCCGGATGGGTCCTTTCCCCCCTCCCCCTGAACAAACCCGCCACTTCATCCCAGGTGGACGAGAGAGTCTGCCGGTCTGACCCGAAGGGCGTGTGGAGCTGCTACAGGCCCCCCAACGTACCGCACTGCGACGAGTGTTCAATCGCCTGGGCCACCGTGTCCAGTCCAGCCTCCCAGCGGACTGAAAACCGGAACTTCTGTCGTTCACCGGGTCACGACGCCGAAAGCTCTAGAGGTCTAGAAACGGACCCGCTGATGGGATCGGAGAACTTTCTCGTGCGCCTCAATGAGCGGCGGCAGGTCCCCAACCAAAGTCTGCCACAGAATGTCAAGGTTGATGTCAAAGTAGGCGTGGATGAGCCTGTTGCGCATTCCCACGATGTGAGACCACGGTATTTCTCGCAGTGATTCCTGGGTGTCTTCAGACACTTTTGAGGCCGCCTCTCCGACTATCTCCAAGCATTTGATCAGCGCCAGAGTCAGCATGCGATCAGACTGAAGCTCCGCCGGCGAGCTGTCCGCCAGAAATGCTGCAGCTTCCCTGGCCCCGTCCAGCATGTGCTGAAGCCTTATGAGATCAGCCCTCTGCATACTGGACCTTAGCCTCGGCAATCACTTCATCCCGGAAGTAGCGACTCAGGTCCTCCGGGGTCCGGAGATCGACCTTCCGGCTGCCGATGAGCCTGGAAAGCTCCTGTTCCATTTCTGCAATCCCCAGCAGACCGGGAGTGTGGCCTGGCTCGAATTCCACCAGAAAATCGATTTCACTGTCCCGGTCGAAATCTTCCCTGAGAACCGATCCGAAGAGGGATAGCTTGCGGATGTGGTGCCTACGGCAATAGTCCCGAATCTCAGCACCCCCGATTTCCACGCGCGGTGATTTCATTTTGGGTTCCTCGTGCGTCCTTTTTGAGGCCAAAACTCTTTGTCCAATCGGCGGCTTCCTGTCAGCCGTCCTGGATTCTCAGAAAGGTTCTGCAGCTCCATATGCGGTCATCCGCGACAAACTCCGGTTTGAGAATCCTCGAAAATTGTCAACAAAGAGGTAGTCCATGGTTGCCTCGATGATTTGATCCGAGAAACGTCGGAAAGAATCTGCCTGAAAGCCAGACTTGGCCCTCAGCTGCTGACAATGGTTACCGGTCGACTCGGCGGATGTCATCCTTCATCCCTCATCGCAGGTCATGCTGGGCGGAACGGAAAAGTCGTAGAAGGTGAGTTCACCGAACAGCCGCAATCAGGCCGGCATCGTCACATAGTGCATGAGGCATCCCCCAACCCCAATTCCTCGAGTTTTTTTCTTGTGGGCACCCCATCCCGGTCGTAGCCCATGGCGTCGTAGTATTCGTCGAGCAGGGCATCCTGGTTACGGACGACCTGGCCGGTGGCGGGGCCTGCATTGGGAAGTGGTTCAGTGAGCATGCGATCGGGCAGGGTGTCGTCCTTGCGGGAGAAGCCGTCCCTGACATTGTAGCAGCGTTCCAGGCAGACGATTCGCTCGCCCACGAGCTTGAGGTACTCCAGGTCCGCGAATCGTTCGTACCCTGTGCCCGCCGCGAGGAGGCGCCCGAGGAGGTCGTACGTCATGCCCGAATCCGCGAAGTTGCAGAGGATCCCCGTCTCTTCAAGGGCCTTGTTGATCTGGTTGTACCCTGCCACGTCACCCGTGCCTTCATCCGCGAATCTATCTATTTCCCGGGGGTCGGCCTTACCTGAGATCTCCTGTCTCGCGTAGCCGTACATGTGGCTTCCGCCGATATTCGAGGTGGCCATGCTCAACCCGTGGATCTTGGCCGCTCGCGGCTCGTACGCGGGGAGCTCGAGCCCTTTGCAGTGCATCGCGTAGTGTTTCGCACCCTTGTCGATCTCCCGGGCGGCTCTTTTCGTGCCTTCGCCGAGGAGCCTGCCGATGCCCTCGCGTCTGGCGATCTTCCCGATCAGCTCCATCACGACCCGGTGATCTCCCCAGTTGAGTTCCTCGCCGTCGCAGTCTTCCTTTGTAAGGATGCCCCGCTGGAAGAGTTCCATCGCGAAGCCTATTGCGCTGCCGGTGCTGATGGTGTCCAGGCCGAGCAGATCGCAGAGGTTGTCCGCTTTGACGGTCGCCCCGACCTCGGTGACGCCCACCTGAGGTCCGAAGGCCCAGATCGATTCGTACTCCGGTCCTTCACTCGATGCGCCGGCGTACGGGCCTTCCTTGACTTCGTGAACCTGTCCGCATCGGGTCATACAATTGAAGCATCCGTGGGTGCCGACTCTCATCTTTTGGTATGCGTCGGTGAAGAGGCTCTCGATACCCTCCACATTACCCGTCTGAAAATTCTTGAAGGGGAGGATCCCCATTTCCCGGGTCATCTGAGCGAGGAAGGTGGTCCCGAAGGTGTGCATCTTCACTCTGCGCTTGTGCTCCTTGAGTATGGCCGAATGCTCGCTGAGCACCGCGTCGAATTTCTCTTTGTCAGCCGGTTCGAGTGGCTTGGCGGGCGCGACGATGGTGATCGCCTTGAGATTCTTCGCTCCCATGACCGTGCCGACTCCGCAGCGTGATGCGGTGCGCGTGCCGTGCGTAATGGTGGCGAAACGGACGAGACGTTCACCCGCGGGTCCAATGCAGGCGGTTTGTGCGCGTTTGCCGTGCTTGTCGATTAAAGCCTTCTGGGTCATCGCGGTGTCGAGCCCCTGTAGATCTTCAGCGCTCTCGATTCGCGCTTTCCCTTCCGCAAGAACCAGCGAGGAAAGCTTCTCAGCCTTGCCCTCGATGATAATCAGGTCGCAGCCTGCGAATTTCATGAAAGCGGAGAAGTTACCTCCGCCGACCGATCGCGCGACACAGCCCGTGAGAGGGCTTCTCGTCATGACGATCCATCGGCCGAAGCCCTGAGCCCGCGTTCCCGCGAGCGCGCCGGGGAGGAAGATCAGCTTGTTTTCCGGGCCAAGGGGATCGACTCCCGGCCGGTTTTCCTGGAACAAATAGCTTATCCCGAATCCTCTTCCCCCGATGAAGGTGCTCTGAACCTGCTCTGGCACGGCTTCCTTTGTGATGGTCCCGGAGGTCAGGTTCACCCTCAACAGATAGCCGGTGTACGTTGTCATCTTCTTCCTCTCGCTTGGAGCGCCTGCCCACCCTTTGGACCCGGATGCGGGGCAATCCGGCGCATTGAAAAACACCAACGGAACGGAATGCTAGCTTCTCGTCGACGTCTCTTTCGGAGGCGGGGGCCCGTAGAATTCCACTCTCTTCTTCTGCTCTTCGCGGGCTATTCTTTTGGCGGTTTCCGTGTAGAACCAGGTGTCTATCTGCTCTCCGAGCCAGTGAGCATGGAGCGCGGCAGGGATTCCGAACCGCGCGGGGTCGACTTCGAGCGCTTCCTCGGAAAACCTCCAGAGTCGATCCGAATCCTTGACGATGGAGTCCTCAAGCGAGAGAGCCTCTTTTCGAGAATCGTGCCCTAGGATGATCTCGGCTATCCGGTCCACGAGCTCCGGCGCGTAGTCGATTTGCTCGAGTATTTCCCGTGCCCGTTTCGCTCCCTCGATCTCATGGATCCGGTTGATTTCTCTGTCCCGTCGTCCCGGTCCGAAGGCCTTCAGTTGGAGTTCCTCGGGAACGCTCTTCCATCCGGTGTCGTGCAGAATAACGGCCGGCAGGACCACGTCGGGATTGCCTCCTTCGGCCGCCAGAAGCCTCACCGCGAAGGAGTACGCGATCGTTGTATGAAGCACATTGTCGCGTGTCTCCAGCAACGGGCGGGCCAGCTCAAAGATCCGTCGGTACGTACCCTCCATGCCCTTTCCTAGAATATGCGCAGCAGAATCGGTTCCGAGCTTGCAGTGACCTCATATGACTTGAGGTAGGGCTCGTCCGCGTACATCTCGTTGAACATTCCGACAAGCCGTTCATAGTCGCCGCTCTGTTCGTAAGAGTCGACGTCGGCCTTGGTGTCCCAGGCCGTCACTGAAATACCGGCGTTCTTGTCGTCCAGATCCTCAAGCAGGTGGACGAAGCGGTTTCCCTTGTGGCCTTTGTGAGTCGGGATTACCTCCCGGTTGTACAGATCTCTCAGGGCGTCCATCTTCCCATCTCTTACCTTGAAAAAGGTCATGCGAACGTACATGTGGATCTCCCTTCGGCGTGGGGGTTGAGGCCGAGGGGCCGCGGGGACCACGCGATGAGACCCCGCGGCCGTTTGCGCGTGTACGACGGTCACCGGGCTCACGAGAAGAACCTCGATCGCCCCCTTCCGACTACCCCTTCCCGACAAGCAACGACGTTCGGCAGTCGGGTCACCGTCGCGGCACCGCACGCACCATTGGGAACTTCTCGCAAGAGCCGATCAGAATTTCTTCATCATCTCGCTGACCATGGTCGGCAGTTCTATCTGGCCTGTGGGAGCGAGGATGCGACTACTGTAATCAGTGGCAAACTCCTTTTTCAGCTTTCTCACGAGTCGTCTGAACTGGTCTGAGTCTATGGCCTTGGCGATATCTACGAGATTTCTCGCGGAACATTCCGCCAGCGTCTGCGGGCCGGAGCCGATAGCCAGGCGCCAACCCTCGGTGATGGGGACGCCGAGTTTCTGCATTCCCGGCATGCACTCATCTTTCACGAATTGGTAGTGCTCGTCTTCCTTGCCGGGGAGGACATTGTAATACTGATTAAACTTCCACGCGCCCATCTGAATGCGATAGGGCCCCTCGCGGAGCCGGCCGCTGGAGACCCAAAGCCGGCTGCTGTACCTTGTTGTCAGGGCCTTGAGCTTCTCCGACAGCAGTCGGAACTCTTTCGTGCCGAGGATATGCGTTAAACGGTGGGGCTCCTGCACGGTGGCCACGGCAATGATACGGGGCCCCGCGCCGACCGCGACGTAGTAACCACCCTGGAGCATGAGCCCGAGTTTGTTGAGGCCGGGATTGTAATCCCCGGAGACGAACGTGGAATATTCTTCGAATTTCCCGGGCAGGACATCCCAGCTCTGGGTGAAAAGTACCGTCATGTGGCTCCTCCGTCTTTCGAAGAGGTAATCAGGGGAGGCTTTTCTGCAAAAGGGCCTCCGCAGACCCCATGTGGCCCAACATGAGCTTCGTGACCAACTCTTGCCTCCCTTGATTGCGATCGGGTCCGGGGAGTAACGTCACATCTTGAAGACCCTGGTCATGAGTTCCGCGATATACTCCGCGTCGTCCTGTTTCCTCTTGGTATATTTTGCCGGACGAGTCTGCACCCAAAAGACGTTCTGGGGAAAGGGCAGGTCCTCGTCCAGGACCCATTCCATGTCCTGGGGCATATCGAAATGAGCTTCCACGTCCTTGGCGACTCTTACGATCTCGCTGAGTTCGGTTTCGGTCAGGCACGCTCGAGACCTCATTTCTTCGGGAACGTCCGTGAGACAGGTTCCGGTCATATCATAACAGACCATTTTGTTCTTCTCGCCGATGGTACAGTGGAAGTCTCCACATTCCTTGTCTACGACGAATTGGTCAGGGGTGATCTCGCCGCTCACGACGCTTTCGCCAAGTCCCCAGTTGCCCTCGACCACGATTTTGGATTGGTCCCCCGTCGTCGGCAGGACCGTGAGACACACCCCCGCGCAGCGTGCGTTGATCATCTTGAGAACCGCAACACCGATAGGCGCCTTTTCCATCTCCATGCCCATTTCATGGCGAAACGCGATCGCCCTCGTGGTGAAGGCGCTTCCCCAGACGCGAATCACGTGTTCGGTCAATGCTTCGGGACCCTGGACATTCAGGTACGTCTCCATCTGGCCCGGCATGCTCACAGCGCCGCTGGAACGGACCGCCACCGAAAGGGTAGGGATTTGAATCTTTTCGCAGAGTTCCCGATAGTAGGTCTGCAGCTCCTCGTTCATGGATGGGGGCATCTCTCTGGATTCTATGAACTCACGAATGGTGCGACTGGCTTTCACCTGTTCATCGACCTTGTGAAGGACCTTCTTGTGATCGCGTACGTATTGCCGTATCTCTCTGCCCGCTCCGCTTTCCTCCATGAATCGTTCGTACCCGTCTACCGAGATTGCAAAACCGGGGGGAACGCGTAAACCAAGTTGGGTCATTTCCCCGAGGTTGGCGCATTTCTTGCCGACAAGATCGTTATCCTTGCTCGATAGTTCTTCAAACCGGTAGATCCAATTCTGGGACATTGCAGGCCAATCCTTTCCCGTATGGGAAGAGCGTCCCGGGATGTGCCCGGGACACCCGTTCCTGCAAGGGCTCCGCTCCTATTCAAGGATATAGACGGTGCCCAGGTTCGCGTCGACCTTGATTTTCTGGCCCGACTTGATCTTGGCCGTCCCCTCGAAGACATTCATGACGACCGGGATTCCGTATTCACGGCCGACGATTGCTGCGTGAGAGAGACTCGCGCCGCGATCGACCACGACACCCTGGATCATGGAGAAGACCGGCGTCCAACTCGGCGATGTGCTCACCGCAACGAGAATGTCTCCCTCCTGAACGAGGTGTAGTTCGTCCTCGTTCATGATAACACGCGCGGGTCCTTCCGCGACACCTGGTGAACCGCAGGTTCCATACAGGTCGGCCTTCAGCTCGGGCCTGACCTGAGGCATCGAACCGACGACCACCTTCAGCGCGATCGGGTCGTTGGACTGCACAAGAACCCCCATTGCCTGATCCATGTCAAAACCTTCGGCAAGTATTGCAGGCGCGTTGGGCTCCTTCATCCATTCGTTCCAGTCGGCCTTACGCCGATCCACGACGTACCGGAGATCGAACTGGTCGGGATTGATGCCGGCACGCCGCACCTCGTCGGGGATGAGGAAAAAGACATCCTCATGATCGTCGAGCGCACCCTCCTTGACAAAGCGCCTTCCCAGCCCGAGAGCGCTCCTCCGCATCATCGCGTGGGTGTACAGATCGAGGTAGTGGTCGTGCTCCTCACTGAAGATTCCGCTCTTCTGGGCCAGGCGCATGAGTTGCTCAAACCAGCTCTTCTGCTCGGCCGGGACGTTTCCGAGCAGTTCTTTCTCCGCGGCCTCTCTTTTCCTGCTGATTTCGGCCCTTTCTTCATCGAGGTTGAATCCGCCGCCTTTGGCGAGGAATTGTTTGACCATGCCGAGCGCGGGGGTCGGATCTTCGACCCATGTGGGCAGGTTCATTTCCGACATGCGCTGCATGCGCCAGCCGTCTTCGTTCATAAAGTCCTTGAAGTCCTTCATGAATGCCTGGCCCTTGGGGTCCGCCTCGAGCTTCTCGCGGATTTCATTCGGTTCGCTGTTGAGAATCAGGTCTCCAAGGCCTTCGGTCCCGGCACGTTTGGAAAATTCCCAGATTCGGCGGTCGACCTGAAAGACCTTGTTGTCGAACCCGGATACCACGTGGTGGAAGGTAGGAGAGGTGTCATCAATTCCCGCGAGTTCCCGGCACATGTTCTCAAAGAGAATGTATGCAGTGTACGTTCCGTACATCATGTACATGTGGATCTCCCACATGCGCCTGCACGTATTGATGGTCTCTTCGAAATTGTCCAGCAGCTCTATGTTCGACGCCGTGTCGAGGTCGAGCTTCTTGAGATTCTCGTATCGACCGAGGATCTCTTTGACGAAGCCTCCCCACAGATTGTCGTAGTCCTGAATGAACGGCAGGATTGCCTTGCGGAATTCGGCTTCTCTGCGCTGCTTCTCTTCCTCGCTCTTGACAAGGAGCAGGGTCAGGTACCCGCCGCCTTTCAGGAAGCGCCAATCCCAGCCCTTCACGGTCGGCAGGCTCAATTTCTCGGCGCCATATTGCATGCCGTGGCGGCAGAAATTAATCCAGAACCAGCCGAACATTGGTGTCCACGGGGGCACGGAATGCGTGGCATCGAGAAACCATGCAGGGGACTGAGCCAGATCCCTTTCCGGATCAAACTCCAGGCCCGGGACCACATCGTACATCTTCATCGTCTGTTCCTCCTTACCTGTGTTGGTGCGTAGTTGCGGTGACTCTTTGAAAATGTAGCCCCTGTTATATGATTGGCGTGAGGCCGGAAGCGGTGTGGCCAGGAACCTGACGGTCGAAGGTGGAACCAATCCAGGGTTCTCAACCGGATTCAATTGGCCTCGGTTCCGAGGAAAAGATCCGTGGGAAGGACACGGAATACCGGTCACACCTTTTCCAACTCGATTCGCCTTTTGCCGATCAATGCATGGCGCGTCCGCCATCCACAAGGATCGTCTGTCCGGTCATAAAGTCGCTTTCGTCCGATGCGAGGAAAGTCACGATCCCGACAAGGTCCTCAGGAGTCTCCAGCCGCTTGAGCGGCGTTCGGCTCGTATCGTATTTCTCGACGTTTGCAAGGGTTCGGCTCGCCTCGGTATCTGTGAATCCGGGAGCGACCGCGTTTATGCAGATATTGTGCGGCCCCAGTTCGACCGCAAGGGCCCTGGTCAGTCCGATTACCCCTCCCTTGGAGGCCACGTAATGGACGAAGCCGTGGGATCCGGTGAAAAAGACTTCCGATGCCAGGTTTACGATCTTTCCTTTGCCCTGGGCTTCCATATAGGGAAAGACTGCTCTGGTGCAGAGCCACGGACCCTTTACATTCACCGCCATCATGCGATCCCAATGCTCTTCTTCCACTTCGGTGAAGGGTTTGCGCGTCACCCCGTAGTAGTAGGCGGCATTGTTGATGAGTATGTCAATCCGGCCGAACATGTCCGCGGCCTCCGCGGCCATACGCCTCGTATCCTCTTCCCTGGTCACGTCCACTTGGCTTATGAGGGCTTGTCTCCCAGTCTGTCGGACGATCTTCGCCGTCGTTTCCAGGCCCTCCATGTCGGCCCTGGTTACCGCGACGATGTTGGCGCCGTCTTCTGCCAACCGCGCGCAGAACGCCCTGCCCAGGCCCTTACCCGCGCCGGTAACGATTGCCACACGACCATCGAGTCGTCCCATAGGGGCCTCCTGTTGGTGATCGGTAAATTCTCTTAGCCTAGGGCGATTGCTTCATCGCAGTTCACATCAGACGACAGAATGGGAGCACGGCACGCCTTGTCCGTACGAGTCCGGGGTTGCGGCATCGGCAACGCAGAGATTGAAGAACTCCATCTTCTTGTGCGGCGTAGAGCTAGTACGGCCGTCCCTTTTCTTCCCAGATCTTGGGAAGGCCGAAATCCTCGGCAATGACCTTGAAACAGTTGTACCCACTACCTCTCCCGATGCCGGGGCCCGAATGGGCCGCAGCCGACGCCAGATAGAGGTTCTCCACGGGCAACCGATGGTAGGCGATGTCCGGGAACGGCCTCATTCGCCCCATCTGAGAAGCAATCATATCCTCCGCGGTCCATCCGCCCTGGGGCATGTTGAAGTTCCGCATCTGCGTGTCCATCGGTGTGGTGATGTGAGATGCGATGAGGTTTTCCTTTGTCATGTTCGGCGCGTACCAGGACCATTGTTCGCGCATGATCTCGACAATGTCATGCTTCATGCGGAGCCATTCCCTGTCGCTGAAGAATCGGTACGGCGCGGTGAACTGTTCGATGAGTATGGTGTGTTTGCCCTCGGGTACCCTTGTGCGATCCCAGATGCTGTCCGGCGCGACGATGACCACGAGCTTCTCCGGTATCCCCTTGACGAAGAGTTCGGCCTGATGCCTCGTAGCGAAGTAATCCGCGTCCTTGGGTCCCCAATTAAGCCTCGGACACATGCCGATTTCGGGATTGTCTTTGGCAGCGGTGTATGCAGGGAGTTCGTGGAGTGCGAAGTTGCCCCAGAAGAGCTGGGCCCGGTTGAACAGAACATTCTTGGCTCTGTGCGCGATCTTCGGGGAAACGTGCTCTTCGCCGATGAGCTGAAGGATCGTTTGGGGAGTGTTCAGGTCGCTGACGACCACCTTGCGCGCGGCGATCTCTCTGCCGTCTGCGAGCTTCACTCCGACGGCTTTTCCATTCTCGATAATGGCTCTTTCGACAGGGGTTTCTACGATAAATTCCCCTCCCATGGAACTGAAAGCCCGTTGAAGCGCGTGCGTTATCGCATGGGTACCGCCCACCGCGATAGAAGCAGGCTCCCATGAAAGAATCAACCCGAGGGTGTGCAGGATTTTGTAGATCCCGATGCAGTCCGTGGGGAAGACTCCGCTCGAGGTCATGCAGGATCTCATAAAGAGCGTCCTCAAATAGTCGCTCTCAAAGAGATCGTACGCCACCTGCTGGGATGTGTAGAACTGATATTCAGGCGGTATGTCGGCTTCGGAATCTCCGATGAGCCGCTCAAACGCGTCGGGAACGTCCCATGGCGTGGGGGGATTATATCGCCATTGGTGAAACGCGGCCCGCCATTTCTTCTTATACTTTTCGAGAAGATCATAGGCCACGTCCGCGTCACGTTTAGAGAACCTGGCGATCTGGTTGATGGTTTCCTGGGCGTTCTTCTCGGAGAACTCGGCTCGTCCCGTTTCGGGGTCGACGACCTTCCACGCGGTCAAGCCCATGAAGCTCACGCCATCATCGTAGATCATGCCTTCGCTGTGATCGGGATAGACGTACGCAAGGCCCTTCTCTCTGAGCTTGAAATCCTCGTATGCGGGATGGCCGTAGAACCTGGTGAAATGGGCGCAAGGATTCTGGATAAAGCCGGGTAGAGGGAGCGCCTCGCCACAAGCTCCGCCGCCGAGTTCATGCTGCCGCTCATAGACTACCGTATCCATACCCGCGTGCTGGAGATAGCAGGCGATGATCGTTCCCTGGTGTCCGCCACCGACGACGATGGCGTCGTACGTTGTATCAGCCATGGAGTAACCTCCTCTTGTGCAAGAGAATCCGTAAGTGGGCGGCTTCTCTACTTGGCTTCCGGTGGGTTGAGCTTGCTGCCGGAGAGAACAAGCCGCAGCGCAAAGAACAGGATCGACGGTTTCAACAGGAGCCTGGCGAAGGTTCTCAAGTCTTCGCCCCCCACCGTGGCCTTGATGGACCAGTGAACCGGTTCGGTGGCCTCGATGTTGAGTCTCATCGCGCCGCCGGGTTCGTTGTTGACCTTGGTCAGTTCCTCAAAGTGGGCGACCATTGTCGTCTTTCCCAGTCCTGTCGAATTGACCTTCATTTTTCTCTCCTATAGAGTCCCCTTGGCCTTTGCCTTGGTGACGCACTCCGGTTCACCCCACCAGCGCTCTATGCCAAGGTCCTCAGCGATCCTGTTCGCGGCGCAGTACCCCGGGCCGAATGTGATTAATCCACCGGGAAAGGTACTCGCGCCGCAAACGTAGAGATTCTTCACTGGAGTCGCGTGCTGGGAGCAGTCCTCGTTGGGGCGGAGATAGCCCATCTGGAGCGGCAGGTACGCTCCTTGCTTGTACGAGCCCTTGACCATGTCTGCGAACTTATTCCCGATGTCCAGCGGCGTGGTTATATAGTGCCAGAGCACGTCGTCTACCCCGACGCCGTTGACGTACCGACGCAGGAGATCGACGCACCGAGCGGCCTCCTCTTCCCGGATTCGGTACCACCGGTCCGCGCCCCCCTCCTTGAGGTCATACGGTGCGTGGAGCGAAATGAGACAGGTGTGTTTGCCCGCCGGTGCCTGCTTCGGATCGTGAACCGACGGGAATGAGCAATTGAATCCGCCTGGGAAGAGTTCCCCTCTGTGGATCGCGTCATAATGTCGTATCAGGTTCTCTTCGGTCTCGTAACCGAGGACCTTGATAAGCGCGTCGTTCAGGTCGGGATTTGATTCCGCGGCCTTGACGGTGGGTCTGCCGTCAAGAGCCAGGTGGACGTGAAAGAAGCTCGACGACTCCCATTGCCAATCGTTGATGCGGGTGACGAAACGCTCCTCGAGGTTGTCTGCGCCCACATACTTGAGGAATGTCTGATAGGGGTCCAGGCTGCTCGCAACGAACTTGTCGGCCTTGTAGAGGGTTCCGTCCTCGAGTTCCACGCCTGTGGCGACTCCGTCCTCCAGCACGATCCGCTTGACCTTGACCGGAGAGACGATCATCCCTCCGTTCCGGTAGAGCACCTTGGTGAAGAGATGCGCGAGATGATGAGACCCACCCACCACGAGCCGGTAGTTCACGGCTCGATTGATCAGCAGAGGAACAAGGTAACTCACCCCCTCCAGGTCGTGGTGCAGACCCCACATGCACGAGAGGTAGAGGAACAAGCATCTGACTCGGTCGTTCTCGAAGAGCCCTTCGATAATGTCTTTGGGCGTCTTTTCGGTCAACTCGGTGATCTCTCGGCCTACATCGGTCTGCTGAAGCGTCACCATCTGCTCGAAAGCGGGCTTGGCGGCCTCATAAGTGGCTGGTCCGAGAAAATCCTCCGTGAGCACCCGGTAACGATCGGCAATCTGCCGATAGGTATCCGCGTCCTTCTGCGAGAACCGGGCTATTGAGCTGCACGTCTTCTCAACGTCCTGATACAAACAGAGCGAAGACCCGTCCTCGAAGGGCATCGCCACAACGGGGTCCGGAAAAACGAATTCCAGGTCGTAGTCCTTGGTCAGGTAATCGTCGAAGTCAGTCAGAGGCGGCGCATAATCGACCATCGGCATGTAGACCGCGTGGGTGTTGTGGAGAAAGCCGGGAAGGGTCACCTGTTCCGTGGCGAGTCCGCCGCCGGCCTCAAAACGTTTTTCCAGCAGGAGTATCTTCAAACCTGCTTTGGCAAGGTAGGCAGCCACGGTCAACCCGTTTGGGCCGGCCCCCAGGATTATGCCGTCGTACGTTTCTGACATCCGGTTCCTCCTTGTTACGGTCGCAGGGGAAGGTAGGCTGATCAATGAGTGGTGGCGGCCCGGACCGGGCTCCAATCTCGAAAGTGAAAATTCGCGGATTGCTGACCGCCGGAGCATAAGGATGCCAAGATTTCTCTTGACATGTCAAAGCAGTAATTATTATGATTGCATAAGAAAATGTTATGTTTCTCCGGGGTTTGCTCATGGGTGGTGACTTGAGCCTTAACCAGTTACGCGCATTCTATTACGCCGCGGACTGCGGGAGCATAACGCGGGCGGCGGAGAAACTCTACATCACCCAGCCCGCTGTGAGCATGCAGATCAAAGCACTGGAAACGCAATTCCGCGTGCAACTCCTTGTCAGGAACAAGAAGAAGCTCGAACTGACCGACACCGGGAAACAACTGTTCATGGTGGCGAAGAAGATCTTTTCTCTTGTGCAAGAGGCGGAGAAGGTCCTCGTCAAAGCCGAGGAAGCAGTGACCCTGGTGCTGAAAATAGGCAGTACAAAGACGCTCGTCCGCCACATGCTTGCACCGTATATTTCAACCTTCCAGAAGGCCTTCCCGCGGATTCAGATTCAGGTCGACGAGGGCAGCTCAGAAGAGATGGTCCGGAGCGTCCTCTCCGAGAAGAACGATCTGGCCATCGTAGGAAGGGTTCCCTACGACGAACGTTTGGACGTTGTACCCTTTACCCAGGACGAGGTGGTCCTCCTGGCAGGTCCGGGACATCCGTTGTGCCAAAAGGAGCGGGTCTCGATCAACGATCTGATCGGAGAGAACCTTATCCTCAGAGAGCGGGGATCGGGAACCCGCCGTCTTGTTGAACAGGTTCTTGAGGGGACCCCGATCGTTGAGTCGGCGTTCGTCCAGACGGCAAACGTGGACTTCGTCAAGGAGCTGGTGAGGATCGGAGACGGAATTACCATGCTCGCCCATATGGGAGTGGACAACGACGTGGCTCAAGGGCATCTGAAGATGTTGCCGGTTGTCGAAGGCCCCTTCATATTGCACATCGATGTCGTCATAAACAAAGAGAGGACCCTGTCCCGAGCCGACGAGGCGTTTCTCAACGTGCTACTCCAAGGGGAAGAGAACCTGAAACGCTATAGAGGCCCCACAGTACGCGATTCCGTTCGCCCGCCTTTCCCCCGCGCCGGGGAATCGGGCTGCCGATCATGACGCTCCTGCGGCCCCGTGATGGACGGGGATCATCGGGTGCTCCATTAACACGGTTGAATGCCCTCCCACTGGGTGCCACAAGTACACATTCTCTGTGCCCTTTGTGCCTCTGTGGTGGAAACTTCCCTGGAATCTTCGTCTTCTTGGTGTCTTTGAGGCTTGGTGGTGGAAATCTCTTGAGGAGACCCCATGGGGGCTAAACATGAGTTTTGGGTCAGGCAGATGCCAACGGGATGAGCCGATAACGGTACAACCGGTAAGTGGCAGGAAACCGCGATGTCGTTGATTGAAGAGCTAGTTGGTCGTGACGTGGCCAGACGGCAAGGGAGGAACGCGCCGTCCCTCAGTGCTTCTGTGGTTCGCAACCCCTAGCGCTTGATCTTCTTGGAGGCTTGACGCCTGTGATAGGCTGTTTCGCTTATAGGTTCAGAGTAGCTGGCAACATAGGTGCATAACTTCTTGAACTGGAGAATCTGGTCCTCCGCGCCTGCGGGACTGCGCTGACCGTATAAATGGGAGATCTTGCATGAGAATTGAACCCATCCGCATGATTACTCATTGCTTCGCCGTGCTGGCGGTCTTGATATTGTGCTCAGCGACAGGGGCAGCCAAGAGCATGCTGGGCCTCAACGAGGAACTTATCCAAGCAGCGAAGGCTGGGGACCTGGCAAGGGTCAAGACTCTTCTCGCCGAAGGCGCTCTAGTTGATACGAATGACATCGATGGTCTGACTCCCCTCATGTCGGCCTGTTCTCGAGGTGACCTGGCGATGGCGAAGGGACTGTCAGATAGTCGGGCTGAGGTCAACGCTAAGACTCAGTACGGATCAACGCCTTTGAAGCATGCCGTGGAGAGTGGGAATACCGATCTGGTGAAGCTCCTTCTTAAAAGGGGTGCCGATGTGAATG
>CAZCDS010000010.1:0-55535 GCA_964497585.1 uncultured Syntrophaceae bacterium
TGCGCGCGCTGTACGCGGGGAATCGAATACGCTATAAACGCGAAAGTATAGCGGGAAGGGCCTTTTTGCAAAAAGGCCCTTCCCGGTAAACTCTTACATCAAAACGACCGACCATCAGTGCAGCCGATGTCAAGGAGGTCCATGGTGCGAACCTTCGAGTATCTCAAACCGACGTCTCTCAAGGAGGCATTTGAACTGCTGGACGAGCACGGAGAGAAAGCCAAGCTCATCGCCGGCGGAACGGACCTCATGGTCCAATGGAAGAAGAAGATCCTTTCACCGGATTACGTCATCTCATTGCGGAACATTCCTGAACTCAGGATCATCGAGTTCGACGGGGGGCTCCGGATCGGGAGTGCGGCCACCCACCGGTCGCTGGAGCTTTCCGAGGAGATCCGGAAGCATTTTCCGGTGATCACCGATGCGGTGAGCAAGCTGGGTTCCGTTCAGGTGCGCAATTCGGCCACCATCGGGGGGAACCTATGCAATGCGGCTCCGTCCGCGGACACCGCTCCGCCGATGCTCGTCTTGGAAGCGGAGGTACACATCGCGAGTTCGAGCGGTGAAAGGACCGTGCCTCTCACTGAATTCTTCACAGGACCATCGAGGACCGTCCTGCAACACGGAGAAATCGTGACCCGGTTCTCCGTGCCCAAGCCTCTGCCGAACACGGGCATGGCCTACTGGAAGCACACCCGTCGCCAGGCCATGGATCTGCCGATACTTGGCGTGGCCTCGCTCCTCTCCTTTGACGAGGACCTGAAGACCTGCACCAAGGCGAGGATCGGCCTCGGAGTGGCCGCTCCCACGCCCATGCGGGCCACGGACGCGGAGGAATTTCTTCAAGGCAAAACAATTGATGAAACCACGCTCGTGGAGGCGGGAAAGATTGCAGCGGAGCAAGCTTCTCCGCGTACGACGATTCGCGGGACAGAGTGGTACCGGCGAGACATGATTCGTGTCCTCGTGAAAAGAACCGGATTGATCTGTCGGGATCGGGCGAAAGGAGCCGGCGCCTCATGAAACGGACCATAGAGTTTGTCGTAAACGGAAATGCGGTGGTAGTGGAGGTTGAACCTCATTGGCATCTCTTGCGTGTGCTCCGTGATGAACTGGAGCTGACCGGCGCGAAGCAGGGATGCGGTGAAGGCGAATGCGGCGCGTGCACGGTACTGGTCGACGGCGCGCCGGTCAACAGTTGCATCTATCCAGTGCTCGAAGCAGAGGGCAAGGAGATACTCACCATCGAGGGGCTGGCAGCGAAGGACGGCTTGCACCCCATTCAGGAGGCCTTCCTCGAAAAGGCCGGCGTACAGTGCGGCTTCTGCACGCCGGGCATGATCATGTCGGCAAAGGCGCTCCTCGATGCGAATCCGCAGCCCGATGAAGACGAAATCAGGCACGCGCTTGCTGGGAACATGTGCCGCTGCACCGGCTACGTCCAGATAATCGAATCAATCCGACTCGCCAGCGAGTTGATGTCGGCCCGGTCCAAAGAGGCTGGCGT
This sequence comes from uncultured Syntrophaceae bacterium, assembly GCA_964497585.1. Lineage (GTDB taxonomy): Bacteria > Desulfobacterota > Desulfomonilia > Desulfomonilales > Desulfomonilaceae > CAZCDS01. The sequence continues at coordinate 1,508 of CAZCDS010000010.1, forward strand.
GAAGGAGTGAGAAATGACTGAACTCTTCGTAGGAAAGTCCTTTGCCAGAATGGACAAGGAAAAGGTAACCGGCAGGGCCGAGTTTATTAGCGATATCAAGGTTCCCCGGATGCTTTACGGCAAGATTTTGTACAGCAGCCGTCCGCACGCCCGGATCAAGAGCATCGACACGTCACAGGCGGAGAAGCTTCCCGGCGTGAGAGCGGTCCTCACTGGCTTTAACACACCGGATGTCCGGGTCGGCTTCATCGGTGACCAGACACCCTTGAAGAAGGACAAGGTCAGACAATTCCGAGACGAGGTCGCGGCGGTGGCCGCGGTGGACGAAGATACCGCGGAAGAGGCGCTCGATCTCATCAAGGTTGAGTACGAGGACCTTCCCCCGGTTTTCGATCCTATCGAGGCCATGAAAGAGGACGCGCCGCTCATCCACGAATTCGACGCTCGGGGCAAGCCCCGGCGAAACAATATACTCCCGTTGCCCTGGAAGCTCGTTGCCGGAGACGTGGAAAAGGCCCGCGCGGAATCAGCATACGTGGTCAAGGACAGCTTCACCACCCAGTGGGTCCACCAGACCTGCATGGGAACGAGCGGCTGCATCGCGGAATTCGACCTGAACGACAACCTCAACTTCACGAGTGTCACCAACGTACCCTTCGGCGGCAAGGACCGCCTGGACATGTTCCTCAAGAACATCGGGGTCAAAGGCCGTACGCGGGTCTTCACTCCTTTCGTGGGCGGAAGTTTCGGCAGCAAGCTCGACACCGACATCTATGAGTTCATTGCGGTTCTGCTCGCCAGGGAGACCGGTCGCCCGGTGAAGATCCTCTTCACCCGACAGGAGGAATTCACCGCGAGCCCGCCGCGGCAGCCGACCATCGGAACCTGCGAACAGGGATGCGACAAGGACGGCCAGCTCACCTTCCGCAAAATCGAGATGATCCTGGACAACGGCGCGTACACATCCTGGGGTGCGACAACGCCTTCGGTGATGATGATTCCCGTCTCCTCGCTCTACCGGGTCGCCAATATCGATTATCGTGCCACCTGCGTGTACACCAACAACATCTACGCACAGGCCATGCGTGGCTACGGCAATCCCCAGGCCACGTACATCGTTGAACAGTCCATGGATCAGTTGGCCTATGAGGCGGGGATCGACCCGCTGGAATTCCGTACGATCAACGCGAACGTCCCGGACGAAGTCACGCCCATGAGGCTCAAGATAACGACCTGCCCGCTCAAGGAGTGCCTCGACGAGGTGAAGCAGCGGCTCGACTGGGACGGCAAGAAGCGTGAAAAGAAGAAAGGCCGCGGGCTCGGGGTCGCCTCCTTCCTCCATGTGGGCGGCGGCGCTAGGGTGTACCTTTCCGACGCGCAGGGCGTCATCCTGCGAGTCGATGACGACGGCAAGCTCACCGTGATCACCGGCGGCACCGATCAGGGTCAGGGCTCCGAGACGATCATCCACCAGATGGCCGCAGACGCGACCGGGCTGCGTCCCGAGGATGTGACGATCTTCCTGGGAGACACGAATGTCTGTCCCTGGGACGTCGGCACCCACGCGAGTCGTCACGCATTCATGGTGGGACATGCGCTGCTCACGGCAGGCACAGAAGTCAAAGCCAAGATCAAAGACCTTGCGGCCAAGTGGATGGCCGACATCATCGGGCGGAAACTCTCCCGAAAAGCCAAGCGGGACCCTGACTTCCAGATCCCCGAACTCGATCTGACCGTGCTCTCCGAACCGGACAATCTCGAAGTTCTCAACGGTCGCGTCTTCCTCAAAGACGATCCGGACAATCCTCACACAGCCCTTTCCGTCGCGGAAGTCCTTCGCAAGGCGCACATGGTGGGCACGGGCCGCGGGGAAATGGTCACGGCTGAAGCCTTCTACGATCCCCCTAATGAGATGCTCGACCGGGAGGGCAAGGGGAACCTCTCCTGCTGCTACACCTTCGGCACCCACGGGGTCGAGGTCGAGGTGGACATGGAAACGGGCCAGGTGAATATCGTCAACTACGTCGCAGCTCATGACGTGGGCCGCGCGATCAATCCCATGCTCGTGAAAGGGCAGATATATGGCGCGGCCGTGATGGGCACGGGGTACGGGCTCAGCGAGGAGATCCAGGTCAGTGCGGGCCGCGTGATGAACGCGAATCTCCTCGATTACAAGATCCTCACCGCCAAAGACAAGGTCCCCATCGAACCGGTCATCGTGGAGCCCATCGAGCCCTCGGGCCCATTCGGCGCGAAGGGGATCGGTGAACCCGCGTGCGTCCCCACCGCTCCGGCCATTGCCAACGCGGTCTATGACGCGATTGGCGTCCGGATCAAAGACCTGCCGCTCACACCGGAGAAGATCCTCGCCGCAATCAAGGAAAAGGAAGGGTAAGCGTTTGCCGGGGAGGGCCGTGAGCAGAAGGGCCCTCCCCAGACTTCCATCCAAAGTCTCTATCGTTTCGCGCCCGTAGGCCCGGTGCCTTCGTCAAAACCCTGCGGCCGCCACGTGGGTACATCATGTTTACGGTGAATGCCGCTGGAATCCGGATTCCCAAGGACATGGCGTGCCCTGCCCTCCCCTTCGCCACCCGGGACCCATCGCATGAGTCCGCAGAGCGAGAGACAACTATGGTGCGCCGCGAACTCTTCGCGAAATACGCGCCCAAACTCAAAGCCGCATGGTACTTCTGGAATAGAACCAGCAAACAGGCCGGTCACACCGTTTCTTCGAGACCATCAGCGGCCTCGAGGAGGGCCCCTTTCGAATATTCAACCACTTCCAGGGAATCAGCGGGACGCTCAAATCGGTCGTCCCGCACTTCGCTTGCGCGATGATGTCAGCACCGGTTACCATAGAAGGGTTGACAAAAGGACTAGCCTCGTACGATGGGTATCACCAACCGCCGCTGCTGTAGAGGTATTGCGCTGACCGGTTGCAGCGGACTTTACCGAGCTTCTTGAATGTTGGTGATCCCAGTCGTGGCTCGGAGTCTCGGTTGGGGTAGACGGCCCCCTTTTGCTGAAATGTCTACCGGAGTTGAGCTATGGCAAAGCAGATCAAGTCCCCCAAGTCTACTGGAGGAGGCGGATATCTTTTTGAAGACAAGGTGGTTGCTTACTTCCTCTGCTGCATGTTGACGGATTCGCCCCCCTTCGATCCCGAAGATGGGTCAATCACACGAATTGATTTCCAGTGTGGCCGGCTGGGTTGGCACCTAGACGATGTACTCCTGTTGTTGGAAACGTCGAATACGAAAAGAAGATGCGCAGTTTCCATCAAGAGCAATAGACAGATCACTCAGAATGGTTTCCAACAAGAATTCATTTTGAGTTGCTGGGAGCAGTATCTTGGAGGAGAACCCTTTGAGATATCCAAGGACATGCTCTGTCTGGTTACAGCACCATTAGGTCTGGAAGTGAGAGATGCGGTCGACGAGTTGCTTCAGTGGTCACGGGTCCAGAAGCCTTCGGACCTGAAAAGAGGTTTGGAACAGGCCGGTTCTGCGAACAGGTACCATCGGGCCGTGTTCGACAGCTGTTCCTGTCCCGAAGATCTCCGGGCAGCGCACGGTCTCACGGATGATGACATAGGCAAGCTGTTGAGTCACGTAAGGGTGCTGAAGTTCGATTTCCAATCAGATCCATCCGACTCTGTTCGAGAAGCCATCCGAATGTGCCGCAATATCCTGCGAAGTAACTCGGCGCGCGATGCGCAACTCCTCTGGGAGTGGTTATGCAGGATTGCTGCTGACAGCCGACCTCTTGCCGGCTCGTTGGTCCTTCCAAAGCTCATCGATCAACTGCGATTTGATTTCAAGCTACGCGACTTTCCCACCCATGAAGACGATTGGACGAAACTATGTGAACAGACTGGGACTAGTCTGCAAAGGATTTCGGACACCATCGGTGGCGCGGTACGGGTGGATAGGCCAGAGGATCTGCAGCGAATCGGAGATTCTGTGCGCGCCAGCAGGATAACACTGATCGCCGGTCCCTCAGGCTGCGGCAAGACCGTACTGGCAAAGAAGTTTGCCGAATCAATTAGTGAACGAGCCACGGTGATTTGGTGGAATGCCGGACTCCTGGCACACGGAGATTTGACATCGTTCGAGGGGAGCCGTCATCTCACCTATACCCTTAAGCAACTTCTTTCCTCCTTCACGGGCCAGGAAGCCTATCTGATCCTGGATGGCCTGGACCGGCAATTTGATCGGGACACTTTCGCCAACCTCGCTGTCGTGATGACCACGCTGCGTCTGGGGGACAAATCAAGCCCCTGGCGAGTAGTCATCTCCACCCAGGTGGAAGAAGTGCACAGGTTGCAGCGGGAACTCGCGCTAGCGGGTGTGAAGGCCGATCTCTTCCAGATCGTTCCCATTAAGGAGCCGACATGGCAAGAACTCCAGCCTGTATGGCGTGAATTCCCAGCTCTGGGTAGCCTTTCGCTCCGACCGGAACTCCATAGGCTGCTTTTAAAGCCTAAGATGTTGCAACTTTTCGCCACTAACATTGCAGACGCGCCGGTATCGGAAATATCAGGTTGGACTGGGGAATCGGACCTGATCGTCTGGTTCTGGGAGAATGTTGTAAGGAAAGGCCCTTCCGGTGCAACAAGGGACAGCTTTGTCAAGCGCCTTGCCCAAAGACAAGCGGACGAGTGTGCGTCCGAGCTTCCCGGAGACTCATTTGGCGTAGGCGAAACGGCGCCCTTGGGCGAGTTGATCTGCGACAGGATTTGCACATGCACGGACGAGAGATACACCTTCGAGCATGACCTCTTCGGAGACTGGGCAAGACAAAGGATTCTGGTCGGCAGGCAAAGCAATCTTGCCGATTATGTTGACGAGAAACTGGATTCTCCTGTGTGGCATCGTGCAGTACAACTGCTGGGGCTGCATCTCCTTGAACGAAGGTCCGTTGACGAGTGGGTCCAAGTCTGGACCAGCTTGCCACACGAAGGTGATCAGAGGGGACTGGCACAGGATCTCATGTTGCAAGCAGTTATATTTGCCGCCAATCCACTTCCCCTGCTGGAGCAGATGTGGCCCGTTCTGAGTCAAGATGAAGGGAAGCTGCTCAATCGATTGCTCGCTGGATTTCTTCTGGTGGCCACATTTCCCAACAGGGCAATACAAGTCACATTGGCAAGCCTCTACCCGGAGTCTGCGACACACGCCAGAACACTGGAGCGGATACCCTTCGCGCTTTACTGGCCGCCAATAATCAGGTTCCTGCACAATCACAGCGATGACGTACTCAGACTGGCTCCTTTGAGGGCGGCCGAGGTAGCGGAGAAATGGCTCCAGTATTCTGAATCTGGTCTTCCGTGCAGGACAGAAGCGGCGGATTTAGCCTTGGAGCAGGCGGAGGACAGACTGGCTTCGAAGATGGTTTATTGGCGCGGTGTACCTAACGAGAAGTTGGATCGAGTGGTCTTCAAGGGAGCGCTAAAAGCTTATTCTGAGTATCCTGAGCGAACGGTGGCATTCGCCCTGACTGCCTGCGGAAGACGCCCGCCCTCGGATCGGATGAAGGCGAAGATTGAGTATCAGAGAAGGCTGAACCCGTTGCATGCCGACTCAGACTGCCTTCGAGAGCATACAGACGAGTGGGTTGAGGTATCATGGCGGCAGCGCTACCGCGATCCAGACGCGCAGCCACCGGATCCATGGCCTGATGGGCCCTCGCGCATAGTCGACGAGGGTTTCGCAGAAACCTGCCTCACCACGGATGCGGTTCTCAGACTAGCCGCGACTGATCCTGCCGTGGCCAAAGAGATAGTCCTGGCCTGCTTGATCGAGACACCAAGTGACAGAATGGACGAACCAGAGATGGACAACCCACTTGCCAAGCTGGGCCTCAGCATGGTGGATCAAGAGTACTACCCTCCATTTTGGACGAGGTCACCGTTTTGGCTTTTTCTGGGATTGGATCCGTCGGAAGCTGTTAATCTGATTATCCGGTTGGTGGATTTTGTCACTGAGAGATGGGCAAGCAAGAAGCGAGCACACAAACAGCAAGTATTCGAAATCGAGGTGACAATTCCCGGTGGCCAGCGCACTTTCGTCGGCGACAAGGAGGTTGCCTACTGGTTCACCGACTCGGGGACGGCTCCTCATTCGGTCGTCACTGCCCTGATGGCTCTGGAGAAGTGGCTCTACGATACTCTCGACAGGGAAGAATCCGTTTCGGAAGCCGTTGACCAAATCCTTGGTCGGGCGAAATCCACAGCGTTCCTAGGTTTGCTCTCCTGCGTGGGCAAGCGATACCCACAGCTCTTCCTGAAAGAACTGCAGCCACTGTTGGCAATTCCAGAATTGTATCTGTGGGATGCGTGGCACCAAAGCCAAGGACAAGGACTTCAGATGCTTCCTTGGGGTGGGCTCAATCAGCCGGAGGTCCTTGTTCGGCTCGCTAAAGAATGGCACAGTATGGAACACCGCAGAGTGGACTTGCTCACCGTCGCATTCTACCTTCTCGTTGATGATAAAGGGACCCAGGACTTCTTTATCAGCGTCCGAGAGCAATGGCGAAATCTTTTGGAAGAGGGAGCTTGCGCCAGTGTTGGAGCCGGATTCCTCAGGCGCCTGATTGACATCTTTGATCCTGCCAACCTGAGACAAGTCAGAGGTGCTGAAGGTGAAGTTATAGTGTACAGCGAGGGCATGCTCTCACAGTCTCCGGAATACGAGGCGGTGAAGCAAGACCTCGAGACCAAACAAATCCTACTGACCATGCCCTACCGTTGCAGACGATTACTATCAGGGGAGGATTCCCTCTCTGAGGAAGAACTAGAGGGATTCTTGGCCCAAGTCCAGTCCATACCCTCCCTACAGATTCCGGATGCTTTTGATCTGGCATTCTTCGGCCCGGAAAACTGCGTAACTGGCGGAGCAGCTGTTCTCGTCAGGCATCACAGGGAATGGCTGAGAAAGCATCCTGATCGAGAACGATGGTGTGTGGAGCATCTCGTGGGAATAGTCTTGAATCCCCCCGGTCCATCCCCCGTGGAAAGCGAGTTGACCTACGTGGATTTACGATGGCAAGGGTTCTGCGCGCATGCTATCCCTATGCTCTGGGCGGAGCAGCCTGATTCTCGTGAACTCCGCCTATGTACGGCACGGCTTGGGACGGATGAGAAATACGACACAGTCAGAATACTCTTTGAATCAGCCGCGAGATTCAGACAGCAGCTAGGCTCGGACCTCAAACGCCTCCAGCACCTCGTTATGCGTTGGGCGGCTGCAAGGCCAATCAACACTCTCATTCAACGATCCGACTCGTCAGCACCCAACGTACCGGGATGGCTCGATAACGAGATTGAGCAGTTCTGTCAGGGAAGCATGCTGCCGGAAGTACCGGAATGGAAGAGCATCTGCGATTCAGTGAACGCAGCACTCCCCTATTCCAGTCCGTTTGATTGGACGGACGAGTCCAATAAAGCCTTGCGCATCGACCTTCTTCTTGTCATGGCCGCCAACGCTTGGATACCTTCGCTCAACAAGGCATTGACTTCTGAAGAGAGAGCGGACTGGATTCATCTTTTCGAGGAAGCTCTGAACTACAGCATGGAGATCATAACCGAAATTCTCGAGGCCGGTGGAAAGTTAGGCTATGCCAACCACGAATGGTATGAATGGCTCTTTCGGCGACTCGTTAGAGTGATTCCCGAACTGAGCCAAAAGGAAAAGCCTGACCGATTCTGGAAACCCATCCTTGAATTGGGAGTCGACGGACATTACCGGATTGAGTCCTTCCTCAGTTGGTGGTTCATCGAAAATCTGCAATCATCGCCTCCTCCTGGTCGTTTTCTTGAAGAATGGCAGAGAATGGTCGATTTTGCATTTCAGTCCCCACATTGGAGCTTCGAAGAGATCCAACACGGTTTCTACGACCTCCAAAAGATGTGGTGCAACGTTATGGGCTTTGGTGCAGCCTGGGTGAAAATGTGGTCGGAGAACCACAGGTCCGTGATTGAGGCAATGCGGCCGAACTACCAGAAATGGGCCAAGGAATTCCTGGACAGACCGCAGTGCGGATCTTCCTTTGCCATCTTGCTGGAACAGGAAGGGGCACGAGGTCTCGTATTGGATGGATTGGTCTGGCTGGAGCAAGCCGTAGCAAAGAGGGGAGAAGGCTATTTCCGAGAAGAGAAGGTTCGGCGAATTGTTCTTTCTTGCCTAGACACTTGCTGGAGTACCGTAGGCCAGGAGATAAGAAGAAACGAAGCAGCCTTCAGTAGTCTGAAAAAGCTATTGCGTATACTGGCGGACAGACAAGAGCGGGTTGCAATAGAAATGCTGCGCACAATTGCAGAGACATGCTGACCATCGAGATGGAGAGCCGCTTGACAGCCGCACCGGCTTGCCTCGCCGAAACGGATGATAAGCGGTTTGACCAATTTGGGCTAATCCGGGATTTGCGTGAGCCCGTGAATCCGGGTAGACCATTCCTAATTCCATGTCCATATTTGCGGTCGACAATCATCAGGTCCGAACGTTCCCCAATGATTGCCGCTGTTGCACAAGTCGGTCCCCTGCCGCCGATTGACGGCGGACCGACCGAAGGCCAGCCCGTCTTGCTGCCGGCACTCATCGCACGAGACGTCAACGGCAAAGATAGGCATGATGCACCCAACACTCCTACGCACTCCTGTCTTTTCGGATCCACAGGAGCCTCCTGAAGTCGTCATCAGAGCCAGGGTGGAAGAGGTGACGCCTCAAAAACCTGGGGCCGGATGAATTCCGGGCGCTAGTCCTCTCGTTGCCCGCCCCTAACCTTCCCATCCATGAGCGGGATTCTCTTTCGCTACAGGGATAGTTCTTCCACGAGGACGACTTTCACGTCGGTTATCGTGGAGAGATTCTTGTCGTTAGTGAGCAACGCATCGCAATTACCTTGGAGCGCTGAAGCGACTTGAAAGGCGTCGGTGAGAGTCAGATTGTGGCTGGATCGAATGTCCGCAGCTATGCGCGCGGTGTCCCTTTGTATGGGGACGAAAACGGAAGAAGGGTCGCCCCCCATAAGCTCAAGAAATGCCTCGATTACGTCAGCCCTTCCCTGTTTCATCGGCAACACGAGGCACTCAGCCAGCGTGATGGGAGATGTTACCGGTACGAGGTCGCCGGCCTCGAATCGACGGAAGACCGGTTCAAGAATCGAGCAATAGACAGGATGTCGCTCGACGAAATAAATGACCGGCGCAGAATCCAGGAAGACGCGATGCATTCCGTTCAGAACTCCGCTCATTACACATCACCGATTGGTATCCGCAAGGCGCTTTTCATCCGATTCTCGACGGGAGTGGGAGATGTAACCCTGAGCGTCTTCTCCGCAGGCAGGATATGACAACATGCCCATCACGTCCGACCACCTACGTGGCGGCTCAGACCGGACAACGGTAGAAGCGCGAGCCTTTTCCGCCAGCGCGGCAATCAGGCCTAGCTGCTCTTCGGTAGTCAGCAAGTCAAGCTTTTCGATGATCTCTTCCAATATCTCGTTTTTCATGGTCAGGTCTCCTCAGTCGTGCAGTGAATGCCCGCGCACAGCCACACTCCGAGTTCTCTCTCTTCAGGGTATCGGTATCCAACAGGAAGTCAAGCATTCGTTCTCAAAGTCGGACCGGCTTCGATCCTGTGTACTCACGGATTCCGCCAAAAGACTTCATCCTCCGCGGTTTCCAGCTTGATGGCGGAAGGATTGGACATGTGAATCCGGGTATGAATCCGGGTACACTATACCTCATTCTGTGTCCATATTTGGGCCGACAATCGCGCGGTCCGAACGTTCCCCAATGATTGGCTCTCTTGGACAAGGCAGTCCCTTGACGCCGATTGACGGCGGACCGACCCACAAGGGCGGCCCGTCTTGCCTCCGGCGGTCTAGCCTGTGACGGAAATCGCTCTTGGAGTCATCTCACCGGTACTCGACGCAATCGCGTTGCCCCCCAAAAGGATCTATGGTACGCTTCACAATATTGGTAAACGTGAGCGCGAAATAGCAGTTGCCAAAAGAAGTGGCAGATTTCTTGTGGAAAGATTGCGGAGGGCTCTTTTTTCGGCAAAAAACCACCCTCCGCACCTCCCACAAAAAACTCCATATTTTCGGCAAACTGCTCCGCTTTGCTTCGCGAGTTTGCAGGATGACGTAGGCGGTTTCTTGAAACATACGCCACCGGCAATAAGACAGAATTTTTGACAATCAGTATAATTGCTCGTTGTTCGCGCACGCTTCTGATTCCGCCGAGCCAGGTTCCGAATGCTCAGGTCGACGGAGACGCATCATGAAAGCTGTCACTCCTGTTAGCTCACCGAGCGCCAAGGTGCGGGTCGTAGCGAGCGGTCTGGAGTTCCCCGAGGGCCCGATCGCGATGACTGACGGTTCCGTGCTCGTGACCGAGATTGCCGCTGGCAGACTCACCAGGGTCCTGCAGGACGGTAGGATCGAACACGTCGCCGAGATCGGCGGCGGCCCCAACGGTGCGGCAATCGGGCCCGATGGAACCGTCTATGTCTGCAACAATGGCGGCAGCTTCTCGTTCCAACGCAAGGACGATCTGCTCGTCTTCGGACTTGTGGCGCCACCCACCTACACACAGGGAAGCATTGACCGGGTCGACCTCTCTACAGGCGAGGTTACCACCCTTTACAGCGCCTGTGGCAATCGTCCGCTGCGTGCCCCTAACGATATTGTCTTCGACAGCACGGGCGGTTTCTGGTTTACCGATCACGGAATACGCACCGAACGGTCGAGCGACTTCACCGGGGTTTTCTATGCCCAGCCCGACGGTTCAAGTATCACCGAGAAGATCTTTCCTCTGGCCAGCCCGAACGGCATCGCCCTGTCGCCTGACGGAAGTCGTCTCTATGTCGCTGAGACCCAGGTCGGGCGCATTTGGTATTGGGACCTTGATGGTCCCGGCGAGATTGCGAAGAACTCGGACAGTGAATTCCATGCGGGCAGGCTCCTCTACGGGGCACCGGGCTACGCGCTGTTCGATTCGATGGCGGTCGACGGCGAGGGCTGGGTATGTCAGGGGACATTGATGGAGGGTGCCATCACCCAGATCGCTCCGGACGGTCGGACGGTCGAGATCCTGACTCTGAGTGACCCCATGATCACCAATATCTGCTTCGGTGGTCCCGACTACCGCACGGCATTCATAACGTGTTCCGGCACCGGGCAATTGATTGCGGTGGACTGGCCGCGACCTGGTTTGCGATTGGCCTTTCCTTGATCGTCTTGATCGAGGGATCGCGTTCCGCTCAGGTAGAGCCTGCGCTTATAGCAGGTGCCAAAAGAAATGGCAGATTTCTTGTGGAAAGATTGCGGAGGGCTCTTTTTTCGGCAGAAAGACCGCCCTCCGCACCTCCCGCAAAAAACTCCATATTTTCGGCAAACTGCTCCGCTTTGCTTTGCCAGTTTGCAGGATGATGTGGGGCGATTCTTGAAACACACGCCACCACCAATAAGACAGAATTTTTGACAATCGGTATATGAAGATGAGCTTGACGTTTTCCGAGGAGACAGCATGGTGAAAACAACCGAGTACATGATCAAAGCGCTTCGGGATCAGGGCATCAGCCACGTTTTTATCGGTCTTGGCGGCCTGAATGATAACTTCATGCCGCCTTTGACCGAAACCGAGGGTCTGAGGACAGTCGTCACCGCGTTCGAGGGTGGCGCGGCCTATATGGCGGACGGCTATTCACGAGCTTCAGGCGGTCTCGGCGTGTGTTTCGGAATCGGTGGCCCAGGCGTTCTCAACATGACTACCGCGCTCGCCGCCGCAAGCACCGACCGCAGTTCGGTCCTCGCCGTCAGCGGTGAAGTCGCGCGGAGCTGGGAAGGAATGGGCGGCTTTCAGGACGCTTCCCAGGCCGCGATCGACGATATCGACATTCTCCGGCGCATAGCGGGATTGTCGCTGTCGATGTCGTCAGCCGCGGTTGTTCCACGTCATCTCAGGCACGCCATAACGTACGCGTTCACAAGGCGGTCACCAGTTCACTTGTCAGTGCCTGTCGATGTGCAGAAGGCGGAGATCCACGAAGAATGGCAGCCGATCCCGACATCGCTGTTGTCCGCGAAATTCATCGACGAAGAAGCGTTCGCCACTGCGGTCGGCCTGCTCAATAACTCGGAGACCAGAAACATTATCGTACTCGCTGGTCCCGGCGTAAAGGGATACGGCGCGGACATGCTGCTCCAGTTCGCGGAGCGGTTTGATGTCCCGGTGGCGACCACACTTTCGGGCAAAGGGGTGATGCCCGAAGATCATCCATTGGCGCTCGGCGTGTTCGGTTACGGGGGATCGCGTCCGGCGATCGATGCAATCTGCTCCGATGAGGTGGAGGTTCTGCTCGTCATCGGCTCCGGTTTGTCACAACGCGACACGATGCAATGGGACCCGAGAATGCTTCCCTCCAAGGCGCTGATTCAGGTGGACGCCGACCCGCTGCTGATCGGCCGGACCTGGACCGCCGATGCACCGATTGTCGCCGATCCGGCCGCGCTGCTCAAAGAATTGGCGGATCTCCAGGACGCCGCGGAACTCGAGGCCGGTCGCAACTATCGTCTGGACTTTCTGCGCAAAATCAACGCGCTCGGTCCTCGCTGTTACAGCAGCGAAGACACGGAGAGCAACGCCATACCCATGCATCCGGCGCGGGTCGTGACAGAGCTTCGCGCGGCTTTCCCTGATAAAGGTGTGCTCTGCGTCGATTCCGGTGCGCACCGAGCCTGGTTCGCCGAGTATTGGGAAGCGCGCCATCCGGGGACCCACTTCTCTCTGACGAACCTCGGCCCGATGGGCGGAGCAATTCCACTCGGCATCGGCGCAAAGATGGCCCGGCCCGAGCGCCCGCTCATGGTCGCGACGGGAGATGGATGTATGCTGATGCACGGCATGGAACTGCACACCGCTGCGCGCGAGGAGGTTCCGCTCGTCATCGCGCTGATGAACAACCAGGCGTACGGCAACATTTACTTTCGCGCCGCACAGATGGGACCCGGCCCAGAGCATCTCACCGATATTCCCGGCATCGACTGGGTCGCTTTTGCCAAATCGATGGGGGGTGATGGAGAGCGGGTGGAACGTCCCGAAGGCATCGCGGCGGCCGTCAGCCGTGGGCTCGACGCCTCGGGCCCGTATCTCCTGGATCTTCAAATTGACAAGACCTATCCAACGCCTGTCGGTGTCTGGCGGGCACGTCAGAAGGAATGGGAGGATAATGACTAATGGCCGAAATACCCGATCCCACCAATACGCTCGCTGGCAAGGACCGCGAATTGTTCGAGCACATGGCGTCCGCGCGCGCATACGCCGAGGGCCGCTCCCATCTGGGCGATGTCTATGTGCGCATGTTCAACAACCCGGGCGTGACCGCGAAAGTCGGCGCCCTGGGCGAGCATCTGAGATTCCATGGCTTGCTGCCCGATGACGTACGTGAACTGGTGATCCTGCGTTTCTCCGCCCGGCAGGGGTTTCCCTACGAGTGGTCCCACCATCAGCGTCCGGCAAAGTTGGCCGGAATCAGCCAAGAGGTGATTGACGCCCTGACCGCGGGGGAGGTGCCCAACACGCTGCCTGATGCCTCACAGGCGACCCTTGAGGCCGTCGACGCGATCGTCGCGAAGAAATCCATCCCGGCAGATGTACAGCGACGATTCGTGGACGTCCATGGCGTGTCCGGCCTCGTCGAGGTCGTGGCCATCTGCGGCCTGTACTCGATCATGGGATACATGACCACCGCGTTCGACATCCAGATCGAGGAAGGGCTGCCAAAGCCACCGTTTTAGGTACGCATCGGTTGTTCCGTGCGAAATCCAAACGCATCAAGCACTTTGATGAACGGACACAATCAAGGAAGAGAAGGGTAAGAGTTTGCCGTGGAGGGCTTTCAGCAAAAGTGCCCTCCCCAGCCTTCTATCCAAAGTCTCTATCGCTTCGCGCCGGTAGCCCCCCGCCTGCGGCGAAGGCTTGCGTCCGCGACGTCGGGGACAACATACGTACCGTGAATGCTGCTGTAATCCGCCTTCGCTAGGGCACCGCGTGCCGTCTTCTCCCTTAGCGACCTTCAACCCATCGTAAGGGCTGTCAAGGCCGAGAGATAGGTATAGTGAACCCCGAACTACTTGAATCCGTTTTCTGCGGCCTGTATCCTGGACCGAGAAGGTGCAGTCTCGGACAGGAGAGGAGTGCAGTATTCGTGAGAAGAATCTGCGCATGGTGCGGAAAGGACATGGGCTCGGTGGGGCCTGAAGGCGACGATCCAAAGCCGATTACCCACACAGTATATGCGACGACTGTGCACATCACCAGCTTGCCCAGATAGGCATGAACGTGCCGGCCCTCCTTGAGGGCCTTCATTGTCCGGTGATTGTAGTAGACTCCACTGGAATAATCGTGACCGGGAACACGAAGGCACTTGAGATGGTTAAGAAGGAGCTGTCGCAGGTTGAGGGCTACCCGGGAGGAGAGGTGTTTGAATGCGAGCACGCAAGGCTTCCCGGTGGATGCGGTAATACGGTGCACTGCTCCGGATGCACCATAAGAAAAGCAGTGATGGAAACGCACTCAACAGGAAAGAGCCTTTTGAGAACTCCGGCCACCTTGCTCCAACACTCATCCGGAGATGCCAAGGAAATACGGCTGCTGATCTCCACGGAGAAGGTCGAGGATGTTGTGCTGCTGAGGATTGATGAGGTCAATCCGTCCGGTTCAATCTGACCCGACACTACAGCGGTTACTCGGCGGCTAGACGCAGGACTCCCAGTGACAGGCGAAACCAGCGGGGATCTTGGATAGTGGTTTCTCCGAGGGGAAACCCTTTGTCGGCTCCCCTTCGAAATTCCGGGGGAAGCTGGTCACACCATACTGGCGTTATGTCCTAAGTTGATGCAGACGACTATCTGCGCGAAACTTCTGTCATTTCACCGTTAGCATCCAGGTATGTCCTTGTTGGGGAGGAGGTCGGGGAAGACAAATCGATTGAAAGAGCCCGTCTCGAAGGTGGCGTGCAGGCAACATGAGGAATAAGGTAACATTCCTCTCAAGGAGTTAGTGATGGGGAATCGTGGCGGTGTACCTCCGTTGCTCGCTTGGACGCGGCGAGTCATGGATTTGGCCACCAAGCTGATGCAGCTCATTCTTAGCGACTTACGTAACACTGATCGCCCCATAACGGACTACGTTTGGCATGCTTGGTTTGTTATGATTATTCCAAGTCTTCCAATCGTGCTCATAGTATTCGCACTATTTGGACCACGCCTTACCCAAGCAGAATTAGATGCTAGGCTCCCGTATATGACTTCGACAATGCATGGGGTAATGTTGGTGGTAGGGGCATGGATTGAGACCCTTGTCATGTGGCCAGTTCTATTTCTGCTTAGGCGAATCCTTGGCAATACCATCTGGGTTCCTGTCGTCTCCGGGTTGATCTGGGCCGGTCTTCATTTCTCTGGGGGGCAAGAGTGGGGCGTGTCGAAGATTTGGAGCTTCTTCATTCTTTCAGTATGCTTCTTGGAATGGGAGAAGAAGTCGAAGGGCTTGGCTATTTTGGTCACAGGGCTGGTCCACATGATCTCAAACATGGTTGGTTTCCTGTTGATGGTTTGGCTGTGACCTTTCCTTTCTGAAAGTACCCGGAGTGTGGGAAGCGATAACCAGGCGAGTCGTATCCGAAAGAATTTTGTCGGTGCCGGCCTCGCTAACCCTGAGAGTAGGGCTTCCCTTTGGGATCGGATGATTGATTCGATGATTCGATTGGATGAATCCTTGCGAAGCCGTTTGGCTAAACTCTAGTGGGTGCCCAAGGGTAGCCATCATTCTGATTCTGTGTCCATATTCCCTCTCGACAATTATGCGGTCCGAGCATCCCCCAATGATTGCCTCTCTTGCACAAGTCGGTCCCATTCTGCCGACTAACCGAACACCGACGCAAGGGCGGCCCGTCTTGCACGGGCTGGCACTCATCGTATGAGCCGTCAGGCCCCAGAGACACCTATGGTGTCCCCCGAACTCGGCCCGAACTTCTGTCCCTCGAACTTTGCCTGCCGCGTATCGGGTCGACAGCACAGTCGGGATAATGCCTGCTTTCAGCATGAGTCAACGTCTCTAGGGGCGTTACCCCGACGACCTTGACACGGCCCTTCGGGCACCCGAAGGGTGTGCGGTTATTCCGACGAGCACGGTTCGCTCATCTCGCTCCCTGCTGTCGGGGCTTCCATGCGACTTTGAATCGTCTTGAACTGATAGAGATGCGCCAGTTGGCTTTGAGTCAGTCTTAGACCTCGTTCCCGAAGCAACTTTGCAGTTTCTGTATGGCCGTTATGGACTGCCACCATAAGTGCCAGCTTGCCGAGGTTATTCTTGCCGGTAATTCTCGCTCCCTTGTCCAGCATGAGCCGGACCAGCTCAGTATCACCTGACTCGGCCGCCACTTCGATAGGAATGGTAAGAGGTCGGGGCACCTCTAGTCTCCCTCCGGAATAGTGCGTGACCAGGGCTTCGTTGACATCCGCTCCGTGTTCTACCAAGAGCCGCATAACTTGCAGATGGTGGCCGTCGGCAGCCGCGATCAAAGGGGTACCATCGTACCTTGTTCCCGCTCGAACGTCGGCGCCCCTTGTCAGGAGGAATTCGACCACCTTCGCGTGACCTTTCTTTGCAGCCTCCAGTAAAGCTGAGCCGTCGCCACGGTTCCGGGGATTGATTTCCGCACCACCGTCTACGAGGATCTTAACCATTTTCAGGTCACCGCGTCGCGCGGCCTCCTTGAACGGTGTGCGTCCAAAACGCATCTCCTCGTTGGGATCGGCCCCCCGTGCCAGCAACAGTCGAGCGATCCTGTGCCTTCCGTATTGGACGGCGACAAAGAGCAGTGAACCGGTACCGCAAAACCTTTGTGCACGGTCGAGATCGCCCTACTCCTCTAGACGCCGGCGAACCTCCGCAGCATCCCCCACTGCGACGGCCCCATCGAGAGTCAGTTTGGCCCCAGCGTCTATCAGCACGTCGACCACGTCACTGTAACCAGAAAGGACGGCGATGGAAAGTGCCGTGGCGCCTTTCCAGACCGCATTGACATCCGCTCCTCGGTCCGTGAGGAGTCTGATCGCCTTAGGGTGACCTCGACTGGCTGCGTACATGAGTACCGTCTCACCGTCCCTATTCCTGGCATTAGGGTCTGCCCCGGCCTCCAGCAGTATCTTTACGACTTCCGGCCGATTACCTTCAGCCGCGATCATGAGCGCTGTCTGTTGCCCCCACGGGTCTAACGCATTGATCTCGGCTCCCTTGCCCAGGAGCAGTCGTACGACGGCAGGATTACCTGCCCAAGCGGCGGTCATGAGAGCGGTCCAGGTCCTATAACTGTACGTCGCCGCATTGACGTCGAGCCCTCGATCCAGAAGGAGCTTGACGACTTTCAGCCGGCCGTGTCGAACGGCCTCGTTGAAGGCGCTTTGGGTGAACTCGGCATTTCCTTTGAGGTTCTTGACGCGATCGAGAAGCAGTTTCACCACCTTCACGTGGCCGTGGCCGGCTGCCAACCTCGTAGACACTCTGATACTGGGTATGAGATCCGGGGGCACAGGTGCGTTGCCACTTCGCTCTTGCGTCTCGCCGGTCGAACCGACGGCCAAGTCCTCACTGAGAAGTCGTCGTACGGTTGCTGCGTCTCCGAGCAACGCGGCACTGCTGAGGGTCTGTTTCGCTCCGTGGGTCAGGAGAAGCTTCACGATCTCAGTGTGCCCCTCGCCCGCAGCCACGTCTACGGCGGTCCTTCCGCGAGCAGTCACTGCACGCAAGTCTGCACCGTGATTCAAAAGCAGCTCGGTTATTTCGAGGTTCCCACGCCGAGCCGCGATCATCAAGGCCGCTGTACGATACTTGTCCGCCTCATCCGCGTCGGCGGCCTCGCATAGCAGCCGTTTGGTGAGCCTGAGGTTCCCTTCCCTGACAGCATCCAAAAGGGGATTCCTATGCCACCAGGGACGTGAGGTTACGTCAACACCGTGTTCTCTGTAATGAGCCTCAGCCTCCCGCGCAGGATCGGTGTCTGCAAGAACGTTGAGGGTCGGGAAGCTCGGGGCAAAACATACCAGTCCACCGATGAACACCGTCGCGGCGAACATGACGACGCGATTGCCGTGCATCATTCTTGACTCCTCTGGCGAGGCGAGTTGTCTCAAGCATTTGTCACCCTTGGGGACATCACCTCCGGCGAAACCATCGTTGATTTTGAATCCATATTTGCGGCCGACAATCACGCGGTGCGAACGTTCCCCAATGATTGCCTCTCTTGGACACGTCGGTCCCTTTCTGCCGATTGACGGCGGACCGACTCAAGAGCGGCCCTCCCTCACTAGGTACAACCGTCCCATGAGCTGTCAGGCTACAGAGATGGGTATGGTGTTCCCAGGAATCTTGAACCAGCCAACGAACGGCGCCGAGCCATTCCGCGCGAATCCTCACCGGGCTTACTGAGAGGTTACCTTCTCCGCACTATTCCGTGGCACCTCGGGACCTGAGGAACTGAGCGACTTTCTTCTGTCCCTCGCACCGTGCCATCCACAGGGCAGTCCTGCCATACCTGCCTCTGCCGTTGATATCCGCTCCGTTATCCAGAAGAAGCTTGACTACATTCAGGTGACCTCGTTCTGCCGCCGACTGCAAAGGCGTGTGGCCGAGTGAGCCAGCCCGCGCGTTGACATCGGCACCATCATTTATCAGCCGTTGGACCTGTTGCACATCCCCCATGAGAGCGGCGACATCCAGCGTCATCACAGCGCCACGCTCCAGGAGTATTCTTGCTTTTTCCGGGCTGCCGTATCGGACGGCGTTCTCCAGGGGAGTGCGGCCGTCTTTTGCTGTAACGTTGACGTGAGCCCCTTTATCCAGGAGCAGTTTCATGATGTCCACCTTGCCGGGCCTTGCCGCCGCAGCCATCAGGGGTGTATTTCCGAGGCCAGACCTGACATTGACATCGGCGCCCTTGTCAAGGAGCAACTTCACCATTTCTAAGTCACTGCGTCCCCCGGCATACCAGGACAAGACGCTCCGGCCTCGTATGGTCCTCGTCCGGATGTCAGCACCTCTGGCGATGAGCATTCTTGCTGCTTCGTGATGGGCGTACATGACTGCATCTTGAAGGGCAGTCGCGCCTTTATTGTCCACTATGTTCATATCCGCGCCTCTCTTCACCAGCAAACTTACCAGGTCCAAGTTTCTGCCGAATCGGGCCGCGGCCATCAAGGCAGTCCTTCCCTTCTTGTCCGTAGCGTTTACGTTTGCTCCGTTGTCAAGGAGAAATTTCACGTCTTGAAGAATGTGCTGCTTGGGAGAAGAGCCCTTTGCCCTGGTTCTGTATCTCGTGGCTCCGTTTACGACAGCGACGAGTGGTGTGCGGCCATGTCGGTCCCTTGCGTTGATATCGGCCCCCTTGTCGAGCAGCAGCTTAGCTACCCACTCCTGGCCCGTGGCCAGTGCTTCTATTAGCAGCGGGTCACCATTGGGGCATCGTGCGTTGACGTTTGCTCCCTTTTCGATAAGCAGTTTCACCACTTCCGGACTCACGTTTCCATCAGGCAGGGAAGGCTCAATAGCGAAGTACAGAGGTGCTCCCCCGTGCATCCCCGCCATGTTCACATCAGCACCTCCTTCTATCAGCGCCTTGACCATCGCCAACCTCCGTCCCATGCAAGCATCAGTTAGAGGCGTATGCCTGTCATGGCAGGACGATACGTTGACGCGAGCACCCTTTTGGGTGAGAAGCCTTACCATATCCAGATTGCCCTTCAGCGCGGCTATGGCCAGAGCTGTTTCTCCCCGGTTGTCTTTCGCGTTCACGTCGGCTTTGTATTGCAAGAGCAGTTTGACCAACCCCATGTGGTTGCCTGATGCAGCGTGCACCAGTGCAGTTTGACCACGGGCATCCCGTGCGTTTACGTCGGCCCCTTGCTTGAGAACGACCTCCAGCCCTTTCTCGTCTTTCATAGCGGCCAGATGGCTCACGTTGAGCGTGACGCCACGGTCTTTCAGTAGTTTCACGACATTCGAGTGCCCATGCTCCATCGCTCTCAGGAGCGCGGTCATCCGGGACTGGTCCTGCTTTTTCGAGGAGTCCGCTCTGTCCAGCAATAGCTTCACCATGTCGGTTCGGCCATTCGCGGCTGCCAGGACTATTGGGCTGTCACCTCCTCGGTTCCCTCCCTTAGGAGGAACACCACTATCCAGAAGATACTTCACTACGTCGATGTGTCCCGCTGCAGTTGCCTGGAATAGTGCCTGCCCTCCCTGTCCGTTCTCTCCGGTAAGACGAGCCCCTTTCTTCACCAGCAGCTTCACCATTTCCAGATCGCCTTTCCCAGCTACCACGGTGAGTGCAGTGTAGCAGCTCTGGATTCTGGTTCCTCCCTCGCACGCCCAGTGGTTTACGTCCGCTCCATTATCGATAAGCAGCTTCATGACCTCCCGGTGGCCACCCATGGCAGCGAGAACCAACGGATTGCCCACCATGGATGCGGGACCTTTGTTGACGTCAGCCTCATGCTCCAACAACAGTCGCACCATCTCGATGTGCCCACGCTGGGAGGCTTCTGCCAGTGGAGTCAACACGAACATCGCGTCAACGTTAGCCCCTCTGGCCAGCAGAAGCTCTGCAACTGCCTTGTAACCTCCTTGGGCAGCTACCATTAGCGGAGTTTGTCGGTCCATGAAGAGAGTAGTAGGACCCGGCCCTGCCCCTGCGTTCACACCCACTCCATTATCCAGGAGCGACCTTACCACTTCCAAGTGCCCTTTTCCGGCAGCGGCCAAGAGGGCTTCGTTGCCACCGAGTCTACGGACCCTTTGAGCCTTATCATCCTTCATTTTGGCCAGTTGCCGCTTCACTTCCTCAACATCCCCCAGGACGGAAGCTACCTTGAGGGTCATTGGGACGCCCCGAGCCAGGAGCAGCTTGACTATATCGAGATGCCCTTTATCGGCAGCCGCCCACAATGCTTTCCTACCGCTGTCCCCTGTCGAGATGACATCAGGGCGCCTGTCCAGGATCAGTTTGACGATTGCTGAGTGCCCTGTCCGAGCGGCATCAGCAAGGGCGTCCGTGCTTGGTACACGCCCGGGGTTTGCATCGATCTCAGCCCCTCTTTCCAGGAGCAGATTCGCAATTTCCAGATGTCCCTTCAGTGCAGCATTAACCAATGGGGTGGCGTATTCTTTGTCTGAGTTGACATTCGCGCCTCGGTCCAGGAGAAGCTTCACCACTTCCAAGTGTCCGTGCAAAGCTGCCTCCCACAAGGCCGACCTCCCGCGGCCTCGTGCGTTGACGTCAGCCCCCCTGTCCAACAGGAGTTTCACAACTTCCAGGTGCCCGTTTCGAGCACTAAGAGGCAGAGCCGCAAGGAAACTCTCGGCCGTAGGGTTCACATCGCTTCCCTTGGCAAGGAGGAGCTTCACCACCGCCATGTGTCCTCCTGCAGCGGCAGCAGCGAGCGGAGTGCGGCCGTTAGGGTATCGGGCATTGATATCAGATCCTCTGCTCAAGAGCCGCACAACCTCCTCCAAATGGCCTTTCGCGGCGGCTTTGATCAAGGCCCGGTCCTGGTCCGGCATCCGGTTAGACTGCCCAAGCGCCACCAGAGGCAACAGCAACGCGAAAGTCACCACCACTACCACACCGATATGAAAGCGATTCAGGGACACAACCTGCCTCCTACTCCCAACGGATCGGTTGCCTGTTCGCGCTGACACTACCTGATGCACCAAAGTCTTCGCGTACGGAATGCGCGTTCCCGAGTCAAGCCCGTGGAATGCGGGTACACCAATCCTAACTCCGTGTCCATATTTGCGGTTGACAATCACCTGGTCCGAGCGTCCCCCAATGATTGGCCCTCTTGTGGAATCTGGGTACACCATACCTGTGGAATCTGGGTACACCATACCTAATTCCGTGTGCATATTTCCTCTCGAGAATTACCGAGTCCGAACGTTCCTCCATGATTGCCCCTCTTGCCCACGTCGGTCCCCTGCCGCCGATTGACGGCGGACCGACGCAAGGGCGGCCCGTCTTGCACGGGCTGGCACGCATCGTATGAGCCGTCAACGGCAGAGATAAGTATGGTCTCTCCCGAGGTTTCGAACTCTCATCTTCTCTGCGTGCAACCAGTGCAAAGGTCATTGCCCCACATCCGTCCCTGACAATAAGCTCTGTACATGATCTATGAATGCCTGGACCTGAGCCGCTACGGAAGTACGATTCAAACTCTCTTCGTGAACGGGGTAATCATATCGAAGTTGGACTGCGAAGTCCGTCAGGTCGACAAGGGACTCGAACCTCGTGCAGTCTTCCTGAGCTTGACTCTCCAGGAGACTCATCAGGAGCCTAAGGTCATGGGTCCTGGAATAACCGATGCGTCGAAGACTCAACCATGACTTCAGACCTTTTTCCACCGCTTGCTGGGCATGAAAACCGAAGATGGAATCCTCGAATAGCTCTCGATCGAGCATATTCCGGATCGCCTTCAGGTCCACCTTGGCGAGATTGAGCATCCTTTCCGCATCTTCACGGTCTATCATAGAGGACCCTGCCTTCTTTCATGGAGCGGGCGATGACATGATTCGTGGAGTCCTTCCATTTCTCGATCTCCTCCGGCGTGAAGAGCAGTATGTCTATTGCCACGGGAACCCCCCAGAGCGCTCGACGTATCCTGCTCGCCTCGGCCCACCGGGAGCCTCTATGAAACGAAGATTCCTTCTCTACGACGAGAAGATCCACGTCTGAATCCGGTCCTAACTCTCCCCGGACGGCAGATCCGAACAGAGTGATCCGCTCCGGTTCGGCGATCTCCAGCACCGCTTTCACAATGTCCTGAATTATCGACTCAATGTCCCGGTTGATCTCGGTCATGCCCCAACCTTTTCGAGGAGTTTTTCAAGATCCGTCCCGATCTCATGGGCGACTGTCAGAACTTCCTTGATGAGCTGAACCGTGCTCTTATTGGGAGCTTGTCCTGGTATCCAGGATTTGTATCGCCCGGCGCAATCATTTCATCACTGTCCGCGCTCCTTTGTCAACTCCCGGAGATGCCGGACGCGTTGGACTCTCGCGGGACTTGTTATAATATGAGTATCCACGAGGAATTCAGGCCCGCTTTTTCCGCTCGCGTCGGATTCCTCACGGAATCGGTTCCTTAGGGGATCGCTTCGGATCGATCCGCTGTTACGGGATAGGCAACGTGACGCGACGCATCTACATGGACAACGCAGCAACAAGCTTTCCCAAGCCGCCTCAGGTGACCGAGGCCATGGTCCATTTCATGCTGGAGGTCGGTGCGAACCCGGGACGATCCCGCCACGATCAGTCCAGGGAAGCCGCCAAAATGGTGAAAGAGACGAGGGAAGCCCTTGCAACGCTGTTCAATGTTCCCGAACCGAACCGCATCGTGTTCACGCTCAACGCCACGGAATCGCTCAACACGGTTATCTACGGGACCCTGGAGCCAGGAGACCACGTGATCATAACCCAGATGGAACACAATTCCGTGATCCGGCCGGTCAGGCACCTGGAGAGCACAGGGACGATCACCGTTTCCGTCTCGCCCTGCGACAGGATGGGCGTCTGCGACGTCGATGCTATCAAAGGGCTGATCCGGGACAATACCAGGCTGGTCGCGGTCAACCATGCCTCGAACGTCTGCGGTACGATCCAGGACATCCGGGCCGTGCGGGAAGCCGTCGGGGACGTGCCGTTGCTCGTGGACGTAGCCCAGACCGCGGGCGCGGTTCCGATCGACGCGCAGGAGATGGGAATCGATTTCCTTGCGTTCACCGGTCACAAGGCGTTGTACGGCCCGCAGGGCACGGGTGGGCTCTACGTCCGGGAAGGGCTCCCCATCAAACCCCTCAAACGAGGAGGCACAGGGAGCGTGTCCGACAATGAACACCAGCCGGATTTCTTCCCCGATTACCTGGAGAGCGGAACTATGAACAACGTTGGAATCGCGGGACTGCAGGCCGGGGTCAATTTTGTCCTTGATACCGGCGTGGAGAATATCCGACAACACGACGGAAAACTCCTTGCGGCATTCGTGGACGGTCTGATGGGCGTGCCAGGATTGACGCTCTATGGGCCGCTCAAGCCGGAAAAGCAGACGGCCATCCTCTCCATGACCTTCGACGAGGCACTTCCTGAGGGTCTGCACCATACCATCGGCGGATGCGGCGGCCGAGCCATCCCTGCCGCCTTCGAGTCGATCCATCCACAGGAAGCCGGATCGATCCTCAAGGAAGAGCACGAAATTTCCGTCAGAGTAGGACTCCACTGCGCTCCCCTCGCGCACCGCGCGCTCGGCTCGTACCCAGACGGCACCGTCAGGTTCAGCCTCGGGTACTTCAATACGCTCGAGGAAGTGCGGATCGCGGTCAGCGCAGTCAAGAGACTTGCCGAGAAGGTGGATTACCTGGATGATTGATAAGACTTGCGCGTTTGCGAGGACAATCTCTGTCGGGATTGCTCGGATCGGTTCACTGTCCAGCGGCAAAATGATATCATCATCAACCGATTCGTTTTGGAGAGAAGCGATGCGGTGAGGATGTGAGCCCTTGAGATCAAGACTCCTCGAAGAGTTGAGTGCCAAGCTTAGCCCGGTTTTTCGCAAATACGGGGTGCTTCGCGCGATAGCTTTCGGCTCTCTCGCCCGTGGCGACGAATCGAAGAAGAGCGATCTGGACCTCATTATCATCCAGGATTCTGACAAGCGCTTCCTCGATCGGTACGAGGGTATCCTGCATGACGTGACCGCGACCGTACGCGGACGGGACGTGGATCTGCTTATCTACACTCCGGATGAGTTGGAACGGATGTCCGAGCGCCGCTTCATCAAGACCGCCCTGAACGAAGGGATCGTCCTTTATGAGCAGGACCGACAACAGACACCAAGCTGAGCGATGGCTCCTCACCGCGCGCGAGGATCTCGCTGCCGCGGAAGCACTTCTCGGCGCCGGCATGTACCCCCAAGCCTGTTTCTACTCACAGCAAGCTGCTGAGAAGGCCGTGAAATCCCTGTGGTACATGATCGACTCGGACCCGTGGGGTCATTCCGTCCAGCGCCTCATCACCGATTTCCCGGAAAGGGATACCATTCCCGATCCAAATACCTGGGCGCAAAAAGGCGCGCTTCTCGACCAGTTCTACATTCCCACCCGATACCCTAACGGACTCCCGGATCTGACTCCCGGCCAAACCTATAAGAAGGAAGACGCCCTCCGAGGCATCGAAGCGGCACGAATGCTGCTGGAAGGCTGTGGGAAATGGCTTGAGTCCCGGTAGGAGAAGCCAAGCCTTGAAACGTTTCTCGGGTCTTCGAAGATCCACATCAGCCGGATCTGTTAATCAGAGTGGCAGCGTACGCGGCCCCGAATCCATTGTCGATGTTCACGACAGTTACGCCTGGCGCACAGGAATTGAGCATCCCGAGCAGAGCTGCTATTCCGCCGAAGGATGCGCCGTACCCGATCGACGTGGGGACTGCAATCACCGGGCGATCCACAAGACCGCCGATTACACTCGGGAGCGCTCCCTCCATGCCTGCCGCCGCAATGATCACGGACGCTGAGCGTAGCTTCGCGCTGTGTTCGAGGAGTCGGTGAATGCCCGCGATTCCGACGTCGTAGAGCGTCTCCGTCTCGTTCCCCATGGCTCGGGCAGTGACCGCGGCTTCCTCAGCAACGGGAAGGTCAGAGGTTCCCGCCGCGACCACGAGCACGGTTCCCTTACCACTGATGTCGATCGCCCCTTTGCTCCACAAGAGGGTTCGCGCGGTGGAATTGTGCTCAAGATCGGGAAATTCTTTCACTACTCCCGCTGCCTTGTCGTCGTCGACCCGGGTGATGAGTATAACGTCCTGGCGCTCCTTCAGGCTCTTGAAAATACCCAGAATCTGAGCCACGCTCTTACCCTGGCCGAAGATTACCTCGGGAAATCCGATCCGCACCGCACGGTGATGATCGACGGACGCGTAGCCGAGATGGTCGGTTTCCAGATCCCGGAAAGCAGCGGCCGCGTCGGCCGGCGTCACACGTCCCGCGCGTACGTCCTCGAGTATCTCCATGAGCCGTGAGCGATTCATTCCCTCTCCCTCGCTTCTCCCACAATTTGCTCTGAATACTATGATAAATACCGATGGTACGGCAACCGTTCTTGAGGTCAGAGGTGGTGGCAGCAATTCCCTGCAGACGGCCCGCTCGTTAGGAGCTTCCGGGCCGGTGGGTGCTTTCCCCCTGTCATCATTCCCCCAGCAGCTCGGCAACGTCAATTCCGTACTTCTTGATCCTGTTCCAAACGGTCTGACGACTCACCCCCAGCATTTCCGCCGCGATCTTCCTTTTCCCGCCCGCCCTTACGAGAGTGTCAATGAGATGCTGCTTTTCGGTACGGCCGATGGGTTTCTCGTGAAATGCAGTGAGCGGGGGAGGCCGGTCCAGTATAGACTCGGGGAGATGAGCCCGGGTAATAAGATCTCCCGTGCAGACCACAAACGCATATTCCAGGACGTTTATCAATTCCCGGACGTTTCCGGGCCAATGGTAGCGTGCCAGGAGACGCATGCCCTCGTGAT
Organism: uncultured Syntrophaceae bacterium; assembly: GCA_964497585.1. Taxonomy (GTDB): domain Bacteria; phylum Desulfobacterota; class Desulfomonilia; order Desulfomonilales; family Desulfomonilaceae; genus CAZCDS01. Next base: position 28,133 of record CAZCDS010000010.1, read on the forward strand.
CGATGCCCCTGACCGTTTTGCCGGACCTCGACGCCGCGTCCCCGATGAACTTCTCGATCAACAGCGGGAGGTCGCCGGGCCGCTCTCGAAGGGGAGGAATCGAAATGGGAATCACGTTCAGACGAAAGAAGAGGTCCTCGCGAAAGAGCCCTTGCGCCATCATCTGCCGCAGGTCCCTATGCGTGGCCGCGATGACCCGAACATCGATCGGAACCGGTCTGTAGTCACCTACCCGCTCAATCTCCTTCTCCTGGAGTACTCTCAGCAGGCGCACCTGAGTGGGCGGCGGCAGGTCCCCGATCTCGTCGAGGAAGATGTCTCCCGAGTTCGCGGCCTGGAACCGTCCTTTTGTGGTCCGATCCGCCCCCGTGAACGCGCCCTTTACGTGTCCGAATAGTTCGCTCTCCAGCAGAGTTTCACTCAACGCGGCGCAGTTCACCCGAATGAAAGGGCCGGCGCTCTTCATGCCCAGTCGGTGAATCACGCTTGCCACGAGTTCTTTGCCTGTTCCGCTCTCGCCGTAGATGAGCACCGGCGCATCCGATCCAGCGGCCTTGGCGATAATGTCATAGAGATTCTTCATCTGCGGGGAAACTCCGATGATGCCGTAAAAGCCTGCCCGGTCCTCGAGCATGCTGCGGAGCTGAGTGATCTCCTCGTCCTTCTGGTCGACCGCCGTCATGTCGGTGATGGTCTCGACAGCGCAGCTGACCTCTCCCCTGTCGTCGTGCAGGATTCGGGACCTCTTAAGGATTGGCAAGTACGTTCCGTCCTTCCGTCTCAGAGCGCATCGCGTCTTTGGCAGGTCACCGACCCTGAAGAGGCCGCAACCCTCGCGCCTGCCGCTAGCTCCCACATCGGGACAGACGTCGCAGTCAAGCACTGAACAGGGTTTTCCCAACATTTCCTCTGCCGCGTATCCGGTAATCGACTCCATGGCACTGTTGACGAACAGAATAGTGGTGTCCGGAGCGACGAGCATGAGGCCGTCTGTCAAGGTGTCGAGCACCGACTTCCAAAAAGGCGATTTTTCGTCACCTAGCACTGATTTTTCTCCAGGGCATTTCTGTCAAGAATATGTTATCTAACATGACAATTTTCGTCAAGATCGTTACCTCGCCTTTACATGCACGCGACAACGTCGACATGTTGCTGCCCGACCTCCCATAGGGACGGATATCCCCCTGACATGAGGACTGGTTTCCTTCATTTTCTGGGAGGGAACGGGTTTGATCGCAGGAGCGGCCCGAGCAGGAAGAGACCGAGCCGGGCAGGAATCCCATCGCCATAGAGGGTTCTGCTGTACTGAGAAGAAGCTGTGGTGTCAATTACATAGAATGATCATTTGCTTTCTGATGACCCAAATGCACACTTTGGCATCAAGATTGCAGAGGTTATTCCCTAGCGGCGTGGTCGTGATTCCGATCCTCGCGCCGAAAGGGAGAATTGCAAGGATCAGAAGAAGCCACTGTCCGATCGGGACTCGCGTGCACGCCGCTTCAGAAGAAAAGCTAGATAGGGAGGTGCCAGATGGAAGCGCATGAAAATCCTCTGAGGAGGATGACGGAGACAACCGGCACCATCATGATAATTATCTGGACGTTCGTTCTCGGGCCCGTGGGGTTCCTGCTGTTGTTGGGTACCGCCTACGCAATGATTTCCGGGAATCTGGCTCTGGGCATCGTTTGCGGCCTATTGATGTTTTCACCGCTTCTGGTCACCGCTGTGTGGGCTCCACTCGTGGCCCTGACGCTCCTTGTCGAGCGGTTCAGTGCAAGAGCGATTCCGGCCCCCGAGACCAACCTCACGCGGTAGACGGGTGGGCACCGGGAATTTGCCCTGAAGAGCGTACCCGCCCGTTTGACCTTTCCATCGGAGAGGGGCGTACGCGCTTCTGTCCGCGGTGCAACCCTTCCACAGACCTTCGATCACCGATTCCAAAGACGCGGGCAGACGGACCCCTCGTCGGGATGAAGGCTCCACATGAGGCCGGTCCGGCGTTCTTTGTCTCTGCCTCGAGCATCATGCTCAAATACATGGTATACCTGGGCTGGGAGCGAACAAGGCAATGCCATGTCTCAGTCCTTTCTTACGCGGGTTGGCGTGCGCGCTTTTGTTCACGTTAGCGATATCCGGAATTCTCTGCCACGGAGCAAGACCGAGTTCCGAAGAATGCCTTGTCTGCCATGGTCGGGAAGACGTTTGTTCGAAGCGAGGCAAGAGTCGGTTCATCGATGGCGGTCGGTTCTCGCACTCCGTCCATGGGAGAAATGGCATCGGTTGCCCGTCGTGCCATCAAGGAATCAGTAGAATCAGGAAAGATGCCGCCGTCCCTCATGAATTGGGAACCAAACCCAAGTGCACCGAATGTCACGAGCGGGTGAGCAGACAGTACGCGAAGAGCCTGCACGCCCGTATATCGAAGAAGATATGCTATTCATGCCACAATCCCCATTATAGTAGATCTTTCCGTCGGATGTCGGGGGAGGAGAGGAAGAGAATTTGTCTCGCATGCCATGACGCGTACCAGACTCACCTTTGGCTGCCCCAGAAACAGCTTCATTTCAGACACCTGGAATGCACCTCATGCCATGCTCTGAACGCGGAAATCGGGATGGTATTCTTCATCACGGACGAACATGCGCCCGGAGTTACGAAGATCCTCGATTTCGCTCGCCTCCGCCCCTTCGTGGGCAGCGGAAAACAGGGCCTCGTCGAAACCGTCGACCGGGACGGAAACGGCACGATCTCGTCCGAGGAGATCCGATACTTTATGAGAAGGCTCAGAGAAGCGGGCATTTCCGGGGCTTCTTTGAAGGTAAGGATCCTCGTGCTCAAGCCGACCCACAATTTCTCGGACCGGGGCGAACGGGCTCGAAACTGCACCCTCTGTCATTCGGCATCTGCGCGGTTCTATACGAAACTCCTGCTCATGCTCCCGGAAAAGGATGGAGGCATCAGGACAATCCCGGTGGAAAAGCGTATTCTTTCGCGCCGCGGCCAATCACCGTTCATGGGAGACTTCTATCTCCTCGGAGAGTCGAAGATCCACAAGAAGGATCTCGACGACCTGATCCAGGCCATAAGACTGATAGGATTCAAGTGGCTTGACGTGCTCGGAGTGCTGACGCTCCTTGCGTGCTTGTCGGCGGTGTTGCTGCACGCAGCGTTGATGCTTTTCACGCGGAAGTACAGGAGAGAGGCGAGCGTACCGGAGCAGGTCGAGTTGCGACCTGTGCCCGTCCGAGCCTGGCACTATATCCACGGCTTCTGGGTAATCCTCCTGGTGCTCACCGGGGTTCAGTTGAGGCTGCCGGACCTGGCTCCGATCTTCGCCACATTCCTCAACGCGGTGAACCTCCACAACATCAGTGGAGCGGTTCTGATTATCGACTATTTCTTCTGGATTTCCTACACCCTTTGGACAGGAGAGTTCAGGAGCCGCCTCTTCATGTGGCCCGGCGATGTCCTGAAGCATACCGAGCAGATCGTCCGATACTACGGATACTTGATCTTTGTGGGGACGCGTTTCCCCGGCCCTCTGCCCGGGGGCTCGGGCCTGCATCCCTTTGAAAGGTTGCTCTACTTGATCGTGATGCTGGTTCTCATCCCCGTTCAGATCGGAACCGGGATTCTCCTCTTCGACGTGTACGCGATGATGCCGATTATCACATCCCTGGGAGGACTTCGCGTTGTCGACACCGTGCACATAGCCATAGGCTATCTACTCATATCCTTCCTGATCCTTCACACGTACTTCCATACACTCAAACGGTTCCGATGAGGAGTTCAGCCGGCGTATCGCAGACAAACGAAAGCCCCGGAAAGGAGGATACAAAACCGGGGCTCTGCATGGGGAAAAGGGTATGTTGACAGCGGGCTACGCCTCCCGCTGAAGATGGGGCTTCTTAGATCATGATTCTAAATAGTTGTCAAGTAAAATTAAAGTAATTTCTAGAATAAACCGGATTTACCAAACAATTAGTTTAGCATATTTATCTAAGTGCCTGTTATACATCATTATTATGTTGGGTACTGGCGCAGGCCAATCGTGTCCGCAGCTCTCCATCTTAGGGCAGCACAGAGGAATCGGGCACGCGTCCCGGTTCGCCGGAACGGAGGCGTTTCGCGTGCGGCCTCCCACAGCTCCGTTGGGCTTCGCCCACCCGCGATCGACAGGATGTCGTTCCTCGCAAAACCAACTACTTACAAGGAATGTGTGGGCTACCTGGTACAGCATGCCGTCGAACCAGCCGCGGAGAGTTCTCGGCTCCGGCATGCGACCCCGGGTTTTCCCGGCAATGGCTTCCGGCGGAACGCCAATCCGGCACGTGGAATCGGACAAGTGAGCCGGTTCCCTGGGCTTCATCCTGCGAACGAGGATCGCTGGAATCCTGGTGAAAGGCACGAGAGGAGAAAGAGGGTCTTCTTCGCGGCTTCGTGGCTGAGACTTATTATGCTCTTTGTCTCTTGGCTCTGGTTTCTCCTTAATTCTTGTTCCGCTTGGGGTGCCGGCGGTGGAACCTTGCAGGGGGAAGAGACTTGGGATGCGCCATCAGCCGTAGACCGCGCGGATCACGTCAGCCTTGCCAAGGATGCCCACCAGTTTGTCTCCGTCCACCACCGGGATCGTGTAGAGCTTGCCCTCTCCCATGAGACGCGCAACCTCCGAAACATCCGTATCGGAGGTTACCGTGACCGCGGGGCTTGTGCAGATTTCCCCGACCTTTGTGGCCGTGATGCGCTTGATTTCCTTTTCCATGCGCCAGGGGTTCTCCAGCGGTATGAAGGAATCGAGAATGAAGAAAAACGTGGGTATATGCAAAGGCTTGTCCTGGTTGACAAGATCGGACTCGCAGACCACCCCGATTACCTTGTTGTCCTTGTCCACCACGGGAACACCGTTGATCCGTCTGAGGGAAAGGATCTCCGCAAGTTCTCTTAACGTGGTTTCCGGTGTAACGGTAACCACATCCCGTGTCATAATATCGGCAACTTTCATGATACTTTCCTCCTCGCAGGCAGCGCCGGACAGGGCACCGTGCCAGGAACCCCTATCACGTAATACAACGCGCCTTTCATTGTGGTCACAGCTCACACCGCTGGCGGCCCCCGTGGTATTCCTGGATTGACATGACCCGGTAGGAATCACCTCGGTGAAGCGCGTACAGACCGAGGGAAAGAGCATTGGCCCCTGAGAGGGTCGTGAAATAGGGAATGTTGTGGTTGAGCGACGCGACGCGAATATGAAAGGAGTCCCGGATCGCTTTCTTTCCTTCGGACGTGTTGATCACGAGAGAGATTTCGCCTCTACGGATGAGGTCGATGACGTCGATCGTCCCGTCTTCGTGGACTTTTCCGACCGTCGTCGATTCGATTCCCGCCTCTTTGAGAACCGCGGCGGTGCCGTCGGTACAGGCAAAGGTGAAACCGCACTCGCGGAGTCTCCGCGCGACGATGACCGCACTCCTTTTGTCTCGGTCCGCGACGCTAAGGAAGACCGTACCCTCCTTCGGGATCGGGAAATCGGTGCTGTACTGGGACTTGAGGAATGCAGGCCCGAATTCGCAGTCAATACCCATGACTTCGCCGGTCGATTTCATTTCCGGGCCCAGGAGCACATCCACGCCTACGAACTTGATGAACGGGAAGACAGCCTCCTTGACACTAATGTGTACGGGGATCACTTCTCGGGTGAAGCCGACCTCCGGGAGCGTCTTGCCGGCCATGACCCGGGCGCCGATCTTTGCCAGCGGAACCCCAATCGCCTTGGACACGAAGGGAATCGTCCTCGAAGCTCTCGGATTCACCTCAAGCACGAAGATCTCGCCGTCTTTGAGTGCGAGCTGGAGGTTCATCAGGCCTTTCACTCCCAGCTCCAAAGCGAGCAGTCGGGTGATCCTTCGAATCTCGTCGAGGTGATAGCGGCCAAGGCTGTACGGTGGCAAGGAGCAGGACGAGTCGCCCGAATGGACACCTGCCTCCTCGATGTGCTCCATGATTCCGCCGATGACCACTTCTTCCCCGTCACATACCGCGTCCACGTCGATCTCCACCGCGCCGGCGAGGTAGCCGTCGAGCAGAATCGGATGATCTGGTGAAGCCTGCACCACGTTGCTGAGGTACTCCTCCAGCTCTTCCTGTGAATGGACGATCTCCATTGCGCGGCCCCCCAGGACGTACGAGGGGCGCACCACCAGCGGATATCCGATCCTCAGGGCGACTTCCATGACCTCATTGTAGGAATGGGCAATGTCATTGGGGGGCTGCTTGAGGCCGAGTTTGAGGAGCAACTCCTTGAACCGCTCGCGATCTTCGGCTCGGTCGATTGCGTCCGGCGATGTGCCGATAATGGGAACTCCCGCTTTCCGCAGCGGAACGGCAAGCTTCAGCGGGGTCTGTCCGCCGAACTGTACGATAACGCCATACGGCTTTTCCTTCTCCACGATGGCCAGGACATCTTCCAGGGTCAGGGGCTCGAAATAGAGCCTATCGGAGGTGTCATAATCCGTGCTGACCGTTTCGGGGTTGCAGTTGACCATGATGGTCTCAAACCCGTCTTCCTTGAGAGCAAAAGCGCCGTGAACGCAGCAGTAGTCGAACTCGATCCCCTGGCCGATCCGATTGGGACCGCCACCAAGGATCATGATTTTCTTTCGGTCCGTTGTGCCTGACTCGTCCTCATCCTCGTACGAGGAGTAGAGATAGGGCGTGTACGCTTCGAACTCCGCCGCGCACGTATCCACCCGCTTGAACACCGGCAGGACATCGTTGTGTTGGCGGAGCGTACGGACCTCGTCCTCTGACAGACCGGTCAGCTCACCCAGCCTCACGTCCGAAAATCCATACGCCTTCGCCCGTCGTAGGAGATCCGATCCGTTTTCGCTCAACAATGAATTGGGCTCGGCGAGTCCTTTTTCCATCTCGACGATCTGCTCGATCTGCGCGAGAAACCATGGATCTATCGCGCTGGCCTCATAGATCTCCTCGATGCGCACGCCGGCTCTCATCGCGTCGGCAAGGTGCCACAGACGATCCGGGCTCGGCCTTTTGAGGCGGGCGAGGATCTCTTCCTTGGAGAGGCGCTCTTTCAGACGAGGTTCGAAGCCGTACACGTCGATCTCAAGGGACCGGATCGCCTTCTGGAGTGACTCTTTGAAGGTCCGACCGATGGCCATGACCTCGCCCACGGACTTCATTTGTGTGGTGAGCGTAAAATCGGCGCCGGGGAATTTCTCGAAGGTGAACCTGGGGATCTTCGTCACAACATAGTCAATGGTCGGTTCGAAGGATGCAGGCGTTTTCAGGGTGATGTCGTTGGCGATCTCGTCAAGCGTGTACCCCACCGCGAGTTTGGCCGCAATCTTCGCGATGGGAAATCCGGTGGCCTTGGAAGCCAACGCGCTCGACCGGCTCACCCGGGGATTCATCTCGATGACTACAACCCGGCCGGTATCGGGGTGAACGGCAAACTGAATGTTCGACCCGCCTGTGTCAACGCCTATCTCACGGATGATTGCCACGGACTGGTCTCGGAGGATCTGGTACTCTTTGTCCGTAAGGGTTTGAGCCGGCGCGATGGTGATCGAGTCCCCGGTGTGGACTCCCATTGGATCGAAATTCTCGATAGAGCAGATGATCACGACATTGTCCGCGCCGTCGCGCATGACCTCCAGCTCAAATTCCTTCCACCCCAGCACGGACTCTTCTACGAGGACCTGCCCCTTCGGGGAGAGATCCAGGCCCCACTTGGCAAGTCGTTCGAAATCCTCTCGCGAAAAGGCGACGCTCCCCCCGGTTCCGCCAAGGGTAAAGGAGGGCCGGATCACGTTGGGGAATCCGACCTGTTCACCGATTTCCCTGGCCTCGTCGAGGGACCGGGCGTACCCGCTTTCCGGAAGATCGAGCCCGATATTGCTCATCGCCGCCTTGAACTGATCCCGGTCCTCGGCCTTGTTGATCGCTTCGAAGCTCGCTCCGATGAGTTCAACATTGTACCGTTCCAGCACGCCTTGTTCGTAAAGCTCCACCGCGCGATTAAGCGCGGTCTGCCCTCCCAGCGTCGGGAGAAGGGCGTCAGGACGTTCCCGTTCGATGATCGTAGCGATGATGTCGGCCTTGATGGGCTCGATGTACGTCGCGTCCGCGAATTCGGGATCCGTCATGATCGTGGCGGGATTGGAGTTCACAAGCACCACGCGGTACCCTTCCTCCTTGAGAGCCTTGACCGCCTGGGTTCCCGAATAATCGAACTCGCAGGCCTGACCGATGATGATCGGACCGGACCCGATGATAAGTATGGACTTGAGATCCGTGCGTTTGGGCATGTAGGCTACTTCTCTGCGATCACAGCTGTTTTCATCCGTTGGACAGGAAAAGGACCTGCCGGAGACCAACGGAGAATATATGGTTCCGCACACAAAATTTCAAGAGAAAGTCCGGCTCCCGTTGAATCGAGTCGCGCAGGCTCACCTCGCAAAGCACCGGCGTCAATGGTATGCTCACCCAACCGACCTCACGGCCGGAGATCCTTGGCACAGGGAGCCTCCGCAAACATGATCAACCTTCGCTTCGGATTCCCCGAAATGAAATCCTTTATGAAGGACTCCTGGGCCCTCGGCTGGCCCATTATCTTGATCATGTTCTTCCAGTTCGCCATCGGAATTACCGACGTGTACGTGGCCGGATACCTGGGAACCGACGTGGTCGCGGCGGTGGGGTATGTGGGCCAGCTCTATTGGACACTCATGATCATCGCCAACGGCATCTCTGTCGGCACGGTTTCCATGGTTTCCCAGGCATACGGTGCACGCGTGCCTGCCGGAGCCGGAAGCGTAACAGCGCATTCGCTCTCCTTGGGATTCGCAGTCGGCGGGCTTGTCACGGTCCTCGCGGGACTCTACCCCGCGTCATTCGTGCGGTTGTCCGGGATGCCCGGACAAATAGAAGACATCGCGACGGCGTTCATCCGGATCTTCTCACTGGTGATCGTCCCGACGTACTTCTCGATCATAACCGCGGGCGTACTGCGGGCTTCCGATCGGGTCCGCATAGCCATGCTTAACAGCTTCGTCGCCGCGCTCGTCAACGTTTTCGGCGATTTCGTTCTTGCTTTTGGATGGGGGCCCATACCGGCGTTCGGTTACCGGGGAATCGCCTGGTCGACCGCCTGCGCCACCACCGTGGGCATGTCGCTTAATCTGATACACTTCTGCTACGGCCCGGCGCGGATTCGTTTGAGATTCTTCCGCCACCCCCTCTCCCGGTGTTATCGAAACCTCGTCAAGTTGGGAGTTCCATCGGCTTTGCAGCAGGTGGCGTGGAACGCGGGAACCCTCGTTGTCTACTTTCTCGTGGGACACTTGCAGCAGGGGGAGATCACCGCGCTGGCCGCCATGACCGCAGGGCTGAGGGTCGAAGCCGTGATCTTTCTGCCGATCTTCGCCTTCAATATGGCCGCGGCCGTGCTCACGGGCAATCGACTCGGCGCCTACGACGTCAGCGGCGCGAGATCCGGAGCCAAGGCAGCTTCATTGCTCTGCATCATGGTGGTGGTTCTTCCTGCCCTCGCCATATTCATCTTAGCGAGCAGGATCGCCGGACTGCTCACCTCGGACGCCGCGGTGATAGCGGAAATGACACGCTACCTCCGCATCAACATGGTTCAGGTGCCCTTCATGGCTGTCGGCGTCACACTTTCCGGGGCCTTGCAGGGAGCCGGAGACACCTTTGCCACCATGCGGATAGTCTTCACCGGAATGTGGATGGTCAGGATTCCGTTCATCCTGGGAGCAATCTATTGGCTGCGGTCAGGGCCGGTCGGCGTCTGGTGGGCCATGTGCTTTTCCATCATTATCATGTGCGGGCTGCTCGCGTACCGATTCCACGGAGACGCGTGGACAACGGCGTCGGTCGATAAGGACAGGAAGACCCTGCTCTGGGAGGCGTGCTTGAAACAGTCCGCAAGCGGGGATTGATCGCGACGGGGGTTCCCAAGAAAAGCGGTAATCGGGGCACCGCTCCGGGAGCGAGATCCCATGAAAGACCCTGCACGTTGATTCGCCAACCTCGCCCTCTCGCAGAGGCGGAGAGCACAGGCGGAATTCCAGCTTCCCCATTTCCGGAGGGAGGTTTAGCGCGACGAGGGCTTTCATCTCCCGTGGGACAGGGGATTGCGCCTGTCAATGCATGGGAGTTGGTATCACAGACCAGGCCAGTCCACATTGTTCGGCAGGTATTGACATCGATCCGATCGTCTGAAGTACGCGACGAAATCTTTCGGATATGAGCGGTCCACATATCTGGTGAGCGTGCTTCGGCTCTGTTGAGGAGAGAGTCTGGTCCTGCTCACGATCGTCCCGTCCTCGTTCGCGTAGTAGAGAATGCCGACGCAACTGCCCGGATTGGCATCGCCGTGAATCGCCCGCACGCAACCGGCAAGAGCCAGCGCTTTGGCCAGGTCCCTCGTGCTGATGTGGTGCCCAAGAGCGTAGACAAGATTACCATCTTTTCGTATACCGAAGCCGCTTCGCATGGCTATGTACCACAAAGGTCCCCTGTTGATATTGAGGATCCGTTTCTTCTCTTGCGTGTTTTTCCCTTGTGGCCTGAGTACCGGCCTGTCCTCGTTGAGCAGAAATCCGAGACCGATCTCCGCGTCAACATCTTTGCCTCCCCTCCTGATTGAGGTGACGACCTTGCCGTCCTTCACGATCAGGTGTTTCAATTGGCGTGCGTCACGAACCTGAGATACGGGGATCCGATCGTTCCATTCCCGGATGTCCACCGACCCGTCCTGGAACATGATAAGCGTCGCTATTCCGTTCACCATCTTCTTCAGGACCTTGCCCCGGCAGACGAGGCCACCGCGTATGGTGTGTCTGCTTTGCCACAGGGCATTGGTGATTGCCAGAAGGAAAGGTTGCTCGAATCGCTCCACTTTGGAATCGCACTCCGACGCTCCAGGCTCGTTGGACCCTGCGTAAAGCCTGACAGAAACCCGCTTCAAATTGAACAGAAGCATGTACACGATCGAGTTGGGGAATTCCGCGCTGGGCCGGTACACGGTCCTGCAGATCAAAGGCGGATCGTTGTCGCCTCCAGGTACCCTTGTCCGTTGCCAAATTCCTTCTCCGGCCAACTCCGGCTCGCTGTACAAGGGAGGGATATCTGTTACCTCTACAGTGCGCTCAGCCTCGGCCATCGCGCCCAACCGCTCGAGAAGCATATGGAATGTCTTCTCGTGCCCTTTTTCCAGGGCCCAGCGCAACGCGGTATTGCCGTCCCGTTCGGTTGCCCGAGCGTCCGCTCCCTTCTCAAGCAACAGTTTGACGAGTCTCGTGTTGCCTTTCATCGCAGCGAGCATCAGTGCGGTTGTACCGAAATTGTTTGTTGCATTGACATCCGCGCCTTCGGCCAGCATGCGTTCCGCCCGTTCTTCATCACCCGCGAGTACGGCATCCCAGAGCCCCATTTCAAGCGCGGTCAAGCCATGAACCCGACCGACAACAAACAGCAGACTACAAACTACAACCACACACACACAAGCTTTTCTCATGACTCGTCACCGTCCGCTATGCAGGAAAAGTTACCGGGACCGACTGATGAATCGCTGGACAAGCTGGATTTCACCGTTTGTTCCTGATCAGCTGTCCCTCCGCTATTGGGCGCACGAATCCCACGCCCTACCGTCAGCGTCATTCTCGACGCTGGACCTACTGCTCAAAGCTATCTGGTAATGGTGCCCCAAGAGAAATGTTGAGGCTACATTGACAGGTCACATTCTCGAATCACACAAGACTCTTGCTCTGTCGCTGAGGAGACGCTTGCAGAGCTATCCCATTGACCACCTGACCCCTTCTCCCAGGAGGTGGAATTGTTGAGTCCATCCCATAAATTATAAGTCGGAATTGTCTTGTCGGTGTTGCCTGGTTCGCCCGGAAACGCCGGCATCTTGACGTGTCTCTCAGACGGGTATTCGTCCCTTCCTTACTCCTCCGCTCTCTATTGTCTCAACCATTGTAGACTCTGACCACTCTCGTCGAAGAAAGTTTCAAATTCTTTGGGACACGGGAACTCTTTTTTTGCGGTTCCAGGTCTCTTGGTTCCGAGGCTGGCGACTGGGAAGGACGAAGATGACCGTCGCACTTCCGGCAGAGTGGTCACCTTGGCGCAAGCGGGGGGCCAGAAACCATGGAAAAACCAATTGTCGGTTTGAAAGGAAGAGATAACCAACGGCAGGGAAGGACCAAAACCTTGACACATAACGAGGCAGGAGGCTAATCATTCGACCGCCCTTTGCACCTTGTCGAACATTACCTCCAGTTCACCACCTTTAACGGTGACGGGATCGTATGCCGCGGTAAACATCGGAGTGCAGCCTAAACTTTGGAGTGTTTTTCACAAGCCACTGAGGATCCGGCTACGATATTTCCTCTGATCGATTTTTTCAAAAATTCACGTCGATCCATAAATCCTCCATTTCTTTTCTCCCTCAGACGGCCATGGATAGTCTCATCCTGCCTTCGCTTGTGGTACAGCGGTAAGTTGAGTGGCGTGCTATCTGCTTTTCAGCTTCTCGATTAGTCGGTTGGACGTGGAATTTACCTTATCTTGACTGCGCCCGATCACAATGGCAATGTATCGCCCGGTTTGGTTGACCACGACCAACTCTTTTTCGGGGCCGACCATTGAGTACCGATTTCCTTGCAGGGCACGGTTCATGAATTTAGGGTTATTATTGAGACGTGTGGTGGCGTATTTGAATGCCTCGGCACTCTCGCCTTTGTCTGCATAACCAAACACGAAGGCCTGACAATCCCCGACGGTGCCGATCATGCCCTCACGGAAGCGGAAAATATTTTCCGTATCAAGGATGTAGCTGTTCATCACGCCAAGGGGTCCGCGAACGTATTTCGGATGGGAAAACCCGAGCGGCTGACGAAGCAGTAGATCTGCCAGCTCGGGCCGTTCGCCTGTGTTGGAGATGCGCGAATCGACTGCCTTTGCCAGCCCGACAACACCTTGGACGGTTCGCTCCTCTGAGTCCCGGCCGATCACCGTGACCAGCAGGTTTCCTTTCCAGAAGTTGAGGTAATAATCTTGGAGCATTGCCTCCTGGCCGATCGACATGGCTTTACCATTGTCACCTATCTTGAAAGTGTAGATGCCGTATGCCGAGGCTGGGCTTTTCATTTCATATATTTCCAGACCGATAGATCTTCCGCTTACATCCACATACTCTGCGCTCAGCACTTGCCTAAATCCATATTCATGGTAAATACCGGCCCCACCGTTGATCATCCTGAAGAGCTGATCACCGCGATAGCTTTTTGGTTCGCCGCTCATTTTCCAGCCAACAACCTCACCGCTTGCCGGCAGGTAACCGGATAGCTCCCCTGGCGCTTGTTGCGCCGCTGCGCTCGCCGCAATGAGGAGCAGGGTAATACCGATGAGTTTTACATGCATGATGGCGCCTCTCAAAGCGTTACCTCTCTGACCTGAATGTCCGACAGGCGGATTTCTCCTAGTCCGTGCTCATGCGCCATTCTGGTCGTTTGAATCGCTTCACCCTTGATGCCAAGCAGATTGGCGCCGTACACATCCATAGCTACCCGATCCACGCCGGCGAAGACTACCTGCGGCTTGATCAGTTTTCCCGGACCATACGGACCGTTGGTGGTGATAATTTCCGTGCCATCGAAGACACACAGATCCGGCCTCCTCACCAGATTTACATCGGCGATGCATTGTGAGAGAAACTCGACATCGTCGTAGTATCCGGTTGACCCGGATCCGTGATGAAAGAACCCGTTGGTGCTGGCTGACGTCGCGCCCATCATGTTCTTCATGGTCCCTGTAAAGCGAACCCCGGTGTGGTCTTTCGCGATGGGGATGTTGATGAACACGTCGCAATCCAGCAATCCTCTGGCGATCTCGGCTTTCTTTAATGAACGGCCTTTCGGAACGGCCACTTCCGTATAATCGCCGCCCAGGTACCTGATGCCCTTGATTTCGTCACGGAATCTCTCGGAGAGCACGCCGCGCCGCCAATAGGAATTTCCGAGTTTTTTGAAGACGCCGATTTCCTTCGCTCCGGCGTCTAAGCACATGCGGATCACAGCCAGAGTAATCTCCGGTTTCACGTAGCTGCCCGGATTCTGCCAGGAAGAGTTGATCAACAGACCCACTTTCGATTGCTTCGAGACGAATTTGCTCATCCCGCCTAGGATTTCTACGGCCTTGATCGTGTTCTTGAAATAATTTGAACTCTTAACCGCCGCTATGTCAACTCGGGCGTCGGCGAATGCGAGGTTGTGCATCCATCCGACAGTACTGCCTCCCAGGATCGATGAAGCGCCCAGAACGGTGCTCCTCTTGATGAATTCGCGGCGATCAAAACTGAACCTGTTGTTCTTTTCTTTTGTATCAATAGGTGCTTTGCTCATTCCAATTTCTCCTTTTAGAATGACTATCTGAAGTCTCTCTCTACCTTGCCGTATCGGCAGATCATCGACCGGTCATTTGCTCCAGGTTTTCGGGGTAGCGATCCCCTTGCACCGTGATCTTTGACGCGGCGCTATCGATGTTACGGAGATCATCGGACGTGAGATCGACCGCAACTGCTCCAAGGTTCTCCTCCAGGCGCTCCAGCTTCCGAGTGCCTGGTATCGGAACTATCCATGGCTTCTTGGCAAGCAGCCAAGCGAGCGCGATCTGAGCAGGCGCCGCCTTCTTCCGTTCTGCTATCGCACCAATCAGATCAACCAAGGCCTTATTCGCCTTTCGAGCCTCTGCTGTGAAACGAGGAACGATGTTGCGGAAGTCGGTACTGTGGAATGTGGTGTTTTCATTGATCTTCCCTGTGAGAAATCCCTTGCCTAGAGGGCTATATGGCACCAAACCGATTCCAAGTTCCTCCAATGTCGGTAACAATTCCGCTTCAGGGCGTCTCCACCACAGCGAGTACTCGCTCTGGACTGCAGTGACCGGTTGGACCGCGTGCGCACGGCGGATCGTTTGCACTCCCGGTTCAGAAAGGCCGAAGTGCTTCACCTTACCCTCTTGAATCAGGTCCTTCACTGCCCCCGCTACCTCTTCGATCGGCACGTCAGGGTCAACCCTATGCTGATAGAACAGGTCGATGACGTCGGTTCTGAGGCGCTTGAGCGAGGCCTCAGCCACCTCTTTGACATGTTCGGGGCGGCTGTTCAGTACCGGTCCACCTTTTGCTGACGTGGGATCGACCCTGGTATCGAAACCGAACTTGGTGGCTATCACCACCTGATCACGGAAGGGAGAAAGGGCTTCGCCCACGAGTTCTTCGTTCGTGAACGGACCGTAGACTTCGGCAGTGTCGAAGAATGTAACGCCGCGTTCAACGGCTGTACGAATCAGTGAGATCATCTCCTGTTTGTCTGCAGCCGGACCGTAGCCAAAGCTCATTCCCATACAACCAAGCCCGAGCGCCGAGACTTCCAACTCGCTCTTTCCCAATTTACGCTTTTTCATTTTTAGAACTCCTGCCGTTGCGTTTTTGGTCGATGCAGTCTGAAATCATAATCAGCCACCGTACTGTTCTTCGCTCACTTGTTCAAACCAGTCGGCAGTCGTGCCATCGAGTTGTTCCTGGATGGCGATGTGTGTCATGGACGTGGTAGACGATGCTCCGTGCCAGTGCTTCTCATTCGGCGGGATCCAAACGATATCCCCCGGGCGGATCGCCTCGACAGGTCCACCCTCGCGTTGCACTCTACCGCAACCCGCTGTGACAATCAGGATCTGCCCCACCGGGTGGGTATGCCATGCCGTTCGTGCGCCCGGTTCAAACGTCACACTCGCGCCGGTCACACGGGATGGCGCATTTGCCGACAGAAACATTGGGTCAATACGCACGACGCCTGTAAACCACTCGCCGGGTCCTGGGATTGATGCCTGCGTTCCTGCTCTTCTAATTTCCATAGTTTTTGCTCCCTTCTATAGCGCCGATCTTAATACTTCGACGATATCCTCTTTGCTCATGGGCGGACGTCCTGGGAGTTTGCCATTCTCGTCGTGGACGACAAGCACCGCATCCTCCGCGTAGCGCGAAAACAGATCATCACCGATGCCAAGCTCCGAAAGACGTGTGGGGCATCCAATGGAGCGCAAAAAGTCCTCAAACTTGTCAATAGCTTCCATGGCCAGGCTCATGTCGTCTTTCTCCGTCGCCGACAAGCCGAAGATGCGCTGTGCGAACTGGACGAAACGAGAGGGACGGGCCTTGGCGGCAAAGCGCATCCACGCCGGGTTGACCACCGCCAGTCCTGCTCCATGAGTGATGTCGTGGTGGGCGGAGAGAGCGTGCTCGATCATGTGTACCGGGGGTGTGTAGTTCGTGCCGACTTGCACCCAACCGTTAAGGGCCACAATTGATGCCCATTGCACCTGAGCGCGCGCTTCGAGGTCGCTCCCGTCGGCTACTGCCTTCCGCCCCCATTCCATGGCGTTGATAATGACTCCTTCTGCGAAACGGTCCTGGATTGGCGTGCCGTCGACACCGGTGAAGTAGCCTTCAGTCACGTGGGTGATAATGTCGCAGACGCCGTAGGCGGTCTGATCTTTCGGCACGGTCAGGGTCAACTCGGGATCGACCAGCGCCACCTTCGGGAAGAGGCAGTCGGCGATTACAAAGGATTTCACTTTTGATGCATCATTACTGATAACGGCTCCCTTGTTCATCTCCGAACCGGTGGCGGCCAGACTGGGCACGGTGATGATGGGCAGGGCGTTCGTCGGGATCACCCAGTTATCCTGTCCGTGGCCAATCATATCCCAGGGTTCGCCGTCATACAGAGCTGCCGCCGCAATCACCTTGGATGCGTCCATTGTACTACCGCCGCCCAGGGCGATGACTACGTCGCAGCCCTCGTTGCGGGCTATGTTCGCGCCGCGGGCTACTGAGGTAATTCGAGGATTGGGCTCGACACCGGAGCATTCCGCCACGGAAACACCGGCGTCCTTCAGACTCGCCACAGCGCGATCGAACACACCGTTGCGCTTGACGCTGCCGCCGCCGGTGACGACCAGGGCGCGATTGCCGCAGGAACGAGCCACCTCGCCCAAGCGCGATAACGTCCCAGCTCCTAAGATGATCTTCGTCGGGTTTTGGAATTCGAATTCCATTATGGTCTCCTTGCTTGATATCGTCTTGATGATCACAGTCTAATCCTCTCGAACAGAACACGGTAGCTCAATCCTATCGGATTTTTGCCTATTCTTCCGAATGGTCGAAAAAAGTTGGCGGAAGATGTTCGGGCGTGCTATTTTCAGAATAAGATTATTTTCGACGATATTCGTAAGGCGGTAAAGGAATGAAAAAGGATGGAGTCATGAAATCTGCGCTTGATGAATTGCGAAAGAAAATTGCCCGATGGACCGAGCAGGGCGATCTAGAGACGACCGCAGTCCCCGGTTTGTCACTCTATCGACGGGACGAGCCGTCGGAACCGATCAGTGGAATGTATGAGCCGAGCATTTGCGTCGTCGCACAAGGCGCAAAGCGTGTGATTCTTGGTGACGACGACTCATATGTGTATGACACTCGCCACTATTTGATTACATCCGTGCATTTGCCTACGGTTGTGCAGATCATTGATGCCAGCGAAGATAAGCCTTATCTAGGTTTCAAGTTGAGACTCGATATGCGCGAGATTTCGCAAATGATGGTGGACAGTAATCTCCCTGCCCCCCGCGTGCAACAGTCCAGTCGCGGCATGGCGACCGGCGAGGTGACGCTGTCTCTGCTTAACGCTTTTCAGCGGCTGGTCGATTTACTTGCAGATGAAAAGGACATCCCCATTCTTGCGCCGACTATCCAACGGGAAATCGTTTACCGCTTGCTCGTGGGCGATCAAGGGGCACGTCTGCGTCAAATTGCGACGACGGGAAGTCAGAGTCAGCAGATCGCTCGGGTTATTGAATGGTTAAAGGCGAACTTCGCCCAGCCGTTTCGTGTCGACGATCTATCGGCCAAGGCAGGGATGAGCGCCTCAACCTTTCATCACCATTTCCGGTCGATGACCGCTCTAAGCCCCTTGCAGTACCTGAAACAGCTACGGTTGCAAGAAGCCAGACGGCTGATGCTTACGGAGAGCCTGGATGCGGGGACAGCGGCATTCCAAGTCGGTTACGAAAGTCCTTCTCAATTCAGTCGCGAATACAGCCGCCTCTTCGGGGCGCCACCGCTGCGAGACATTACAAACTTGCGTCAAATGGCGGCTGTATAAAGATTGTAGCTTCCCGCAAATTCATGTGACAAACGGAATGGAAGTTCCGATCAAAGCATGGGGAAGGGGCATTGCCCGACGGACCGGTAAAGCCGACCAGCACATGACTGCGGTCCCAGGCTTCTCACTTCGTCGGCGGGACGAACCGACCCCGCCGATCAGCGTGACGTATGAACCGCGCATTTGCGTGAACGCACAAGGGGCCAAACACGTGCTGCTCAGAGACGAGACGTATGGTTATGGCCGGCGGCATTTCTTGTCCAAAGACGATGAGGCCATGGAAAATATCACCAGATACATCATGCGGGCATCCTTCATCCGGGATGTGGATGCTCCGACATGAAGTGCCCCCGGTGCCAGCACGACAATCCCCCGCAGTCGAGCTTCTGCCTGGAGTGCGGAGGGCGTTTGACCCTCAGGTGCGGCTCGTGTGGCGCTGACCTTCCGTCAGGATCCAAATTCTGCAACAACTGCGGGGCTCCCGTACAGCCCTCGGCCCCCTCTCGACCCCGGTTCGACTCCCCTGATACCTACACTCCAAAACACCTCGCCGAGAGCATCCTGACCTCCAAGAGTGCTCTCGAAGGCGAACGCAAGCACGTGACCGTGCTGTTCGCCGATCTCAAGGGCTCGATGGAGCTCCTCGCCGACCGGGACCCCGAGGAGGCGCGGAGACTCCTCGATCCGGTCCTGGAGCGGATGATGGAGGCCGTCCATCACTACGAGGGCACGGTGAATCAGGTGATGGGCGACGGGATCATGGCGCTCTTCGGCGCGCCGGTGGCCCACGAGGACCACGCGGTCCGTGCCTGCTATGCCGCGCTCCGGATGCAGAAGTGGATCAACCATTATGCGGACGAACTCCAGCGTGGGGGCGGCGCCCCGGTGCAGATTCGCGTGGGGCTCAATTCGGGCGAGGTGGTCGTGCGCGCCATCGGCAGTGACCTGCACATGGACTACACCGCCGTCGGGCAGACCACCCACCTCGCCGCCCGGATGGAGCAGATCGCCAGGCCAGGGTCCGTCCTGGTCAGCGGCGACACCCTGAAGCTGGCCGAAGGGTACGTACAGGTGAGACCGCTCGGGCCGGTCATCGTGAAGGGGCTGGAGAACCCGACTGAGGTGTACGAGCTCACCGGGGTCGGGCCGGCCCGGTCCCGACTCCAGGCCAGCGCCGCGCGCGGCCTGACCCGTTTTGTGGGGCGCGAGCGAGAGCTGCAGCGGCTAGCAGAGACGCTCGAGCAAGCCGGTGCAGGACACGGGCAGGTGGTCGCCGTCGTGGGCGAGGCGGGCGTGGGGAAATCCCGCCTCGCCTGGGAGTTGACGCGCTCGCACCGCACCTACGGTTGGCTGGTGCTCGAAAGCGGTTCGGTCTCCTATGGGAGGACCACGCCGCACCTGGCCGTCAACGAGCTGTTGAAGTCATATCTAAGGATCCAGGAGCGTGACGACCAGCGGGAGATTCGCGAACGAGTGGCGGGCAAACTCGTGACGCTGGACCGGACGCTGGAACCGCTCTTGACGCCGCTCCTGGCGCTCCTGGATGTCCCTGTCGACGATGTCGCGTGGGACTGTCTCGACCCTCCGCAACGCCGCCAGCGGATCCTGGAGGCGGTCAAACAGCTCCTCTTCCGGGAAAGTCAGGTCCAACCTCTCCTCTTGCTCTTCGAGGATCTTCACTGGATTGACTCCGAGAGCCAAGCGCTGCTCGAAGGCCTCATCGACAGCCTCCCGACCGAGCGCATCCTGCTCCTCGTCAACTACCGTCCCGAGTACCAGCACGCCTGGGGGAGCAAGACCTACTACACCCAGCTCAGGATCGATCCGTTGGCGCCCGAGAGCGCCGAAGAGCTGCTCACAGCCTTGGTGGGCCAGGACAGGACGCTCGAGCCGCTCAAGCGAGTGTTGATCGAGCGGACCGAGGGCAACCCCTTCTTCCTCGAGGAGAGCGTGCAGAACCTGGTGGAGACCAAGGCGCTCGTTGGGGATCGGGGGGCCTATCAAATGACGAAGGCTCCGGAGGCATGGCAGATCCCGGCGACGGCTCAGGCGATCCTCGCGGCGCGTATCGACCGCTTGCCGTCCGAGGCCAAGCGGTTGCTTCAGGCTGCCTCCGTGATCGGGAAGGATGTGCCGTTGACGCTCCTGCAGGCAATCGCTGAGGTGCCCGAGAACAGCCTTCGCCAAGGGCTCGCCTACCTCCAGACGGCCGAGTTCCTATACGAGACGCACCTCTTGCAGGATCTCCAGTACACCTTCAAGCACAACCTCACCCGGGAGGTCGCCTACGGGAGCGTGCTCCAGGACCGCCGGCGCACACTCCATGCCCGGATTGTGGACGCCATCGAGGCACTCTACCCCGACCGGCTCGCCGAGCAGGTCGAGCGCCTGGCTCACCATGCCTTCCGGGGCCAGTTGTGGGAGAAGGCGGTCACTTACCTCCGGCAGGCCGGCGCCAAGGACCTCGCCCGCTCGGCCTACAGGGAGGCCGTGGCCAGCTTCGAGCAGGCACTGGAAGCATTGCACCCTCTGCCCGACACGCGCCAGAAGATCGAGCGCGCGATCGATCTTCGCCTTGACCTTCGCCAGTCGCTCTTCCCGCTGGGCGAGGTCGCGAAGATCTTGGAGTATCTCCAGGAAGCCGAAGGGCTGGCCAGAACCCTTGAGGATCCGCGACGACTCGGATGGGTGTTGGGCTATATGACCGGCCATCACGTACACACTGGCAGTCACGTAACAGAGGTGCGCACGTTTGCGCAAAGGGTCGAGGCCATCGCCGTGCGGCTCGGCGATGTTCCGCTCCAGATAGTAGCCCAATACTATCTTGTTGCCGCCTCCCACCTCTCAGGCGACCATCGCGGGACCGAGCATCTCTGCCGGAAACTGATACAGTCGCTGCACGGCCAG
This sequence comes from uncultured Syntrophaceae bacterium, assembly GCA_964497585.1. Lineage (GTDB taxonomy): Bacteria > Desulfobacterota > Desulfomonilia > Desulfomonilales > Desulfomonilaceae > CAZCDS01. Next base: position 49,306 of record CAZCDS010000010.1, read on the forward strand.
CCGACCCGTGAGCGGTTCGGCCTCGTGGTGTCTCCCGCCGTCTGGTCGCGTGCCCAGTTGGGACGCGCCCTCGCCGAACGCGGCGAATTCGACGAGGGAGACGCTCACGGACAAGAGGCTATCCGGGCCGCCGAAGAGCTCGATCACCCATTCAGCGTGGTCTCGGGATGTCTCGATCTCGCGTATCTCAAGAGCATTCGAGGGGAACTGAGCCAGGCCGCCGATCTGCTCGAACGTGCGGTCGATCAGTGCCGCGAGTGGAACATCACAAGTCACAATCCGATCACAATGGCTTCCCTGGGGCATGTGTATGCATGGTCGGGACACATTGAGGAGGGTGTCTCCTGTTTACAGCAAGCTCTGGCCGCCTACGAATGCGCAGGGACTGGGTTTTACCAGTCACTTGCAGTCGAACAACTCGCCGAAGCGTATCTGCTTGCAGACCAGCCCGAGAAAGCCCGAGCCTGCGCCGACCGCGCGGTGACGCTCGCCCGCGAGCGTGGTGAACGTGGTTATGAGGCATGGGCCCGCCGCCTCCAGGGCGAGATCGCCTCGCATCATGGCCGTCCCGACGTGGCCGCGGCCGCGTCGCTCTACGGCGCCGCAATGACCCTGGCCTCGGAGCTCGAGATGCGCCCCCTTATGGCTCACTGCCACCTCGGCCTCGGCAGGTTGTACAAGCGGACGGGTAAACGCGAGCAGGCCCAGGAGCACCTGACTACCGCGACGGCGATGTACCGCGAGATGGACATGCGCTTCTGGTTGGAGCAGGCACAGGCTGAACCGACGGTCCTGAGCTAATGTGCTATCATGTCTCCTTGAGAAACAGAATTCGGCTGATGCCACCAGGAGGTTGACGATGATTGAAATTCTGCCCCAGTCCGAAGGAAAGACCCTTGGCGTTCGTTTGACGGGAAAGGTGACAGACGAGGATTACGAGAAGGTTTTCCTCCCGGCCCTGGACGAGCTGATCAAGAAGTACGGCAAAGCTAGCTGCGTTTATTTCATGGATGAAGATTTCGAGGGCTGGAAACTGGGCGCCATGTGGGACGACGCCAGCTTCGGCATGAAACACAGGAATGATTTCGAAAAAATTGCCGTTGTTGGTGGACCGAAGTGGGCGGAATGGGCTACGAAGATCGCCGCTCATCTCATGTCATGCGAAGTGAAGACCTACACCGGAGACCAACTTGACGATGCCTGGTCCTGGACCAAGGGGTGAGGCAGACAAGACCGTTAAGGAGATGCCGAAGGTCTTCGATATGCGCCTCGGAGTCTTTCTGCCTCGAGCAAGAGGCTTCGGAGAATCGGTCTTCCGGGCCGTAAGCGAAAGAAACTCTCAAACTGTTTGGGATAGGGGACTCCTTTTTCTGGTTTCTGATTCCCAGGCTCCAGCCTGGGAACGAGGAAAGGAGGATGAGGCGATGGGGAGTGGGGAATTGAGTGCGACTGGTAATACCGACAAGAAGGCTGAGGCACCACGGCTGAGCTGGTGCTGGTTGCTAATCGTGGGCGTGATAGTATTGTGGCTTGCTGCCTGGTATCTTACGACTGTGTTCATCCAGAGTCCTCAAGAAAGAGGCACTTTCGGCGACATGTTCGGGTCGGTTAACTCCCTGTTCGCCGGACTAGCCTTTGCGGGACTTCTCTTTGCAATTTTCCTCCAACGAAAGGAATTGGAGCTTCAGCGCCAAGAACTTCAGGAGGCACGGGTTCAGTATCGCAGGCAAGCCGATCAGCTTGAGGCCCCAGCGCGGACTATTTCAAAACAGCGCTTTGAGGATACCTTCTTTCGCATGTTGGACATTCTGAAAAAACAGGTTGGCGAGGTCACTACTCATTGCAACGCTTCGTCCGGGGAGGTGACCGGATATGATGCACTGGCTTGCATCTATTCAGAGTTCAAGGAAACTTACGATCAATTCCATGAGGAAAGAGAACCCTCAGGTCATTCAAGAGAGCAGAACGCACTAACCCTTATTCTCCAGCAACACCCGCAATTGCTGAACTACTTTGGTACCCTCGTACACACACTCTCTCTACTCGAGAAAAGTGACATTCGAGACAAGATATTCTACGGTACATTCTTATCCGCCCAACTTCAGCGGCACGAGAAGCTTCTGTTATTTTATTATGCTCTCTGCCCAGAGTTTGGAGATACCAAGCGGAGGGTCGAGAATTACTCCGTACTTTACGGTATTGACAAGGCAGGCCTGATCGAGCCTTTGGATGCCAATGACTACGATGCGAAAGCTTGGGAGCCGCGCAACGAGGCCGACTGATTGAGAGGTCGGCTGGGCAATGGGTCAGGCCTACTCTTGGCTCTTCTTGACCGGCCCCTAAGCCGCCTCCACCGATGGTTTGTCCGCCTCAGACTGCGACGACATAATTGGCCTCCGGCGGCGTCACTCGCCCTGAATAGTCTTTCGATCATATTCAGATCATCTTGCCAACTGTTTGAGGATCTCCTCTCGTACTCGCTTCTCGGCCGCCTGCTGAACGTGAAAACAGACAGTGTCCCACGGGACAATCCCTCCCTGAAAGTTGTTTCTGATATTCAGGAAAGCGTTCTCCGCCTTAGTGGACCGTTTGCCCAATTACATTGTCATGAACTGTCCGTAGGAACTCATGTTCGTCATTCCGGCGAAAGCCGGAATCCAGACCCTGCAAACCTTTCCGGTTTCCTGGACCCCGGCTTCCGCCGGGGTGACGGTCAAGAATCCGAGACCGTGATTACGGCAAGAAGTATGTACTGTCGACCTACGACACCTGCCCTATTCCTTCGGTTCCTTTGCCGGTTTCCGGGTGACTTTCGTCGTGTCGGGCCGGGCTTGAGCCGCGCTACCGAGGAATTCGGGCAGTTCGAGCCCCACCTGTTTCGCGAGTTCGTGCATTGGCGGGAGCACGCCCATGATACGGCGGCCAAGGTCCGCCACTCCGCCGTGGTCGCCGCCGCCGCTGTCCCAGACGGTGATCTTGTCGAGTGGGAGATTCTTGATGGCTTCCACCTGTATCTTGGAGACATCGGTGAGCTTCTCGATGAGGAGCAGAGCCGCGGCGAGCGAAGGATCGGCCGTACACGCGGCAACGAGAGCCCGGTACCCTTCCGCCTTGGAATCGAGAATGGCCTGGATTCCCTTGGCTTCCGCTTCCATCTTGATGCGGACTCCTTCAGCTTCACCGGAGGCCACGAGAATCTGCTGCTTCCTGGTGGCCTCTGCCTGGACCACAAGTTTCTCTCTGTCCGCTTCCGCTGGGACGACCACCTCTGCCCTGAGCCGTGCTTCTTCACGCTGAGCACGGGCTTCTTCCGCGGCCTTCTGGGCCTGTTCCTGGGCGACGCGGATGGAGCCGTCCGCCTGCATGGCCGCGGTTTGTCCCTTTGAGCGGGCTTCTTCTTCCGCAACCTTCTGACTCGCATGGTACCCGGCCTTGGCGGAATTGGCCTGGGTCTCCTTTTCAACGGCTTCCGCGTCGAGCATCGCCGTCTTTTGCCTGCGGTCACGTTCCGCGGCTGCTTCGCCGATCGCGGCCTCTGACTCCGCTGCAGCCACGGCTCTGCGCTTGTTTCTGTTCGCCTCCGCCTCGCCGACGGATGCCTCCGCGTCGGCCGCGGCTACCGCAACGCGCTTGTCACGCTCTCTTGCCGCGACGCCGGTTCTTCCGAGCTTATCCTGTTCCGCGACATCGATTTCGGCCTGGTTGATCGCTTCGGCCGCGGCTTTTCGGCCGAGTGCCTCAATATAGCCGCTCTCGTCCTCGATATCTCGAATATTGACGTTGATCAGCGCGAGACCGATCTTCTCCAGTTCCACGGATACCGCTTCATTGACCTTTGCCATGAATGCCTGCCGGTCGCGGTTGATGTCTTCGATCTCCATGGTTGCGATAACGGCCCGCATCTGGCCAAGGATAATATCCTGGGCCTGTTTCTTGATCTCATCGAGGCCCTGACCCAGGAGACGCACCGCGGCGTTCTGCATGATTCCCTCTTCCGTGCTGATCGCCGCGGTGACGGTGGTCGGGACTGATACACGGATATTCTCCTGGGACAATGCGCTGTCAAGCTCGATGGGCACAACGAAGGGTTCCAGATCGAGCCACTCGTATGCTTGCAGCAGAGGCCAGACAAATGCAGCGCCGCCGTGTATGCATTTGGCCACGCCTTTACCCGTTTTCCCGTAGATCACAAGAATCCGATTGGCGGGACACCGCTTGTAACGTGACGACAGCGCCCAGACGAAGACGATGAGCAGTGTAACGAGAATCAGCGTAATGAGCAGCGTCGCTCCCATCTTATTCCCCCTTCCGATCGTCGATTGGCTCGACCTCTATAGTGTTTTCGTCCGCAATGCCGGTGACACGCACCGGTGTCCCCGCTTGGATAGCGCCACCGTCCCTGGACTTCGCATTGACATAGCTGATGGTGCCGCTGACCATGACTCGCACCTTGCCTCGGCCGTCTTCGGGCACATTGATGTACACCGTGCCCTCTTCACCGATCGAGGTCCAGATGGAGATGTTCCCGACTTCCTGAAACTGGAGGAGCTTGTACACGACGTACGAAATGAGAAACATCGCGACGGCTCCCCACACGATGCTGTAGGCCACGGCAAGAATCACAGGGGTTCCGCTCGTGAGGTAGAGCGCTCCCGCCCAACTGAAGAGCATCCCGAACGCGAGACAGGAACGAACCGATACGAGCGTAAAGGTTATCTCACCCCCCAGATCGTGGCCGTAAGCCCCGTCGGACGGATGGGAGGCATCGACTGACGCGTCACCAAAGTCCTGAGGGTGATCCAGAGCCGTATGTTCTTCTCCCCCGATACCGATGACCAGCGAAATCACCTGCCACGCAAAGAGGACCGAAAAGAAGATCGCTGCCGCAACAAATCCCTTGGTCAGTAGTGTCAACCCCTGCCACCAGGCTTCCATGCTCCCATAACCTCCTGACTCTTGTGGTCGGCTTGGCCGGTGTTATTGTCGCCTACGGACGGAGATCTGATCGTGACAATCGTTCAGGTCCCATAATAGCATCTTGAAGGGCTTGAGGGTGCACAATCTCGCAGGGTTTTGCCGGAACGGACCGGGGAGACTTCCTCAGACGCATCGCAGGGGGTGCTCTCTTCGAAGTCCCATGGCAGGCCGGTGAGGCATGGGGTGTCCCTTCACGAGCGGCAGAACCTTTGGTGGCGCGAGAAGGGCACCTGCCCCCGTCGGAGCCGGATGAGGCGGCCGGACATGTACTCGGCCCGGACGCTCATGCTGCGAGAGCACCAAACAGAGTAGCTCGGATCGACGCCCGAACCGCAACTTGAAGGGTTACTGTCCACCTTGCAGTACGCTCCATCAGCGTGCTACTATGCTTGGACTCGAGGATTCTGTTCCCTGAACCGCATTATTATCGCGCACAGGGGATTCCGAGCAACTTTGACGCCGGCAGTCATCCGGAAACGGTCCCGAGGGACCGGAAGCCGATCGGAGAGCCCGCGGCTTTAGTCCGTGAACGGCTCTTTCGTAAGACCGCCGGCTTGAACCGGGTTAGGCAAGACTTAACCGAATTCTCGGAGGAGGATGGAATGAAAAAGGCTCTTTTGGTGATGTTTGTTGCTTCCCTGTTCCTGGGTGTGGCGGTCCTTGGTCAGGCTGCCGAGAAGAATGGAACCATCGTGGTCATCGGAAAGAACCTGAAAGACAGTAAGGGCAGGATCGGAGCGGCACTCTTCAAGTCCGCCGACGGGTTCCCCAAGGATTCCAAGAAGGCTTTCAAGAGAGGCAGAGCCAAAATAAAAGACAAAAAGGCCCAAATCGAATTCAAGGGTATACCCTACGGAGAATATGCTGTTGCGCTCATCCACGACGAAAATGAAAACGGCAAGATGGACTACAACGCTATCGGCTTGCCAAAAGAGGGGTACGGCTTCTCCAACGACGCCATGGGCACGCTCGGACCGCCGGACTTCAAGGACGCCAAGTTCAAGCTTGACTCGCCCAAGAAGGATGTGCCCATCAAACTGAACTATTAGAGCTTCGTCGACTCGCATACCCCGACGGAATGAAGCTGACCGAAAGCCGCAATGCCCGTCACCGCCCGCCGGGGGTTTTTGACAAAGGCGACCGGTGTACCTGCCCGACATCATAGAGTTTTTGGGGAGGGGTCCGGGGGGGGGGTTTTTTCAAAAAACCCCGCCCCCGGTAAATCATGCGCCTCTCAGTGGCTGGGTGGGGGG
>CAZCDS010000010.1:55545-145821 GCA_964497585.1 uncultured Syntrophaceae bacterium
CCCCGCCCCCCCCCCCCCCCCCCCCTAAACTCTTCCTCCTCTCAGTGCCTGGTGGCGGTGCGGCTTTCCAACAGTTCCATGAATGCCTCGATGCGGGTTCTGAGCTGACCTTCGGAGAAGTTTCGGGCATCCACGCAGTCAACTTCCAGATTGAGCACCGGCACTCCGATCTCTTTGAGCCCTTCGGCTATCATACCTCTCGCGCCGGTCCCTTGACGGCATCCCCAGTGGCACGGATTCAACGCTCCATCGATACGGTAGATCTCTGCCAAATGCTGGAGGTGCTTCACTCTTCGTTCAATCGGTCCGTTGAAGGGTATGCTCATGGCCCGCCGCGCGATGCCAGCGTAGGGATCGTCCAGGTCGATGGGGTCCCAGGTGATGTGATTCAGTTCATCGCTTACAACGGCCGCCTGGTAGTCCTCTTCGAGGAGCGTAATAAGGGGATGCTTGAACTGAATCCGGTTCTGGAGCCACATGAGTCTGAAGCGTTCACCGGGCACACCCGATTCGGCCTGTTCGACGCGAGCGGCAAACTCGTCGCGGTATGCGTGAGAAATCTCGACCGCTGCTTCCGTGCCCAGAAAGAGCGCCATGACGATGCCGAAGTTTCGCAAATCCCGTCCGTTCACCGGTGAGGGAACCCGCCGAGCGAGTTGATAAACGTCCTCCATGGCTTCCCTTGCCCGGTTCGTGGCGTCCATTGCCTCCCGAACCCGGTCCTCGTCTATCGGTTCCCCGGTGTGGTCGGCCACGAACCGAGTCATCTCCCGAATCTGATCGGCCAGATAGCGGACGCTCTCCTTAGTCTCCTCCTGAGGCACCTGAAGGACGAACAGGTCCCTGTCGAACATCTGAGAGAGATTCTCCAAAACTCCGAGGCCGCCGGTGCACGGACAGGTCGTTGCAATGAGAAAGCCCGGCACGGGCATCATCCCTTTCATGGCCGCGCCGGTAACCGATCTGTGGTACCCGCAGGCATCCGCGCCGTACCCCGCGTGCTCGGCTTCCTCGAGGAAGGGCCCCGCCGCGCCCATGGAGGAGAGCATGGCCCCAATGAACTCCACGAAACAGGAGGTCACACCCATGGCATTGAGCAAATCAAAGGGCGCGGCAACGCCGCACCATGCCACCCGGTCGGAGCCCGAGTAGAGTCGCCTGCCAAGCCTGGCAAGTTCCAGGGCATACTTTTTGCGCGGATTGGGGCTTTCCGGCTGGGCCATGATCTTGGCCTGCAGCCCTGATTCGAGACTTTCGAAGTACTGCTGTATCATGATTTCTCCATCCCCTTTCAGGCGAACCCGTGCCTGGAGCGTCCGACCTCAGCCGTCCGCGGTCCATGAGGAGGAGTCCGCCGAATACGGCGCGCACCAACCGCCGACCTGAGCGCGGGCCTATCGGGAAGCGTCGCGGGCAGGGACGCCCGCCGACGAAGAGCCAATCCATCTCCCGAAACGGTTCGGGAATGGGAAGAAAAGAGGGTCTGCCCCGCGGGTCCCTTTCTCTCTCCGGGAGAGTCGGGAGAGGGGAAAATCTTGCCTCTCTCAATGCCTTCCCGTTTCAGCCACCCGCTTTGTGCGCGTTGGCGAGCACTTTTCTGAAAAGCTCTTTCATCCGGTCCAGTTCGTCTTCGGGGATGCCGTCGAACACATCATTGATCACCTGATCGACCACCTTGAGAATGGGTTTGCGCACCTTATGTCCCTTTTCGGTGAGATGAATCAGGTGGGCCCGTCTGTCGTCGGGATCCGGGTCCCGAGTCACCAAACCGTCACGTTCCATGCGGTCGAGGAGCCCCGTCATCGTGGACGTCTCCAGCCCTGCCCTCCTTCCGAGATCGACCACCTTGAGTCCGTCCTCCGTCCACAGACTGAGGAGAGCCGCCAGGTACGCGGGTTTCACTCGGTCAACACCCTCCGCGGCAAAGCCCTTTTTCAATGCCGACGTGACGACGAGTGTTGCCCGAGACATGAGGTAGTAAGGACAATCGGGCAAATCGACGATCGTCATATCCAACTCCCGGGGTTAAGACTGATACAAATATTACGTATCCGAACTAAGTTGTCAAGAAAAAATTATTGCGCGTGCTCATCAGGAAGCAACAAGATCGGTCGCGGACATCCCCTTCTCTTGAATCATGCTCCGGATCGGGTTACAATACGAAAGCGAGGAGGGAGGCTGTTATGTCCGCTGAACAAGAGTTTCGAGTCGGACCGGAATTGAGCATCGAGTTCAGGGCGTACGAAGAATTTTGTGCCGAGAATAGCGGAAGAGAGCTTGCCTACCTGGAGATGGTCGGCGCAAATCCCCTGGAAATGGATCCCATAACACTGGCCTTCAGCATGAGACATCTTGTGCGCATGTCGAAGGAAGTCATGGAAACACTGCTCAAATCGTCGGCTGACGACCGGCCGCCGAGTTTGCGAACACTGCTCGCGACCAAAGGCATTCAGTTGGACAAGTCTCAGGCCTCTCGACTTCGCGATGTTATCTTCTCGTTCCGGGACTGTTCCGACGAGCAGCGCAGCAGCCTGATTGTCAGGGCCTTTCAGCTCATGACCATGGTCAGGCAACGCAACAGGGTGGTTTTGAGTCTCGGCGAGTCGTACACCGTGCCTGACGAAGGAGGATGGACCGCTGAAGACTTTGGGGGTGATGAGTCGTTATTGGAAACCGTGCGTTCCGTTGAGCGCGCAGGCTCAACAAATCCGGAGGAGTATTAACCTAGATGCAACAGGAGAATTTTCTCGATCCGGTGACCGAGGAGGGAAAAAAGGTAACTGATCTCATAAAGACGGACCGCAAAGGGGCTTCCGAACTCATGGCCTCGTTGACCAACGAGGAGCAGGTGTCGCTGGTCAGCCATGAGGCCGTTCGCGATCCGAAAGGAGCGCAGGAACTGCTGTTCCTGCTTGAGGATGAAAGGAGTAAAAAGATCGTTGAGGGGTTGGGGGATCGCACGCTCTTCCGGTTGATGAAATCACAGAGTTCCACGCACATCGGTGTGCTTTCTCTGGTGAACCCGGACAGGGTGCAGTCGATCCTGGATCTCGATCAGGAACTCTTCTCCACCAAGGGCCTGACGGATCCCCAGGCGGCATACCACTGGATGGTCAGCTTCCTGGAGGAAGATGAGCGAGAATTCGCCCGCCTTTTGAAACACATTGAAGTGAAAGTGGTGGCATCGGCCTTTCAGGACAAGATCATCAAGCCCGGCGGCGCATCCAAGGAGAAGGCGGACAAGGAGGATGAGGATCCATTTCCGGCCGATTTCATGGTCAAGCTTGATCGCAACGAATTGAAACCCGACGACCTGGACGTCACTGACGAGGAAACACTCGACATCCTAACGAGGATCTATCTGGTCAGTCCAGAATATTTCAACGAGTTGGTTTCCCTGATGATTCGTGAAGACGACCTCAAGGCTCGGACCGCGGAGGAGGCTTTCGAGCGGATTCACGACCAGGTGGGCGATATGACGCAGTTCACGGAAGAAGCCGAGGAGATGTTCGTCCCGCTTGAAGACTGATCGAGCGTGAGCAGGTCATATCGGGCAAGACCGGGCAACAGGAGCCCCCTTCCCCTTTGCGGGGACGGGGTTTTTTGGTCCAGCGATGTGATACAGGTGAGCGCGACACGACCTCCCAATTGGTTCCTTTTCCCAGACACGGTCGCATGCTGCCTTCTGAGAAAGGGAAGGCTGGTCCACAAGGCGCTACTGGCTTGCCCGGCCGTGCTCACCGTGAGCCGACGGAATCCGTGACCGAATTTGTGAATGGCGGTACGTGGGTTGACGCATATGGCGCCAGGTGAGGCCCTTCTCGCAGGAAGGGCCTCACCTGATTACATCTTCAATGACAAGACTCGCCTACTTCTTAGGCGCGGCTGTGGGGCCGGCCGTTCCAACCGCCTTCACTGGCGGGGCCACGGCGGGGGCGCCGGGCTTGGCTTGCGGCGTGGTTGGTTTGGGGGTCATCACCTGCACGTTCATCTTCTTTCTGAGCGCCTTTGCAACTTTCTGATAGTGATCCTGCTGTTTCTGGAATTTGAGTTGTTCGAGTATGTAGTCCTTCACCTCGTCGAAGGAACTCTTGCGAGCTGGTCTCTTGTCTTCCAGCAGCAACACGTGATACCCGAACCTGGTCTTGACCGGCCCCGTCACCTGTCCCTTCTTCATTTTGAACGCGACGTCTTCCAACTCTTTGACGAGGCGCCCTCTCGGCAGCCAGTCAAGGTCGCCCCCGACGGCCTTCGTCGGACAAGTGGAGACCTTGGAGGCCAGGTCAGAGAACTTCTCACCCTTTTTCAGTTTTTTGAGAACGTCCTTCGCCTCTTTTTCCGTGTTGACGAGGATGTGCCGGAGGTGAACCGATTCGGGGGTACCGTACAGCTCGGCATTCTTGTCGAAGAACTCGCGCGCTTCCTTTTCGGTCGGATTAGCAATGCCTTTGCTGGTCTTCTCGAGATATTTTCGTGCCAGCAGGTCCTTCTGCGTGAAGGCAAGGACCTTTCGAAACTTCGGGTCCTTATCGAGGCCTTCCTTCTGCGCCTCCGCGGCCATCGCATAGACGTTGATGATGTAGTCCAGGGTCTGCTGCCTTCCCTCGGGCGTCAGGTAGAGGTAGCGCAGCCGCTCGGGAACAGCACTAGCAAGTGCTTTGAGGTCCGCTTCGGTGATGGTTTGATTCCCGACCTTGGCCAGGATTTTGTCGCCCTTAGCCATCGTCGGAGAGACGACCCCCCCGAAAAGAAATGCCGCGACCAGGGCTCCCAAGAAAACGCACTTTGGAATCGACAGGTTGACTTTCACTTCTTTCTCCTCTTTTACGGTTATGGAGTTAAGCTATGATTATTACTCGTTATTCAGCATGATTACGGTGAGGATTTATATCACACTCCGCGAAGCAAGTCAAACCTACAGACAGGTGATTCACGAAGGGGGTTCAAATGACCGGCGATTTGCCGTAGAATAGAGGATCGTACGGTCGGTACGGAGTTGCCGGCGTCCTCGCATCGAGGGGCCCCGGAGCCGGTGAGCCGTGCCTGAACGGATATCTGCAAAGCTGCAGGAATATGCTGATGGAACGGACGGTGAAGCAGCAGGGGAAGACTCCGAGTCCCGACGAAATGCGCATGATACTCGACTCCGTGGCCGACGGTGTCTTCACGGTGAACGAGGAGTTCGTCATCACTTCGTTCAACCGGGCCGCGGAGGAAATAACGGGCGTCAAGGTCCGCGAGGCGCTCGGGCGCCCTTGTTGTGAGGTCTTCCGGGCAGAGATCTGCGAGGCCGAGTGCGCACTCAAGCAGACGGTCCGCACGGGAGACTCGGTCGTTAATCGACCGATCTATATTCTTCGGGCCGATGGGGTTCGCGTTCCCATAAGTGTCAGCACGGCTATGCTTAAGGACGCGAATGGCAAACTCCTCGGGGGGGTTGAGACCTTCCGCGATCTCAGTCTGGTGGAGACACTCCGCAAGCAGGTCGATAAGTCCTACACCTTTGAAGACATGATCTCCCGCAATCCACGGATGCAGGAGATTTTCGGTATCCTGCCCGACGTTGCCATGAGTGACAGCACGATACTTATCGAGGGCGAAAGCGGTACAGGCAAGGAGCTGATCGCGAAGGCGCTCCACAATCTCTCCTCCCGATCAGACGGCCCGCTCGTCACGGTCAATTGCGGCGCCATTCCCGACACCTTGCTCGAATCGGAGCTCTTCGGGTATCGCAAGGGAGCGTTCACCGACGCAAAGATAGACAAACCTGGGAGGTTCGAACAGGCGGATGGAGGAAGCCTGTTCCTTGACGAGATCGGCGACCTCGTGCCTGCTCTCCAGGTCCGGCTTCTCAGGGTCTTGCAGGATCACTCATTCGAGCCGCTCGGGGGAACCCGCCCCGTTAAGGTTGACGTGAGAGTTGTGGCTGCGGCGAACAGAGACCTCAGTGCCATGGTCGAGAAAGGAGAATTCCGCCGGGACCTCTACTACCGGGTTCAGGTTTTCAAGTTGGCGCTCCCGCCGCTTCGGGAAAGGAGAGAGGATATTCCCGTTCTCGCTCGGCATTTCATCGACCGATTCAATCGCATCAAGGGGCGGGATGTGACAGGACTCTCCCGCGACGCGCTCAATGCGTTCATGGATCACGACTGGCCCGGCAACATCAGGGAAATGGAAAACGCTATCGAACACGCGTTCATCCTGTGCCGTGGTGGTCTTATCGAGCTCAGCCACCTTCCTGAGCCTCTGAGCAGGGTTGCAGCGTCGTCCGGTCGACTTCCCGCCGGCGCCACACTCGAGGAGATTGAGGCACGGGTCATACGGGACGCGCTGGAAAGAAACAACGGCAGAAAGCTCGCCACCGCCCGTGAACTCGGCATCCACAAGACGACTCTGTGGAGAAAAATGAAACGTCTTGGGCTCGATCGGACATGAATTGATCCATTGTGCCGCGCGTTCGTAAAGCTCCGCGGCTCGGTTGGGGAGCCGATATCGCCGGATCCCAGAGGGAAAAAAGTGACAAACCTCGTTACCCTAGAGATTTCAGGGAGATAGAATCCTGTTGTGAGCACGAACCTGCCACCAACTAGGGGCACGAGGTACAAGCTCGCCCGCGCTGTGACAAATGGGGACATTTCTACGGGCGATCTGATCTGGTGGCACCGGCAGCGGTGCGGGAAGAGCAAAGAGGTGCATGGGGCGACCAAGGAAGATCTTGCCGGCGGCACGCTTCCTTCGGGCCGGTTCGGGGCCGACGCTGCCTGGTGGCAGATGCTGATCGTGGGTTTCAATCTCACCGCGGCCATGAAGCGCCTGATTTTGGGGGAAGCGCGGGTTACCAAGCGTTTCAAGGCGATCCGGCCCTGGTTGATAAACCTGCTCGGTCGGTTGGTGGCCTAGTGCGGAGAGTTGATTATTCGCGTGATTGGGGAGCACCCGTCCAATGAAACGCTGCTCGTTGCCCGAAGAAACATGGTGAGCCTCTATGATTCGGGGTAGTCCCAACAGGGGTTGTCAAAGGGGGAGGCGGTTGACGGGAGGCTGCGGCGGCCTGGAGGAGGAGGTCTTGCCCAGAACGCGGGGGTATCCATAAGGCATGGTCAATTGTGCCACGCTGAGTCATCAACGCGATCACAGCGGAAATCAGGTCTTGGAGCTACCCTTCACCGATCACCCCCTAAGCGTCCGCGAAAGCTGATCGGTGGATTCCGGACGCCACTGTTGTCTTGCGTTGCGAGTTTATGTCGATTATAATTATAAGATCTAATGCAAAACGGTCCGGACATTGCTTCGGTCCATGCGAGCAAGCCAAGCCCTTTGCGAACTCGACCGGAGACAGGGGTCGGCCGGCGAATGCGCAGATCAGGGTGTCAGGGCGCCCCACGGGTTAGGTATGCGAACGAGGGTCTCAGTACGAAGTGCTTTCGAAGTAGGCCGGTCCGCGGTGGTCCGAGAGCCGATCTATAAGGATTTGGGGACTTGGGGGGGGAGAAATCACGGTGACTGATCAACTTGACTTCGCATTATTCGCCAAATGCGGGAGCGGGATGGTTGGCGTCTTCAAGACGTTCGTTACGGGTACGGCCCTCCTGCTGCTCATCGCTTTTCTGCTGACCTCTTGCAGTACGACTGCCTCAACCGACTCGCCGAAAGCCGTACCGAAGCCCCCGATAAACGTACAAGTGACCTACTCCGCCAAGGGCCTCTCAGTCACCTGGAAGCCGGTTCCTCGGGCAACTCACTACACCGTATTTTGGGGAAGAGACGAGGGCCGGTTCAGGCATCTCCGGGACACCCGCGGCTGTGCAATGGAGATCTCCGGGCTGCAACAGGGCGAGAAATACTTGGTCGCGGTAACTGCGTGGAATCAGCGAGGAGAAAGCGATTTCAGCGCAAAACGGATCATCGTATACGACAATGATGCGGAGAAGTCCTCTCACTACGTTGCCCTTGGCAAGGAAGCGATGGAGCGAGGCAGACTCGACGACGCGCAGGCGTACTTCAACGCCGCGGTGAGGCTTGCTCCTGAAGATCCGGAGACGTACCGGAGTCGGAGCCGATTCTACCGGAAAATCGCTCGATCCGACCTCGCTAAACAGGACTCCCGGTTAGCAGAAGAGCTTCGGAAAAAGAAATCTCCGGGCAAGAAGCCCGCGCCCCCTTGGGATAGAGCCGCGGGCAGCCGGTAGTACCTGTGTGAACAACTGCGGCACTCAGCTTGAATCACTCCTCCCCTATTCACCCCCTGGGCCGCAACGGGAGCGAAGACTCAGGAGCGTCCACGATCCCTTGCGCGTCTTTGACTCCATCTTATAGCGCGCGTCCTAAACAATAACCGATTGCCTTAGGCGGGAGGCTTCGGTACCCTTGCAACCTGACGGCACTCGAAAGCTCCTGGTTTCGTACTCGAGCCTCCATGGTTTTGCCCTGGGATTGCAAGGTGATCACAGGCTAGGCTCTCATCCGCTGGATTCGGAAGGGAGACTGATCTCCCCTCCAACCTCCTCATCACACGGGTTCGGCGGGGAGACCGATCGAACGCTTGAGAAGTAGTTCGGACATTGTCTTTTTGGCAAACGCTATACCCCCTTTTGTGCAGGTGGGAGTGGCAGGATTTCCTGAGGAACTATGGAAACGCGGTCATTTCGGCACCAACCTTGGCAACCACCACAATGCTTTTTAACGCGCAGCAGACCGGGAATCCATTTTTCAGGAAACTCTCCAACACTGTGTTTTCAGGTAACAATTCAGTCACATGAGACCCTCGGCACCGCGGTTGTCTATCCGCGGTGCACATCAGGAGTTGCCCCGATCAGCGCGAATTGATATGAAATGGGGTGCCCTCGGCATCCATCCGGGGCGGGGAGCCTTTACCGGTCTCAACAGTTCAAGGGCACGCTCGCGCATGGACGGGGAGAGGGAGAAAAGCGTTGACCGTTGTTACGGTTTCCTGATATTCTGTCTTTCTGTCTCATGCCGGATTCCTGAATGAAAGGAGAGGTTTTCATGGTGAAGCTGAGGACAGGGCGGGTAATTATTGTGTCAGTAGTAATCATCGGGGCGATTACACTGTTTCCTCTGCTTGCAACCTCACAGGAATACAAGACTTTTACCAGTGAAGAATTTGGCTTCAGCATCGACTATCCGGCATCATGGATCAAAATTGACAATCCCAAGGGGAATTACTACGTCGTGTTCCAGGCGCCCGACCTGGTAAAGAAGTTTCGCAGCAGAATACACGTGGCCGCGCACAAGCCGGTAAAGGACCCGCTCAAGGTATTTCTGCAAGAAATGCGCAACGGTATCAAGGACCTCCAGAAGAGTGCACCCAGCGCGGGTGTCTCCAAGCAGGACGTGCGTATCATAGATGAGGGGAAATTCCGATGCGACGTCCCCGACGCGCACTACTTCTTCATACAGGCTCTGGAAGAGAAACTCAAACTCTGGATGGGGATTGTCATCGTCTTCTACAAGCACGACTCGACGCTCCTGAGGGTCTCGTGCCTCGCTCCCTTCGAGAAGATGGAACAGTTCCACGCGATGTTCAATCATGTACTGACCTCGGTGAAATTCTTGCCGGCCGGTGCTCCAGCTGGGCCTTCCAAACCCTCGGCAGTTGCTCCTCCTGCTCCCGGGACTCCTTCTCCGCGAACTCGAGCGCCGGGTACTTCGCGGCCCACTTCAGAAGCTCCGGCAGTTACCCCGACCGCTCCGGCACCTGCACGACCTGCTACTCCTTCTGAACGGACTTCCCCTGCTCCGCCTCCAGCGCCATCGAAACCAGCTCCCGGTCCAACGTCAGTTCCTCGCGGGCCCAGAGGAAGAGGGCCGCAGGCTCCGCCGACAGGAGCCGGTATAGTCGAATAGCCCGGCTTAATTTGCCCAGAGTCTGAGATAGTCCTAGATTTCCCTTCGGTTCAGGGCGGAAGCAATGACTCTTCGTCGTGCCGAGAAATTATTTGCAGCCAATCCGGCGTTCGTACGCTTCCGAAAGGCTTTCTCAAATGAGAGGGTGTCCCCGCCGGACAGTGCTCTGCTCCGTGTGAGGGCATTGGAGCTGGCCAACGAACTGGAGCCGAAGAGCGACCGGAGTGAGCTGGAACGCGCGCTTTCGCGGTTCGAGATCTCCTGCGAACCCGAGGGGCTTGAGACGGTCTCGCCTATGCTTGCCTTTCTGGCCAGAACTCTCTTCAGGGACGTCTCACGCCCGCTTTCTGCTGCAACCAGAAAGAAGATATTCCAATTCAACGGTCCAACCTTCTTTTTCGTGAGCCACGCCTCGTTCTACGATTATCCGCTTGTGGCAAATCTCCTGCACCGGATGGGAATCTGGACGCCGGTGATCCACGCGTCAGGGACCATATGCTCGGGATGGTTGTCCCGGTGGCTGAACGGTTTACTGGCTCTTAAGGTTCCCAAGAGCCCCTCAGGCCTTGAACATCGAGCCTATTCGTGGTTCTGCGCGGCCCTGGCTGAGAAGAGAGTTCGACAGGTGCTGTTCGCCCGCACGAGTCGATACACGGTTCGTGCCCGAGACGGTATCCTCAGAGAACCGTACGTGCCCCACGGTGTGATTTCCTCGGTGAAGGCCGCGGGCAAGGCGATGGTTGTCCCGGTGGCCATCTCGTACTCCGTTATCCCTGAAGACCGATATCTCACCGCATCGACTCTTTTCCCGACCTTACCCGTACTACCGAGGAGCCTGTTGTACTTCGCGCCGTTTCTTTTGGGAATGCGCAAACCTGAAAGACTGTTCAGGGGAATCGAAGAGTCATTCGGGGACGTGAGCCTCGATCTTGGCGAGCCCTTTGTTCTGGCCAACGATGATTCGCTCACCCTGCAGCGGATTTCTCACCGGGCGATCGAGGAAATAGCGCGCAATAAGATGATACATCCGTCGCATCTGGTGGCCCAGGCCATGCAGGATGGGCAGAGATGCAACGTACACACGCTTCGGGAAAAGGTGGAGCAACAAGTCGACAACACCGCGTCGTTCTTCGCGACCAGGTACCGGTCCGTCCCGCCTTTTCATCCCTTGATCAAATCCGATCTTGCCGGGGCCCTTGCCCGGGGCATCAAGGATCTTGTAGATCGGCGCGCACTGACTCGCTCGCTCTTTCGGCGAACCTACCGACCGCGAGATGATTCCTTGCTCCGGTTCTACGGATATCATGGGGACAGAAGAATATATCCGCTGAGCGGTCGAAACGCGATGGCGGTGGTCAACGCAGGGGTATGGGGATACACGCTTGCCCTTCACATCGGCAGGAACCTGTTGGCGAAGAGAGAATTGGCCGAGCATTCCCTGGTACTCTACGATTCCAGGGAAGACCTCATCGAGAAGCTCACGGTTGACGGGCGGCATCCGTGGCACTTCAAGGAGATCGACCTGCCCCGATCAGTTCGCCCCGAAGCCGACCTGCGGGCAGCCATCAGCGACACCTCCCTGATACTGCTCGTAACGCCAAGCAAGTACTTTCACTCAACCCTCATCAGGGTCCTTGAGCTCGCTCCCGGGGGAAGTGATCTTGTCATCGCCACGAAGGGCTTCATTCCCGAGACGGGGCTGTTGCCCTGCCAGACGGCCAGACAAGAGATGCAGCGTCTCGGAAAGACGATGAGACTCTCGGTGCTCTCCGGTGCAAACCTCGCACACGAGATCGTGGCTGGCGGGGCTGGAGTCACGCAGATAGCGTGTGAAGACGTGGAGACATTCGAGAGGCTCCGGACGCTCATCGAGACCCCCAGCTTCCGCGTCGTCTATTCCGGAGACGTCATCGGCACGACCATTGCCGCGGCCCTCAAGAACGTCTATGCCATCGGTTTCGGGATACTGGAAGGTTCACCCCAGACACCGGATAACTTTCTGGCGGCCTATTCCACCCTGATAACCGCGGAGATCAGGCAGTTCGGCATGCTGCTCGGTGCGCAGCCGGAGACGTTCGATTCTGAGAGTCAGGTCTGGTTGGCAGATCTGATCGCCACGTGCCGGGGCGGGCGCTCGGCTCGGTTCGGCCGGGACCTCGCGGCAAAGGACGAGAAGGCCGGCAAGTCGCTCGCAGCGCGGGCACTCCTCGACCAGTATCGAAAGAAGCGCCTTGCGGTGGAAGGCTTCGAGGCAAGTCGATACGCTCAGAGGATGGCAACTCAGCGAGGTTATCATCCACCGATCCTGGGCGAGATCTATGCAATACTCCACAGCGGAAAGAAGATCGATGTTGATGAGTTTGTCGTGAAATGCCTCGACGCGCTCAGCCACAAAAGCAGGTTCCCGCTCCCATCGAAGATCCCGTACCGCCCCCGCGGCACGTGACCGACCCCCAGGCTCGGTCCGGCCAATTCCTTTTCGTTGGACAGCACCGTCCGCACAGTGTATGTATGCCTATTCATGAGTGAACTCGATTCCGAACCGACCAGCATTGCAGTCAAGAACCTGCAACCCGGAGATACTGTCCTCCAGTTCTTCGAACTGAGATCGGTTGACGTTCGGAAGACCCGCGCGGGGGAAGAGTACCTCGATCTCACTGTGGCCGATGCCACGGGTAGGCTCCGGGCCAAGCTGTGGCCCCAAGTACTGCGTAAGTGGGGACGAGACTTCAATCCGGGCGATTTTGTCAAGATCGAGGGAAGGATAGAAACGTACAGGGACGCGAACCAACTGATCATCGATAAGATCAGAACGGTCGATCCCTCTGAAATCCCGGACCTCGGAGCACTTATCCCAGCCACTCGGCACGATCCTGACGGACTTTTCAAACAGCTCATCGATCTCGCCCGGAACCTTGCCCCCCCGGAACTGTCCGAACTCGTGACCGACGTGCTACTTCGTAACGAGGAGCGTCTGAAGCTCTACCCGGCCGCGAGGATGGTCCACCACGCGTACAAGGGGGGGCTCGTCGAGCACACGGTCACCGTCGTGCGAAAGGTCGATGCGATTGCTACTCTGGATGACGCGGTAAACCGCGACCTTGCAATTGCCGGAGCCATGCTTCATGATATAGGCAAGCTCAGAGAGCTTGAGCCGTCTCGACACGGCAGAACCCTCGAGGGGAGACTCATCGGCCACCTGATTCTGGGCGTGGAAATGGTGAGAGAGGTGGCCCTGGAGAAGGGTCTTGGCGACAGGAAATGGCTTATTGACCTGGAACATATTCTGCTCTCCCACCACGGAGAAACCGCCTATGGGTCGCCGGTGCGACCGATGACCCGTGAGGCCATGGTCGTGCACTTCATTGACAATCTCGATTCCAGGCTCAAGATCGTCGACGAAGCTCTCGAGACCGAAGAGTCGGAAGGGTTTTCCGCGTATAACAAGTGGTTACAGGGAAGGGCCTTCGCGGGAAGCCTTTCCACGGAAGAGGAGGATCCACATGCTTGAACTCGAAGAAAAACTGGCGGAGATAAGAGAAAAGTCCACCGAACTCCGGGGTTATCTTTGACCTCGAGGCCAAGCTGTCCCGCCTGCAGGAACTGGAAAAGACCCAGGAAGATACCGAATTTTGGAACGATCCCGATGCCGCCAAGATCGTACTGAAGGAACAGAAACAGATCTCGACGCTGGTGGAGAAGTTTCTCGGTCTGGATAGAGAATTGGAGGACACGGAGGTCCTGCTCGAGCTTGCTATGGAAGAGGAGGACCATAGTGTGCTCAAGGAAGTACAGGAGAAGCTCGTCCAAATCGAGGAGCACATGCGCGGACTGGAGATCCGCCGGCTGTTCACTCTTCCGGAAGACTCGGGCGGCGCTATCGTAGAAATCCACGCGGGCGCGGGAGGCACGGAAGCCCAGGATTGGGCGGAGATGCTGCTGAGAATGTACCTCCGCTGGGCAGAGCGCGAAGGGTACAAGACCGAGATGCTCAACACGCTCCCCGGGGAAGAGGCCGGCATCAAGTCCGTCACATTCTCGGTCGAGGGCGAGTACGCATACGGCCGTATGAAGGCGGAAGTTGGCATTCACCGTCTCGTGAGGATTTCCCCCTTCGACGCGAATTCTCGCAGACACACGTCCTTTTCCTCCGTGTTCGTCTACCCGAGCGTCGACGACGACGTGACCGTGGAAATCAACGAGGCCGACCTCAAGGTTGACACGTACCGCTCGTCAGGAGCAGGAGGACAGCACGTCAACACCACGGACTCCGCGGTACGCATAACGCACCTTCCTACGGGAATCGTGGTGCAGTGCCAGAATGAACGTTCCCAACACAAGAACCGGGCCGTGGCCATGAAAGTACTCAGATCGAGGATCTACGACCTGGAACTCCGCAAGAAGCGCGAAGAGAAAGACAAGCTCTACAGCGAGAAGAAGGAAATCGCGTGGGGATCGCAAATCAGGTCATACGTCCTGCAACCGTACCAGATGGTCAAAGACCACAGGACCAATTACGAGACGGGCAATGTCAACGCTGTCCTGGACGGCGATCTGAACAAGTTCATTCAGGAATACCTCGCATTTGAGGCCCGAGGAGATCAGCAGGGCGGATAGCCAGGGTCGGCCGGCCTGGACCTCAGTGGACACCTGCCTGCATCATACATGGCCCGGAGTGAGCGAAGAACACTCCCGGTTCGAACGCGGACTGATGTGACTACCTCATTCGTCGGAGCATCTATGGATAACACTTTCGGACTGGACGAGTTGCGCCGTCGGGTCATAGACAGGGGACTATGCGCGGCCTGCGGCGCGTGTGTCGGAGGCTGTCCGTACATTACCTCGTTCAAGGGCAAGACGGTCCCGTTGGATCACTGCACCCTCGATCGCGGGCGATGCTTTTCTTACTGTCCGATGACCTTCTTCGATCCTGAACAGACCTCCAAAGCCCTCTTCTCGGCTCCATATGATGCCGGGAGCGACATCGGATTTTTCCGGGAGGTAGCAGCCTCCAGGGCCGCAGACAGCCGCATCTCAGCGGCGGGACAGGGTGGAGGCACCGTAACGGCTCTGTTGGTGACGGCTCTGAAAGAGGGCTTTATCGACGCTGCGATTCTTACCGGGACGGTTCCCGGGGAAGCATACCCTCGGGGTTTCGTCGCGACCACAGAACGAGAGATACGCTCCTGCATGGGATCGCGGTTCGTCGGAGCCCACTCTCTTGCCGCCCTCAGGGAGGCCCTGAACAAGGGATACCAGAGAATCGGTGTCGTCGGAGTGCCCTGTCAGGTGCGATCAGTCCGCAAGATGGCACTGCATGACCTGAAAGAGGAGGGACTGCGTGAGCGCATCGGGCCCGTGGTAGGCCTGTTCTGTAACTGGGCCTTTTCCAGCAGGGAGTTTACGGCGTTCCTTGCAGAGCGTTTCGGTGTGAGTAACGCAAAGAGATTCCAAATCCCGCCTCCGCCGGCCGACACCTTTCAGATTGAGACTGACCAGGGCACGGAGGATATATCTCTGGATGAGTTGCGGCCCATGATTCAGGCCGCGTGCCATGTCTGTCCGGACTTGACCTCGGAGTTCGCGGATCTTTCCGTCGGCATGTACGAAGGCAAGGACGGCTGGAACACTTTGATCACGAGAACCGACACCGGCGTCCGACTCGTCGAGAAGGCCATCGCACGCGGCGCGCTGGAGCTGGGCTCTTTTCCCGCGGAGAATCTGGACCACCTGAAGGGCGCGTCCGCGAACAAACGCAAACGGGCAACACAAGAATCCTGATAATGAACACCTGTGAATGTCGCCAGGACACGACGAACCGGGAAAATGGTGCAAAGTCGGTGAACGTGAAGGGGGATCCCGCGCCGTACGGGACCGTGCCCGCATTCTATGGTAAACGAACCGATGTTCTTGAAGCGGAGTCCCTCCTTGGGAACAGGATTCATTCCGTTTCACGAGCACGTTGGAGACCTGAGAGATGTCATTGATCAGCCTGAACGCTTCTGGTAAAGAAGTCCTTCTCATGGGCAACGAGGCCATTGCCAGGGGAGCACTGGAAGCAGGAATTTCGGTTGCGGCCGCGTACCCCGGCAATCCTTCTTCGGAAATCATCGGATCGCTGGCCGAGGTGGCGGACGAGATGGGCCTCTACGTGGAGTGGTCGGTCAATGAGAAGGTGGCTCTCGAGGTCGCCGCGGCTGCCGCTTGCTCCGGTCTGAACGCTCTGGTAGCCATGAAACAGAACGGGCTCAACGTCGCTTCGGACTTCCTGTTCAATCTCAACCTCACGGGAATCCGCGGCGGCCTCGTGCTCGTGGTGTGCGACGACCCTTCAGGCATATCCAGCACCAATGAGCAGGATTCGAGGATACAGGCGAAACCGGCCGATCTTCCGCTCATGGAGCCATCGACCTTTCACGAGGCGAAGGACATGGTCCGCGAGGCTTTTGATGTCTCGAGGAAGATCAGGAACGTCTGTATCGTCCGCAGCGTCACCAGAATTTCCCATGCTCGAGGAAACGTCCTTCTCGGCGAGCTCCCCGAGTCCCGACCTGTGCCGCACTTTGACACGTCCTCGAGCCTCTCCGCGCTTCCCGTTGCCATGACCCACCCCGCGGCTCATGCCAGGTTCAAGCAGGCGGCCGAGATATTCGAGCGTTCCCCGTACAACAGGTACGACGGCCCCGAGAAACCGGAACTGACTATCATCACCTGCGGAGCGGGATGGCTTTTCGCGCAGGAGGCCATTCAACTGCTGGGCCTTGAATCGCGGGTCGGATTGCTCAAGATCGGGACGACATGGCCGCTGCCCGAGGCATTCCTCCGTGAGCATCTTGCAACAACGGAGAAGGTCCTCTTCGTGGAGGAAGTCGATCCGGTGCTCGAGGACAACGTCAAAGCGCTCTACGCCGACTATAGTCACGAGCTGCCCCCGATCCGATTCTTCGGCAAGAAATCGGGAACTGTCCCGGGCCTTGGGGAACTGAATCCCGCGCTCGTGATCGACGTGATCTCAAAATTGACGGAGACGCGGATTCCCGAGACGGACACGAATTATGCGGACGAGGCCAAGGACGCGGGAGAGAACTTCGCGCCGCAGAGGTCGCTCGCGTTCTGCGCGGGGTGCCCGCACCGGGCTTCGTTCTGGGCCATCAAGAAGGCCCTCGCGCTTGATGGGAGGGACGGGGTGGTCTTCGGGGACATCGGTTGTTACGCTCTGTCTGTACTCCCCACGGGATTCCGGCTCTCCAAGACGCTGCACGCGATGGGATCGGGAACGGGGATGGCCTGCGGATTCGGGATGCTCGATCGGTTCGGAGCCACGCAACCCGCGATCGCGGTCTGTGGCGACTCGACCTTCTACCACGCGGCCATACCTGCGCTCATCAACGGGCTGCATCACAATTCCAACTTCCTGCTCTTGCTCCTGGACAACAGTGCAACCGCCATGACCGGCTTTCAGCCCCATCCGGGAAGTACGGTCAACGCGATGGGAACCGACGCTCCGCCCATTGTCCTTGAGGACCTGTGCAGGTCGCTCGGAGTCAAGACCCTCATCGGAGATCCCTTTGACCTGGAGCAAACAGCCGGCACTATCTACGACTTGCTGCAGGAAAAGGGCGCAAAGGTGCTCATCCTCAGGCAGGAATGCGCTCTGGTGAGAGGCAGGAAGGCATCGAAACGATTCAAGGTCTCAATCGATCCCGAGAAGTGCATTGGTGAAGACTGCGGCTGTAACAGGCTCTGCACCCGCGTATTCCGATGCCCGGGACTGAACTGGAACGCAAGTCTCAACAAGTCATCAATCGACGAAGCGATCTGCGTCGGTTGTGGCGTATGCGCGGACATCTGCCCGACCCAGGCGATTTGCAAGGAGAGCGCGTAGATGAACAAAGACCCCTACAACGTGGTGGTGTGTGGTGTGGGCGGCCAGGGAAACGTTGTCGCATCACAACTGATGGGAGCGATTCTCGTCGGGCAAGGATTCAAGGTTACCATCGGTGAGACCTATGGCGCGTCGCAGCGTGGGGGGTCCGTGATGAGCCACGTCCGCATCTCCCGGACTTTGCAGCTCGGTCCCCTGATGCCACCCCGCGCGGCGCATCTCGTCATCGCGCTGGAACCGAGCGAAGCAGCGCGAGTGCTCGCACAATTCGGCAATCCCGAGACCGTCTCCGTGGTCAATACCAGGCCGGTGCATCCCGTGGACGTTATCGCAGGAGACATCCCCTACCCTGACATGGACGCCCTGCTGAACAAGATAAAATCGCTCAGCCGCAAGAGCTACTTCGTTCAGGCCACCGACAAAGCCCTGGAACTGGGCAACCCTATTCTAGCCAACATCATCCTCATCGGAGCCGTCGCTGGCGCGGGGCTCCTCCCCATCACCGAGGACGGACTCGCACAGGCGGTCGCCGACTACATGTCTCCCGACAAGGTCGATATCAACCGAAAAGCCTTCGAAACAGGCGTAGCCTTGGTGAACGGGGGATAGGAAGAAGATAGGGGGAGAACTCTTTACAGAAGTACTCCGCTGCACCCCTCCTCAAAAATTCCTGATGTTGCCCTGGATCTGCCTGGCGACGGGGAAAGGGGAATCGTGGAGCCGAGCCAGAGCGGATAGCTCACCTCCACGGCCACCTCTTGGGTTTTTGTTCGGTCATTTCAGCTCGTTGGTTCTCAGTCGGATATCCTGGAAATCACGAGGTTTATTTGCCCCAAATTTGCGTTTTATCAACAGGTGTTTATAACTAAGATCCCGGTGTAACGAGAGTTAATCGACCCTTAACATAACCGAATCCTTACAAATTACCTATTGATATTATTAATGTTTCACACGTGCCTCCTTTTGACACAAACCGCTCTCACTTCAATGATTTTGGGAATCCCGCGGGTCTATCCACAGGCTTGCCCCCAAGTTATCCACAGGAGCTGTGGAAAGGTGGAGCGACACGGGCGTAGCACATGGTGGGAACCGGGGAAGCTCGGTGGCCCTCACCACCGGTCCGCGAACGACTTTCGATAGACTCGGTACTTCTTGAATGGGCGAGCGCCGCCCTCTTTTTCGAGAACGTTGATGGCCTCGTTGTCTTCGAGATTCCAGCCGAGTTCGAGATAGTGGTACTTGTCGGTTCGGTCGGCCACCTGGAAGAGGTACTGCAGTCCCACGAAAGGTAGACCCAACTGGCGGTATTCCTCCTTGATCCCGAAGATGAGACCGCGCATTCCCCGGATCTCTTTGCGGTAGAGCAGAAACTTGAATAGGCCGAGCAGACCGATCTTTCCGTTGAGCCGTTTCAGGAGCGGATTGATGTCCGGGACCGACATCGCGACAGAGACTGGTTCGTCCTTGACGTAGATAAAGAACACCAGCTCGGGATCGGCGATCCTCACCAGGTCCTTCGTGAGTTCCCCGGCCTCTTCGTCCGTCATGGGAACATAACCCCAGTTCCGGTTCCAGCACTGGTCGTAGATGCTCTTGATGAGCCTTACGTCTTCCTCGAGGGTTTTGATGGTGGCGTGCCTGACCGTAATGTCCCCTCTTTCCATGACCTTCTCGCCGAGCTTCATCATCCATTCAGGCGGCTTCCACGATCGATCGACGTAATAGGATTGGAGGTCTTTCTCCTTGCGAAAACCCGCCTGCTCAACGAGATCATGGTAGTAGCGTGGGTTGTACGGCATCATGAATGTCGGTGGCTGCTCGTACCCTTCGTAAAGCATTCCGATCTCGTAATTGGTCGAAGGATTGAGCGGCCCCCGCAGGAAGGTCATCCCCTTCTTGCACACCCACTCTTCCACCTGGGAAAAGAGCGCCTTGGCCGCGTCCTTGTCGTCGAAGCACTCGAAGAAGCCCCAGATTCCCATACCCGTGCGGTGGTAGTTGTTGTAATTCCCGTCAATAATGCCGGCGATGCGGCCCACTGTTTCATTTCCTCGTCGAGCGAGTAGCAGGAGCTGTTCGGAAAAGTTCCAAAAGGGATGCGAGTTCTTGTCGAGCAGATGTCTCACGACCTTCTTGAGCGGGGGCACCCAATTGGGATCGTCAGCGTAGATTTTCCATGGGAAGTCTACGAATTCTTTCATCTGTCCAGGTGTTTCTACTGAGACTATCTTAACCTCCGACATACATCTCCCTCCGCGAGATCTTCGAGGGGGCAAGCCTCGTCTACGCCGGCCTCATGCACGCGTCCTCAAATGCCTTCCCGCCAATAAGGCGTGGAACCGTTTCGAAGGCAGTTCCGACGTAAAAAAATAAAATCTCATCGCACTGCGCCGTTGTCAAGGCCGGCTTCACCAGGAGTTTTCCCAAATCCCACCGGCGAGCCCTTACGAAAACCGCAAGCCATCATGCCACGGCTCTTTCCCTTCTCCGTCGGAGGCGGTTTCTCGCGTAAACGGCAGGCGCGCCCACCGTGCCCAGTCCGCTCAGCGCTGCGATCCCGTACACGGCCCATGCGGGGAGCATCGAGATCAACCCCGCGAGGAGCAGGGTCAACCGGTGTTGCCAGATGGTTCGCGTGGTTCGGACTCCGTATTTCGCAATCTTGAGGTACTTGATAAACTTCGTTGGGCCGGTCTTCACGAGGAGACGGGTTCCGTCCGGCCCATACTTGATTGCCGTGTTCATGGCTTCGGTTACGTTCTTGCTCTTGCCGAATCTCTTTGCGACCTTTACTGGAGCATCCCCGCCCAATTTCAGGAACTTGCCTGTGCGTTTACCGAAGACCTTCGCGACCCGCTCCATCACCTTGATATCCCTTATGTTCTTGCAGCGGGAGATGATGGTCAAGAAGTCCCGCAGCTTGAGACCCTTGACCTTGGAAATGCTGTAGATCGACCGGGAGACAGGCCTGAGAGGCTTGAGGCTTCTCAACCTTGTGCACTTGCGGAAGATTCGGACTAGCGACCGCTGAAGTGATTTAGGAAGCTTTCCCATCTTCTTGGCCAGTTTCAGCAGGGAAACGGATACCTTCGCGGAGATCCCCGCGGGAGCGGCCGCACCTGCAGTGGGTGCGGCTGCTAGTACTGTGGCGCCCGTAAGCAAGACCCCTAAGCCGGCGAGCGCAATGGTGAAATCGCTCGTCTCCCGACCGTAGTACTTGTCCAGAGCTCCCCAGACCAGGTCCCGGACATCTCCCACGACAAAGAAATCCGACACCGTCGCCGAGACGAGGGACTCCAGGCACGCACCCTTCCCTTTCCACACACCGCTCCAAAGGTCTTTGAGCACAAAGAGGTAGGCTTCCCGCTTTTCCCTGATCTCATCATAGAGCTTCGTGACCCGCGGGTCGTTTTTGACGTAATCGTACTCCCGGAAATAGTCGAGATATTCCAGCGCATCACAGTATTCCCCTGCTTTTGCCAGCTCTTCGGCTCTTGGCGTCGGGTCTAGCTCGCGGAGGGCTTGAAATTGGGTCAGGAGCTTCATTTCGTGCTGCTCAGCCAATACGTAGACGGAGACCCCGAAGATGAGGGTCACAACGAGGTACGCTACGAGTTTGGTCGCGAACCAACTCGGACCCGCCAGGCTTTTCATTGTTTTACGGACCGCGCTCATAACGGCCGCGTCCCCATTCTCCTCCGCGCAATCGCATCTGCATTCTACTTATGTCGTGCGAGCGCGTCGGCTTTGATCGCTTCCTTTTGAGCCACCGCGTCGGCTCGGGCGACGATCTGCAATGCCTGCTTGTAAATCGGCGTATCGATCATCCGGCCGTCGAGACTCGTTGCCGCCCTCCCCTCGTCGAGCGCCCGTTCGAATGCCTCGATCACCCTCCGGGCCTCGTAAACTCGCTCGGCGGCAGGAGCGAAGACCCGGTTCAGGATCGGTACCTGTCCGGGATGGATGCAGTAAGCGCCGACGAATCCAAGGTCTCGGGATCTCAGAGCGGCCCTCTCGAATGCTCCCAGGTCCGAGAACTCCGCCACGCTTCCCATGATGCCCAACGGCGCGATTCCCCCGGCCTTGGAGACGGTCGCCAGCAGACTCAAAGGATAGAAAAGTTCCACGGCGTCTGGGGATGGCCTGACTCCCATTTCCAGACAGTAGTCGTCCGTCCCCAGGCTCATTGACTCGGTTCGTGAGCCCGCCGCCGCGATCTCCTCGCATTTGAGAATACCCAGAGGACTCTCGACATGGATCGCGATTTTCACCGTACCTGGAGTGATTCCCCGTGACTCCTCCAGCTCGGTGATTGCGGCCTCCAGCTTGGTCACTTGACCCGCGGACTCGACCTTTGGCAAGAAAATCCCATGGAGGTCGGGAAAGACCGATGCGTCGAGATCCTCGTCGAGCATTTCCCGGTCGTTGTTGACCCGCACAAGAACGTCCGCGCCCCCTCGAGCGGCCGACGGTATCGCTTCCTTGACCGCCTGACGGGCCTGTTCTTTTTCGGTCGGCGGTACGGCGTCTTCAAGATCCAGGAGAATGGCGTCCGCGTTCCTAAGATAAGCCTTCTCCACGAATCGTGGAACATTGAGGGGCATAATCAACATCGAGCGTTGCACGAATCCGGACATATACGTTATCCTGATGTTACAACTACTTACGCTGTCAGCCAAGCGTGCAGGTCAGGCAAGCACAATGAGCATCGTCGAACCACTCTGTTGCCCGCATCAGGGCATGTGCTTATTATAGAATCAATCGGACGTGGCCGCCAGTGTCGGTTGTCGCTTCCGACCGGAGAACCTCGACCCACTCGGCCTGGTGTTACCTGGGCCGGAACGTCGCGGCCCAGCAAAGAGCACGGGAGATACCATGATCAAATTCAACGGAGTCAACCATCTTGCCATGGCCACCGGAGATATGGACAAAACGATCCGCTACTGGCGGGATCTTCTCGGGATGAGATTGGTTGCCGGTGTCGGGCAACCCGGCTACCGCCACTACTTTTTCGAGATCTCCGACACGGATATGATCGCCTTCTTCGAATGGCCCGGCGTTGAGCCAATGCCGCAGAAGGACCACGGAGCCCCCGTCAAGGGGCCATTCGGGTTCGATCACGTCTCGTTCGGAGTCGAGACGGAACAAGCGCTGTGGGAACTCAAGGACAAGCTCGACGCGGCGGGCTTCTGGGTGTCGGAAGTAGTGGATCACGGATTCATATTCTCGATCTACTCCTTCGACCCCAACGAGATCCCTGTAGAATTCAGCTATGCTAAACGGGGAGAAGAGATCCGCAAAGAGCCGCGAATGGTGGACAAAGCGCCATCCGACATTACCAGAGAAGGATCGGAACCCCAATTCGATCGGTGGCCCCGGGTGACAGATCCCACTCCGCCTGACACGAGGAAAGTGTACCCCGGTGCAGGCAGCGAACTATTTCACGGCATAGTGAGCGATTCCTGAGGGCGGGGCAAGAGCCTACCGGGGAGGCCCCCTCGTTGCAAGGGGGTGTGAGCGAAAATCCCAGGTAAGTCATTGGATCGCACATCAGTATTGCGCGCAGCCCGTCATCCGCATGCGGTTCGAACAGAGAAGTCTAAATAAAAAAGGGACAGCCTCCGAGATTGGTACTGTCCCTTTTTTCGAATGTAGACCGTCTTCCGGCGGTTATGTGATCACGTCTCGATCTCGTGCCGAACGGAAATGGCCACCTTGTACAGGATGGTCAGGATGAGGAATCCAAGCGCCCAAACGCCCAGCGTGATCGACATCTCCGGAATCGTCGGCGTGTACTGGAAGACATCGTCCAAGGGCGACGGGATGAATCCTCCAATGACCAGGGCAACGCCCTTCTCGATCCACAGGGAGAAGAAGACAGCGAGACAGCCTATCGGGAGGACGGTCGGGCTGTGTCTCGTTTGTGGGATGATCATCAGGGCCGCGCCGATAAACGCCAGGATGGCGCAGATCCACATGGCGGGCATCAGGTTGCCCTTGCCTTGCAGCCCCGCGAAGAGATACTCGAAATGGTACATGTGGTCGGGAATCTGGCTGTAGAAGACCGTGAAGAGCTCACAAAAGAAAAAGAAGATGCTGACCGTCATGGCGTATGCGACGATCTTGGCCAGGGTCTGAATGGGCTCCCATCCCGCGTCGAATTTGCCCAGCTTCCGCAGCAGGAGCGCGATCAGGATCAGAAGAGCGGGACCGGCGGCGAAGGCCGAACCAAGAAAACGCGGCGCCATGATGGCCGTGAGCCAAAAGCCCCTTCCCGGCAAACCCGCGTACAGGAACGCGGTAACCGTATGAATGCTTATTGCCCACGGGATCGAGATATAGATAAGCACCTTCACCCATGTGGGAGGCGGCGCATCTCTGCGAGCGCATCCGAGCACGACCCACCCGATGACAATGTTGAGGAACAGATACCCGTTGAGAACGATCATGTCCCAAAACAGCACCGAATTCGGTGTGGGGTGGAGCAGTACGTTAAAGGCTCTGTCCGGACGCCCGAGGTCGGTGATGATGAACGTGAGGCACATCGTCACCGAAGCCACCGCCAGGAACTCGCCGAGGACGGTAATCCGGCCGAAGAGCTTGTAGTTGTGGAGGTAATAGGGCAGGACCAACATCACAGCGGACGCGGCCACTCCGACGAGAAAAGTAAACTGCCCGATGTACAAGCCCCACGAGACGTCCCTGCTCATGCCGGTGATTCCCAAGCCATATCCGAGCTGTCGGAGGTAGTTCAGGAACCCGAATCCGAAAATCACGAGCAGAACAAATATCCAGGCTTTGTAGCCTTTGCTTCCAGTTAATGCCTTTTCTAACATCGGTACCTCACACTAAGTAGTAAACCTGAGGGTGCGTTCCAAGTTGTGGTTTCCGCCGAAGCGGGAAATGCTCACGCAACAGCTTCCTTACTTCGGACTCGGGATCTTCCAGGTCTCCGAAGACCATTTCCTTGTTCTTGCACGCTTCCACACATGCCGGCTGGAGGCCTACGGCAAGCCGTTCCTGGCAGAAATTGCACTTCTCGACCACGCCCCGCGTCCGGGTGGGGTAATCCGGGTTGAGCTTCTTGATGAAGGGCCTGGGGTCCCTCCAGTTAAGGCTCCGGGCCCCGAAGGGACACGCGGCCATGCAGTATCGGCATCCGATGCACCGGTGCATATCCATCATCACGATACCGTCCGGGCGTTGGAAGGTAGCCTGGGTGGGACAGACCCTCACGCAGGGCGGATGATTGCAATGGTTGCACAAAGCCAAGACCGGCAGTCCCTTGAGCCCCTCCTCCTCGAAGTCTTGCAGGTACATGCGTTCCTGTGATGGAAATAAGTGGCCAAAGGGCTCCGTCCAGATCCACTTCACCTCATCCTTGGGATTGGGGAAACTCGGGACGTTGTGAATGCTGTGGCACGCGTCGATACACCTTTGCAGAGCTTCTTTTCCGCTCGCCCTGAACTTCTTTACGTCGATGACCATGGCCCATCTCTTGGCTTCGATGGCCTTGGGTCCGGGTTTGTATTGGGTCTTTCCACTCTCCGCTACCGCGGCGTCAAACCCTGGTTTTGCAGCCAAGCCCAGCGCGGAGAGGCCCGCTATCTTCAAGAAACGTCGTCTGCTCTCGTCCATCACTTACTCCCCTCCGGCGCTTTTTCTTTGGGCGCGATATGGCAATCCCAGCATTTCGGCGTGACAGCGTTGTAGTTGTGGCACCTGTCGCAGAACTTTGCCTTGCTCGTATGGCATTTCAGGCACGTATTGACCAGGCTGATCGTGTACTGTTTGCCGTCAGGCCCCACATAGATGTGCCGACCCTCACGAACGACTTCATTCCTCCAGTCATTGAGCAGTTCCATGTGATACGCCTTCATGAATGCCGTGGTCTGCACGCACTGTTTTTCTTTCTTCGGCAGTTCCAGCTTCGGCGGAGGACCGCTCTTCACAGCACCGTACCAGATCGGAAAGGAGAACAGGCCGAGAAAGATGAGAATTCCAATGATAATCTTACCCGCGTTATACATTCTCTTCCTCCTCTTGCTCCCGTTGGTCCTCTTGTTCCATTCCCGGGATCGGCTCGCCTCGGAGATCGACCGTCCGCTGCTCGCCCTCTTCGAGCACGAGGGCGTTCGCCACAAGTTCGTGGATACCCCCGACGTCGCATTCGGGCACCCAGTATTCCGTCAGTGTGGAGAGGGTTGCCCGATCGATCGCGCACATGCAGAGCAACCGATTGACACCGTGCTTGTCGCGGACGTACCTGAGCGCGTTAGCCCTCGGGAATCCGCCCCGCATTCTCATTTCCATGTTCTCGTCGTTTCCGAGCCCCGCGCCGCCTCCACAACAGAAGGTATTCTCCCGGATCGCATTCTCCGGCATCTCGAAGAAGTTGTTGCAGACGTTCTTGATGACGTATCTGGGCTCTTCCAACAGACCTGCAGCCCGTGCGGGATTGCACGAGTCGTGGAACGTAACCCTGATGTGATCGTTCCTGCTCGGATCCAACTTCAGCTTGCCGTGCTTGATGAGGTCGGACGTGAACTCGGTGATATGCACCATCTTGGTCGACGTGGCATTCTCGAACGTCGTGCCGGTAAAGGGTGAGACGGGCTCTTCGAGGAAGTCCGTCGGGCCGTTCATGGTATCCATGTACTGATGAATAACCCGCCACATGTGGCCGCATTCACCGCCGAGGATCCATTTGACGCCAAGCCGTTTGGCCTCCGCATATATCTTCGCGTTCAACTGCTTGATCGTCTCGTGGGACGTGAAGAGGCCGAAATTTCCCCCTTCCGACGCATACGTGCTCCACGTGTAATCAAGGTCCAGATAGTCGAACAAGAGTAGGTACCCCATGAAGGTGTACGTGCCCGGATCGGCGAAATAGTCCCCTGAAGGCACCACGAAGAGGATTTCCGCGCCTTTCTTATTGACGGGGAGTTTCACCTTTCTCCCGGTTACCTCCTCGAGGTCATCCTGGCAGAATTCCCACATGTCCATGAGACCGTGGGGCGGAATACCCAGGTGGTTTCCCGTCCTGAAGCAGTTGGCCACAGGCTCCTGAACCCAGTTGATGTTCAGGCCCACGAGATTGAGCAGCTCGCGTCCCATCATCGTTATTTCCGCGGTGTCGATGCCGTAGGGACAGAAGACTGAGCAGCGACGACATTCCGTGCACTGGTAGAAGTAGTAGAACCACTCCTTGAGCACGTCGAGCGTCAACTTTCGGCCGCCGCCCAGCTTGCCGAAGATCCGGCCCATCCTCGTAAAATCGTTTCGGTAGACCGATCTGAGCAGCTCGGCTCGCAGCACGGGCATGTTCTTCGGGTCACCGCCGCCGAGGAAGAAATGGCACTTGTCCGCGCATGCTCCGCACCTGACACAGATGTCCATGAAGAGCCTGAAGGAACGAAACTTCTCGAGACGCTGCCGCATTCCCTCGAGGATCGTCTTGTGCCAATCGTCCGGCAGCTTCCAATCCTCGTCCGTGGGGGACCATTCCCGGGGATTGGGCATTTCCATGTATCTGAGATTCTTGGCGGCACCGGGAAAGCTGTAGGTACCCTCTCTAAAATTCGCCCGCTTGTCCATCCACGAATCCTCGGGCGGCTTGTAATCTATCTGCATATCTTCCGCTTTGGGAAGGCCTTCGAATGACATTTCCTACTCCTTTTCCACCGGTAATCCGACTGCTTTCATTTTCTCCCTGAAATCGTCCTCGTACTCTTCGTACGTGTGGACCTTCACCGGGTAGTTCCACGGATTGATGTGTCTCACCATGCGATTGTTGTTCGCCTGGTTTCTCGTCGGGCTGAGAAAGACTCCCGGCGCGTGCAGCAACTTACTGAATGGGAAATAGGCCAAAAGACAACATACCAGGAACAGATGAACGTAGAAGATCAATCCTATCCCGTCGGGGGCCGCCGGGCTAAAGCTCGCCAGACCCATGGTAAGCTCCTTGACCTTCAGGAGGTTAACTTTGTAGATCTGTCGCATCAGCACTCCCGAAATGCCGATACCAAGTATCAGGAAAAGGGCGAAATAGTCCGCGGGCAGGGAGAGGTACCGGAGCTGCGGGATAACTACCCTGCGCAAGAAGAGAAAGGCGGCCGCAGCGAGGAACGCTACGTCCGTCAGGAAGAGAGTGGGAATAAAGATATCGAAGAAACCGTCAAGCGATTCCAGTGTCTGGACAAAGAACGGAATCGGTTCCGTAAAGAAACGCAGGTGTCTCAATACGATGGTGAGAAACGCGTAGTGGAATAAGATGCCCGCCAGCCACAGCCACTTGGAAGACGCGAACGTCAGCCTCGGGCCCTCCCTGATTTCACCTCTGATGTTCCTGAACAGGGAACGAAAAAGGAATACTTCCAGGAACATCCTGCCCACCACTTGCCAGTTGTTGGACGGGCAGTCCAATTTCGCCTGTTTCATCCATGGCAGCGATTTTGCCTGGCCGCAGGTAGTGGAGATAGCAAAAGGAACCGGCACCTTGGCCCATTGTAGGACCCGAATGATAATGCCGGCAAAAAATATGGCCAGTGCCGCGTACGGGATCCAGATCCCGAAAAGGCTATTCAGGCCGATCGTCCCCACTCCCAGGAGTGAAACCAAGACCAGGAATATCACGATGAACAGGGCTGAGAACACCGAAAACCATGCACTCATATGCCACACCTCGCTGTATGTTTAAGCTATTCCGGCTCTAGCTCCTCGGGCACACATTCTCCCCTGGACTCCCACACCTGGCATGCCCGCTCCACGATACGGGAGTACCTCCTCTTGAACTCGTTGGTCTTGAGTTCGTAAATCTTTTCCCTGCACTGCATGTATATGTTGAAGGCTAAAAGCGAAAGTTTATCGATTCCAGCCTCGAATGTCAACAACTGTTCCAGGTCGCGTCCCTCACGGACACGCAGCCGTATCGCGTCCCGCACAATGGCCTTCAGTTCGAAAATGAACCCCAGAGCCTGAGCCGGGGTAAAGCCCTGAATAGCTCTGATCCGAATGATGTCGTCGAGAACGCTGATGACTTCGTCGCATTCCAACTCTTGCCCGCTGACCAGGCAATCGAAAAGGCACGACACCCCCTCGGAAATCGTCGACCCGACCGGATTAGTGATTAGCCTGCGCTTGGCAGCCAGAAATTTCCGGGCATCCTCCGGATAGGTTGCCAATATCACGGCGAACCACTTATCTACAATAGAGTCCCTCTTCTCGCGCAGGATCGTCTCCAGACTCATTTTCTCGCGTACCTCGGAGTTCTAAGGCGCAGACGCCATGAACTCCGACCGGTCGCCCTCGCCGATGCCGGTCGGAATCGTGAACGTGCGCGGCGCCGGCTTCACGACTCGCACCTGGGTGTTGAATGGACTTTTCGTCCTCATGCCTGGCTGGGGATCTGTAGCGGGAAAACGGGTAGTGCGTGAGTCCTTCGTGACAGTTTCGAAGTCTTGCGCGATCCCGGTCGGCCCGATGTCCGACCGGACCCTCGCGGTGATTCCGATACTCCGTCCACGCCTCTCACGGGGATGTAGAGGCGCGGCCGACCCGAACCCACCAATCCGTGACGTCTCGTTTTAATTCCCTGCCCGGAGCTGACTCCACGGGCGATCAGCCGTGCTAAGGACCGAATTAAGCTACATTTAATACACTTTTTGAGCGTGCATGTCAAGAATAATGACGGCCGTTCACTGGGGGACTCAACGGATCTCCGTGTCCTCCTATTCGCTGCCAAGTTTCCTTGTCGGAACCGGGATGCAGGAGGCCGCGGTCCTGACGAGATCCTCTCTCGGTACCCGGTCCTTCCCCGCAACCTATGGCGAAGCCAGAGCCCATGGAAGAGGGGCCGTGAGCGGCGCCCGTCTCTCTCAGCCATGTAGCTTGCCGTTCAGGCTTTCTTCCTGAATTTGATCCCTTTGATATTCTTGATCTGCGCGCTCCTGAAACTTGTCTTGGCGATCTTCACCCCACTGAAATCAGCCCCGTCGATGGTCGCCCAGGAGAAGTCCGCCTGAGTCAGGTCTGCTCTGACCAGTCGCGTGTTGTGCATATTCACGCCGCTCAATTTCGTCCCGACGAGGCTGGCTCCGGACAAATCCGCATTATCGAGCCTCGCTCCGTGGAGGTCTGCGCCTGCAAGATTAGCTCGGCTGAACTGAACTGCGGCGAGATTCGCACCAGTAAGGCTGGCTCCATCCAGGCGGGCTCCGGCAAGGTTGGCCTGCGTCAAGTTTGCCTTGTCCAGTCTGGCGCGGGTCAGCACGGCCCCTCTCAGGTCTGCGCGAGAGAGATCGGCTCCGTCCATCCTCGTTTCTGTGAGATTAGCGCTGACGAGCTGAGTTCCGGTAAGGGCAGCCTCCATAAGTTCCGCGTTGGTGATCTGGGCGCCTTCGGCGATGGCCTCTGACAAATTGATCCCTCTCATCAACGCGTTCCTGAAGGTGGCGCCCTTCAGGACGGCCCTCGTCAGGCGTGCCTCCGTGAGTTCCGCCTCGCTGAAATCGCCTCCGGAGAAATCCCCATCGGAAAGATTGGCCCCGGCCATTTTTGCGCTGTCCAGCACTGCGGCCTGGGCCTTTACTCGCTGGAGCTTGGCGCCTCCCAGCTTTGCCGAGGAGAGGATCGCTTCTCGGAGATCTGCGTCCGCCAAATCGATGCCGACCATGTTCGCGTCAGACATTCGAGACTGCGAAAGGTTGGATTTGCTCAGACTGGCCATGCCCATGTCCGCTCTCTCCAGCACTGCCCCGGAGAGATTCACGCTGCTGAACTTCGCCTTTGCAAGAATAGCGAAGGAAAGCTCAGCGCCTTCCATAACATTTCCGACCAATTGAACCCCGCCGAAGTTGGCCCCTCCGAGCTGGGCTCTCGTGAAATCGACCTTAGCAAGTTTGGCCTTGGTGAGCTTCTGAGAGGTGAGATTCGCGCCGGCGAGGTTTGCAGAAGTCAGGTCTGCGTTATCAAGCTTGGCCTTGTCGAGGTTAGCGCCCTGGAGATTCGCTTCGGTGAGGTTCGCGCCGTACAGTGCTGTGCCGGCGAGGTTTGCCTTGGCGAGATCCGCGTTTGACAGGTCAGCCCCGTCCAATATGGACCCCGAAAGGTCGGCTCTCGACAGATCAGCGCCTCCGAGGATTGCACCGGTGAGATCGATTCCGGAGAGATCGGCGTCCGCAAAATCCGCGCCGTACAACCTCGCTCCCTCCGGTTTCTTGTCCTTGGTCGTACTCAGCCCAAGTTTCGATTTGATCTTGGAGAGCGACACCCCGCCCCCGAACTGCACCGCCTCCTCAGTAACGAGCTTGAGAGATGCGCCCGTACCTTTGAATATCACGTCCCCGGTCTTTCTGTGCTTGATTTCGAACTTCGGCATACCCAATCTCCCCGGACGTAAGATGAACTCAATATATCACCTGCGGGGTGGGATTCCGTCAACAATTGTTTGCGGTTCCGACCTGCCGGCCACTGTTTTCCGGCTTGCGCGCAGTGACAATCATCTGGTGACCGAATTTGGTCAGCCCGATCATTCCGTCGATGATTTTCCTCACAGGGCTTAATGCGGGTCTGCCTGGCGGCAAAGTCCTCTCGGGGTGGTAGAGTTTCCGTCTCAGGTTGAACGATCGGGTCCTGATCACTATGTCCGAGAAGCCCACCTTGGCAAGCAACCCGGTAATCGTTACCGGTTCGAAAAGAAAGATATGATCCGATCCATTGATGTAGACCCATTCGGGCCCGTTTATCCAGTATGACAAAGACGCGAAATTGGTTGTGGAAAGGCGCACCTGACCTCCCGGTCTCAAAGACCGAAAAATATTCTCCATCGCTCGCCTCGGGGACCGGAGGTGCTCGATCACATCCCAGATCCTCACCACGTCGACCGATCCAGGAGGGACTTCGAACTCCTCCGCAGGTTCCGCGAGGACACGAGAAATGGAGCGCTCTGCAAGGTGTTTCCGCGCGTCGCAGTTCACTTCGACTGCCCACGTCTCCCATCCGGCACGAGAGGCCTCGGCGAGGAACCAACCGCGTCCCGGACCGACTTCCAG
Organism: uncultured Syntrophaceae bacterium; assembly: GCA_964497585.1. Classification (GTDB taxonomy): domain Bacteria; phylum Desulfobacterota; class Desulfomonilia; order Desulfomonilales; family Desulfomonilaceae; genus CAZCDS01. The sequence goes on from CAZCDS010000010.1 coordinate 87,349, forward strand.
GATTCTGTTGAGGCGCCGAAAGGGCTCGAGCCGCCTCAGCTCCCTGCGCAACCGCCGCGTCTGGGCCGGGGTCAAGCTATCCTCCCCCATCTCTCCTGTTCCCGAGTTCCGCTGAATTTCCAGATGGTCAGCGAGCCGCGGGTTGACGAAGACCGTCCCGCAGGTACGGCAGCGAACATGCCGGAATCCTTCCTTCACAAAAAGGACGTCATGATCCCCGCTTCCGCAGATGTCGCAAGGGACCGACGTTTTCTTCTCGTAGTCGGGCATGCTTCAGCTTCCCATCGGATCACGGATTCGCGATTCTCTTCCTCTTCTCATAGCATACAATGACCGCACTGTGGCAAGAGAGGCGGGAAGGGTGCCGCACACGCCAGAAGGAATCGGTCTTGATGGGCCGGACGATTCGTGGTAGGGATGCCTGAATCGGAGAAACGACCGAGGTCTGAACGTGGAACTGAAAGCAGTCGCAGACTTCCTTTTTGAAGTGGGAATGCTCAAACGCACGCCGCGGTCGGGGTTTCAATTCCTGGGAACCGGGCGTGAGACGGTAGCCGAACACAGCCTCCGCTGTGCCATAATAGGTTACGTGCTCGCACGAATGTCGGACAGCCTCTGCACAGAGAAGGTGGTGTACATGTGCCTTTTCCACGATCTCGTGGAAGCGCGGACCGGCGACCTGAATTATGTGAACAAGAAGTACGTCGAAGCGGACGAGAGCGCCGCGCTGCAGGACATGACGTCCGGTCTCCCTTTCGGCTCGGAGATTCGAACGCTGACGATAGAGTTCAACGAGCGCGATACCCCCGAAGCGCAGGCAGCCCACGACGCGGACCAGATCGAAATGATTCTCCAACTCAAGGAGCTTGGCGACCTCGGCAACCGTTACTCGAACGATTGGATATCCGCGGCTATGAAGAGGCTGCGCACCGATGACGGCAAGCGGCTCGCCAGAAGTATATTGAACACCGATTTTTCCGCGTGGTGGTTCAAGGAGAAAGAGGACACGTGGTGGGTCGACGGCAACTCGAACGCTCGCAGCGACAAGTAGCCGAGCTTTGTGACGTCTTTGCGAGAAGGAAGACCTCCATTTGACCGAGCCCCAGGGCCAAGACCACCGGGTTCGGACCAACGAGCACGGCTCGGGGGGTTCACTTTGTGTCCATATCAGCACAAACGCGGTGCAACGTTTCCATGTATCGTAGAATCAGTCAATCCAAAGAATCCGGGACGACTCCACTCCCCTCACACGAGGAAACAGAACACGGGGATAAGGACCTTCCGCGGACATCAAGCGCCTCGCCCCATCCATGCCCGCGAGTAGCTGAGCAGCGCTTGTTTCAACAGATTGCGGTCACAGTGTCGAGTGTCGTTCTGGGGCTCGTGATCCATCTTTTCCTGTTCGGCGCGGGAGAAGTGGCCTACCCTGCCTGGGACGTCGGAGAACATTCCCGGCCGAGTCACGAGAAGCCCGCTGGAGCCTCGGCACGACTAGCCAAAAAGGATCAGGTACGGGGCAGGCGGTATCAATGGCTCTTTGGGCAACAGAATCGGGAGCCGGCCCACGAACCGGCAAGCACCGCCATACTGAAGGAATTTGACCGACAGATCAAGCAGGCCCGTAAGCTCTACCTCGGGGGGGATTCCGAGAAAGCCGTTCTCAAGTATCGAAGTGCCATAGATCGGTTCGAGTCGTTGGTCGACGCGCTTCCGGCAGCTCATCCTCTGCTGCCCGAGATGGAAGAACGTTTCGGGGTCTACGAGGAGCTTGCCACGAAAATCATGGGGCCACTCGGGAGCGAGCCGCAAGCGGCACAGGCCTCTCAGATATTCTACCTCATGGAGAAGCGGCGGATCTCCCGGCGGAACCTTACTCTTAAGAAGGCCGGGGTATCGGCCTTCTCCGGAGTCCCGCGACAGCTTCTCGATGAAGAGGCCAGGATACTTGCAGAACTGACGCAGCTCCGGCAAGCCCCGCCCTCTTCCGAGAATCGCCGGAAACAGGAACGACTCAAACAGCGGCTGGGCCAAGTGAGAAGCACACTGCAAAGAACTTCCACCCGGTACGCTCTTCTCCGGAGAGGACTCCCCGTCTCGCTGGGAGAGGTCCGCCGAGATCTCTTGCGAAAGCATGAGATGATTCTCGACTTCAACCTCTTTCGCGAACGCATGGTCGTGGGCGTGATCACTTCCCAAAGGGCTCTCTATTACCAATTTTCTGCCCATAGACCCGAGATATCCAAGGGCGTTTTCATGCTCCAGGACAAACTCAGGGAGTTCACGATCAGCGGCAAGCCAAGCTTCATGGGTCATGCCTGGAGAGAGCCGGCTCGGCGACTTTATCGGACGCTCCTGGGTAATCTCCCTCCTCTACCCGAAGGCAAGACAACCATTTTCCTGATCCCGGACGGATCACTCTGGTACCTGCCGATCTCCATACTTCTCGATGCGGAGGACCGGCCCTTCGGCAAGGACCGGCTTGTCTCACTGATCCCCTCAGCGGACATGCTCAAGTTCGCTCGATCCGTGAGGCGAAGCTCCAAGGGCCTCAAAAAGCGTACAGGGCTGTTGCTCTTTGAGTCTCTGCCATGGGTTTCGGAGGAGGATGCCCGCAAGGCCTTCTCCCCGAACTCACCTCCCAAAGGAAAACGCAAGAGGAAGAAGGAACCCTCCGAAGGCGAGAAAATACAGCGGATCATCCTCAAGAGCCCCGTGTATCCGAAGCCGTCAGAGATCGTCAGGAAGATCCAGCGGTTGTTCAGCAAGTTCGATGCTTGGGTTGGGCAAGCCGCTACAGCCAGTCACTTGCTGAAACGGGAGAGCCGCTCTGCTGATGTCTCGGTCCTAGCCCTCCCGCTGGCGGTCACGGACGCGGTGGAGGGAAATCGGGAACCCACTTTCTTCTTTTCGCCTGACAGGAAGGGAGATAGGCTTTTCAGAGTGAGGCGTTTCTTCGAGGTCCCGCTTCGTTCCCGATTAACCATTCTGCCCACCGCGTGGTTCGATATCCGAGCGAAGTCCACACCCGTCGGTGAGGGACCGCTGCTGCTCACCATTGCTATGACCTATGCGGGCTCGCACCTGTGCCTCCTGAACTACTCCAATCCGGGCTGGGGCAACGACGATCCGTTCCTGCTGGACGTGTTAAAGAATATCGCCGGCGGAATGGCTCCGGAACAGGCCTTGAAAGCTTACCAGCGGACAATGCCGGCAGGTCTGGATTCGTCATTTTCCGGAAAACCACCCGCGTGGGCGGGATGGCTCGTTGTAGGGGATCCGGGCACCTAGATTGCGCACGATGGGACTGTGACTTCGTGGGTCCGGAGGACGCGGAATGCTCCGCACCCCTATCGTCAGATGGGAAATCAGGCGGAGATGTTCCTCCGGGCCAGCCTCGAGATGGTTCTTGACGCGGTGTTTCTGTGGTAGACGCCCTTGGAGACTCCCTTGCGGATTAGCTGTGAAGCCTCCTGCAAGAGCTTGCCGGCTTCAGGATCCTTTTCGTCGACTGCGGCCAAATACTTCTTGATCGAGCTTTTCACCCGTGATCTATAGGAAGCGTTTCTCAGACGTCGCTGCTCGTTCTGGCGCATCCGTTTGATTGCTGAGGCATGTGTCGCCATGCGGAACTCCTTGAACACGAAATTACTTTGGTTGTCTAAAAGCCTGACCAGCCGCACGGGCTCGTCAGGCCTCGATTCCGGCCCCTCCAGGAGTGACCGTTCCGTAAAAGGATTTATATGACAATAAACGGGGCAACAAGTCAATCTTTTTCCGCGGGCTCGGAAGAAAAGGCGGCAACCAGGGCCGCGGGGGTCGTGGGCTTCTGGACTTCGCTCAGCCGGATATTCGGATTCGTCCGAGACATGGTCATTGCCAATTTCCTGGGGGCGGGTCCATGGGCGGACGCTTTTTTCGTGGCCTTTCGCATCCCGAATCTCCTGCGCCGCCTCTTTGGGGAGGGGGCTCTTTCAGCCGCGTTCGTACCGACCTTCGTGGAAATCCTCCATCACAATGGACGACGAGACGCGGAACAACTCGCACGCGTGACTCTCACCTTCGCTGCCATGGTGCTGTCAGTGGTGACGTTGCTCGGTATTCTTTTCAGCCCGTGGATCGTGCGGATCATCGCGCCGGGATTCCTTGACGAGCCGGCCAAGTTTAGCCTCACGGTGAGCTTGAACCGGATCATGTTTCCGTACATTTTCTTCATTTCACTTGTCGCGCTCGCTTCGGGCATTCTCAACTCCATGGGCCATTTTGCCGCGCCGGCCGCGGCTCCGATCGTCTTGAACCTCTGCATGATCGGGAGCGTGGCTCTTTTCACTTCGTTCTTCGGCGTTTCGCCCCAGTACGCCCTTGCCTGGGGGGTGGTGGTCGCCGGCGTTCTCCAACTTGCGTTGCAGCTTCCTTTCATGGAGCGTTACCGAATCCGCTGGCGGCCGGATTTCAGGGTCAACAATCCCGCGCTCAGGCAAATCGGCAGGCTTTTCGCTCCCGCTGCCCTGGCCGGAGCGGTCTACCAGGTGAACGTCATGATAGGGACCATCCTTGCATCCCTGCTTCCCACCGGGAGCGTCTCGTGGCTCTATTACGCGGACCGGCTCGTGGAGTTGCCACTCGGAGTATTCGCCATTGCTCTGGGCACAGCGGTTTTGCCGTCTATGTCGAGACTGGCGAGCATCCGCGACATGCCTGGACTGCGTCAGTCCCTTTCCTACGCTCTTCGGCTCATCGCCTTTTTTACGGTCCCCGCTTCCGTGGGGCTGATCCTGCTCCGGGAGCCAATCATCGCCTGCCTTTTTCAGCGGGGGCTTTTCGCCCATACGGACACGATGCGGACTGCTTATGCTCTGCTCTGGTACACTACCGGCCTTTGGGCCTTTTCTGGACTCAAGGTCGTCAATCAAGGTTTCTTCTCCCTCAAAGACACGCTTACCCCGTTGCTGGTAGCGGCCGCGGCGGTCATCGTCAACCTGGTCGGAGGTCTGCTGCTTATGCGCTCCATGGCGCACGGTGGCCTGGCCCTGGCGACCTCGATCGCGGCAGCGTTCAATGTGGTAATCCTCTTCGTGATCCTCGTGCGACGTCTGGGTGGTTTCCCGTTTCGGCAGTTCCTGGATTCGATGGTTCGGATCGGGGCGGCCACGGCCATCATGGGGCCTGTTGTCGCGTACCTTCCAGGTCTCGGCGCTTGGGAAGCGGGCCTCACCCTGCACAACGCCGTCATGCTTATTGTGAGCCTGGCCGGAGGTGTGGCGGTCTTCGTCGCCTCGGCCTACCTGCTGCGGTGCCCGGAATTGCGTTCGATCCTTGAAATCGCGTGGGGCCGGACTGACAGACGGTCTTAAGCGTCTTGCCAACTTCCGTGCATTCAAAGGCACGGTGCAGCATGAAAGCCCGGATCGCGCTAACCCTTGATGATGTAGGCACCGGGAGGACGTCGCTATTCCCGGCGTGGCAGATCGCTCTAACCCAAGGGAGCTGTCAGCACACCGGTGGAAGGGTCTCCTGCTCTTTGAAGTGGTCTCATCAATAGTGGGGCGAGGCTCACGTTCAGTTCCCCGATCCGGTAGATGAGGCATCGCGGATACCCATCCCTCTCAGGAGCCATGTGAGTGAGCGGAGGTGACAAGAATATTCCTCTTCGAATAAAGGCTTACAGTGCTCAAGCGTAGATGTCCCAAGGAGAAGACCGGTGGCGAACTCCATGCAGCCGGGACTGCCGCATTCCCGGCAGTCGATTCCAGGGAGACGCTTGAAGATCTCTGCCGCGCTGATTCCCTGGCGCGGTTCGCGGACCGGCTCCAGCGAGAACCTCCGTTGCCAGGCCTCGCAGAAAAGCTCTACGGTGGTCCGCATCATGATCCACAGATCGAGCAGATCGTCGAGCCGAGACAATCCTATGACCCTCGGGAATATGGTGACCAGTCTGTGCTCCTCTTCGAAAGCAAGGACCGGGCCCTGCGGATGGAACGCGCCCCCCCGGATGATACGCGCCATGAGAGGTATGAGGCTGGTGGCGTCCTTCTCCACCGCGGCTTCAACGCGTATCCTCTGCGGGTCGGAAAGGCTCTGTTCCGCTTTCTCAATATGGATACTGCCCATTATCTCTCGCCATATCGAATCCGGCGGCCCCTCGTCGGGCACCTCCCCTCTGAAGGTACGGTACGGGATCACCCCGCTGAAAGGGATGCCACTCTCCTGGAGCCTCCCGAGAATCGTGCTTAGTCCGCTCGTCACCAGAACAGCCGGGTCCAGGATCCCCTCACAGAACTGAGGGGGATAGAGTGGTTCTGCGCCGACGCCGACCAGCCCGGTGAACTTGAGGCTCCCCGTGAAGGCCTGATGATCAGGAAAAATAATAACCTTGGCCATATAGCATAATAACCATGGCCGCTTGTTTGAAGTCAATGACAAATTATGGTAACTGTAATGGATCAATTTGCCACGCGTCTGCGACCACGATCGCGTGAGTCCCTGACCTGGTCAAGAGCAGTAGACAACCCGGTGCGAGAGTGAACGCCTATGGTGGCTGAATCACGGAAGAGACTGCTGTCGGCCGCTGAGCTGTCCGAGCGGTTGACGAGAACCTTTCGGGGAACAAGCTTCGTTGACGTCGAATCGGCAAACCGCGTGGTCGTGAACCGCGTGGGCGAGGTCGTTGCCTCTGAGGTATCACCCTTCCAGAGGATAGACATCTTCCGGACGCCTCATTTCGGGCTTGTGTTGGCCCTCGACGGCATCACACAGGTGGCCGAGCTCGACGAGCACTTCTATCACGAACTGCTCGTTCATCCGGCCTGCCTCCTGATCCCACGGCGTGGCTCAGCGCTGATCTTGGGCGGCGGTGACGGCTGTACCGCGCGGGAACTTCTCAAATATTCGGAGTTCGCCCCCATCGAGATGGTCGAGATCGACCGAACCGTCATCGACCTGTGCCGCTCCCATTTCAGTGCGATCAATTGCGGAGCGCTCAACGACCCGCGGCTGGAGATCATTGTCGCGGACGGGGAGGCCTATCTCAAAGCGCACCCACAGAAACGCTACGACCTGATCGTCGCAGACCTTACCGAGCCCTATGATCTTTCCGGCCTCTCGGGGGAACTCTCCAGGCACATATTCTCACGCCACTTCTACGAGATGCTCAAGGGTCACATGCGCGAAGGAGCTATCCTCGTAATCCAGACGGGCGCGGTCACACACCTCCCCGACGTGGATCGTCATCACCGAGCCATCATAGAGGGCCTCAGAGACAGCTTCAAAATGGTCTCCCCTGCCTATAAGTACATTCATTCCTTCGACGCGATCTGGAGCATAACACTCGCGTCCGACCGGCCATACGATGTACATCACCTCCAAGTGGATGCTCTTCTTCGCGAGCTCGGTGTATCTGACCTCCGCTATTACGACGGAATCTCGCACCAAGCTGTGTTCCAGCCTACCCCCGAAGTGAGGGACCTCTTCAGGAATCGCTGACCGCTGAGCGTTCACCGGAGAGGACTTTTCCCGAACAAGGCGATCGCGGAGCGCCTGCCGCGTGCCCCTATGTTCAACCGGTGGGGCACGTAACTGTGGCAAATGCCGACCGGCAGAGTTCGTCGGCCCTCTTGAGAAGCGTGGGGAGGCGAAAGGCCCCGTGCATGGACTTGATCCTCTCAGCCGCGACCGTGACGTCCATCCCCGCCGCTGAAACATACAGAGGTCTCCTGCTGCGCCCTCTCACCACTGCAACCGATGGCGTCTCCCGTCTGAAGCGGCTTTTGGCAACTCCAATAACAGGTACGCGGCCGCCGAGAGACTGATGGAGATGAGCTCCGAGGCCCCGCCCCCCACGGGCGTCGAGCCACACGTACCCATCGACAATCGCGCACTCTAGATCGTGCTTTGTGCCATCCAAGACCGGGAGGAGGCAGGGAAGCTCCCGCCTAAAGAACTCGCCGGGACGGTAAGGCTCCACAAGGGCGATCCGTCGGATTACTTCCTCTACAGCGGACGAATCGCGCCAGTCTGCAAAATAGACGCCCACAGCCACAGCGACTGTCTCTCCATAATGAACATCCAAGCAGACAAGCACATGCTCTCCGTACTCAGGGGTTGCGCGGAGCAAATCGGCAGGAGCGTCGGCGCGCTCGTGAGGGGGACTGGAGAACCCACCTGCCAACTGCCTCCGAGGTTCGCCTCGTTCCGATCAGTATGGTGGCCAACCGGACCCCCCGTCAAGCTCTGTAGTCCGGGATGGAACTTTTCGCTCACCTTTTTTCGGAGATCACATCATGCCACCGGAAGAGCCGAGTCTGGCAGAGAGTTCTCTTGTCTTCCTGCAAGCTTGAAAACGACGCCCACGGTACACTACATCGTGTATTCAATTTTTTTCTTGACACAAGCTATTGGGCCATCCAACTCCTTGAAAAGACGAGGTCCCCGTTTGGCCTAAGGGGGGACTGACGGGAAAACCATCCCATTCCAAGGGGCTGGCCGATACTGATTTGTCAACAGGTGTTTATAACTTCGCCGGCTTTCCTGGCAGTCGCAGCGCCCCGTATCGAGATCTCGGGGGGTTAGCTTTCTCCCCGGTTTCATTGAGGTTTTTTGCGCTGTATCGAGATTGAGCAATGTGGTCTAACGACTTTCTAACAGTAGGGCTTTTCGAGTTCTCCACAGGGTTACCAGCAAGTTATCCACAGGAGATGTGGATATCGTCGGAAAGATGAGCCAAGTCTGACAGCATGGGTTTTGGCCTCGGCAATCGTCGGGAATATCATGGTATTTCGCTTTAGCACCTCATCCACGGGAAAAGAACGGGGCTTCTACGTCCGGGAATTTCCCTTGCGTGCCGCCTGCTGGCTGGTCCGGGCTTTGCCGGGTCCCACGATCAGAGCCTCTCATATTCCTCTTCTCGTCTTGCATAAAAGGGAGAAATATGGTTTGCATATGTCCGGTTGGACGGGCTCGGGGTCCGCGCGTCGTATGGAGGGAACAGACCCCGAGACGGGATGAGCGATCCCGCGATCGTATGACGGCAGGGATCATGGCGGCGACAACGACTATTACGCCCCCTCTTCGGGGCAGGAACTGCTTTTTCGGTCTCCCCAGATGCAGATCATCCGCGACTTTCTTTATTCGATAAGCGCAGTCAATGTCATAGACATGCTGATCATCGCCAGCCTAATCTATTTCGTGCTGGCCTGGTTCATAGGGACGCGTTCGTTCCAGATCCTTGCGACACTCATAGGCATGGGGCTGCTGTACTATGCTGCGTCCAGTTTCGGGCTGATCCTCACGTCGGTCCTTTTCCAGTATCTCTGGGCGGCCATTATCATCGTGCTGGCCATCGTCTTTCAACCGGAACTGCGGGAAATGCTGGAAAGGGCCTCGCCGATCCGGTACCTCAGCGGTCGTCACTCGACTGCGGTGGAACCGGAGGTGATCGAGGAGACGGTCAATGCGGTGGCCGAACTGGCCCGCCTGAGGATCGGGGCTCTCATCGTTTTTCAGCGGGCGGACAGATTATCTGATCTGCTACTCACGGGAAAAAGGCTTGACAGTCTGATTTCGTCCGAAGCCCTGGTGATGATCTTTCAGAAGACGTCGCCCCTCCACGACGGCGCGGTACTCGTGCTCGATGACAGAATCAAGGCGGCGAGTTGCATTCTCCCCCTCTCAACAGATGAGAGTCTCGGCACGCGCTTCGGAACCCGCCACCGGGCCGCTGTGGGACTTACCGAGCGTTCCGATGCAGTCTGTGTGGTGGTATCGGAGGAGCGGGGAGAAGTCTCGCTCGCCCAGCGCGGGGAAATCACCAATTACAGGAGAAAGGGTGACTTCCGTGAGGCTCTGGAGCGCAGTTTCATTTCCGGACGCCTCTTCGAGGAGCATGTGCGTCGAGGACCGACCGGTCTGATCACCGCGAACTGGCGTCTGAAGATCCTGTCACTTGTCACCGCGGCGTTTCTTTGGTTCGTGATAGTCGGGCCCCACAGTTCAGAAATAGGCCTCTCCGTGCCAATTCAATATGCCAACCTGCCTCCGGGCATGGAGGTGACCGGAAAGTGGATGGACCGCCTCGAGGTCCGGGTGAGAGGGTCGGAGACGAGCCTGGCCAATCTCAAGCCCGGTTCCGTCAGGGCGCTGGTGGACCTGAGCAAAGTGGTGACCGGTCTGAACTTCTTCAGAATATCGAGCCAGGACATACAGGTTCCTCCGGGTATAGCCATAGCCAAGATCAGGCCGTCCGATCTGGAACTCACCGTTAGGGCCTCAGCGGAAAAGGATTTTCCTGTAGTACCAACAGTTATCGGAGCGATCCCGGCGAACATGAGAGTTTCCGTTAGACCCCGGTTGGTCAAGGTGAGAGCCCTCCCTGATGAGCTGGGACAAATCAAATCGGTCGTCACGGATCCTATTCGAATTTCCCAGTTGATCGACAAAAAGCAAAGGAAAGTCTCTGTGGCAGTCAAACCCGAATCGGTACGGATCGAAGCGATCGACCCAGCGCAAGTCAGCGTTACCCTGGAGGCCAAGGAGCGTGATGCGAGTCGATAGAGCAGCGATTGTAGCTTGTTCCCAAGTCCCGGGGCCGCTCGAAGGCTTCGTGGCGTTGACAGCCAACGTTACGGAAGCATTTACGGTCGCCCTCTTACTGATCGACAACTCCCAGGATCACCTGCGCATGGCTGCCTGCCAATCGCTGAGCGACCACGTGATCCGAAACGCCAGCCTCTCGGTCCGATCCGGGCTGTGGGCAGAACTGCTCCGCAAGGGCGCGCCTACTCAGGAACCGCACTTCGACGGAGACTCCGCGGATCTGGGCCTCTATGCAAAATCCGAGGACATCAGAGCGTACATGACCGCGCCGGTCGGAGACCGGGGACTGCTGTGGGTGGACACGCGCAGAACCTACAGCTTCACAGCCAAGGATCTGAAGATACTGGGGGAGTTTGCGCGGACGGCAGAGAGTCTCCTCGGGCTGCACCGCGCGTCGGACCGTTTGGATGGGGCTCGCTGGGCGCTGGATCTTCTTGCGAGTGTGATCCCGGAAGGGGAGGACCTGTCGGATTTAGAGAACCACGGCCTCGATTTCTTCGTCAAGAGGCTCATGGAAAAGGGCGGGTTCGACGGTGCGCTCGCAGCGATCGAGGTTGACCGCGGCCAGATCCTGCGTATCGCGGCGTCGGAGGGATTCGCGCCATGGGTGCGCAGGGGCAGGCTCGTTCGTAAGCGCCAGGGCGCCGTCAAACTGGCGCTGGAAAGCCAAACGCCGTTTGTCATCACCGACGCGGACCGGGACGCGTCTCCACCGACTCTCTTCCACCGCAACGAAAGAGTAGGCTTCGACGTCAAGAGCCTTGTGGTGGTTCCCTGTTCAGGAGGACCGCAAGATGGCGTACTTCTCATGGCGTCAGCAAGGCCCGATCCGCGGCTGGAGGGAGCGGAGACTACCATGCAGATCCTGAAGGGACTTGTCGGGCTTGTGCAGTCCGCGTCCTTTCATCAGCGCCTCCTTGCGCGGGTACGAAGACACGATGGAGAATCGGGCCTGGTCTCCGAGGGGTACTTCCGCCAGATGAGTGGCGAGCTCTTCGCCGGCGTGAAGGAACGAAAGGGAAAACTCGTGCTGCTGCTTTCACAGGTGACTGACATGGACAGGATCTATGTGCAGCACGATCATGCTCTGGTCAATCGTTTCCTCGAAGCGTTCACGGACCGCTTTGGAAAAACCGCTCGCAGGCAAGGGGTCATAGGCAAGTTTCGAACCGGTGGGTTCGGTCTCATCCTGGAGGATCTCCCCATGCGGGAAATGGACCGCCTCATTGAGAGGACGCTTCAAGCCCTCGCGCCGGGCCGAATCGATCTCGGTGGAGAAGAGATACGTTTCCGCGTACGCGTGAGTGCGGCTCACTACCCGGGGGACTGCAGCGATCTTCCCGGATTGTGGGAGACCGCCCTGAGCAGGCTGGACGCGCCGGTTCCTGGGCCTTGACTTCGTGCCGAAGCACGGTGTGGAGACACTCTCAACGAGACCGACCTCGCCCTATTCGCTCCTCGATTGCCAATCGTCAGAGCCGGCCATTCACATGAGCTTCCTGAAGAAAGTGCGGCGAGTTCTTGGTACAGTAAGTGGTCGACTGCGCATTGACCTTGCCATGGATCTGGGAACTGCCAACACTCTCATATACCTCAGAGATAAAGGAATTGTCGTCAATGAGCCTTCCGCGGTGGCCATCGACAGCCGGAGCAATCGGATCGTTGCCGTCGGGACCGACGCGTGGGAGTACCTTGGCCGCACCCCACCCTGGATCAAAGCCGTTCGCCCGCTCAAGGACGGAGTGATCGCGGATTTCGACTCAGCCATGGCCATGATTAGGGGATTCCTGGTCCGGGTCTTTCGACCGCGCGCCTGGGCCTCTCCGAGAATCGTCATCGGTATCCCGTCCGGGATTACCCAGGTTGAAAAGCGAGCTGTAAAGGATTCAGCGTATCAGGCCGGCGCACGGGAGATCTTCCTCGTAGAAGAGCCCATGGCCGCTGCCATAGGTGCCGGATTGGACGTCGAGCGTCCAACGGGCAACGCCGTAGTCGACATCGGAGGGGGAACCACAGAGGTTGCCGTCATCTCGCTCTGTTCGACCGCGTACTGCGAATCGGTCCGGGTCGCGGGAGATGAGATGGATGAGGCGATTGTCCGGTTCCTGTACCGGACCATGCGCATCGAGATCACTCCCGCGATGGCAGAGGCTATAAAGCTACGCATCGGATGTGCAATCCCCACGGGGCCCGAGCGACGCATGGAGGTCACCGGTAAGGAGGTCGGCCGTGGAGGTCCCCGCACCGTGGAAATCTCCTCCCTGCAGCTCAGCGAAGCCCTTACCGAGCCCGTGGACGCGATCCTCGACGCGATCCGCCGCGCACTGGAAAACACTCCGCCCGCGCTTCTGTCGGACATCAAAGACCGGGGGATTATCCTTGCTGGAGGAGGAGCTCTCCTCCCGGGACTCGACGTCCTCGTTGAGCAGATGACCGGAATCAGAGCCCTGGTCGCGGAAGACCCGCTCACTTCGGTCGTTCACGGCTGCGGCACGGCCATTGAAGATCTTCGGAGATGGAGACGGATCTTCGTGGCCTGATACCTATCGTCTCCCCGACAGGGAACACGGCACCTCACCTCGCGATCTGTTTTCGGTTAGTTAGGAGAAGTAAGGGGAAAAGAGCGCAGACACAATCTCTATGCGTGGACTTGGCGGGTGCACCGTCCTCTTTCTTGATCGAGCAGCGAATCTGTGGTTGTATTGGGGCTCGGCTCCTTTTTTCCGGTTCTTTCGGTACTTCCGGGACACCGCATGACTCGAGGCAGTTACTGTACCATGGATGACAGAGATCGAGAACTGCTGAACGAAGTCCAGGCTGACTTCCCGGTCGAACCCCACCCGTACCGCGTTGTGGGGGAACGAGTTGGTATGTCCGAGGCAGAGGTCCTCGAACGCATAGCCAAGCTCAAGGGTAAAGGGATCATCCGGCGATTCGGCGCGTCCATCAACTCGCGCCGCGTCGGATTTGTCAGTACTCTCCTCGCTGCCCAGGTGCCGCGAGAGGCATTCGAGTCATTTGTCCGGACTGTCAACGCTTGTCCGGGAGTGACCCACAACTACAAGCGCAAACACGCGTACAATGTCTGGTTCACGCTCATATCCCCATCCCGGGAAGACAAGGACCGCGCCGTGGCTGAACTCGTAGAAAAGACCGGGGTCCCTATCCTTGAACTCCCAGCCAAACGAATCTTCAAGATCAGAGTCGATTTCAAGTTTTGACGAAAACTCCCTGTGGGGCCATAATCAAGCGAGGGCTAGACCGAATGTTGCAGGGCAGGCGGTTGTTGGCCGTCTAGTAGGGAGGCCAACAGGGATGGGCCCGGTGCGGCTGCGGGGGCATTGTGGCCCAGGTCTTTGGCTTGGGATTCCGTATGCCGTTGAAGATACCGACAGGTAGGCGCAGAAACGCATACGGGAAGTAGAGAAGGCTGGCGGTGAGAGAGTTCTCCTCGTGAAGCATGGCGGACCAATAGGCCGAATCTTCCGCCTCCTGACTGCCCCCGATGGCAAGGCAGGGAAGCGTCAACACGACTACGCACAGGCCGAGTGCGAAGAGTTTTCTCGTCATGATGGCTCCACGGGAAATTTGTTATAGATTGCCACAAAACAGGGCCCCCTGTCAAGTAACGATCCGGCCACTGAAAGACTAATCGTCAGAGACAACAGCTCAACGGGAGTGACACCTGGGTCTCTGAACTTCGTATTCTTTGTCAGACCTTGCCCAGGCATGCCTTCTCAACGCCGGCGTCCTGACGCGAGGAAGCGGGGTACGAGAGGAAATGGCTTGTTTGCCTTACGGGCGGGTATCTTAGTGGTGGAAACCTCGTGTATTCTGTACGCCATTTAGTGCACGGTCGCCGGTATCAGGGGTCTCGGTCCCACGGTACCGAGTTAAGGTATCGGTCGAGCTTCTTGAGATAGACCTGGGTCTTCCACCTCATGCCGTGCTTTATCTGGGCCTCCCGTCCCATCCAGAGTTCCCCGATCACCGCGAAGGGGGTCTCGCCGAACTTCTCTCGGTGCGCCTGGGCGAGGATACGGTGCACGTCGGTGTACACGTAGTAAGGATCTTTTTCGAGGACAAAGGCCCTCATCACGTCCCTCCGGGAGAGGCTCGGAAATGCTTTCATCACGGCCTTGACGGTCATCGACTCGCGGTCGAGGGGGCGTCCCTCATCGTCGTAGAGGAGGAAGTCCCCGTCAAGCGGAATATCAAGGCCGGACAGGTCCCGGATTCTGATCTGTTCCATCATGTTACGACTGGAAAAAGGACCGTAATGGTAGTCCATGCCGACAAAGAAGAGCCATGAGAGGTCGCTGGGAGTCGCGTAATGGGTCGCGTACTGCACAAACATCGGTTTGAGAGCGGCTATCCCCACGTCAATACCGCCGACGAGTGTGTACATGTAGTCCGAAAGCTGGAGATCTGTGAAATGCTCTCCCCGTTCTCTCATCACCTGACGGGCACGGTTGAAGTTCAGTTGCATGGACCCCTTGGTTCTCACCACGTGGGCCAGCCGGTCGATGCCCTTGAGGACCCGCTTGCGGAGGAAGTCGGGTAGTGCGGGGACATCTCTTTTCAGATCCATCGCGATGGCCTTCGCGACAAGCTCTACATCCCCTTCGGTTCGGCAGGCAAGAAGCTTCGGATAGTACCGGGCCCGGTATTTGGCGTAGATCTGGGGGACCGGCGGCACTGACAGGAGCGGCCCCATCTTCTCTTGGAGTTTCTGCTCGGCACGCTGGAGCAGGCCGGACATGTCCTCGCCTGCCGACGTATCGACGCACAGGGGGTCGACGCTAAAGCTCGATTCTATGGAGATGATACAGGCAGTAAGGCCAAGAATCTCCTTGCACAGCGGTAGACGGTTCAGTTCTACCGCGCGTATGATTCCCTCAATCCACTGTGCCTCCTGGGCAGGAGGGCACGCCAGCGGAGGGGCCGAGACAAAACTGGCCAGCCACCGGGCCGCGGACTCCCGGTCAAGAAGTCGAACCGTCCCGAGCATGAGCTGCTTCTCTTGCTCCACTGCCGGTTCGAGAGCCCTCATGTCAAGAGTCCGTTGGTCAACGGTTCCGTTCTTCTTCACCTCCGGTTCAGCGGTGGTTTCGGAAGCCCCACCCCCGGGAGATTGTATCGTATCGGGGATCGGCCTGGGAGATCTCTCCAGGTTTGCCCGCGGGTTCGCGGAAGGGCTCGCAGAGAGCGCATCTCGCGCAGGCTTGTCGGGGACGATCGTCAGTTCACTGCCACATGCGAGAGTCACACCCGTAAGGAGAATCGCGGCAAGGAAGAATAGTGCGGCGAATCCTACACCTGGATTCTTCAGGGCGGTTCCGACTGGAGATTTATTCATAACGACCGTCATGCCGCTCACCGTGATAGATCTGATGGCCGCGAATGTCAACGAGCGGGATATGAAATTCGGTTCCTGTCAACAACTTCGCGAGGAGTCACAAATCCGCAGTCTCGAAAAGGCCGCTTCCCGCAGAAACACACAAAGGGTGATTCGGAGCCCCGAAGAACCGGTAACTCGTAGGCCTTCCTGACGAGAGTCGACGCCGTTCAGCCTTGTGGTGGGCAAGGGTTTGGAGCTGGCGGAGAGATCAGTCTTTTCTGGTCAAGCCAGGGTAGGAGGAGACTATTCACGATTCGGTATGAGTGTCGGCTTTGAGTTGGCTCCAGAACGGGATGGAGCGCCCTCACTGCTCGTGAGATAGCGCTCCGATCAATTGGTCTCGTGTGATGAGCTTTTGGGAAGACCTGGTTACCTGGTTGCGCCGGGTCCGGGGCTTCCTCCTGGATCATGCGGCCTGGAGGCTTTCCAGGAATTGTGGTGAGAACTCAGCCTTGAGCTTGTTCAGGGCTCTTTTCTCGAGCTGGCGTATCCGTTCGCGGCTTGTCCCGAAGTGTTCGCCCAGCTTCTGCAGCGTCCATGTGGGCTCTTCGAGAAAACGCTTACGGATGATGAAGCACTCCCGCTGATCGAGCTTCGAAAGAGCTTCCTTGGCCGCTCCGGAAAGCTGAGTTTCCGATTCCTTCTCCATGAGCACGGCCTCTTGGTCGTCAGAGGGATCTTCCAGAAGGTCCATACCGGTGACGTCCTTGTCTACGCCGACCGGCTGGTCGAGCGACCACTCCCTGGCTTTGACTCTGGCCTCCATCTCGATCACTTCATCCTCCTTCACCTGGAGGTCTTCGGCCAGGTCCTTGATCCGGGCTGCCCGCGCGTCCTCATCAAAATGCTCTCCGATGTCGCCGATCCGGAAAAAGAGCTTCCTTTGGGCCTGCGTGGTACCCAGCTTGACGAGGTTCCACGATTTGAGGATGAAGTTCTTGATGTACGCCTTGATCCACCAGACGGCAAAAGAGACCAGCCTGAATCCCCGATACGGATCAAATCTCTTGACCGCCTTCATCAGTCCGATAGTCCCCTCCTGGATCAGGTCCTGGACGGGAATCTGGTAGTGACGATACTGAAAAGCTACCTTCACCACAAATGGTAAGTGAGAAACCACCAACTCGTGCGCGGCGTCGATGTCCCCCGTTTCCTTGTATTTCACCGCGATCTCGTATTCGCGCTCCGGACTCAGGGGCTTTATCGTTCTGACCTGCGCAAGAAAACTGTCCAGCCCGTTGGCCAAAACCGGATAATTCATTAGCATTCTCCGGAACTTATCCCCGCATTTCACAATTGGGAATAGGGATTAAGATTGCATACCACCCCGCTGCGTGGGTGAGTATTAAGGGATTAACCATCCCAACATTGATTGTCAACCCACGAACGCTTTTTGTTCCGAAAAAAAAAGCAGACCCCTGTTGAGCCTTTCAGCTATCCCCCCGATATTATAAAGCAACATCGATTGCGACTATTGGGTGGCAATCGGGATTTTCCGCGGTACTGCCTTGGCCGCCTTGGGCAACACGATCCGAAGCACACCGTCTGCCAAGGAAGCAGAGATCTTGCCCTGATCCAGCGCATCTGTCAGCGCGAAGGAACGGAAGTAGCTTCCCAGTCGATACTCCGCGAGCAAAACCTCGCCTTCCAATGGGCTCTCGGCGACCTTCCCCACGATGGACAAGGTATCGTCGTTCAGATCAATGTCCAGGTCCTCGGGCTCCACGCCGGGCATATCGGCCACCAGGACGAGTTCCGTCGGGCTTTCATATATGTCTACCGCGGGGGTGAAGTACAGGCCTTCGTAGGTCAATTCGCCTTTCGCGGGCGTTACTTCCCTTTTTTCCGAAATCCGGATTTCCTGGTCGCCCATTGTCCTCCTCCTCGCACGCGCGGTTATGGCGCTTCCACCGTGATCTGACGGGGCTGAGCCGCTTTCTCCTTGGAAAGGGTTACCGTGAGAACACCGTTTCTGTACGTTGCCTTGACGTTCTCCGAGTCCACCTTTCCGGGCAGGGTAAGGCTTCTCTGGAATGCGCCCGTGGCACGTTCTCTCCGATGGAAACTCGCGTCCTTGGTGACCTCATCAGGTTGTCGCTCGCCTTTGAGCGTCAGGGTGTCTCCTTCGATCTTGATTTCAAGATCGTCCGTTCTCATACCAGGGATCTCTGCGGTTACCACAAAGGATTCCGTGGTCTCGACAACGTTCAACAAGGGAAACAGACGGGTCTCGCTCCACGGAGACCCCCACCAGTACCTGCGGGTAGGAGAAATGGTGCCGAGCAGGCTGTCCATCTCCCTGCGCAGCCTATCAAATTCGTCCCACGCGGGATCTCTACGGAAACGCCATCCATACATTGGAACCCCTCCTTCCGAACGCGCCACCCGCGGTCATTTGGCCATGCCTCATTCTGCGGTCACCCAAGCAGAAGCTCATCTCTGAGAGGTGTCGGTCTCTCTGGGAATTCAATTGCTTTACCAAATCGATCTTCCTGATACTCCACGAAGCACCGCTACGACAATCGCCGAAACGGATGCTACACCGTCGAGTTTTACTTATGCACGATTCTGTCCCTGTCAAGGCGATCAGCCGCAAAAATGAGGGGGAAAGGACCGTCGCCTCATCCGGGAAGGGGTAGGCCCGTTTTTTCACAGAGATACGCGAACGGTGAGAACGCAGGTGCGTCGGCCGTTCCGACGGAGAAAAGCGCCGGTCCCTCGATCATGTGCGGACGCGCCGTTCATACGTAAACCATAATTTGAGCAAATGTTTGCAACCATCCATGATATATGGTATTTTTTTATAGTCATAAACGCGAATTCTGCAGCAGCGTGAAGCCGTAGGAGGCTCATGTGGATTTCGAACAGGCGATGAGAATCTTTGCGCGACATCTTGCGTCAGAAAAGGGGCGCTCGCCGAAGACGGTACGAGCGTATCTCTCAGATCTCCGGGATTTCTGGAGATATCTCGACTCGTGGGATCACGTGCAGCGTGTCACCGACGTGGACGCATTTCACGTTCGAGGCTACCTCGCGGACCGATTCGGCAAGATCAAGAAGATATCGATTGGGCGCAAGCTGGCTGCGATAAAGACCTTCTTTCGATTCCTGATGAGGGAACGTGTCATATCGAGTAATCCCGCCGCAGGGATCAAGGCGCCCAAAAGGGAAAAGCCGCTTCCCCGGGCGATGACGGTGGATGAAGTCAACCGTTTCTTTCAGCGCAACGAAGGCATGATCAAGCGTGACGCAGCGATCTTCGAACTGCTCTATTCATCAGGTCTACGAGTCGGCGAGCTGACGGGTCTTCGGGTTGGGGATCTTGACTTGAAAAACGGCTGGGTGAGGG
Organism: uncultured Syntrophaceae bacterium; assembly: GCA_964497585.1. GTDB lineage: Bacteria > Desulfobacterota > Desulfomonilia > Desulfomonilales > Desulfomonilaceae > CAZCDS01. The sequence goes on from CAZCDS010000010.1 coordinate 106,686, forward strand.
TCATCGGCAAAGGGAACAAAGAACGCTATGCACCGATCGGCTCTCGGGCTCTGCGGGCCGTCGAGGAGTACCTATCCCTTCGTGCCGTTATGGAGACGCAGAATCCCTCCATCAGGGCCTGCGACGCGCTCTTCTTGAATTACCGGGGAGGACCGTTGTCTTCACGCAGCATCCGACGTATACTTAAGCGGTATCTCGATTCGGCCGGGCTCGCGAGGGAGGCTTCGCCTCACACGTTTCGGCACTCGTTTGCGACTCACCTTCTCCATGCAGGAGCGGACCTGCGATCCATCCAGGAGCTGCTGGGGCATTCGAGCTTGTCGACGACCCAGAGGTACACCAAAGTCGACCTTGGCCGGCTCATGGAAGTATATGACCGGTCCCATCCGAGGAGCGGCGCGAACGAAAAGGACAGCGGGCCCAAGGGATAGGATAGCCGTTTGGGCAAAGCGTGTCTCCCTGTACGAGTGAGGCTAAGCCCCGGCCGCGAAGCGTGTTGGCACAGAGCGGAGCTCTCCATTCCGCAGGATCTTGACCCATGGAAATACCGAAGATACGATCCACCACAGTCATCAGTGTACGTCGGGAAAACAAGGTTGTTATGGCCGGCGACGGACAGGTTTCGCTGGGGGAAACCGTGGTGAAGCACTCGGCTCGCAAGGTGCGCCGGCTCGGCAAGAATGAGAGCGTGCTGGCCGGATTCGCTGGTTCGACCGCGGACGCTCTGACGCTCTTCGAGAAATTCGAAGAGATGTTGGACAAGTATTCCGGCAACCTTACCCGAGCTGCGGTGGAGCTGGCGAAACAGTGGCGAACCGACAAGATGCTCCGGCGCCTGGAAGCACTGCTCGTCGTTGCGGACAAGGAGAAGACGCTCCTGCTGTCCGGCACTGGAGACGTGGTCGAGCCGGATGACGGTGTCATCGCGATCGGGTCGGGAGGCAACTACGCGCTGGCCGCGGCTCGGGCCCTTTTGGAGCACACCGAGCTGGACGCTGCCGAAGTCGTCCGGATTTCGATGGATCTTGCGGCTCGCATATGCGTGTATACGAACGACAAACTGGCAATGGAGGAGCTGCAGTGGTAGGAGAGCCTCGCACACGATCGGGTGAATGACCCGATTCCCGGACTCCCGAACCGCTATGCAAGTACAAAAATGGACACTTTCACACCTCGCCAAATAGTCAAGGAGCTGGACAGGTTTATTATCGGCCAGGATCGCGCGAAGAGAATGGTAGCCATAGCGCTGCGCAACCGCTGGCGTCGCAGGCAGGTACCCGAGGAACTGCGTGACGAGATCGCTCCGAAGAACATTATCATGATAGGCCCAACCGGCGTTGGTAAGACCGAAATCGCGCGGCGGTTGGCAAGATTGGCCCAATCACCTTTTCTCAAGGTGGAGGCATCCAAGTTCACGGAAGTAGGTTACGTGGGCCGCGATGTTGAGTCCATGATCAGAGACCTCGTTGAAATCGCGATCAGCATGGTGCGCGAAGAAGAGTACGAGAAGCTCCGGCCGAGAGCCGAAGAACAGGCGGAAGAGCGACTGCTCGACATTCTCCTGCCGTCGCGCTCTCAGCGCAAAGTTCGCCGGGTTCAGGCCTCGGGCGCCCAGCCGGAACCGACCGAGGACATGGAGGTCGCGCAGCGGACGCGAGAGAAGTTCAAGCGCATGCTCCGCAACGGACGGCTGGACGACAGGGACGTGGAGATCGAGACCCAGGTCAGCGCAATGCCTGTGTTGGAGGTTTTCTCACCCCAGGGCATGGAAGAGATGGACATCAACCTCAAAGACATGTTCTCCAACATCTTTCCCGGCAAGACCAAGCGGCGTCGCGTGAAGGTTCCCGAGGCGCTCCAGTTCCTCGTCGAGGAAGAGCTGAGCAGACTCGTCGACGCGGACAAGGTGACCCAGATGGCCAAGGAACGGGTTGAGCAGACCGGAATAATCTTCGTGGACGAGTTGGACAAGATCGCGGGGACCTCCGGACCGAGTCAGGGACCGGACGTGTCGCGTGAGGGCGTACAACGGGACCTGCTTCCGATTATCGAAGGCTGTACGGTTAACACCAAGCACGGCTTCGTGAAGACCGATCACATCCTCTTCATTGCCGCGGGCGCATTCCATGTTGCCAAACCGTCGGATCTCATCCCGGAGTTGCAGGGACGGTTTCCGCTAAGGGCCGAGCTTTCCGCGTTGACGCGGGACGACTTCGTGAGGATTCTCACCGAGCCCCAGAATGCGCTCGAAACCCAGTACAAAGAACTGCTCAGAACCGAAGGAGTCACGCTCCGATTCGATGAAGGCGCGATCCAGGAGATCGCGTCCCTCGCAGAAGAGGTCAACGACCGGGCCGAGAACATCGGGGCGCGACGCCTCCACACCATCATGGAAAAACTTCTGGAAGAAATCTCCTTCGAGGCCCCAGACATGAGCGGGGTCACTGTTGACATAACATCGGCTATGGTCAGAGAGAAACTGGCGGACATTGCCAAGAGCGAAGACCTGAGCCGGTATATCCTCTAGCCCCAGGCCTGAATGTCCGATTTTGTTCCATCCCGATCCGGCCGCCATCATGTATGGTTCTCGGGCGGCGCTTATCGGGGAAGGTATTGAGGCATGTCTCTGCTCTTCTCCGCCGGGAGGATCGGTTCACTGGAGCTGCAAAATCGGCTCATCCACTCCGCCACCTTCGAAGCCATGGCAACGGAACGGGGCGAGGTCACGGACGAGTTGGTCAAGCGATACAGCACGCTCGCCAAGGGTGGCATCGGTCTCATCGTCCCCGGGTACATCTATGTCCACCCCGTAGGCAAAGCATTCAATCGCCAGGTCGCATGCGACTCTGACGAGGCCATACCCGGCCTCAAACGCGTTGTCGACGCGGTACACGAGCACGGCGGGAAGATCGTGTTCCAGATCGCCCATGCGGGCAGGCAGACGACCAAGAGTATGACGGGGTTTCGGCCCTTGGGCCCGTCCAGTTTCGACCGGGATCCCGTCTATATGTTCAAACCGAAGGAAATGACCGAAGGTGACATTCGCGAGGCCATCGAAGCCTTCGGGCAATCGGCCGGACGAGTCATGGAAGCGGGAGCCGATGGGGTTCAGCTTCACGCCGCGCACGGCTATCTGATCAATCAGTTCCTTTCGCCATTCTTCAACCGGAGGACCGATTCCTGGGGCGGTTCCGACGAAGCCCGGTTCCGATTCCTCGAGGAGGTCTTCACGTCCGTCAAGACCAGCGTGCCCGATGGGACACCGATTCTCATCAAGCTCAATACGAACGACCATACCCCCACCCAGGGAATCACTCCCGATGTTGCCAAGTATTACGCGGGGCGACTTGCTAAAATGGGTATCTCAGCAATCGAGATCAGTAGCGGTACAGGGTCTTACTCGTTCATGAATATGTGTCGGGGCAGAGTCCCCGTTGATGAGTTGGTAGCCGCCCTTCCCTTCTGGAAGAAGCCCGTCGGCAGAATGGTCCTCAACAAAATGGTGGGAAAATTCGATCTCGAGGAGGGATATCATCTGGCCGCGGCCAAGACCGTTAAACCTGCTCTGGGGAACCTTCCACTCATCCTCGTGGGCGGCATGAGGCGCGCGGCTCACATGGAAGAAGTCCTGGAACAAGGATACGCGGACTTCATCTCCATGAGCCGCCCCTTCGTCAGAGAGCCCTTTCTTGCCAAACGACTCAAGGAAGGCAAAGCCGAGGCTGCCTCCTGTGTATCGTGCAACAGATGCCTTGCCTCCATTACCGCAGGAGAGGCCCTTCGATGTCGATACAAGCCGGCCTGACCGATGCCTGGCTCACCTGGTCTTTTTCCGTCTGTTTCCCCTTTTTTCTGCCTCGATCTCAGGCTCCGGCCTGCGAAGAAGCATACCGTGGCCCCGGGGGCACGGCCTATCATTGGCGCATTCATTCAGAAATACCTTCACGGTTTCTCGCCGTGGCCCCAGGAAGCACGGCCGCCTGGGCCGGTAGTGGCCCATGGATGTGCGGCGGTGCTGCATCTGGCAGCAAACAAATGAAACCGTGTACTATCGCTTCTTAGCTTTGACGATCAGGCGTCCCTTGCGTATCTTCACCATGAGGACCTTGTTTTCGCCGGAACTGATCTTGACGTCTTTGATTGTGCGATTGGCGGACTTGAGTCCGGGGATTACCGGTAGGACGATGGTGTAGGACCCGGGCGCGAGGGTGACCTCCTCGCCGTTGCCCACATGCAGATGCGTCTTGCCTCCTCTCACTTCCATCTTCTTCAGTGCAGGGGTTTTCAGGATCTCTCCGTATTTGGAGACGGCCTTTTTCAAGTCGGAGGGCTTGGCGATCTTGAGGAATGTTCCGCCTGTCTTTGCGGCAAGCCGGGCGTAGCCTTTTTCTCTTCTCCGGCTCATACCGAGTGCCAAGACGTCAACGCGGACCTTTCCCTTGCCGTGCTTACGATCGATGACTCTGAGCACTTCTCTGTACGCGCATTTGCGCAGACCGTTGGTGACGACCAGCGTCCGGGCCGTGAGCCCTCCGAGCCCGCCGAGATCAGCCTTTACCGCGAACGCGGCGGCCGCGCAGGGATTGGTCCGCCCGAAGGGTTCAGTCTCTTTCAGCTTCTTATCGAGCCCGTCGAAGGGCAGGCTGCTCCAGGGGTAGAGCTTGTGGCTCAGGCAGAGAGGGTGGCGGCGCTTCTTCACACGCTTGGATTTACCGCAGTAGAAATCCCGGACAGCGATTCTCGAGCCAGGAGTCAAAGCTTTGCCGAGCTTGGCAACGAATTCCCGTGCCGCATGCATTCTGTCCGGCGTCCACGGCTTGAATGAGCGCCCCATGGAAGACGAGTCGTCCAGGATCACCATGAGACCCCATTTAATCTTCGTTCCCTTGTAGTTGCTCACGTTGACGCGAAGGGCTCCGGGGAGCCGGTACTTCTCCGGTTTGCCTTCTATGATGTCGTCCCCGGCCCCTTCCGTTCTCCTCTTGGAGACGAGCGTGGCGACCTCGGGTTCCAGGTTGTCACCAGCCGCCTTCCTGGAGCTGGCGGTGGGGGTTTTGCGTGCCTTCTCGTTTTTCGCGGCTATGGTCTTGTCAGCGGGCTTCTTCGCGGTGGCGCGTTTCTTCTTGTCAGTCTTGGCGGCCTTTTTCTCATCGTATTTCTTCTTTGCGGTCTTCTCTTCGGGCCCCCGGGGTACTACTATGGGGGTCTCGACGAGTTTTGGGGACTGTGGCACCGCCGCTTCCTTCGCCGCGTTGGAGTCACCGCTTGAGGGCTTGGCTTCTTTCTTAGCCGCTTTCGGTAGTGCGGGCACGCCCATTCTGGGAGGGCAGGTTTTCGCCTCGGCCTTCTGACCGGGCTGAAGCGATTCCTCGAAGGTTGGAAAGAGCACGGTAGAGGGATCCACCGGCCCCTTTCCGACAATTGCGAGCAAAGTCCCCTGGGAGAGCAGCTCTCCCGCGGGTTTGGCACTGAAGGCCGAGGCCGGTTTCGTCGCGGCGCCCGGTGATCCTGCTCCCTCCATGAGCTTCCCGATCAGCGGGAGACCCTTGATGGTCTCGAAGGGTTTCGTGCCCAACGGGACGATCGTCGGCACCACTCCAAATCCCTGGGCAAGAAAGGCTGCGACGGCCACCAGGCAGACCAGGAGGAAGACGCGCAAAAGCGCCCGCCCGCGCCTCCGCGTGCTGGAGGACGGCGCTCCCCCCTGCTTTTCTTGTTTTTCCGTTGGAGCCTCAGTGGGCTTGTCAGGCATGTATGGGCCCCCAATTGAGGGTCCGGGGCGGACAATAAGCCGAATCCTGTTCCCGGCGAACCGGGCGGCGATCATTCATCTGGGACGACGGTTGCCCGCCGCCTCTAGCGACCTACCCGGAAGCTTCGGACGGGCCGCCCTCAAACGCTTCCCTATTTGGTCTTGCTCCGGATGGGGTTTACCTGGCATCCCGTGTTACCACGAGATCCGGTGAGCTCTTACCTCACCCTTTCACCCTTACCTCCGGTCGAGCGGAGGCGGTTTGCTTTCTGTGGCACTTGCCTTAGGGTTGCCCCCACCGGGCGTTACCCGGCATCCTGCCCTGCGGAGTTCGGACTTTCCTCCCGCGGTCGAACCGCGAGCGATCGCCTCGTCGCCCCGAACACCTGGCCTTATATGACAACCCAAAAGAAAAAGCAAGCCCGGCGCGATTTCCGAGAATTCGCGTGAGAAACAACAGTCGCAACCCTTTGCGGTAAATGATCGACAAATCCCCTGTCTTCACGGTATATTGGCTGCGAAAATTGCGTGTCTTGTTACGAGCCTTGCGCCCTTGCGGTGAAGACTTTTTTTCGAAGATGTCCTCTCAAAGAAATTTCACAGGTTTTTTGAAATGGGCCCCCCCCGATCGCGAATCCTCTCTATAGGCATGGAATATTCGTCTGCAATAAGAGGGGACGGAGGGAGGTTCAGCAATGAAAGATCTCGCGACGGCGGTTGGTCTAATCGGTATCGCGATCCTGACGCTTGCGGCGGTCTCGGGTGAGGACGTTTTTGCACAGCGTGACCGTTCCAAAGGGTCACATGACGATAGATCCCGGAAGGCGAGGATCGAACGGGCCGAACGAAGTATCAATTCTCCGAAAGCATCGTCACGGATCGGAAGGCTGCAATGGGGCAGGCCTACGGCACCGTCCGAGCGCGCGAAGCGAACTGAACGATCTCGACGGAGCCGGAGCGTGCGTAATCTGCGCCGGGCTGAGCCGCAACGCCAAAGCCACGTGAGAAAGAGCCGTCCCCAAAAGCGCAATGCTCGGGCCCCACGAAGGCAGGCATTCCCTGATTTGCGCCATTGGGCACGACGCTTGCCTCGTCAGCCGCGCGCCGGGTACCGGAACAACCTCCGGTTCCCGGGTTACCCGGGACCCGACATTCGGTACAGGCGATGGGCCTACCCACCGGCCCCACCCGAAGAGATTTGGCGCCTCCAAAGACGGCTGAGCAGAGGAGGCTTGTGGGGTGTGCCCGGATTACCGGAGATTGCCAAAATCAGGCGAAGACATCTTCCCGGACCTATACCCAGAATAGTTCAACCACCCGTCTACTGCGGTCCTCCCATTCTCCAAGAATTGCTCTGCCACATTGGAGCCAAGAAGCGCAAGCTTGCCAAGATACTGATGGGGGTTCAAACGGTCCTCGGCGCACTGAGTGGCCTCGGTTGCCCGCCCGGAGCTCCCGGCGCCCCCTGCGCTCCGGTACCTCCTGCCCCCTGGCATCCGCCTTCGTATCCCTTTGCGCCCTGATGGCTCGCTTGTCGCGAGCAAACCGGCGACCTCTGTTCCTTAACCAACAGGGCTGACCGCGCCGGGGCGTGGTCAGCCGGTCCTCACCCCTTCTGCAGCGCGGGGCAAAGACCATGGAAGTTGGGACTACCTCCTACAGTTCCCGTGAGCCGCGAACGCGATTGCCTTCAGGATTGAGGAATATGCGAAAGCAATGAAAAGCAAGAATGAACGCAATCAAGAAGACCACCACGCTCGTGCCCTGCAATTCGAGAAATTGGGGGATCTCCTCGGGTAGGTCTCCCAAGGCGTACATGAAGTAAAGAAGGTCCCAAGCCTTCCAAAAAGACCAGCCGCCGATTGCGAACAGAAGTAGGGAGAAATAGAGATTCGCCCATTTCCGTGCCACGATCCCGGTCTGGGCCCAGAAGTGGGCGCGAGCGGCCTGCACAACAAAGTACGGTACGGCCAGCTTCAGGAGCACGAAGACGATTATGCCGCTCCGGCCTGCGAGCGGAAAGTTGAACATGCCTCTCTCCAGAAACCGGACGCCCTCTTCCAGGGAATGGGTGTAGCTGAACACCATCAACACCGCGATCGGAAGAAGCACCAGGCAGCCGACGAATATAAGTATTTCACGCACAATTATGCGGAGCATGGGGCCTACTATAACATCTTCTCCGGTACTCCGGAGGCATGATCGAGCGTATTAACGGTGTCGGGAGCCCCGCTTTCTTTCCACCGTTCGGGCGCAGCCGATCTCGTTCGCACGGGAACCGCCGCGCCCGCTCCTGGCAATTCGGGGCCTGGTCTGAGCTGTTGCGCGACATCGTGCTGCGGGGCGGGTTTACACTCGGAAGCCCGATCAGGGATGCCGCCGATTGATGTGGACTTGCCGGGCAAACCATTGTAGGCTGAAGCGTCGATGTTCCGTTCACAGGATCGCTGAAGGCCCCTTTTCAGGTCCATGAGCGCGGGGAGTCGGTTCATGGGAATCGGGTCCCTCTTCTTGCTCGTCCCTGAAGACGGATGCGATCTCAATCTACCACAGATCCGGAGGCGTCAGGAAAACAATCGAGCAGGGTACGCGGCCTGTTCGCGAATACGGAGGCCGGTCTGACCCCCGAGCATCAGCGCAATGCCGCGCAACGAGGTAGGAGACTGCTGCCATGTCGGTTGTTAAGGAGGGATAGCGTCACCCGTGCCCATAGAAGCGCGGCCTGAGTCTCGTGGAAGCGGTCCCTTGAAAAACCAACGTGCCAACGAATCAGAATGCCTTGGAAAGAGTTAAGGAGGGTCACATGGAGAAGATATGGCTCAAATCGTACGCCTCAGGGGTTCCCGAGTCGATCGGCATCGTACAGATACCGCTTCCGGAAGCTCTCTCGAAAACGGCCGGGAGATTCCCCGGAAATGCGGCCCTCCAATTTCAGGGGACTACCATATCGTACGCCAGGCTTGACGAAATGGTGTCGCGGTTTGCTGCTGCGCTCCGGGGGCTGGGAGTCAAACCGGGTGAAAAGGTAGCGCTCCTGCTACCGAATTTGATCCAGACCGTTGTCGCAACGTACGGGGCCTGGCGCGCCGGCGCGGTCGCCGTAATGAACAACCCCCTCTACACGGACCGGGAACTCGAGCACCAGTTCAACGACTCGGGATCTCAATATCTCGTGTCCCTCGACGTGCTCGTGCCGCGCATGATCGATCTTAGGGAGAAGACCGGCATCAAGAAGATCGTATCCTGTCATATTAGGGACTACTTGCCCTTTCCCAAAAAGCAACTCTTCCCCTTCGTGATGAAGCAGATGCATCTGAAGACACCGGTGGCAAAAGAGGTCTACGAGTTTACCGATTTGCTCAAGAAGTACGGACCGCTTGCCGACCCTCCCAAGCTCAACTGGGACGAGACCGCGGTGCTCATGTACACCGGAGGAACGACCGGCGTATCCAAGGGTGTGCAACTCACCCACGGCAACCTCTCAAGCAACTGTCAGCAGGGAATAAGCTGGTTCCCCCAGTTCGAAGACGGCAAGGAAGTGGTGATCGGTGCGCTGCCCTTCTTCCACTCCTTTGGCCTGACCACAGTGATGAACGCCGGCATCTTCCACGGGTACTCGATCGCGCTCATACCGAAACCGGAACCCAAGAGCATTCTGGACGCGATTGACACGTACAAAGCCACGTACATCCCGGCCGTGCCCACGCTTTATAACGGGATGATCAACTTCCCGGACCTCAAAAAATACAGCCTGAAATCCCTGAGGGCATGCTTCTCCGGCGGGGCGCCCATGCCGCTCGACACGATCAAGAACTTCGAGGGCCTCACCGGAGCGCAGATCTGCGAAGGGTACGGTCTCACGGAAAGCTCTCCCGTAACGCATATCAATCCGTACGGCGGGGTGACCAAGCCAGGAACGATCGGCCTTCCCATCCCCAACACCGACGCCAAGCTTGTCGACGTGGACGATTACACCAAGGAAGTCACCGAAAAGGGGCAGCCCGGAGAATTGTGTCTCAAGGGACCGCAGATCATGAAAGGATACATCAACCGTCCCGACGAGACCGAAGCAACTCTCAAGGACGGTTGGCTGCTCACCGGCGACATTGCCGTAGTGGACGAGGAAGGCTACTTTTCCATCGTCGATCGCAAGAAGGATATGATCATCTCCGGCGGCTTCAACATCTATCCCAGGGACGTCGATGAGGTGCTCTTCGCGCATCCGAAGATCATGGAGGCCTGCGTGATCGGCGTTCCGGATGCCCACTCGGGCGAGCGTATCAAAGCATTCGTCGTCCTCAAGAAGGGTGAGACCGCCACCGCGGAGGAAATCATCGAGTACTGCCGGGAAAACCTTACCCGGTACAAAATTCCCAAGTACGTGGAGTTCGTGGACGACCTGCCCAAGAGCGCTGTGGGCAAGATCCTGCGTAAGGAACTCCGAGCAATGGAACTGGCCAAGAGCAAGTAGTGTTCAAACGAGCGCCTCAGTGGAAGAAGACCTACGGGTCCAGACTCGTCAGCGCAGAGGCCGCGGCCGCGCACATCAAGAACGGCGACCGTATCTACATCGGGAGCGTGTGCGCGGAGCCAAGGCCTCTTGTGAAGGCCCTCGCCGCCTCGAGCCTCGAGGACGTGGAGATCATCCAGCTCAAGCCCGGGGAGGAGGCCTCCAAGCTCGTTGAAAAGGGGAGCCGCCGGTTCCGGCTCAAGACCTTCTACGTGGGGGGCCGCAGGGACGATCCCTCAGGTCTGCCTCAGGCCGATCAGGTACCCCTTTTTCATTCCGAGATACCCCGATTCTTCAGGAACCGCCGAATTCCCGTGGACGTGGCCATGATCCAGGTTTCCGAGCCGGACCGGTTCGGACAGGTCAGCCTGGGGATCTCGGTAGACATCTCCCGATCCGCGGTCGAGTCCGCCAGAACCGTTATCGCTCAGGTCAATCCGAGAATGCCGCGCACCCTGGGAAATACCTTCATCCCGGTGGAGAGCATCGACTATCTGGTGGAAGGAGACGAGGAACTCCTGGAACTCGCGGACGTCCCGCTCTCTGAAGAGTCCAAGGCCATCTCACGCTACTGCTGCGAATTGATCGAGGATGGCGCGATCCTGCAGATCGGTTTTGCAGCCATCTCGCAGGGCTTCATCGAACACCTCACCGGTCACCGAGATCTGGGCGTCCATTCGGAGATGTTCACTGACAATCTCATCAACCTCATTGAGGCCGGAGTGGTCACCAATTCTACGAAAACGGCGTACCGCGGCAAGACGCTCGCTGCGTTCTGCATGGGCACGCGACGACTTTACGACTATGTGGATAACAATCCGCTCTTCGAATTTCATCCCGCTGACATGGTGCTCGATCCTGCGTTCATCGCGCAAAACGACAAGATGGTCGCGATGAATATCGCGCTCCAGGTGGACATGAGGGGCCAGATCCGCCAGGGGAGCCTCGGCTGGACCGCCTACGAGGGCTCAGGCGGCGAACAGGACTTCATGAGGGGAGCAAGCCTGTCCCAAGGCGGGCGATCCATTGTCTGTCTCAGGTCGGTCGATCAGAACGGAAATTCGACGATCGTGGCAGACTTCGGTCGAAAGGCCGCGGTGATCACCAATCGAGGTGACGTTCACTATGTGGTGACGGAATTCGGTTCTGCGTACCTGAGCGGGAAATCGATCCGGGAACGTGCCATGGCACTCATCGAGGTTGCCCACCCCGATCACCGGGAATCGCTCATGGAACAAGCACGGGAAGCCGGATACGTGTACCCCGACCACGTCTTCTATCGGATGGTCTCACCTGATTTCCGGGAGAGAATACGCACGGACCACGTCTTCAAAGGCGGGCTCAAAGCCCATATCCGGGCCATGAAGTCGACCGATGAGGCCATGCTCAGAGATCTCTTCTACCACCTCTCGGAAAGCTCGGTCTACTTTCGCTACTTTAGCCCCAGGCGGAGCATGCCCCATGCCAACCTCCAGCGGTACATCAACCTAGAGGCCGACCAGGGATTGTCCCTCGTCGTGACCATCGGCCCAAAAGAAAATCGCAAGATGATCGCGGAAGGCCGTTACGTCTTAGACGACCAGGATCCCTTCCCCGAAGTGGCCCTCATGGTCGACGAAGCGTACCATGGCAGAGGAATCGGTTCCTTCCTGTTCACGTACCTCATCGAGCTGGCCGCGGAACAGGGCATCGAAGGATTCCGCCTCGAAGTGCTCACCACCAATGATCCTATGATGCGGCTCCTGGAAAAACTCCCCTACAAGACGCAGACGCGTGTCGAGGGCTCCGTCAAGGTCTCCAGGTTCCGTTTCGACGAACTCGATGCGGACAAACAGAAAACCTGAGAACCGAACCTGGATGTCGCGGACTCAAGAGGACCGACTTGTTGCTGGCCGCCGTGGGCGCTGGACGGGGGAGATGGGTTGGGCCGAGAGTGCCTGTTCTTGCTCAACCCGGGTAAAACTCCTTGGTCGCAATAGATTTCATGATCGCCCGATCTCTTGTCCTTTCCGACTTTTCCGGGAAACTTCCCACTACCCACCGCCGCCCCATCGCCAAGTTGGCGGTAGCCTTGCAGGTCTGGCCGAACGATAGTAAGTTTTATTTAGAGGCCTAGCGGATCCGCTCCGAACTTGGTCAAGGAACCCAGCCGACGGTGCGAATGATGGGGGAGTCTTAGCGAAAATGACCTTGGCAACAGATCTATTCAAACAATATGTGCTTCCCCTTTTTGACCCTTTTCTCACAAGCGTTCCTCCATGGGTCTTATTCGCAATAGCTGCGCTTCTATTCGTTTGGTGGCGTTCCTGGGTCCACGGCGTGGCGGCCTGGGTAATCACAATTATCCTGGTCTGTTACTATTCGTACATTCTATCTCTCCTTCTGACCGCTCAAACCAAGCCAGCACTTAGCAGAGACGAACTCGTTGTGGCCATAGCCCGATTCACAGCGCTGAGCCAAGGCGCGCAGGAACACGCCGACAACTTCCGACACCGTATCGAGCTTGAAATTAAGAGAAGTGCGCGAGATGGCGTTCCGGTCCATGCGAAGACATTGGATGTTGGAATACAGGGGGCGGATGACGATGAACGTACTGAGGCAGCGGCGTCTGTCTGCGCCTCCGTTCCGGCGCACTGCGTCGTTTGGGGGCATGTAAGGTATGACGAAGACACTCTCTACTTGGAGCCGATCGTGACATTGTCTCAAGAGGTGCTGAGGCGTTTGCCATTCCTGCAGCTGACTTTGTCCGTTCCTATTTCCACTGGGCCTCCGCACCTTGAGTTCAAGGAACGGGTTTCTAAACAGTTGGGTGAAGTCATAGGAATTGTTTCTGGGCTGGCCGAATTTTATGCCGGGAACTACCGCAATGCCGACAATATCCTTGGACGTTTCTCGACGCCGGGTTGTCTCTTCTACCGGGGAGTAGCCCTATTCGAAGAGGCGGCGCGAGGCGGTTATCCCAAAACAATGTTGGCGGAAGCGATTGCCCTACTGGATCAGGCCGCTGAGGCATGCGAAGACAGTGCTCAAGGACACTTTGAGGAAGTCAGCGAATTCGCGAGACTGACCTCGACAGCTATCAAGGCTCACGCGGCAACGCTGTACCAACCGCCGAATTGGTCAGACCTCCTATCCGATGCCATAGACATGTTCGAGTCTGCGTGCGAACGTTTTGCCCGTGGCAACAAGCTCACTCTTTGGGCCACGGGCAAATTCAATCTGGGAATGGCGTACTTCGAAATCGGGCGCCGTCTGGAGGGTGGCGAGGACTTGGATTTCCTTGAAAGGGCCGTGAGGGCATTCAATGGGTCGTTGGGCGTTTTCACGCGCAAGGCGTTTCCTTCGCAGTGGGCTACCGTCAAACGAAGTCTTGCCTTTTCCCTGTTCGAGTTTGGCAAGCGCGCAGGGGGACAGACAGGGCTTGAAATGCTTATGGAATCCGTGGTCCATCTGAAGGATTGCTTCAAAGTGCTCAGTCGTGAGGCGTCGCCACTAGATTGGGCAGTGGCAAAGGCTCAGCTTGGGACTTCATACTCTGGGCTTGCAGGTCTGTTTCAGCGGTCGGCAGCGAAACGCCTCCTCAAGAAAGCAGTGAACAATCATCGGGCGGCTCTTGAGGTGAAGGCCTTGCGAGTCAACGCCACAGAGTTTTCAGGCACTGCGATTAACCTGGCGACGTCGCTGCAGAAATATGCTGAGAAGGTTCGCCCCAGAAAATCGCTTCAACTCCTGAGAGAGTCAGAGACCGTGCTAAAGAAGGCCTTGACCACGTGCGAGGAAGCCGGATTGGAGGAAAGACTGCTTGTCGCTCAGCAGCAGCTAGGCATTACACTTTGCTGTCTCGGTGAGCGAACCGGCGGTCATGCCGGCAGGACCCTCGTGGCCGAAGGCATCGGCTGGTTTGATGCGGCTTTGTCAGTTGTTGACCAATCCAGGTTCCCACATCTGTACGCAAACTTGACTGCGAATCGCTCAAAGGCCGAGACTATGCTGGCAGAACTCTCGGACGTGTGATTGTTTTCTTGAGACATAATGACGGTTTCTCAGGATCTGCTTTCGGGTGTGTTACTTGGTTGACAATAGCGATGACTTCTGAGAGGAATTGCTTCGAAGTTTTTGAAGAGCAGCGAATCGCGGGCTCATGGATAACTGCTTGGCACTATTGAGCATCTTCCTAACACTCGGTTGCACTCTAATCACTATCTTGGTAGCCCCGGGAGTGGTTGTTCTGGTCGACAGGACGGTAGAATTCCTACAGAAAAGGAGGCAGCTAGTCAGCCTGCTGGACGAGTGCGAAACTCATCTCAAGAAATGGATTCTTTCGCGGACCGAGGAAGAATGGCAAGAAGGCGCCGCCGAAATATTGCGTTTGTACCACAAAGTTGGCCGAGCGAAAGAAGGAATCCCCGTAGTGGGGGGTGGAAAGGCCACGCGTGCAGAACACGCGGGTCCAGGGTCTCTGATGGGAACGGTTCAGGGTATTCTCCTGATGATCTATCTCAATGCCAAAGACGAAGAACCCACTGCAGACCAGAAAGAAGCTCGTCGACGTGAAATTAAAATCTTTTCACAAGATGTGTCACACTTGAAACGCGTGCTCGACCGCCTTGAAGGATTGGGGCAGTACCAGGCGTACCTCTCGAAAGAAGTCGCACGAGTCTATTTGAGTCTGGGCTTAGGCTTTATCGGGTTGATCAGGAGATCCCTTAGAAACAGACGGTCCAGCGACTAAATGCGGCGGCCGGTGGGGCGGAACAACCTTTAACATTGTATCGACGTATCGAAGAGGGGTCACGTCTCGCTTTGACTCTTGATGAATTCGGCCTGGAACCTGAACTGCGGCCGCGGTTCGTGTCGACGCTTACTGCTTATTCGGCAACCTGAACAAGTCAACGCGACACCCGACAACCGATCCTCTCTTCACGACGAGCGCCTCGTCTCCACGGCCCCTTTCATCTGTGAGACCAACCACGTCAATCTCTCTTTGCTCCGCAACGGTGAACCAGCCCGAACGGCCATCCGGGGGCTCGTCCCGGATGGGGTAATCATCGGGCCTTGAGCAACTCATCGACAGTCAAACCAATATCTTTCGCGATTTGTTTCAGTAATAAGGGAGATACGTCACGGCCTGTATGAACTGGAACAGTCGTGCATCGGCCATCCTGATGCCGGAACTGTTTGTGAGAACCGCGTTGACGAACCTCCCGAAAGCCGAGATCTTCCAGGAGCCTGACGACTTCTCGCGCGGTGAGAATCGGAAGGTTCCCCATGCTATGGTATGACCACCTGATGTATTCCCACAAACTCAGCCTCTAAACGCGGCTCACCATCCTCCAAGAGCATTTCGATTACCTCCAGGAGGTTTCGATCAAGTTCTTCGAGAGTCTCGCCTTGGGAGTGGGCCCCTGCAAACCCCGGCACATAGCCGACGTAAAGCCCAGTATCAGGGCATCGTTGTATTACGGCGGCATAACCTTTCATGGTCACCTCCACGCCTATCCTCAGCCTTCAGGTCCGCCGACCGCGCTCTCATCGGAGCTCGGCATGATCTTGCTCCTGCTACAGGGGCTCGATTGTGAAGAAGCAATGATGAATCCGGCCAACCAAGACCCGAAGCTTGTCACTATCTTACCACGAAAACAACGCGATGGCCAAAAACCTCTGATCCAAGGTTTCGAAATTCGGGGGGAAGTCCTGCCGGTTTCTCCCCCGTCAAATGGGTTCCTGCAGGTTCGTCTGAAGTGGGAAGCGCATTTGAAAATTGGAATATTTCAGATCATACTACTCCTGCCTCCACAGGAATGACGCTCGTTAGGAGCAAGAGCTGCCAGGTCGGTGTCTTCGCCGGCTTCTGAAGTTGCCCGTTTCCCGTGATTCCGGGCGGAATTCCCCCGAAAGCAGGGATCCAGTCTTTTTGGATTACGGCGCCGGCACAGGAGGCCGATCCCGTTCTTGCCGCTGAACGCGGGAGCGGCGGCTCCAACAGTGCCTCTTGTTCCCCAAGGCTCAAGAAATGAGTATGATGTGAAACGAGTGGCGCCCCGGTCTTGTCCCTACTGAAAGAGAGTGAGAAAAAATGAAAATCAAAGCGATTCGCACGGAGCAAGATTACGAAGCAGCATGTAGGAGAATCGACGAGATCTTCCGTGCTGAAGAAGGGACCGAAGAGGATGACGAGTTGGAAATTCTCCTTGCGCTGGTGGACAGGTACGAGGAGGAGCATTTCCCAATAGGTATGCCACATCCCATCGAAGCGATCGAGATTCGGATGCAGAATCTGAAGATGTCGCGTAAGGATCTCATGGAGCGTCTCGACAAGAGTAGCGGAAGAATTTCTGATATCCTCAATTGCAGAAGGGCGCTAACACTCAATGATATTCGTAAGATTAGCAGGCTGCTGCATATCCCCGTCGAAGTGTTGTCCCAGGAATACCCACTCAAAAAACCGACATCCAAGGGAGTAGGAGGAACGGTCGGAGGTGCCGCAGGGCGCTGAAAAGCGGACCTCGCTTCCCGAAGAGCGCCTCGTTCCCACGGCCTCTTTCGTCCGGGAGACCAACCACATGCAATCTCTCTTTCGGGTGCGGCGGCCGGGAAGCTTTCTCTCCTGGCAAGGTGGCACTTTCTTGCTTATCGTAGCACAAATATCTTGACTTCATCTGCAATGGCACGTATTATCTGATCGTGCCACGACTACCGGTCTCCTTGCTGAACAAGCAGTCGCTGCTCCATCATCCTGGCCCCTTCGGGAAAATTATTGTCTTCTACATGGTCCCGTTCCGAAAGCGGCGGACGGGGAAGGGAGAGGCTCATTTGAATGCTTCCAAGGCCGAGTTCTTTGACACGCAGGTGCGGGAAGAGTGGGCCTGTTCACCCTATGATGGATCAGAGATTCAGAGGCTCTCTCGGATGATCGAGTCTGCGGGTGTTCGACGAGGCATGCGTGTTCTTGAACCAGGGTGCGGCACCGGGCGGTTGACCGAACTCCTGGCCGACGCGGTGGGGCCTTGGGGAGAAGTCGTGGCCGTGGATATGAGTTTGGGCATGGCGGACGCATGCTGCAAACGAGTGAATGCAAGACCTAACGTGAGCGTAGTCCCTGCCGCGCTGGAGGATTTCCCCCTGGAAAGCGAGCATTTTGACGTTGCACTCTGTCACAATGTCTTCCCCCACTTTGACGACAAACCCGGAGCCGTACGGAAGCTGGCTGAGGCGCTTGACGGTTCCGGTAGCCTCGTAATCTACCATTTCCTGAATTCTGCCGAGAGCAATGATCCCCGAAGAAAAGTCCACCCGATTGTCTTGAACGATCTTCTGCCGGGCCGTGAGACAATGGAGAAAATCTTGCGATCAGCCGGCTTGACCATTGAGTCCTTTTCGGACGACCACGCCGGCTACTTCGTCAAAGCGGTCTCACATGCCGCTCATGTGTCGCCGATTTGAGCTGAGATACCCAAGGCCATTGCAGCCCGAAGACAATCGGTAGCAAGCTAGTTTCAAGTCGGTTCATCACGGGGATCGGACAGCGCAGGCACTGGGGGGCACTCTTCTCGCGCAGACCCCAAGCCCGGCATCCAGATCTTTGAGATATTTGGTTTTCCTTGTGCCTGTAAGGTTCACCTCTCTTCTCGCTCAGTCATCCGATTCCTTACACTCGGAGCATGCTGATACCGGTCTGCCGCCCATCTTGGTGCATTCGTCAACGGTCTTCGTGCCGTAGCAACCAAGTTTCCCGGTTACGGTACAGCGCCAGCAGCACAGCACATCTCCGTTTCCCTCGTCGGAACTCGCGGTCCCGGCCGGGAAGAGGATCAAAAGGGCCAACAAAAAGACAAGTATGGCGATCCTTTTCATGAGCCCCCCTCACTGTAAAGGATACCTTATGATGATGACATCTTGTGCAGAACGGGTCAACCGAGAAGGAATCCGACCGGTGCCCGGCATACTGATCAGAACTGATTCTGACTCATATCACCTGACAGGTCGGGCATGGGCTGTGGCTAGACGATTCTCATTTTCTCGTTGATGAGTTTGAGAATGGCGATGTTTTCGGTGTGACCGGTCCCTCTTGCGATGACCTTGCCCTGGAAGGGGCGTCCGAGGAGATAGAAATCTCCGATAATGTCCAGGACTTTGTGACGGACGAACTCGTCGGGGAAACGCAGGGGTGGGTTGATCACCTTTTCGTCGTCCATGAGGATCACGTTGGAGAGCCTTCCGCCACCCGCGAGCCCCATTTCGTCGAGCATCCTCATGTCTCGCACGAAACCAAAGGTCCGCGCGGGGGCGATATTCTCCTTGAAATCCTCCGGGTCCACGCACCGGTAGACCATGTGCATGCTACCCACCGGTGGCGGGTAATCCAGGAAGTACTCCACCTCGAAATGAGGCGAGGGCTCGACTCTAAGGCTCTTGTTTGCGTCCTCGGGGAACTGCAATTCCAGGGGCTCGGTGATTCTGACCTGCTCGATCAGCTCATCCTGACGGATAATCTCGGCATTTTCCACGAGGTTGCAGAACTCCAGAGCGGAACCGTCCATGATGGGTACTTCGCCCGAGATCTTCACGAGGACGTTCGTCAGGCCGTAGATGTGGAAGACCGCCATCAGATGTTCAATGGTCCGGGCTCCCGCTCCGTTCGCCATGAGACAGGTTGAGAACTCCGTCGACTCCACGTTCTCGAGGACCGCGGGCACCGCGCCGCCTGAGGTGATATGTCCGAAAAGGATTCCGCTGCCAGGCGGCAAAGGAGAGAGGGTGAGCCCCGTCTTCACCCCTGAATGGAGTCCCTGGCCGTACATCACGACCCGTCCCCTGAGACTCTTCTGATGACGGAACCTACTTGCCGGGCTCGTTCTCGCCTTTTCTGCCCCGTGATCCGCAGACCTTTTCTGCGATGTCGAATCCGCGCGGTTTGCTTCCACCTTGGATCCGGTTCCTTTCGGACCGACCCGAGCGCGACGGGCGCCCGGGTCCGGGCCGCCCGCGCCGGGAATGAGCAGATCACTCACGGTTATCTGCTCGCCCGGAGCTGTCATCACCACATGCTCTACGAGGATCTTCAGCTCCTTGACGTTGCCGGGCCACGGATATTCGAGGAGGCGCTTCATGGCATCGTCGTCGATGCCCTCAATGCCTCTGTCGAATTCATCCGAGGCTTCCCTGAGAAACTGATCCACCAGAATCGGGATGTCGGCCACCCGCTCTCTGAGGGGCGCAATGTGGATCACCTTCCGGCCCAGGATCTCAGCGAGTTCCTGGGGGAAGCCATGCTCCTGCACAAGCTCGGCAGGTGTATGAACCGACGTGGAGATCACTCTCGTGCCCGCTCCTCGTGCAGGAACGTGGGTCCGACCGCCTGAGGCAATCTCTTTCATGAGCTGGGCAAGACGAGCCCTGAGCGCCTTTTGGAGCCTGTCCACGCGGACGAGCAGGAGCGTTCCGCCTGCGGCCTGAGCGATCCTCCCCCGCCTCGCGCCGTTCTCTTTTCCGCTGAGAACTTCGTCGAAGTTGGCCTCGGTGAGATCGGAACAGGGAACTTTGATGAGGCGGTTCCTGTCCTTGCCGTCGAGGTAGTGGACAACGCGCGCGGCGTACTCCTTACCCGTTCCCTCCGCGCCGGTCAGCCAGACAGGCCCGGGTTGGCCGGAAGCCTCGTCGAGTTCTCGTCCAAGCCGCGCGGTCTCGGCCGATGTTCCGGTCAGATGAGGCGCGGCCAGTCCATTGATCGGGTCGTTCTTTCCCGCAGAGCGATGCAGTGCAGCAGCCCTCTCCACCAGGTGGAGCACGTCTTCCAGGTTTACCGGCTTCTCAAGGTAGTCGGTCGCACCGAGCTTGATGGCCTTGACCGCAGTCTCAATGGTTCCGTGACCGCTCATCATGATGACGGAGCAGTCCGGATCGATACGTTTGATCGCTTTGAGGGTTTGCAACCCGTCTATGCCGGGAATCCAGATGTCCAAGAAGACAATATCCGGGGAATCGCCCTGAACGATATGGAGAGCCTCCTGACCGTCCCTGGCAAGGATCACGTCGTATCCTTCGTCTTCGAGAATCCCTCCCAGGGAATTCAGGATTTCCTCTTGATCGTCAACTATGAGTATGCGTGCACGGTGCATAACTTTTGATTTCTACCGGTACCCGCGCGTGGAAGCAAATGAAAAGAACCGCTCGCGGCAAGATTCTCATGCGGCCGGCTCGGCCTGTGCCCGGTGGATACCACGAACTCCCGAGAATATAAAGAGAAAAACGATAAGATGCGGTGAATGAAAAGGACCGCGTAGCTCGGGAGGAACCCGACTCGTCCCGATTCGCATTCCCACAGGTAAAATTGTGGCTGACCGTCACCCTCCTCCTGTCCTCCTCCCCTCAAGGGAGGAGTGTCGTACAGAGCCGCTCTTGTCGTTTCCCCTCCCCTGGCGGGAGGGGAACAAGGGGAGGGGGATTCGGCGTAGATCAAACCGCCCGATGTTACTTGTTTGAAATCGCGCCGGTATCAAAGGATGCCATTCACGGGTCTCCCGATACGCTTGGTCAACGTGGCTGGCTGCAGCGTATTTTTTGCGTAATGAACCGGCTGATGCAGTTGCCGTTGCTCACCGCATCCTGTAGCGACGACGAGCTCGGGAGAACGAGAGAACGCCCAAAGGCACGCGGGTGCGTGCCCTTGAGCGGATCAAGGATGTAGCGAAGGATAAGCTTCACATCGGACTTTCAGCAAACTCGATGCCGGAGCCCGATGTGAAGAGGCTATCTCTGGGCCGGCGCCTGGGTCTTCTGAGCCGGCTTCGTGGGAACAGGAGACGGACCGCCGGCCGACGCAGGAGTCTTCAGCCAAGTCGCGGGTTGCTGTTCCGACTTGGGGCTCGGTCTCGCGTGCGTCTGCTTCGCCGGCGGGCTTGACTGTACGGGCCGACCAGCTACTGCAGGTGCGGCTTTCGGTTTGGCCGGCGCTTTTTTGGCTGCTGTTTTCGAAGGGGCGGCCTTGGGTTTGACCGGCTTCGTCACCTGTTTCGCCACGGGCTGCTTGGGCTTGGCTGCCTGCTTAGGCTGCGGGCTACGCAGAGCAGATTTGGGTGCGGGCTTCACCGCGACTGACGAAGTTGCGCGCTTCTTCAGCGCGGGTGCTTCTTTGGGGCAATTCTTGCACTTGGCATCTGCGACTTTCTCTTGGGGACAGTTCTTGCACGGCTTGCCTGAGCCGGACGGCGCTGCCTTGACCGGAGCTTTCCGCGAAGGCGCGGCAGCCGCCTTTGAGGCTTTCTTGGGCAATGCGTGCTTCAGCGTTGACTTCGTAACAGGTGCCTTTTCCGCGCGGCGCTGCTGCTTTGCCGGGATCTTGGTCACAACGGGTAGAGGTTTATCGACCTTGGCAGCGGGAACCTTGGGGGCTTTAGTCTTCTGCCGCACGCTCGGCGGGGTTACTTTTGCAGCAGGCTGGGACTTGGACTTGGTCTGCTGAACGTGAACGGGCTTGGCCGGCGCGTTCCGCTGAACGGCTGGCGGAGCAGGCTTGGCCTCCTTCGGCGGACTCTGAACCTGTTTTACCGGCGCCTTCCTGGCTGCAGGTTTAGGGGCCTGGGCCTTCACGGCCGGCGCGGGCTGCTTCGGAATCGGCTTGGGTGCTCGGTTGGCGGCCTCCACTGTGGGATGCGCCGCTTTTTTGGCAGCCGGAGGCTGAGGCGGCGGCGAAGCTTTGGCGGGGGCGGGCTTGGCAATGCTTTTCTGCACTGTCTTGGGCGCAACCGTCCGGGCTTTCGGCCTCGGTTGAGCTGCCATGGGGGCCGGCTTGGATACGGTGGCAGGCCTCGGAGGTGTGGAAGCCTTCTTGGCGCTAAGAGGAATTTTCTTGGATACTGTCGTAGTCTGCTTCACCGGTAACGGACTTTTCTTTACTTTTTCGGGACCATGTGTCGTCGCGGCAGGAGGCGCCTTGACCGGCGGGGCCGACTTCGTGGGACCGGCGGAATATTTGGGCGCTGCTGCGGGTTCTTTCTTTGCGGGCGGAACCGCTCTGCTTTTGACTGAGGGCGCCTTTGCAGGAGCCGCTGCAGCCGGAGCAGGGCGCGGAGGAGCTGCCTTGACCGGCAGTGCAGAGTTATTCGGCCTTGCGCTGACGGATTTGGTAGTGGCGGAGCCCTTGGTGGGGGCCGTGTCTTGTTGCGTGGCTGACACTCGCACCATAGGTGGCGCCGCCTTCTGAACGAAATGAGCAGGCTTCGCGGTCGGCCGTGCCTTAACGTTGCTGGATGCGGCCTGGGCCGTGGGCGGGGCCATCCTGACAACGAGTGCGGCAAGAGATGCCGATGACAGGAAGACCGCAGCCAAGACGGCCGTAAATGTGGCAAAGATAGTCCTCATAACTTCTCCTTGAACGCTAGGATGGAGTCCTTGATCTTCGGAGGATCTCCTCTGGCGGAATAGTATATAAAATTATGCTATGTTTATCAAGGTATTAATTCTAAAACATAATGTTGTACTTAATGTCTTGTCCGCTTTGCCTTCCATCCTGCGGATTGCAGACGGGTCAATTGCGCTTGCATCGGACCGCAATGTAAAAGCTTTTTTCTTGCAAAGGGCGTGTGCTGCGGGTAAGCTGAAAGTTCACCTTCGATACCGCAAAGCACCGGCGCGGGAGGTCGGAGACGCCTATCCGGACTGTCGCGGAGGCACGTTTTTCGGGCCGTCTTGCCGAAGTTGGGCAGAGCTTTTGGAGGCTGCCGTCTTATGAATCTGCACGAGTATCAGTCCAAGGAATTGCTGTCGGCCCGCGGCGTGGCGATCCCGCGGGGTTCGGTCTGCTATGACGCTCTTGAAGCGCTCATAGCGGCGCGGCGGTTGAAATCCGATTGGGTCGCGATCAAGGCCCAGGTCCACTCGGGGGGAAGGGGAAAGGCCGGCGGGATTGCGGTGATGTCCCTGGACCAGGATATCCGTGGGAAGGCCTCAGAGATCCTGGAGCGAAGGATCGTAACCAACCAGACCGGACCGCAGGGAAAACCGGTCAGTTGCCTGCTGGTGGAAGAAGTGGTCCCCATCGACCAGGAGATCTATCTTGGAGTCGTGCTCGACAGGAACACTGCTCGGGTTACCATCATGGCAAGTGCGGCCGGTGGCATGGAGATCGAGCAGCTTGCCAGGGAAAAGCCTGAGAGCATTTTCACGATCAGTGTCAATCCGCTGCTGGGGCTGACCGCGTACCAGGCCCGGGCTCTCGCGTACCGGCTGACCGACTCGAAGCTGATCGCGGCCCAGATCCATAAGGTCATGACGATCCTCTACACCGTTTTCGTGGAGTATGATTGCACGCTCGCTGAGATCAACCCGCTTGTGGTTTCGGGGGACAGGGTTTTGGCCCTGGACGCGAAGATCAATCTCGACGGCAATGCGCTCTTCCGACACCCCGAAATGGAAAGATGGCGCGACAGGGCCCAGGAGGATCCGCTGGAACTCTCCGCGAGAAAGGACGGACTGAGCTACATAAAGCTCGACGGCAATGTCGGGTGTATCGTGAACGGCGCGGGCCTGGCCATGGCCACGTTGGACCTCATTTCACTACACGGCGGTTCACCGGCGAATTTTCTGGACGTTGGCGGGGGTGCGAGCGAACAGGTCATCGGAGACGCGATGAGCATTTTGCTCGACGATCCCCGGGTGCGAGTCGTATTCATCAATATATTCGGTGGCATACTGCGGTGTGATGTGCTGGCCCGAGGGGTTATTCGGGCTCTCAAATACCACAAGGTGGAGTTGCCGGTTGTGGCCAGGATAGAGGGCACGAATATCGAGGAAGGACGGCGGCTTTTCGAGGAATCGGGGCTTCCCGTGGAGATGATCGACGGACTTGACGAAGCGGCCAAACTCGTTGTGGAGAAGGCGCAAGCGGCCTGGACGAACCATCCCATCTAGGGGGAACCGCATGGCGATTCTTGTGAACCGGAATTCTCGCGTTATCTGTCAAGGTATTACCGGTCGTAACGGCACGTTTCATTCTCTTGCCTGCCGGGGTTACGGGACCAACATGGTCGGTGGCGTCACGCCCGGCAAACAGGGTGAGGATGTAGATGGTATTCCGGTCTTCAACACGGTACTCAATGCGGTCATGGAGACCGAAGCAGACGTCTCGCTCATATTCGTGCCCGCGGCTCACGCGATGGACCCGATCCTCGAGGCCGCGGACGCGGGGATCCGTGTGATCGCGTGCATCACCGAAGGGATTCCTCCGCTAGACACCGCGAGGGTTCTTCACTCGGTCCGCCAGTACGGCTCGATCCTGATCGGACCGAACACGCCGGGGATCATTTCCCCACCGGAGCACTGCAAGGTCGGGATCATGCCCGGTTACATCCACAAGCCAGGACCCATCGGCGTGATTTCTCGGTCGGGCACGCTGACCTATGAGGTGGTCGATCAACTGACCAAGGAGGGGCTGGGACAGAGCACGTGCATCGGCCTTGGCGGTGACCCTGTCGTGGGTATGAGCTTCGTGGACGTGCTCAAAGAGTTCGAAAAAGACGATGAAACGGAAGCGGTTGTGATGATCGGCGAGATCGGTGGATCCGCGGAGGAGCAGGCTGCGGAGTTCATCAAGACCGGATTCAGTAAGCCGGTGGTCGCGTACATAGCCGGTAGACAGGCGCCTCCAGGAAAGAGGATGGGCCACGCGGGAGCGATCATCTCGGGAGGCGCCGGGACCGCTCAGAGCAAGATCGAAGCACTGGAAGAGGCTGGCGCCTCGGTGGTGGAAAACCTGACCCAGGTTGGGGCGGCAGTGAGGGAAGTGCTCAAGTAGCAGGGGGGCCGAATTGAGAGATCAAAAAGGAGTTGCGTCCATGTCGGTAACGGAATCGAAGTTTGAGGAACTCCGACGCAGATCGGAAGAGGCCGACCAGGGCGGCGGGCCGGACAAGATCGAGAAACAACACAAGGCCGGAAAAATGACGGCCAGAGAGCGCGTCCTGGAACTTTTGGACGACGGCTCCTTTGAGGAGATAGACAAGTTCATTGTTCACCGCTGCACCGATTACGGCATGGAGACGACCAAGATTCCCGGAGAAGGGGTGGTCTCGGGCTTCGGCAAGGTCAACGGCCGCGGGGTGTACGTCTTTGCCCAGGATTTCACCGTCTTTGGAGGGAGCCTCTCGTACACCCACGCGATGAAGATCTGCAAGGTGATGGATCTTGCCTACCGCAACGGGTGTCCGCTCATCGGGATCAACGATTCCGGGGGCGCTCGCATCCAGGAGGGGGTGGAGAGCCTCGGCGGCTATGGCGAAGTCTTCTACCGGAACGTGAGAGCCTCGGGAGTGATCCCCCAAATATCGGTCATCATGGGCCCCTGCGCAGGCGGCGCGGTGTACTCTCCTGCGGTCACGGACTTCATCTTCATGGCCGAGAAGACCAGCTACATGTTCATCACGGGTCCCCAGGTGATCAAGGAAGTCACGAGCGAAGAGATCGACCCGGAGAGCCTTGGCGGCGCCAAGGTCCACGGACGGGTCTCAGGCGTCTGTCACTTCCACTATCCCACGGAAAAGGAAACGCTTGAGAGCGTTCGAGAACTCTTGTCCTTCTTACCCGATAGCAACAGGGTCAAGCCGCCGGTCGTGGAGTGCGACGATCCGATCGACCGATCCGTGCCGGAACTGGACACGCTTATCCCGGAGAATCCCCGGCGGCCGTACGATATCAAGAAGCTCATAAGGCCGGTCTTGGATCACGAGCACTTCTTTGAAGTCCATGCCAATTATGCGCGCAATCTTGTCGTGGGCTTCGGCCGCATCGGAGGCAGGACCGTGGGCATCGTCGCGAATCAACCCAATTGGATGGCGGGCTGCCTCGACATCGAAGCATCAGTGAAGTGCGGCCGCTTCGTTCGGTTCTGCGACGCGTTCAACATTCCGCTTTGGACGATCCTGGACGTGCCCGGTTATCTTCCCGGAACGCAGCAGGAGCACGGAGGTATCATCAAGCACGGTGCAAAGATTCTCTACGCGTACGCGGAAGCGACGGTCCCGAAGGTAACGCTCATCGCTCGCAAAGCCTATGGCGGAGCGTACGTGGTTATGGCCAGCAGGGCGCTAAGATCCGACATCAACCTCGCCTACCCTTCCGCGGAGATCGCGGTCATGGGGGCCGAAGGAGCAGTGCAGATCCTCTTCCGCCGTGAAATCAGCGCTGCCGCTGACCCTGTGGTCAAGAGGACGGAGATGATCGACCACTACCGTGAGAAGTTTGCCAGCCCGTACCGGGCCGCGGAACTGGGCTTTGTCGAGCGAGTGGTCTATCCGAGGGAAACCCGTGAGGTCCTCGCCAGGGCCTTCGCACAGCTCGAGAACAAAGTGGAGGAGAAGCCGAAACGCAGACACGGCAACATCCCGCTCTAGGTGTCTCGGAATAGTGTGCACGCACGGAATGGTTGTTCGCGGAACAAACTGACGCAATTCATCGCAGAGGTCGAGGATGGAGAGACGCATAAGGGTTGTCGTAGCAAAGCCGGGGTTGGACGGCCACGATAGAGGAGCAAAAGTCGTTGCCAGGGCGCTCCGTGACGCGGGCATGGAAGTGATCTACACCGGCCTGCGCCAGACGCCCGAAGCGATTTATCAAACCTGTGTGCAGGAGGACGCGGACGTCCTCTGTCTCAGCTCACTTTCCGGTGCGCACGATTACCTGTTTCCAAAGGTGGCTCAGATCTTCAGGGAAAAGGGAATTGAGGACGTTCTGATCCTTGGTGGTGGCATCGTCCCTGAAGAAGATATCGGCCCACTCAAAGAGAAGGGTATCGAGGCGGTCTTCGGACCGGGTACCAGGACCGATGACATTGTGGAGTACATACGGGGCAACCTCAAGAAATGACATCTGACAGGTGAAGCTCACCGCGGCGCCCCGTACGACTGAGTGCACCACGCCGTCATGTCTGTTTGCTGTCAGGGTTCAAGAGAAAGTCGATCACTCGATCATGTTCCGTGACCGTGAGCCCGACGGTGCCTACTGCGGGCCACGCATGCGCACGAGAATGGATGATCGGGCAGCAGGAGAAGGAAAGGGACGGAAACATCATGCCGAAGATCACGATTCAAACGTTGAGGGAGAAAAAGGCCAAGGGCGAGCCGATGACCTTTCTCACGGCGTACGACTATCCCTTCGCTATCCTCGAGCAAATGGCCGGGATCGATGTCATCCTCGTGGGCGACTCGATCGGGATGGTCGTGTACGGGTACGACTCCACGCTTCCCGTCACCGTGGACCTGATGATGCCGAGCGTAAAGGCGGTCAGGCAGGGCGCTCCGGACGTGTACCTCGTGGGCGACATGCCGTACATGAGCTACCAGCCCTCCAAAGAAGACGCCATCCGCAACGCCGGCCGCTTCATGGCTGAGGCCGGGTGCGACGCGGTCAAGCTCGAGGGCGGCAGGGAAATGGCGGAGACGATCCGGGCCATGGTCGACGCCACCATTCCGGTGATGGCTCATATCGGTCTGACACCGCAGTCCGTCGCGCAGATGGGTGGGTACAAGGCCCAGGGCCGCGACATCGAGACAGCCAAGAAACTCGTGGAGGACGCGGAGATCCTCGAGCAAGCCGGAGCATCGAGTATCCTGCTCGAAGCGGTTCCTGCAGAGGTGGCGGCAGTCATCACGCGCAGAGCTAAGGTCCCCACCTTCGGAATCGGCGCGGGCCCGCACTGCGACGGTCAGGTCCTGGTGATCCACGACATGATCGGCATGTTCGATCGCAAGGTGGCCAAATTCGTAAAACAATACAAGGACGTCGGCTCGCAGATCGTGGAAGCGCTTCAGGAGTTCAGAAAAGAAGTCCTCGAGAGGAAGTTCCCCGCGAAGGAACACTGTTATCCCATGCCCGAAGACGTGGCCACGGAGCTTGAACGGCTCTACCCGAAGTGAGATCCGGAGGAGCCGCCTGGCAGAACGCTCCATTTGTTCCTCTCCATACGCGGGACCGCTGCAAATCCGGGTGCCACCGGCGCCTGCCTGCCAGTGCCTCCGGAGACCGCAGCGAGAAGCTGCAAAGCTATTTCTGAAACAATGCAGTCGTACTTCCTTCACCACATGGAGCGCCGTGCCCCTGCCCACCGAACCGAGAGGAGGTCACATGCGGGTCGGAATAGTCGGAGCCGGAGCGTTGGGATCGCTCGTGGGCGGTCTGCTCAGTCATGCGGGCGTCGACGTGGTTCTCCTTCGCCGCGACGAAGAGCACGTTGAGCATGTCAAGACAAACGGTCTGAAGCTCGAAGGAATGTCCGGCGACAAGCATGTCCGCCCGGTGATCGTGAACGATCCGTCCGAGGTCGGAAAAGTGGATCTGGCCATCGTGCTCGTCAAGGCGTACGACACGCAAGCTGCCGTCCCCGCAGTCGCAACGATCCTTGGGAAGGATGGAGCGGTTCTGACGCTCCAGAACGGCGTGGGCAACTTCGAGATTCTGGACAAGGCCTTTCCCGGCAGAGTTCTCCTCGGAACGACTACCAACGGAGCACTTGCTCTGGGTCCGGGACAGGTCCGCCACACAGGGATCGGTCAGACGCATTTCGGTGAGGCTCACGGACGGGAGAGCGACCGGACCGGGTCCATCGCCGGGATGCTGGAAAAGCTCGATTTCGGGCCGGTTCACGTCGTGGACAACGCGATGGGATCCGTCTGGTCCAAGCTCGTCGTCAACGCGGCTATCAACGCTCCGGGAACCATATTGCGGGTGCGCAACGGAGGCATCGTAGAGTCCGAAGCAGGACAGGAATTGATTCACCATATCGTGGAGGAATGTCTGGCGGTGGTCAACGCGAAGGGGATCAAGCTCATTTTCGACGACCCCGAAGCTCAGGTGGTCGCTGTCTGTGAGGCCACCGCGACGAACCTCAACTCGATGTTCCAGGACATCCGCCTCGGCCGAAAAACAGAGATCGATTTCATCAACGGAGCAGTGGCCACGGAAGCTGAAGCAGTCGGCGTACCCGCGCCGACCAACCGCACGCTCTCCCTTATCATCAAAGCCATGGAAGCGACAACAGACCAGAGGGTGCCGGATTCCGATTAGGACGGACCGCCACCTGTCCTCATAGGCCGTTGAGAAGCCGGTCGGTATCGGCCCAGCTTTCCTCGAGATGTCTGTCCGTCCACCGATCCTCGTTAAAGATCTCGCCGTGGATTCGAACTTCAGGCAGAGCATCCCAGGAGGAGTCTTTTGAACGGGCGGCTCTTGTTCCGCTCGGCCCGTTCCTCCCTGCCGACACTGCTCTCCCCTGTCGAGCAGACGCCGGCGGCCATTTCACGTCCACATTTGCTTGCCTGACCCAACCTTTTGTCGGATTCTCGATAAAGAGCCACTTGCTGCTTGCGCCGATCCCTGTCAACTTTACGGTCTCTCCCAAGGACAGGCATCCAAGCTTCTTGAACGAGATGCCGGGGCCGTTTCTCACAGTCAGACAGCCTTCATCCGTTGCCAGGTTGGAAACGGTTCCTGCTACCTCCGCGGACTTGAGGTAGCGCATGTTCAACCAGCCTTTACCGAAGGGTTCTTTGAGTTTCACCCAGCCGTTCTTGAATATGGAGTATCCCTGTATCGGTGTGCCATTCCTCATATATGCCAGAACCTTGCCTCCCTTTCGTGGAGCCGTGGCGACTACGAGCCCCTTGGGATGGTCTTGTTTGGCTACCCGTGCATATACGAAGCCGACGTTCTCGCCCCATACCGCTTTTTCCGCAGCTTGCCCGGTGCCGACCAGGCCCGGCAACAAGACGAAGGAACTAATCAGCAATAATCGGTTGACAATACCCATGGTTTTACCTCCTGCCGCACCAATTTCCATCTTCGTCCAACCATCCCTCTCTTTCCTCCCGGGCCGGGCCACGTTTCGCAGATCACGTGGGGCATCCCTATCGCCTTCCTTTGAAGCCCTTGGTTATGCTTACGCCACCGGTCCCTCCGGAGGACGAACCTCCACCGGTCTTCCCAGTAGCTGCGGAAGAATCAGACATCGATACTCCCTGAGCGGTGCTACTCCCCAAATCAGATCCCGACGAACCGCTGGGGGAACCGGAGGAGACCGAGGAATCACCTCCGACGTTACTCCCTCCGCCAAAATCGGCAGCATCGCCGCGGGAAAACCCGCCACCTGTTGATTCGTTCGCTCCACCCGAGACTCCGCCTCTGCCGGTGAACTCCGAAGGCTCACTTATCGAGACGCCTGGCGCAGAACCGCCGAATCCGGGCCCGGATGAACTCGAATCGGAAGAATCGTTGCCGCCAAAGTCACTGTCAACAGGGTCTCCGACGATGAACCCCTGGGTGGGGCCAGCCGGTGGATTTCCGCCGCCACCGATGACCGGAGCATCCTTCTTGCCGCCGCCGAAATCTTTGCCATCGTCACCTTCGGACGTGAAGACGGGACCCGAGCCTCCCACCGGTTGAATGGTGCGCCATCCGGAATCGTCACCCTTGCCTGAGCCCGCAGTCTCGGAGGGGCCCGACCCACCGCCGGATTCCGCGGGTGGATTTCCGCCCACAGGCTGAATCGTCATCCAGCCGGAGCTTTCGTCACCGGAGGTCTCGGAAGTTCCATCGGTGTCCTCTTCCTTTTTCCCAGTGAGAACAGGACCTGAATCGCCGGATCCGGGGATCTCGGCAGGTGGCGCAAGTGAACCGGTGCCGCCCTGACCGCCGCCCTCAAGCGTAGCGGCCCCGCCGCCGGAACCTGCCATCTGGTTCTGAGGCGGACCTGCCTCCTCCGCTGCCTGTTGGGCCAGTTCCTGGATGACCTGTGCGACGCACTCCGGATCGATTCCTTGTGCCGTACCGCAATTGGCTATCACGGGTCCCTCGCCCTCACCAAGTGGCGCGATCTCTGCGATCGTTCCGTCCGCATAAACGGCAACCGTCTCATTAAGGAGAACACGTGTCTCTTGACCGCCTTGCAGAATTGCTGTCACATAGTCCGCTGTAACCAACGCGCAATTGAATGCTGTATTGCAGTTAATGGGGTGAATAGGGATGCCGTCCCGGGTATACCCGGAAACGGGATCCTCCGGTTCCGAAGCCTTGTAGCAATACTCGCCCCTGCAGAAGGTCCCGGGTGGATTCTGGACCGGGGGCGGTACGTTCTCTCGAGGAGGTCCAGTGCCCGTTCCCGTGCCAGGTAATCCCGGAACGGCACCGGTTCCGATCCCTACCTCACGGAATCGGTCGCTGACCGTTTTCAGGGATGTGTTACCTGGGATAAGCGGCGCGACAACGGGCCCCGTTGACTTCCCCTTCACTTTCCCTGGGGCTGCCACCGCGGCGGGACTAATACGGATGTTGGACACGAGCATCCAACCTTTGCCCTTGGTAAGCTGGAGCCAATTGTCAGCGGTCATGACCCCGCTGAATGTCAGTCTCTGCCCAATCCCCGCGCAGCCGGCCTTCGGATGTGCTGATCCGGGACCTTTCCGCAACGGCACACAGAATTCGGGTGGAGCGACACGGGTTACCCTCTGCTCAAAGGATCGTGGTTTGAGAAAGGAAACCTTAACCCATCCTCCCTTGTACGGCCGCTTCAACTGCATCCAGCCGTTCTTGAACTTATTGTATCCTTGGACCTGGGAGCCTTTCTTCAGCTGTGCAATAGTGCCCGATTTCTCTGATGGTGCCGCGTGGACAGACACTCCCTTCCCGTCCTCGGACCGAGCAACCTCGGCGAATACCGGGCCGACGTTTTCCCCCCATACGAGTTCTTTGGAATTGGCGTCCGATAACGAAAAGGCTGCGATGATTGTTGCGGTTATAAGGAAAATTGTGTTTCGAGCCAACATCTTTACTACCTCCCCCCGCGCATCACCCCCCTGTTCGGCTCAAAACGGTCGCCCATTAGGAGTTCCGGGGGTGCCACCGGGTTTCACACCATGTGCATGATTTCATCAAAAGAACTCCTCTCAAGTTCTTGACTTGGGCGTACGTTAGTCATCCCTACCAAACCGGTCAAGATTCGCGTGTTGTTCGGGTACCCCCGGCACACAAAGGACCCTTGCCCTTCTCTGTGCCTTTGTGCCTCTCTAGTGAAAATTGCTTATCTTCTTCGTTTCTTGGTGTCTTCGTGGTGGGGATTTCCTATCTTCGTCGTGCCTTTGCTCGCCTGCGGTTCACGCCTCTTTTCTTCGGCGTGCCGGGATTGTTGGCAGCGGACTTGGTTTTCTCGGGATTTTCCTGCACGGCCTGTTTCGGATCGATCTCAAAGGGCCGGTATCCCTTCTTGTTCTGCAGTACTTCCTTCAGGTAGAGGCCGGTGTACGATCCCGGAGCCTGGGCGATCTCTTCGGGTGTTCCTGTGGCGATGACCTTTCCGCCTTCGTTGCCTCCTTCCGGGCCGAGGTCGATAATGTGGTCCGCGACCTTGATCACGTCCATGTTGTGCTCGATGACGACGACGCTGTTGCCCGCGTCCACGAGGCTCTGCAGGACGTCCAGCAACTTGCGGATATCCGCGAAGTGCAGACCGGTGGTGGGTTCGTCGAGTATGTAGATCGTCCTGCCGGTGCTGCGCTTTGAAAGCTCTTTGGAGAGCTTGATCCGTTGTGCCTCGCCTCCGGAAAGGGTGGTGGCCGGCTGGCCGAGCTTGATGTACCCGAGCCCTACTTCCTGGATGGTCCTGAGCTTGTTGTAGATGGTGGGAATCGACTCCATGAATTCCGCGCCCTGGTTCACCGTCATGTTCAGGATGTCGGAAATGTTTTTTCCCTTGTATTTGATCTCGAGGGTCTCACGGTTGTAGCGCTTCCCCTGGCATACGTCGCACTTCACATACACGTCGGGCAGGAAGTGCATCTCGATCTTGATGATGCCGTCTCCGTTGCAGGCCTCGCACCGGCCGCCCTTGACGTTGAAACTGTACCGGCCGGGTTTGTACCCTCTCATCCGCGATTCGGGCAGGTTCGAGAAAAGGTCGCGGATCGGAGTAAAGACCCCGGTATAGGTTGCGGGGTTCGATCTCGGCGTGCGGCCGATCGGGCTCTGATCGATGTCAATGACTTTGTCGATGAAGTGGATGCCCTGTATCGCGTCGACTTCGCCGGCCTTGTCGCGGGAGCGGTAGAGTCTCTGCGCGAGTGCTCGATGGAGCGTGTCCACCACAAGCGTGCTCTTGCCCGATCCTGAGACACCCGTCACGCAGGTGAAAAGCCCGAGGGGAAACCTCACGTCAATACTCTTGAGATTGTTCGCACGTGCCCCGCGCAGGACCAGGGCAGCCTTGCCCGGTTTTCGCCGTTTCTCCGGCAGCGGGATGAACTCCTTGCCCGCGAGGAATTTGCCGGTCAGGGATTTGTTCGACTTAAGGAGTTTCTCGGGCGGTCCCGCGAAGACAATCTCCCCGCCGAGGAGTCCCGCGCCCGGTCCGAGATCTATGACGTGGTCCGCACTGAGTATGGTCTCGGGATCGTGCTCGACCACGAGGACCGTATTACCCTGGTCTCTCAGGTCAAGGAGCGTGGAAAGCAGTCGCTGATTGTCCCGTTGGTGCAGTCCGATGCTGGGCTCGTCCAGGATATAGAGGACTCCCACCAGAGACGACCCCACCTGGGTCGCGAGTCGGATGCGCTGGGATTCACCGCCGGAGAGCGTCGCGGACGCCCTGTCAAGGGTGAGGTAGCCCAGACCGACCTTGTCGAGGAAACCGAGCCGATCGGCAATCTCTTTGATCACCCGGCGCCCTATTTCCATGCGCCGTTCGTCCAGCTCGAGACCGGCCACGAATTCTTCGGCTTCCCTGACCGAGAGCGCTGTCAGCTTGTGGATCGGCATGTCTCCCACGAGAACGTGCCGGGCTTCTTTCTTCAGCCTCGCGCCGCCACAGGAAGGACACGGGATTGCGCTCATGTACCGGCTCAGCTCGTCGTCCGGCTCTTCCCGGTCGTTCTCCCGGTACTTGCGCTCCAGAAAGGGGATGATTCCCTCGTATGCCCGCCGGAACGAGTGCTTGCGGCCGTCCCGCTCGTAGTGGAAGTCGATCTGCTCGTCGGACCCGTACAGGACGATCTCCTGGACTCTCGCGGGGAGCTTGTTGAAAGCAGTGTTCGGGTCGAATCCGAAATGAACCGCCAGCGCGTCGACCATCTGATCGAGGAATATCGTGTTGCGCCTTTCCCAGGGAGCAATCGCGCCGTCTCGAATAGAGCGGCTCGGGTCGGGAACGATCAGATCCGGGTCGAATCTTACCTGCAGACCGAGGCCGCCGCACTCCTCGCATGCACCGAAGGGGTTGTTGAAGGAGAAGAGCCGAGGAGCAATCTCTCCCAGTGACACCCCGTGCTCAGGGCAGGCGAATTTCTCGCTAAAGAGATGCTCGTCTCCTTCAAGCTCCTCCACAACAGCAATTCCGTCCCCCAGGCGAACCGCGGTCTCCAACGAGTCCGCCAACCTCTGTTCGGTTCCCGGCCTGACGATCAACCGATCCACCACGACCTGGATCGTATGTTTCTTGTTCTTGTCGAGTTTGATCTCTTCCGAGAGGTCTCGCATCTCGCCATCCACCTTGACCCTAACGAAGCCCTCCCGGGAAAGGTTCTGAAACTCCTTGTGATATTCGCCCTTCCTCCCCGTCACGATGGGAGCAAGCAAATGGATGCGCGTACCTTCGGGGAGTTCCATCACCTGATCGACCATCTGTTGAATCGTCATCGAACTGATCGGACGACCGCACTCCCAACAGTGGGGAATCCCCACGCGTGCGTAGAGCAAACGAAGGTAGTCGTAGATCTCCGTCACGGTCCCCACGGTGGAACGAGGATTCTTGGAGGTGGTCTTCTGCTCGATACTGATGGCCGGGGACAAGCCCTCGATGAGATCCACGTCAGGCTTGTCCATCATCTCGAGGAATTGCCGCGCGTACGCGGAGAGCGATTCCACGTACCGCCGCTGCCCTTCCGCGTAGATGGTGTCGAACGCGAGACTCGATTTGCCCGAACCCGACAGACCGGTGATAACGACGAGGCGGTCCCGGGGGATTTCGAGGTCGATTTCTTTGAGATTATGTTCCCGGGCCCCCCGGATGATTATCTCTCTAGTTGCCACGTCACCTGCCTATGGTTGCAGATTTTCCCCCAATACCACACTCTCACGCCGGATGAGAGGGATTCAGACCCCCTCCCTTCACTGGAGGGAGCAGCAGGCCGCTGAAAACTTGCCACATTATTTCGCCGGATTAGTGGTTTCTTGACGCCTGCGCTCCAGCACCCCCCCACGTCATAGGTATTCAACCCCAGGAGAAAAGTAAAGCCCACCACCCGGCGCCCCGGCCGGACAGGAAATCCTGAGCCTCGAAATGACACTCTCACGCGCTCCAGTCCTAACGTTTGAACATTTTTCCCTTTGTGATCAGCATGCTAGGTAAAAAAAATAAACTAGTTCTTGACGAACCACAGGGGACATGTTATCTCGCCGGTGTTTTCCGAGAGTGGGCTTGTCGGACCCCTCTCGAATTTTCAGTTACTTTGAGGAGGTATGATTATGTTGTTCCCTTTTTCCGATCCGGCCGATGCTGTCTCCGAGCCTCCCGGCGACTTCAAAAGCAACTATCGGCGCCTCAAGAAAATCATCAACACGGCGCTCGCAGAAGGCACCCCCCTCGAGGAACTCCATCTCATTCCCAAAGACGTGTCCCCGCCGGCAGCTAAACAGCTTTCGCGGGATGATCTGATCACGCTCCTCCGCATCATACGGAGGATAAAGTCGCGGTACAAAGCCCTCCTGAAAAGTCCCGTACCCAGAGAACTCGAACGGGACATCCTGGCAAAAGCTTCCAGAGATCGCCTTCCCTGGGAAGATGAAGCTCTGGGCAAGCTTGAGAAATGGC
The DNA here is from genome assembly GCA_964497585.1 of uncultured Syntrophaceae bacterium. GTDB lineage: Bacteria > Desulfobacterota > Desulfomonilia > Desulfomonilales > Desulfomonilaceae > CAZCDS01. Next base: position 142,788 of record CAZCDS010000010.1, read on the forward strand.
GCGCGGATGTCAGAGCTGTGCGCGCCACCGTTCAAAAGGAACTCAACGACCACCTCAAAAGGGAAATCTTCCAAGGCATCTGATCGTCCAGCAGTCTCCTACACGGCAGATCTGCAACGCTCCGGACAATATTCCGGACCGGTCACGGCATGATTCGTCATGAAACGGATCACGGTTGCTCACTGATCTGCTTTTCAGGTCTCAGGCGCTCCTTCGTCCCGCGCACGTGCGGGCTCGGGGCGCCGGAGACCTGCCGAAGTACGCTCCACCTTCCGAAGAAGCCGCCGACACAATTCTCCGGCCATCGTACGAGTTGATCCTGTAAGGCTTTCCCGTGTTCCGTGGGATTCCTGCCTGCCGATCTATCGGAGCGCTTGGCAATCACGCTCTGATCGACTCTATTCCGGGTACTGATCGAAGAGTCGCCCCCACTTGCTCTTCTTCTTGAACGCTTCTATCTGCGGTTTGGCCTTGAGCGGCCAGTATACGAAATCGTGATAGAAAAACGATCCGAAAACGAACAGATAAACCAGAGGAGTCCTGAAAAAAAGGTGCTGCAAGGGCCGGAGCGGCCCGAACCAGATGAAGTTGCCAACGAACGAGGCGGCATTATTCCCCACAGAGAATCCCCAGTCTTCCCGGGAAATGTCCTTCCCCCGCACATCGATCTCTTCCGGGCGACCGATGCCGAGGCCCGATTCATGGGCAATCCGGATGAAGTCCAACTCCATCGGTTCGAACCCCATCATCTTTGCGGCAACCGCATCGATGGCCGTACTGTCCCCGGACGCGAGCATCAGGTCCTTTTCGACGGGAACCATGGTCCTGGGACCGGGCCCGTTTCCGCAGACGGTACCGTCCATTACCGTGAAGATCCCCCTGTGGATCTCCTTTTGGATAGCCAGCAAGTCGTTGAGCGTCTCGTGAATGACCGAATGAGTGTAATGCCTTCTCGATGTCAGAAGCCCGCCGAACGCGTTCTTCATCGAGCCGGTCGTTCCCGTGTAAATGTGACACTTAACCGTGGGTAAGTGAACGATATTCTTGCCGATGAAGTACTCCGGGATGCGCATCCCATCCGGGAAGATCTCCCCCAGTACCCGCATCTCCGCCTGGGGCCTAAAAGGGATCCACCGAATATCCTCTTCCCGAAAATTGTACAGGACCGGGATCTTGTATTTCTCGAAGATGGGGACGTACTTGTTGAGTTTCTCGCCTTTGAACGCGTTGGTGACGACCGTCTCGTTTTGGACGGCGACGATCTCTTCGTATCCGGCTTCCTTGAGTGCCAGGATGACGCCTTCCAACTGCCACGGTGTGGTGTTGGCGCTGAGGAAGGGAAAGTGCCAGGATATGTTGTCTTTGAGAATCACCGGAGCGGACGGGTCAAGAAAGTCCCTGAAACGGGCGTCTTCCATTGCTTGGGCGATATCTTCGAGGACGGTTTCGGGTTCGGTCTCCTTCACTGCAACGATCGGTATGTCTGTCATTGTCGCCACGTGGATCTACATTCTCCTCTTGAGTATCTTGAATAATCCGCCGACGAGATCGAGAACGTCAGGACCGCCGAAATCCATGGAGCTGTCGGGGAACATGCCGGCCGACGTATAGTCCCCGTCCGCGAGCATCCGTTCCCGACGGAGCTTCTCCAGCTTCCGCTCTTCCTTGAGGTTCCGTAGCTGAATCTCTCTGGCCCTTTCCAGACCCCCTCTTGCGATGAACTCCATGATCTTTTCCAGCTCCCCGCCGTCGAACCATATCCCGTGCTCTCCGCAGATGTCCAGGATTACTCCCGAGGTAAGCGCGAAATTCTTGCGATTCATCAGGGTCTTGCAGACGGGACAGCGGAGGTAGACGATCCGCGCGTCGAATTCGGTTTCCTCCCGGGAAGGCCTTGCCATGCTCTCGATGACCCTTTGGGAGGAGTCCTGCATCATTTCGAATGTCTCGTGGGGCACAAAGAGCCCGCTGCATTTGATGCATCCCGCAACGGAGAAATCGACAACGTCGAGCTTACGCATCGGCTCTCCGCACCGAGGGCAGGGCCTGTCCTTCAGGATCTCGGCTTCGTCGTCCTGCTTTTTTGCGGGCCTCGCACAGATCATGCAGAATCGGCTTCCCGCGGGAATCCTCTGAAAACAGTGCGGACAATGAACCGTCTTGCCCTTGAGCGAGAAATCGAGATGCGATCCGCAATACCCGCACGTCTCTGCTCCCCGCTTCACCGCGGCCCCGCAGGAAGGACAATGCAGCACCAGCCCGGTGTCGAGATCGACCGAAGTCTTGGCCTTCCTCTGGGGATCGGGCTTGGTCTCCTCCCCGAAGCGTATCCTCAGATTCTCCTCACGGCGGGCGAAGTGCTCGGGGGTAAGATCACCGCTCTTCTTGAGTACTCCCACAAGACGGGTCATCTGGGAATGGGTGACCGCGAACTTCTTCTGCAGTTCCTCATCGGTCCTTCCCCAGAGGAAATCCTCAATGAACTCCTTCTTGTTGATATGCCGCTTTCCGCGCGTTTCAGCCATAGCCGACTCCCGGGAATCCCTCGGTCGCTCACCCCTATCATACATCCCTTTTGACCTGTGCTTCAAGCGGCCAGGGTTTGCCGGGGACCAAGGGGAAATCTCCAGTTCCGTGGGAGATCGGTTCAGAAACACCTTTACGACCTTTCCCTACGGCCAGCGGCTCCAGTGGGACAGGCCGACGATCTTTCCGGATAGGGTCTTTGGAGCGTCTATTCAGTGATTATAAAAGCCGGTGTCCGCCGAATCAATGGCTGAGGGATATGTCTGGGTGACAGCAAAATACTCCCGCGCCTGCCCTCGACCACCATTCAAGGGTTGCGGTCGCCCCGCAACGAAAGTAGCGGCCTGTCAGCTCGAAGCCATTGAGCTTTGTGGCGGCGGTCCGGGAGGACCTATTTGCCAACGGCCTACCCTGGTGCACGCTTACTTCAATTCCCACTTTCGCCTCACCGTGACAGGACATTCCCCAGATTTTCGTAGGTGAGTAGTGTTTTGGTGTGGGATTGTTT
>CAZCDS010000011.1:0-50713 GCA_964497585.1 uncultured Syntrophaceae bacterium
ATGAATTTGGGATAATTGTGTATATGATACGGAGGCTTCAGGGGAAACGATGATAGGCCTGCGCACATGCCGAGGGCGTCATCAATGTAGTGCATCTTCTCTTGCCAGTCGACGATATCGCAGCACATGTCGACAGTCGGGTAATAGGGTATGGAATTCTCGCCGCGCAGCTCCCAGTCCAAGAGATACTGTTTAAACTTTTCATCGGGAACCTGGAACCAATCCTTCACGAATTCTTCTCTCTCCTCCCTCGTCGGCCAAGGAGCCTGGGGGAACTGCCCCTCAATCTGAGTTATGTTCAACTTCTCGCCGGTGGCATACATGAGGAAATAAATGGGATTGAGCATTGAGAGCTTGAGAGGAAGCTGCTCATGTTTCTTGATAGTATTATGGGCATAGGCCTCCGCACCCTTGCCGATCTGTTTGGCCGCCCAATAGGTGCCGTTTGCAAGCACGTCGCCAATCCCCTCACGCCGAACAATCCTGTCGAGCAGCCAGTAGAATCTCCCCTCATTGTCCGCCGGCATCCCCGGGAAGTCATCGTCGGTCAATATACCTGCTTCGTAGAGCTCAAGGGCAAAGGCCATGACCTGCGGAGTTGAAAATCCGTCCACGCCGTACTCCGTTGCGCTTTGGGCGATACCCAAGCCGAATTCCAGATCGGAAAAGGCCGCCATGGTATAGGTCAGCTTGGAGAAGCATTTCATCATGTAGGTCGGCAGTCCCGGTGGAGAAATGGTTGCCCCGCATGTCATCGGACAGTTGTAGCAACTGATCAGACGTGTCCGCATGCTGTCCAGAGTCTCCGCCCACTGCTTTGCCACTTCGTCATTCCAGAAATTTTTTCTGCGCTCCCGTGAATTTCCCCACATGAAATTTTCAGTGTGCCATTTTTCATCATGGACTTTCATCTCCTGGGGCGACCCGAGCCCGGTCAGAATAGACATGACACCAGGAACCGGATTGTCGTTTCGAAATTTTATGTAATTCAGCACCTCTTTGCAAAGCTCCATAAACGCATCCGGTTGAGCAACATTGATGTCCTTCGTTCCACGAACAGCGATCGCTTTCACGCCTTTGTCTCCCATGACCGCGCCTATACCGCCTCGGCTTGCGCTGGACCTGCCTTGCTCGATGGAAGCATAATAGACTCTGTTTTCACCGGCCAGGCCGATAGAAGCCACCTGGGCTTTCGGCTCCTTCAACTCTTCTCGAATAAGCTGTGCCGTTTCAACAGTGCCTTTACCCCTTAAATGAGAGGCATCGCGGATTTCCACTTTGTCGTTGTTGATCCACAGGTAGACCAGATCCGGGGACTTGCCGCGAAGGATCACCTTGTCATACCCGGCATACTTCAATTCCGGAGCCCAGAACCCGCCCATCATTGAAAATGCCATTAACAGAGTCTGAGGCGAAATGGTAGAAACGATGGTCCGATTGCAGCCGGTGGCGGGTGTGCCACATAAGAGGCCTGCGCTGAATATCAAAAGATTCTCCGGAGAGAAGGCCTCGACTTCGGGAGGCACCCTCTCCCATAAAATCTTCGCGTTAGTACCCAAGCCCCCCAGATAAAGCTCGGTGTCTCTTGGGTCGGTTTCCACCCTCTCAATGTTTCCTCGGGTTAGATCAACCTCTAGATTAAACCCTGTTTCTGCGTACCTCATTTTCTTACCTCTTGCACTCGGCCTGCAATATGCTCATCCGCGCTTCCGCAACCAAAGAAATACTATTTCCTGTTCCCTTGGTCGCCGGACCCGACTTCACCCAGTAATATTCCGGGCGAGCCACGCCGAAGTACCTGCTCTCGGCTACTCCAACGGCATCGACCTCATCTTCTTTCATAGGACGGATCGGAAGATTCGCCGGATCAATATCCTTTTTGATCACGCCGGCCTGCCTTTGCTGAATGACCTTCGGAGCCCCATCAGTCGGTCAGGGAAGCCGGTTAGCCCCGGATCCGTACCCCGAGGGCCTGGTTGACCAGGACTTGGTAACTCCCTCTATACGAGTATAACTTATATAGAAGCGGTGTCAAGGCCTTTTTTTGTGTTTTGGGAAAAAAAGCTCATCCGATGTTCACCTCCCTCTCGCTGGCAACCAAAACCGGCAGTCATGTCAAGGGCCTACTGGCTCCACTTACTCGGTCAGGGAGACAGGCTGCAGGGGTTATGTGGTTGGCGGTTCGTGCGATAATAGGTGTGAAAGCGGTTGGTTATGCGAAAAGCAGTGGCGTACGATCTTCGGGGTGCTGAGGCACGAAAACCGTCAGAGATAGCGCGAGATTTTCCGGTACTATTTTACGCGTTATGCTAACGGCTTATGCTCTTTTGAGAGGGGGGAGTCGCGCGCTTGGCGGACGAGCTTTAAGATACTCCAAAGCGTTCGCCAAGAGCCGGCGGCTCCTTGAGTACGTTCTTTTCGGGGAAGTCCGTGGCTTCGCGGGAGAGCTCTCCTGTGTGCAAGGTAGGTTCTCCGTTGGGAGGTATGACGACGTAGAAGGCCGAAAACGAGCGTCAATTTGGGGACATGGCAAGCTACCGGGCTGAGGCGGGTGGCCGACATGTCCACGGGGGAGGAGCGACCTCACCGAGTAGATGTCACTCGCATGCGAAGAGGGGCGAACCCCTCCGCATCCTTGCCGTCACGCCGAACAGCACCGCCTCTGCCCTCAGATAAAGGAGCCGGGCCATGTACCGATGCGAGGAGAGGCCGCGATCCTGTCGCTTGTACTCGGTATCAGGTTCTTGAGTCTTCGGGGGAGCAAATTTCCTTCTCGGATGAGGCTTTTGCATATCCCTGACGCCGATGGAGGGTCGCGCGAGCGCTCGACCCCTCCCATGACCCTTATGTGCCGGCACAGCTCCGGCGCGTAGCGCTGAAACTTCTCGGTGAGCCTGCCGTTCTTTTCAGCGAATCGTACGGTGATGTGCGGAACCAGACTCTGCGCCCGCACCGCACCCGCGGAGCATCAATCTGGATGATGACCTTCCGAGGTCCCGTGGGAACCGCGATGAACCGACGAGACGTCGCCTCGTTTCTCGTCACCTGTGGACTCTCGTACTGGGCAAACCGCAGAGTGGAAAGGTCAGAGGCAATCGTGAAAGTCGTCTCCGGCCCGAGGCAGGAATACGAACGTACGGCCGCCAACGATCCCAAGGCAATGATAACGTAGGCTCGTGGACGTGCTCTGATTCCTTCTCCCCCTTTGCAGACGTTGAGTAGGGAACAAGCATGTCTCCTTTTACCTGCCAACCTCAGGTCCACGAGTACCGGGTGATCCGAAAAATTGACCGATATTTCAAATCTGGCTACGGTGCTCACGCGGGAGATTCTCTCAGAGTGCCGGATGATCTTTCAATGGGAAAGAGCCTTCGCTACTGATGAATGATTGCTGGATCACCGGCCAAATGACTGTAGGTAACGGATAACACAGCACAATACCGTGTGTTACCTGGGCTGCAGGAAAGAGAGTTCTTGACTCTTCCATATATAAGTAGTATTCGGTTTCAAACCAAGATTGAAGAATCGCTGATCATTGTATTCGAATCCCCGGTGTCTATATGTGGACTGTACAGGATTGTCCGGAAGGAACACAAAGGGAGGTCTTGCACAAAACGAAGAAGCCCATCAGCAGACAGAAAAGGTCGACTTATCAGAGAGCATGCGGAGCGTATCGTTGCCAACCGCGGTTTTTAGGGGAGGACTATCGCCGACATCTCTAATGATTCGGGCGTACATTAGGCCTCTATCTTTCAGTATTTCAAAACCAAAGAAAATCTGATCGTTACCGTTCCGGAAAGACATCTTACAGAGACTCTGGCAGGCAGGACCGAGCATCCTCAAGGGATGAATAGGGCCGAGCCCAAGACTAGGAAGTTACTGTGGAATCGGTTGTGAGATCTTTCTGTAAGTAAGAACCGCATCTCAATTGTGCCGTGTGAACTCCGGACGTGACCCGCTTTCTGCCAGTCCCCAGCATATATAATGATTCGAGAATACAGCGCCTTCACAGGTGAGCCCATTAAAGAGGGCATAGGGGAGCAACAAGGGGACGAGTGGATGGAGGCTATTCTTGTTCTGGAGGTGATTTTCGGTGCGGTCAACAGCATTGTCTTGCGATGGGTTTTTTCGGCCATCCCTATGGTGCTAATGAGGCCGCGGACGCTCTGTCTTCGCTAATAAAGGCGGGCATATCGAAGCACGCGAACCGCGGGCTAAAAATGAAAACGGCGATGAACCAAGCCGTGGAGCGTTCAGGTGGCGTACGACAATGGAAGTCGCCCCGGAGGTATTTGGCGAAAAAGGTTATGGCGGCGGCAGCATTTCCGAGATAGCTGGAAAAGCAGGCATAGCCGAAGCTACCATTTATCAATATCTTAGGACCAAGGAACAGCTACTTCTGTCCGTTCTGGGCACCTTGTCCATCGAATTGGCCGATGAATTGGAGCGCGGTTTCTCGCGAAAATTAAATGCCTATGAACAACTCTTATACTTGCTGAGGCGGTGGGCGCCGGATTTTCAGATCGAGGAATGGGAGACCCGAGTCTTAGTTCTTGAGTAATACGGGAACCTCACGTTCCATGAATCTCAAGAATATCGGAATACGCGCGGCTTGTGGAAACCGATAAGATCCATCGTCGGGGCCGGCCAGCAGAGGGGACATTTCCGTAGCGATTTCGACATCGGTCATTGTCTGCATCTCGTGCAAGAGCCATCGCTCATGAGGCGACCGCCCGCATGAGGCTCTCCAGGAAACAACCCAGCATCGCCAGCACGAAACAGACGATCAACCTTTTACTCGGGGCTATCAAGGCCTAATCCTGTGGGAACCAGAGGCGGCGGGGTTTGCGCACATGCGATTGAGCCTGACTTGAGGTGTGTATCAGAGCAGTCAAAGGGCTTCGCTTGGGGGATTTTGCTGTCGAGCATTTCTACCGCACCTTCAGCTTCCTGGGAAATGTTCGTCACAGCCTGGAGCACGATTTATTGTGGAATGACCGGAATCTGTTCAACTGCCAGTTGGGTCTCGTGTTCATCGATATGGCAAGGCTGTTTGTGCACATACAGCCTGACACACCGTTGCGTGAGAAGGGCTATTCGCCGGACCGGAGAGGCGATATGCCCCAGTACATGCTGTGCGTGGGAGTGGACCGTGAAGGATCGCCCATGTCCTGGGAGGTGCTCCCGGAAAACACCGCCGATAAGAAGGCCCTCGCCCGGATGGTAAAGACACTCAGGAAGCGGTTCAGGATCGGCAACGGCTGTCTCGTGCCCGATCGAGCATGATCACCCGGGATAGCATAGAGACCTTCACACAGGACACGGACGCACCGTACTGGTCCGTCTTCCTTAGGCGAATGCGCAGGCCAGAATAAGGTGAACGAAGAGGTGCTTGCCCGAGCCGTCAGGTATCAGATCGTTGCGGAGAACCCGCAAGTGAAAGAGGTGTGTGTAGGCAATCGTCGCTACGTCGTATGCCGTACCCCATAGAGGCAGAAAAGGATAGGATCGATCGGGAGTCTACCTGGAGAAACAGGAGCGCACCCTGGCCACGCATGGCCCTACGGCAGTGGTTGGTGACAGGGGAGATGGCCGGTTTTTGACCATCGCCGCCGACGGTCTCTCGGTCAACCTTGAAGCGATCAAGAGGTATGCCAGGCTTGACGGCGAGTTTGTGCTGACCACGAACACCGGCATGCCCGCAGGGGGGAGGCCTTGAAGGACAAGAGCCCCTGACGGGCGGAGCGGGTCCTTCGGAAACAGAACTCCACGTTGAAGGTTCGTCCCAACTACCATGCCCCCTGATGCTACCTCCACCGGTCACACCATAGCAAGCTTTCTTGATCTTCGCCTGGAAGTGCACCGGCAACAGAGCAAAGTGCGCGAGGGATCACCCTTGCCTTGCAGGAGCTCATGCAAGACCGTGCATATGGCCAGTCCGTAATCATCGAACTTGAAGGGAAGCGCTGTCCACTCCGGACCCAAGTCACGGGTTGGAGTCACCATGCCTTCCAAGCAGCCGGCGTTCGCCCACAACAGTTGGCTTCTGAACTCGGGCCGGCGCGAACCTCCCAACAACGCACACAGGCCGCCCTCTTGTCGTCGCAACTCCTTCGGGGGTAGCCACGGCACACCGATACATCAATGGCTTACATTTTGTACTGTCGAAAATGAGTCTGATGGGACAGGCGCTATGAAATCGATTGACATCATGACGCTGAGAACGAATATGGTAAGAATGGAGAAGATAAAGAGCTTTTTGGCCCAGAGCCGCTCATCGGATGCCTCATAGTCCAACCAGGCCATATACAGCCAGGACAGGCCCAACACAGTCGCCACTGCAAAGGTGCTGTAACCGGTGTATCCCCCTAAGGTCAGCATCAGCGTGGCGGCCGTAAAGGCCAAGATATACCCGACAATATGCCTTTTTGCCGCGGCGGTTCCCTGCCTGACCGGCAGAATCGGGATGGCCGCGGCAGTGTAATCTTCAAACCGAAAAACGGCGATCGCGTAGCAGTGAGGCATCTGCCATAGGGTGAAGATCGACAACAATATGACTGCTCCCATGTCGAAGCGACCGGTGACCGCGCAATATCCCGCGAGGGGCGGTGTGGCTCCCGCCAGACTACCGATCAACGCGCCGTACACGGAATTGCGCTTCATGTACAGGCTGTACACACCCACATAAATCACCAGGCCCGCCAACACGATGACGACGCACAGCAGGTTTGTTGCCGCCCAGAGCACTGCCAGGCCCGCAACCCCCAAAATCGTGGCGTAGGATAGGGCGTTCTTCAGTGAGATGAGCCCCCTGGCAAGGGCGCGGTTGCGTGTCCGGATCATTTTTCGATCTATTTCTCTATCGACACAGTTGTTGAAAACGCAACCGGAAGCGACAACCAGGGATATGCCGACGAGCGTCGCGGGCAGAGCAAGTCCATCAACCCGCCCTTTGGAGGCCAGAAAAAAGCCGGCTGCCGCGGAGATCAAGTTGCCGAGAATGATCCCCGGTTTGGCAACGAGCACATAGTTTTTGATCCTTTGAGGCATTCTCACATCAATCGATAATGCAGGCTATGCATGATCCAGATGGTTCCTCCGACGAAGAGCACCATGATCACTATCGTGAATATCAGGGCCAGCACGTTCCAACGCGCCGAGGATGAAGCGTCCAGATGCAGGAAGTAATGCAGGTGCACCAGAATCTGAACGATGCCCGCAATGAATATACAGGCCAGGGTCGCGGGGTAGGATAAGGTACCGCTCATCACCGCTGCAAACGGAATGGCAGTCAGAATAAGGGCAAGAACGAAGCCGGTGAGGTAAGATTGAAGCGTTCCCCTGCTCGCTCCGGTGGCGTCGATAGATGCCTGAGTCATTTACATCACTCCCATCAGGTAGACGATACTGAAAATGCCGATCCAGATGATATCCAGAAAATGCCAAAACATACCGAGACGGATCAGCCGTGATTGAACGGGAGAGGTCAACCCTTTAACCGCGACCTGCGCTATCATGACCGCTATCCAGATCAGCCCGAAAGTCACATGGGTTCCGTGAGTCCCTACCAGGGTGAAGAAACTCGAGAGGAAGGCGCTGCGGTCCGGTCCGTAGCCCTGGGCAATCAAGCCGTGGAACTCGTTGATTTCCATGGAGACAAATCCGAGCCCTAGCAGAAATGCAACGACGAGTCCGATCAGAACCAACTTCTTCTTGCCGTCGTACATGGCCAGCATGACCAGACCATAGGTTACGCTGCTGAACAGCAGAAACAAGGTTTCCACCAACAGGTAAGGCAGGTCAAACAATTCCGCCCCCGTCGGTCCGCCGGCATAGTTGCGGCCCAAGACGGCAAAGATGGCGAAGAGCGTCGCAAATATGATGAGGTCGCTCATAAGATAGATCCAGAAACCTAATGTCTGCATCGCGACGGTGTCAGGGTGTTCAACTTCTTCGCTATAATTGGTGGCGAGGGTCGCAGCTTCTGTTGCCATCATTTACGTCTCCGGTACGGGTTCTAAGATGGTCCGTTCGCCTGTGGAACGTCTCTTTGGGATGGATTCCAACTGGAGATAGCGTTCGTTTTCGATCCGTTCGACCTCGGCAGCCGGTATGATGTAATGGATGTCGTCATCCATTGAGCGGGCAATGACTGTGAAAAGCATACCCAGAGCGGCCAGTATGGCCAGCCACCAGAGGTACCAGATCATGGCAAACCCGAACACGAAAGCCAATGCTCCGATGAACAAGCCGTGCGGCGCGTTTTTCGGCATCTGGATATCGGTATAGTGATCCGGCCGCCGGTATGCGACGCCTTTTTCCTTCATATCCATGAACGCATCGATTTCTTCTACGACGGGTATTTTCGCGAAGTTGTAGACGGGGGGAGGAGAGGATGTCATCCACTCCAACGTGCGGCCGTCCCAGGGATCGCCGGTCGGATCGCTGAGGGCACGCCGATCCCTAATGCTGAGGAGCAATTGAATTCCCATGCAGAGGATGCCGAGGGCGATCACCGCGGTACCCAATGCCGCTACAAGCAGATAGGGATGCCAGGCTGAGTTGGCATAATGCGCCATGCGGCGGGGCATGCCCATGAACCCCAACACATACAGGGGTATAAAGGCCAGATAAAAGCCGATCAGCCAGCACCAGAAGGCGCGTCTGCCCCAGTTTTCCTTCAAACGAAAGCCGGTGGCCTTTGGGAACCAATAATAATAACCAGCAAGAAAGCCGAACAGCGCACCGGGAATCAGCACATTGTGGAAATGAGCAACCAGAAACAGGCTGTTGTGGAGCACGTAATCGGCGGGTGGTATGGCCATCATTACGCCTGCAGACCCGCCGACCGCGAAGGTCACGATGAATCCGAGGGTCCAGTACATGGGCGTAGTAAACCTTATGCGGCCACGATACATGGTGAAAAGCCAGTTGAAGATCTTCACGCCGGTCGGGATGGCAATCAACATGGTCGCAATCCCGAAAAAGAGATTGACGTTCGGGCTGGCTCCCATGGTGAAGAAATGATGCAACCAGACGGAGAAGGACAGGACCGCGATGACCGCAGTGGCATAGACCATTGATGTATAGCCGAACAGCCGTTTTCCGGAAAAAGTGGCTACGACTTCCGAATAGATCCCGAAAGCCGGCAGGATCACGATATAAACCTCGGGATGCCCCCAGGTCCAGAATAGGTTGACATACATCATCTGGTTGCCGCCGAGCGTGTTGGTGAAAAAATGCATGCCCAGGTAGCGATCGAGTGTTAACAGCGCGAGATCGACCGTCAGAACCGGAAATGCCCAAACCACGAGCACCATGGTGAAAAAAGAAGTCCAAACAAACAACGGCAACCGCATGGGCGTCATGCCGGGCGCGCGCATTTTCAGGATGGTGACGAGAAAATTGATACCGGTCAGGGTCGAGCCGATACCGGCTATCTGGAAGCCCCATATCCAATAGTCCACTCCTACGCCGGGGCTGAACTGTCGTTCGGTGAGCGGGGCATATCCCGACCATCCGGCCTTGGAAAACTCACCAAAACCCAATGATACCATGACCAGCAACGCCCCGGCTGCGGTTAGCCAGAGACTGAGCGAATTCATAAAGGGATAGGCCACATCGCGTGCACCGATTTGCTGCGGCACAACGATATTCATCAACCCGACCAGAAACGGCATGGCCATGAAGATGATCATGATCGAGCCGTGGGCGCTGAATATCTGGTCGAAGTGATCGGGAGGCAGAAAGCCAAGGGCGCCGCCCGCGGCAACGGCCTGCTGAGAGCGCATCAGAATGGCATCCGCGAACCCGCGCAGCAGCATGACCAATGCGAGGATAATGTACATGATGCCGATCTTCTTGTGGTCTAGGCTGGTCAACCATTCTCTGTAAAGGTAGCCCCACTTTCTGTAATAAGTGACCAAGCCCAGGATCACCAAGCCCAGGAAAACCGCACCGGCTACGGCAGTCATCGTGATCGGATAGTTAAACGGGATCGCTGAGAGGCTTAACCTTCCAAACATATCAATTCTCCTCCGAAACGTCGGTCCGTGCTTGCGTGGAAACGGATCCTCTGCTCATGGAACCGGGATTCTTGCCCCAACTCGGATTGAATTTGCGCAGGATATCCCCAAAGAGATCGGGCTTGACTGAAGAGAAATAGGTCACGGGGTGGTGACCGACGGTCGGCTTTGCGAGCCTCTCATATCGTTCCAGATCCAGCTTTTCCGGAGACTGTCTGATCTTTTTCACCCACGATTGAAACTCCTCACGGGAAACCGCATTTGCCTGGAAATGCATGTCAGCGTAACCGTCACCGGTGAACTGCTGGTTGTGACCGGCATACGTGCCTGGCTTGTCAGCCAGAAGGTGCAATCGGGTTTGCATGCCCGCCATGGCGTAAATCTGGCTGCCGAGCTGCGGGATGAAGAAGGAAGCCATCACGGTTCCCGAGGTGATTTTGAAGCTGACCGGAACATTGACGGGAAACGTGATTTGATTGACAGTCGCGATATTTTGATCCGGGTAGATGAAGAGCCATTTCCAGTCCAGGCAAACGACTTCGATGTTGATCGGCTTGTGGGCCGAAGGGATGGGCTTATAAGGATCCAGAGAATGGGTCCTGGTCCAGGCCAGAATAGCAAGAACTATGACAATCGCAATGGGCACCGCCCACATGAAAAAATCGATTTTAGCTGAATAGCTCCATTTCGGCATATACTTAGCTTCGGGATTGGAAGCTCTGTACGTTCGGGGAAACCAGAACGCCATGATGAAGACGGGAATGACGACGATAGCCATGAGCGCGGCGGCCGCAATGATGACGAACCGCTCCGACTCGCCGATCGGTCCTTTAGGGTTGAATAAGAGGATTGTGCTGCAACCGCTGAGGAGAGCTGCGGCACATAGGGATGACAAGCCGGCAAGAACGAAATATTTCTTCTTCTTCATTTATCCCCCCGACGCCTCATGGGTCTTGACCCGGAATTATGCGCCAGTCTAATGGTTCTTGGGCGTCTGCCCCGGAATCCGGTCTCCGCACTGTGCCCCTGGTACCGAAAAAAACCCTAGACGGTCTCTCTGTCGCCAGGAGCATGCGAGAGCCGTCCTCGCGTTGATGAAAATGCCTGTGTTTCCATTTTTTTTTCAGCGTACCTCACCCTTCGGCCGTTCGTCAACCAGAATCGCTTGGCCGTCACCAAAAAACAGCTTGACAGAGCCGGGCCAAGACGAAGGCTGAAGCCACGTGGGCGTGCCGCCTCCGATCGTGATACGGGACTTTCGCCTCCACCACGGTCGACCTTCACCACCTTCGCCGCCCGAAGCCTCGAATTGGTGACAATCAATCCGATCCGTGGAAAGAGTTCCCCCGTGTGCCACGCAACCTTGGCAACGACTCTGCGCTCCCTTGCCCAGGTCTGTGCCCGGATCGGAGATCAACGAGCCCGATTTGAATCCCGCTCTTGGGCGGTCGTCCCACTGGGCGGGTCAGGGGCTACTCAATCAGCCTGTGGAGAACCTGGTTTCGCTGAAGCCTGAGGAAGTTGGTAATCCGCTCCTGCCCGCCCTAGTCGTAAACCTCGGGCTCTGCAAATGCCGCATGGCCTCGAAACCAGAAAAGAAGGAACCGATAACGATACCGCTGCACGATGGATTCCTAAATCAAGAATGCCGTCTCCGGGCAAGAGTATATGGAGCGCCAGCGGGCGCTCATCGAACTGGAGGGTAAGCTCGCCGCCGCGTTGGAGAAGCGTCATGAGAGCGAGGCCGGTGTGCGGGAAGCCAGGAGACAAAGGGCCGTGCATGTCCCAGAAACCCGCGGGGTCAACCTGGACTCCCGCCGCGGGGGAGCAGCAGGTCACTACCAACGCAAAGGAGCGGATCAAGGCGAGGCAGCGGGCTCCGTTCATGAAGCTCTGCGCTCCGGTTGGCGGCTTTGTCCAGCAGGTAGCGGTCTACACCATCGCAGGGGTGGTGACGGCCGCGCAGCAATTGATGGTAACCGTACCGAAGAATGATCCGTTGGACGTGGAAGCGTTTGTGGCAAATAAGGAGATCGGCTGCGTCAGCGTGGGCCGGGAAGCCGAGATCAAGATCGAGAGCTTCCAGTAAAGCTAGTACAGTACGATTCACAGCAGGGTGAAGAACCTCTCCAACGATGCGATCCAGGACGAAAAGAGGGTTCTATTCCTCCCGGATGAAGATGGAGCGCACATGGGTCCGGGTAGGGCGCAAGGTGGAGAACCTCTCACCTGGCATGGCCGTAAACTGAGGTGTTGGCAAGACACCTATCCCATGGTCTTCGCTATGTGATCCTCATGTCTTGCTCCCGAACCTCCTTCGGTGCTATCATCGCATCAACCGATATCAAGAGGACGGAGCGACCAAACATTTGGTGCAAAGCACTCAAGTTAGCTCGGACACAGTCCCATAGAGGAACCTCTTGCCATGGCTAAGGGCTTGATCAGTTACTATCCGGTATTTCTTTTGGGTTTGACGGCTGTATCCCTTTCGCCGTTCAATCAAGCCACTTCCTTCCGTTTCTTGGAAGCGTCAGCAATTCTTGGTACGTGGATGCCGGGTACGTCACTCATGCTCGTGCTCCTTTTCTCCTCTCTTTCGGTCGGTACTCTGCTCGCCGCCGGAATCAGTGGAACACCCGAACAATCGCCTCAGGACTCCCGATGAAGTCGAAGACTACCGCTGGGGTGCTCCTCACCTTGACAGCCACGGTAATCTGGTCGTGGAATTTCATTGTCGCACGTGCTCTTGCTGACTCGGTTCCCCCGGTCGCGTTGGCCTTTTTTCGCTGGCTTACCGCAGTGGTCGTGCTTCTGCCCTTCTCCATCCAGATGATGTGGCGGGAGAGGAATCTGATACGGAAGCATGCTCTGTATCTGATTGCAGCAGGGGCTCTTGCGGTGACTCTCTTCAATACTCTCGTGTACATCGCAGGACAGACATCTTCCGCCTTGAACATGTCGCTCATAGCCATTTCTTCACCTGTCTTCGTCTTGATCTTGGCGAGGGTATTTCTCAACGAACGATTCACGCTCCACCGGGTTGCGGGCCTTATGCTTGCGGTGACTGGTGTGGCAACTCTGGTCACGGACGGTCACCTCGGACGTCTGACGACGCTCAACTTCACCGAAGGGGACCTGATAATGGTGGTGGCAGCGATACTTTTTGCCGTTTACAGTGTGTTGGTCCGTTTCAAACCGACAAAAATGGATCAGTGGGTCTTCCTCTCATCCATAATCTCAGTCGGGTCGTTGATGCTGCTCCCTTGGTTTCTCTATGAGCAGGCCTCTGCTCCACGGATAGACTTCACCCCCACCATCGTTATCTCGATTCTCTATCTCGGTATAGGCCCATCGTTGATTTCCTTTTACTGCTTCAACAAGGCCGTCCTGATGATCGGACCTGCTCGGGTAGGCTTCATCTACTATTCATTGCCGCTTTTCAGCGGATTTGAAGCACTACTCGTGCTTGATGAGCCGATCCAATGGGTGCACATTGCCAGTAGTCTCCTGATTATTTCCGGTATTGTCTTGGCCACAAGGGATGGTCGTAAAGGATTGCAGCGAACTGGCTAGAATCTTTCGAGATATGTTGCCCGAGTCGAGAGGTGAATCGTGGCATCCCCCCATGGCCGACAGGTTCCGGGGGGGCAGGTCACCTTGTACGCCATAGCCCTTTCAAAGAAGTCCCTGATTATTGCCCGTTTCCCGGCCCGTTTGGCCCTGAGATACCGTAGCTTGGTTGCTATCACATCCTCTGCCGTCCGTTTCAGCTCTCGATTCTCCGGGTCCACAGAGTCTTCTTCAGCCACTGCCACCGTACTTTTGCGCCTTTCCGTCCCTCTGCTATTCAAACTCAAAGTAATCTTTCAATTGTGAGGGGATACTGCTCTTGTCTACTTCAAACAGTTCGATGAGTATGTCGTCGGGAGCAGGGACCATAATGTATTTCCAGAATCCGAAATCAGTAATATCCTTTCTGAAGACAATTCCTTCGGATTTCATCTTGTCTACGACGCTCTGGATATCGTCGGTCTGGATTCCAAAATGATGTATGCTAGCACGCCCAGGATTCTTCGGCGGTTGATCATAGAAGTGGAGTCTCCCGTTTCCAATTCTCATGAACACGTTTCTGGCACCGGCCATATCCGTGTCCAGGATGACCCTTCCACCGAAGAAGTTCTCGTAGAACCTGACACTTGTGTCAATGTCAGAGGCGAATATGTGAACGTGATGCAGGTGACTGACCATGTCCTTCTCCTTCAACGGGAATTATTCCGCTATCCCACAAGTGCCATGCGCTTTCGGCGAAAACCAGCTGTCCTATTGATTACGACCCCCGCATCCGTGCCAACGCGTTTGCGAGAACGGTCCGACGCCTCCAAATCCCGCGTTGGTGCCAGATCAGCGGCTCAGTTCCCGGAATCGAGCGTATCACTCCCTCGGCCTCCCGGTCAACCGCAATCCTGACCACGTGCCATCGCCCAAATGCGGCCCGACATTACCGCGCTGTCTTCGGGTGACCAGCACGTCGGTACGAAGCGCTTGACGGAATGGTGGAGAGTGAAGTACGTTCAGAAATAGAAATAATCGTGCTTTCTTCAGCAATGCGACCACGGTCTTGTCGTCCTCCCAACTCCTCACGGACCATCCGGGGTGTTGTTGGCGTAGGGCGGATCGCAACGGGACCGGATTCGGGGGTGAACACGTCCAAATTAGAAAGACTGCCGCATAATTGCGGGTACAAACGACGAGGTGGGAGAGAGAGGCGATCATGAATATTCCCGTAGACAAGAACAGAAAGTGGATAGCAGGGCTGCACGAAAGCATCGACAGGCTTGGGGAAGAGCTCAAAGCCTCGATAATGAAGCCAGCCGGAGAGGGATGCGCGTCGGACCTGTTGGAATTGTGTGAAGAGCATTTGGGAAGAGAAATAGTGACCTTGGAAGATCTGATAGAAGGCTGGAACACTCTCCGCCAGCGGAGGCAACTGAACGGAAAATGGGAAATTGACGGGTCGACGATAAGCGCCACATTTGGTGAGTGTGGTTGCCGCCTCGTTCGGTCTGGAATGATCGCTCTTCATCCCGTCCAGTGTTATTGCGCACAAGGAATGATGGAAGCCATTTTCGCTAGAGTGGCAAAGCACCCGGTGACCGCCAGTATCAAACGCTCGATCGGCCGTGGTGACAATGCGTGTGAGTTCCTGATAACACTGACACCGCCGGTGCATGACGATTCCCGAGCGGTGACCAACGATTTCAAAGGAGGTCGAAACAGAAAGTCGAGTGGGCGACGTTGAGATTGGACCATTGATGATCTTGACGTACCTGTCGGCTCCGGATAATGGGCTTGGGCCATGACTCTAACCGAGGCCGATCTGGCGGAGAAGATCGCGGACCTCTGGGGTTTCCTGAAGGGGGAGACCAGTCCCACTCTTCACAGAACGGTCTTGACAAACTCCAACGGCTACTGTAAACGAAAAGAGGAGCGTATCGACAAATGACCGACTCAGCTCAAAGATTCTTCTTTTTCGGGTTTAGCTTTGGAAGGAGTACTCGTATGGGCTGAGTGTGCTGATCTCATAGACACTGAAGGAAAGAGCGGAGACCACACTCCGCTCTTTTTTTGTTTCGTGGGGCAGTTTTGATAGTTGAACCCACGGTGCCGGCGTACGGTTCGCAAGAGGTTGTTGGGAGATGAAAAGGGAGCACGGGACAAATAAGAAAGGAGGGTTTGCCATGACAGGACCCTTGGACGGAGTTCGTGTTGTTGAGGTATCGATGTTTCAGCAGGGCCCGGTGGCGGGTATGCGATTGGGTGACTTGGGCGCAGATGTGATCAAGATAGAGCCCAGGACGGGAGATCCGGCCAGGGCATTCATGAGGATCATAGGCGCCATGACCGGCCTCAAGGGCAGGAACTACTACTTCGAGCACTGCAACCGAAACAAGAGGGGGATAGTCCTCGATATGAAGACGGAGCGTGGCATGGAAGTGTTCCTGAGGCTCATTGATACCGCGGATGTATTCCTGAACAACATGAGCATTGAAGCTCCCAAAAGAATGGGGATAGGTCCCGAGGCTCTGATGGCAAGGAATCCGAGGCTCATCTACGCACAGGCATCAGGGTGGGGTCGCAAAGGACCTGACGCGCACGACTACTCGTTTGACTACACAGGTATTGGGCGATCCGGTCTCATGATGTCTTGCGGAGAGCGTGGAGCACCACCCACCCAGATTCTCCCGGGGATCGGGGACGAGATGGGTGCCTTAGCCTGCGCCTGGGGGGTAACCGCAGCGCTCTACGCCCGGGAACGGACGAGCAAGGGGCAGGTGGTGGACACGTCTCTGATGGGAGGAGTGATTGCCGCTCTCGGGCTCATCATGGCGGCTCCTGCCGTGCTGGGCCAGGAGTTCCCCAGAGAGATCAGGGAAGAGGCTGGCAATCCGATCTACAACCACTACCGGTGTCAGGACGACAAATGGATAGCCTTAGCTCACCTGCAGCCAGACCGGTACTGGCCGAAGGTATGCAAGGCCTTGGCGTTGGGGCACATCCAACAAGACCCGAGATTCGCCACCATAGAAGCGCGGGGCAAGAATGCGAAGGATCTGGTAGCCATTTTCGATGCGGCTTTCCTAACGAGGCCCAGAGATGAATGGTTGACCATACTGAGGCGGGAAGGGTGTATCTGCACGCCAATACAAACACCAATGGAGGTGTCGAAGGACCCGCAGGCCATTGCCAACAACTACTTCGTGCAGATGAACCACCCCCGGCACGGCGACACGAGAATGGTCGGGTTTCCCTGGGACTTCAGCGCGACTCCTGCAACATGCAGACGGGAAGCGCCTGAGCTTGGGCAACACACCGAGGAAGTCCTGGCTGAGCTCGGATACACTGCCGATGACATCGAACTGATGAGAGAAGAGGGGACGATCAACGAAGTTGGTTGACGGAGTGATGGAGGGTGGGGTAGGCTCAGAAACAGGAAAATGGGAATTTGTCACCAACCTGACGCCGGTTTTGCGTGGGTTAGGTCGGGGGGAGTCCATTTGGGGCTCCTTTCGGAGTCAGCATAGGCATCTTTCGACCCCTTGAGGCTCCCAAGAGGGTCAAAATTGTAAGACCGTCGCATATTTCCGGTAAATAGGAACAGAAGCAGTCGAGTTGCTCAGACAATCACGGGAGACAATGCGACGCTATGAATGCACCCAAGAGGATTTCGAAATGCACACAAGGGATGAGAACATCGTGAATATTGGGGCGGAAAACACCGCTCAGGCCTTTCTGGAGTTGCTCGCCCTGCGCGGGGTGGAATACTTCTTCGCAAATGCAGGGACGGACTTCGCAAGTGTATGTGACGGATTTGCCCTACGCCAGAAAAATGGCAAGGAATTGCCCCGACCGGTCACAGTTGCGCACGAAGTCCCACTCATTAGTATGGCCTACGGTTACTACCTTGCCACAGGGCGACCTCAAGTGGCCATGGTCCACGTCGGAATCGGCACGGCCAACGCCCTTGGCCCAATAATAAACGCGAGCAAGGCCCGGGTTCCCATATTGTTCTTCGCGGGTCGAACGCCAATCACCGAACAAGGAGAGCCCGGATCCAGGTCAGCTTTCATCCATTGGGGCCAGGAAGCTTTCGATCAGGCGGCGATGGTCCGGGAATACGTGAAATGGGACTATGAGCTGAGAAATCCGAGGCAGCTTGAAGCGGTACTTGACCGGGCCATGGCCATGGCAATGACGGAGCCTCGAGGTCCGGTCTATCTCACGCTGCCCCGCGAGGTTCTCGCAGCAAAGTGGCCTGACATGCCCGTGCGCCCGCGGCCCCGATTGGATGTTCCCACCTTCTATCCCGATCCAGCCAAGATAGAGAGAGCGGCACACGTACTCGTTCGCTCTCGGTTCCCGTTAATCGTTACTTCCGCGCTCGGACGAAACCACGAATCGGTAGGAACGCTCGTGTCGTTAGCGGAAAAGGAAGGTATTGGCGTGGTATCGTTCAACCCGGAGTACATGAACTTTCCGCGTGACCATGTCTGCCATCTGGGATTCAATTCGGCGCCTTACGTCAATCAGGCCGACACCATTCTTGTAATCGACAGTGATGTTCCCTGGTATCCCAACGCAGTCTCACCACAGGACTCGGCGACCGTTATTCAGGCCGGGATCGATCCACTCTACTCATCCTATCCAATCCGCACATTTCCCTCCGACATCACCGTCCAGGGTGAATCGCAACCAATCCTCCAAGAGCTTGCCCGGGCGATGCAGGCGCACCCGGAACGGGATGATGACCTTATCCGGGATCGGAAGGAGCGGCTCCGTTCCGAACATGAAAAGCTTGTGGAGCATTGGGACGCCTGTTCGTTAAAGGGCGCCCAAGCCAAGCCGCTCGATTTTCGATGGGTATCGCGTATTGTTCGCGAAAGATTGAATGACCAGGCGATCGTCATCAACGAATACGATAACGGTATGAAAGAGAATATGGGCCTGGATCCCGGCAGTTACTTCGGAATCTCACACGCAGGTTACCTTGGATGGGGAGTCGGCACGGCGCTGGGAGCGGCGCTCGCCAAGCCGGGCAGCATGACGGTAGCCACTGTGGGCGACGGATCCTACATTTTTGCAGTTCCTAGCGCATGTCATCAGGTTTCATCATCGCTCAATTTGCCGATACTTGTAATAGTTTACGATAATCAGGGTTATGCAGCGGTGAAGGGCGCGACGCTGGGCGTCCATCCGGACGGATGGGCGGCCGAGACCAACAATTTTCCGCTGAGCCGGTTCGACCCGCCTCCCGACTATGAGAAGATTTGCGAGGCCTTCGGTGGGTATGGTGAGAAGGTGACTGAACCCGATCAAGTTGGTCCCGCGCTTGATCGAGCCATTCATGCGGTCGTCGAAGAGAAACGCCAGGCCGTCTTGAACATGGTATGCGAAAGTCCTTGACGTGCTTTGAGCACGTATTTCCCATGATCGAGCCCACGCAAGCTGTTCCCGACCCCCAACGGTGCGACTGAACATTGGGCCCTTCTCCTGGGTCCCTGTGCAGCAGGCCTTCTCAGTTCGTCCTGCCGTAATGAGACATCAGGGAGAGCAACTGGGCAATCTCATCAAGACGATTGTAGATCCGCATCCCCTTGCGGTTGAGGTCAAATACGGCTTGGCTCTCCCACGGGCTGTAGTGGCTGCCGATCAGAATGGGAATCTTCATCTCCTTTTCCAGGGATTGAACTCCCTCCATCATCTGCTTCTCAATTTGGAGGAAAATCTTCATGTCCGCGGAAGTGTCTTCCTTGTGCATTCCTGGCCGGCCAAAACCATGCACCACGAGGGCGTCCACTTCTCTTGACTCGAGGATCTCCCGGCTAAGTCGGAGCAGGACGTCGACAGACGCGAACATCCCTGACGCCCCCCAATCGACTGGATTTCGCGTGGAGGCTCGAGGAGGCAGGCCCATGGAACGGATCGCCTTTCTCAGCCTGTCGCTGAATTCGGGCACCGATAGTCCCGCGAGCTCAAGAGAATCGGAAATGGCCACCCCCCATGAGCCTCCCATGGTGATAACGCCGATCCTGGAGCCCTGTAATCTCGGACGCTCTACCAGGGCATGGCCCAGGGGGAGAAGGAGTTCCATGGTTGGGGAGACAATGATGCCGACCTGACGGCAAAGTCCCTCGAAGACCTCCTTTTGACCGGACAGTGCCCCCGTGTGGCTCTGAGCAGCACGCGCGCTCCCGGCAAACCGGCCCGCCTTGTAGAGCACGACAGGTTTCCGCTTGGTGACTTCCTCGGCAACCTTGATGAAGCGTCTTCCATCCCGGATTCCCTCAACGTACATGAGAATGCCTTTGACTCCAGTATCACGGCCAAAGTGGTCGAGGAAGTCGGTTACAGTCAGGTCACACTCGTTCCCGGTGTGGATGAATTGACCGACTCCCATACTTCGATAGGAACCTGAGGCAAGGAGGTCATGGATCGCATAGCCTCCTTGGCAGACAGCGGCGAGAGCGGTCAATGTTGAAAGCTCCGGATTGCACGGTGAGGCATTGAATCCCGAATGGAAGTTGAACGTGCCACTCACGTTCGGCCCGAGGATTCTCATTCCGTACTCGTGGGCAAGTCGGGCGAGGGATTCTTCTCTCCTCTTTCCATGTTCAGAGGTCTCGCCAAACCCCGCTGTAATGATAGTGACTCCCTTGACCCCATGCTGACCGCAGGCAAAGACTGCCTCTTCAATAGCGGCCTCCGGCACCACGAGAATGGCAAGGTCAATCGGTTCCTCGATTTCGGAGATGTCTTTCAGGGTTGGGATGCCGAGAACCTCCCCCGAGTTCCGGTTGATCGGATAAATCTTGCCAGGATAGCCTGCTGAGAGGAGCCCTCTCATAATGAACGATCCCCAGGACACGGGTCGCTGGCTCGCTCCGAGAATGGCTACTGACCCGGGGTTTAGGAAGACATCCACAGCCGAATCGTTTTGCGTCGTCATAGTTGGTCAAATATATACAAACACTTGTCCCCAGACAACTATTCCTTGGGCTCAAGAAATCAAATCAGTAATCATGGGCAGGCACTCTAGGGCCAAGGCACGGACAAAATCGTGACTCGGCGAAAAAGTTCCAGTCTGAGGCTTGAGCGTTCAAGGATAGGTGGAGAATCTGCTCGTATTCAGCCACCAAAGCAATCTTTTCAATTTTCAGGGGCTAAGACAATGATCAAGTCTGATCTCGTCGACCTCACTGCCAAAGAGGCTTGCTTGCCGATCTGTCACGAAGAACAGTCTCAGAAGAACGCAGACGTGACGGTCTCCCATCAAAAAACGCGTTCCCGTTCTTCTCTCCGGAGCTCCCGGCGGAGATACTTTCCTACCTTGGATTTTGGAAGCATGTCCCTGAACTCTATGTATTCCGGTACCTTGTATGAAGTCAGTCGGCCCTTGCACCATCTGATGATTTCCGACCCAGTCACTCCACGAGCGTCGTCTTTCAGCACCACGAATGCCTTGATTCTCTCGCCGACGCGAGCGTCGGGTACTCCCACGACGCATGCCGCTATTGCTGCCGGATGGTCTTTGATCGCTGATTCTATTTCTGAAGCGGAGATACGGTATCCTTTATGCTTGATCATGTCTGCGGTGCGATCGACAAAATATACGTGCCCGCGCTCGTCTATTCGAACGAGGTCGCCTGTCCGGTAGTAGCGTTGCTGTTCAATGTCTACGAAACACTCGGCGGTTTCTTCCTCTTTGTTCCAGTAGTGGGTAATCATTTGCTTCGATTTGACAACGAGCTCACCTACTGACCCGGTGGGTAGCTCTTCGAGGGTTTCGGGATCGACTACCTTTATGGTTTTCTCGGGCATGACATTTCCGACCGTGTCTTCAGGAGGATCCCCGGTGACCGGCACCATGGTCACTCCGCCGCAGGTCTCGGTGGCGCCATACCCCTGGTAAATGCGTACTCCGTAGTGCTGCTTCCACCGCCGGAGTACTTCCAGTGGAAGAACGTCTCCGCCAGTGAAGCAGTATCGCAATGATGAGAGATCGTAGGAATCACGTCGATCGTGCTCGAGAATCATCCGATAAAGCGTCGGAACGCCGAACAGCGTCTTGGCCTTGTATCGCTGAACATAGAGCATCAGAGCGTCGAGATTCACTCGCGGCATGATGATTACCGTGCCTCCCGTAAGGCATATGGGACCCAGGCCAAAAAGCTGCCCCAACACGTGGAAGAGCGGAGCGCCCTGGACTATGACATTTTCCGAAACAGTCACGAGCGGCTCCGAAACCCGGAGTTGCGCACTGAACGATTCAATGTACACGTTGTGACTGATCGGAACTCCTTTGGGGAATTTGGTCGTTCCTCCTGTATAGAGGAGTTCGAGTACTTCGTCGCCGCTTCCCGGCTCCACAACGTCAGGGCGATCCTTCGCGGCGAGAAGATCGTCGAACGAAATCACACGCTCGGTTCCGACCTTACCGTCCGGAAGTCGATCAAAGCCTCTCCCCACAAGCCGTTTCCACCACGGAAGCATGTCGCCGAGATTGGTGACCGCAATGGTGTCGAGAAGACCTTTCTCCCGGAGTTTCTTTGCGTACCCGAAATTTGTGTCCGCCGACAGAATTCCCACCGCGGCCGAGTCTCTCGCTATGTATTCCAGGTCATGGATCGTGTATATGGGACTTACCGGAACCGGAACTGCTCCGAGCCTCTGAAGAGCTAGCCAAGTAACTACCCATTGCGGACAATTGGTAGTGTACAGCATGAATGCCTGTCCCTTTTCAATGCCGAAACCGCTCAGCGCGTTCGAGACGCGAATCGCAGCGTTGCGCAACTCCCGATAGGAATACCGCTCGCCAAGATAAATGAGCGCCGTCTTTTTCCCGAATTCTTGTACGGTATGCTCGAATGCAGCATAAATTGACTCATTCTTCTTCATAGTCAACTCCGAAATAGGCGCTCCGCACATCAGGATTGTCGAAGAGCTGGCTGCTTTCCCCCTCAAACGAGAGCATGCCGTTCTCCAGAATATACCCGCGGTCAATTATGGGAATAAGAGGACGAGCAAACTGCTCGGCAATTACTATGGCAATCCCCGTTTCTTTGTTGATGGTTTCTATGGCTTCGACGAGAGCAAGCTGAACCATTGGGCTTAGCCCCAGAAGAGGTTCGTCCAGCAAGAGCATTTTCGGCCGTGGCATGAGCGCGATGCCCAAGGCCAGCATCTGCTGCTCTCCACCGCTCAACAAACCCGCCTTGCTCCTTCGGCGTTCCTTGAGCTGGGGAAAAAGTTCATAGATAAATCTTAGCCGCTCTGTCATTTCTCTGCGTGTTAGGAGATACGCAGAGATTCTTAGATTCTCCTCCACGCTTGACTCCCGAAAGACAGGATGCCGCTCCCGGCACAGCACGAGCCCCATCTTGACCCGCTCATCCGGCCACATCAACGTTATGTCTTGCCCGAGAAAGGTGATTTCACCGAAGATCGTGATTCGTGTGCCATCTCTCCGATCTTCCTGGAGCTTGTTGTCGAGAATCAACCCAGACATGGTGTTCATCAAAGTGCTCTTGCCGGCGCTGTTCGGTCCAATAACTCCGACGACTTCTCCTCTGTGCACATCAATGGACAGCTCATTGACCGCGATTGCGTTCTCGAAATACACTGTCATCCGATCTACGTGCATCATTTTTTAAGCTCGATTCCCAGATAAGCCTTCTGGACTCGTTCATCCCTCATGATCGTCTTGCTCGAGCCTTCGGCGATCACGGCTCCCTGGTCCATAACCAGCACGCGATCCGCGATTCGGAAGAGTTCTTTGAGGCGATGCTCGATCATGATGATCGTTTTCCCGGCGGCGGCGAAGCTTTTGATTACAGGCGTGATGCTTGCTACTTCGGCAAGGCTTAACCCGGAGTATAGCTCATCGAAAATGATGAGATTGCTCTGCAGGGCCATGACTCGGCCCATCTCGAGTCGCTTCAGGTACCCGTGGGGAAGCACCCGTGCCGGTTGAAAAGGCACGCTGGAATCCCTCTCGAAGCCTATCTCTTCGAGGATGTCCAGCGCGGTCGAATCCTTGTCTCCGTAATGCTCGCCCATCTCCTTGACTTTGGGGGAGGATAGGGGAATCACCAGGTTCTTGAACGCAGGCAAGCGATAGAACGGCTTGACGATTTGAAAAGTGCGGCCGATGCCGAGGTTGGCAATCCTCGACGGTCGCCATCCAGTTATGTCCTTCCCGCGATAAAATACCTTGCCATCGCTCGGTCTGAGGAACCCTGTGATCAGGTTGACCAGCGTAGTCTTGCCGCACCCGTTCGGCCCGATGATACCTAACAAAGATCCTTCATCCAGGGAGAAACTTACATCATTGACGGCAGTGATTCCCCCGAAACGTTTGGTTACTCTGTCAATCTGCAGGAACGACATTGTTGTCTCCGGTTTATACCCATCGCTGGGTTTGTTCGTATCTGCGTTTCAGGTACGGGAATATGCCCCCGGGAATCGCAGCAATGAACAAGACCAGCATCGCGGAGTAAATGACGATTCTGAATGTCCCAAGGCTTCTTAACGCCTCAGACAGCGGTCCAAGCGCAAAGGCGCCCAGCACTGGTCCGGCCAACGTGCCAACACCCCCGACCACGGAAGCGGCGATGGGAAATATGGATAAATCCAGCGCGAAAGCGGACATGCCCACGCTCATGTAGTAATGAGTCATGAATGCTCCGCAAAAGGCGCAGAGAGAACTGCCAATGAATATGGCCTGTACCTTGAACCAGAGCGTGTTGAGTCCCGAGGCCTCCACCGCTCTATCATTGTCTTTAAGTGCGATGAAAATCATGCCGTAGTCGCCCACCACGAACCTTCTCAATCCAAAGAGTGTCGCCCACATCAGAATCATGCTCAGTGTGATACTCCAGAGGAGACCCGGCAAGGGAGTGAGCGCACTCATGCCTTCAGTCCCGCCGAGGATCTTGGTCGCTTCGATAATCCGCATGAGCATCAACGGAATAATGAGTGTCACCATTGAGAAGTACATTCCCCGTAGCCTGAGGGCGGGGAAGATGAGGACCGTAGAAATAACTCCACCCAGGATCGCTCCGAGGGGAAGAGTCACGTAAACGGGGAGCCCAAGGTGGTCGTTGAGCCCAGCGGCGGCGTATGCGCCCATCGCAAAGAACAACGCCTGGCCAAGAGAGATGAGGCCGCATGAAGCCATGAAGTCCCAACTGACTGCCATGATGGCCATGATAAATGTGATCACCATGACCTTCTTCCAATACAGAGGGAGGACGAGTACCAGGACAAGCACGGCCAGGACCGGCAAGACCCTCGGCAGGAGAAGATACGAGATCTCCCTCAGTGATGATACGCAGTAGATATCATCCGTGCAGGCCTTGATCCCCCGGTCAATCCTCTCCCGTCGTATTCTTTCAACGCTCATATCCGTTCTTCCAACTCTTTGTGTTTTCCGAAGAGACCCGACGGCCGTACGAGCAAAATAAGAAGCATGCAGAATAGGGGTACCACCATTGTCAGTGATGACGAGATGTACATTGCGGTAAGCACTTCAGCATACCCCAGAATAAAAGCGGCTGCGAAGACACCCGTCGTACTCTCCAGGCCTCCGATTATGCAAACTGCCAATGCCTTGAGCAGAATGTCGTACCCCGAATCCACTGAAATAGTCCCCAAAGGCAGGATCAGGAGGGCAGCCAATGCACAGACCATCGATCCCACTGCTAGACTGAGCATCGAGATTCGGTCGCGGTTTATTCCGACCATGTATGCGGTGTGGTCGTCCTGTGCAACGCCTCGAAATGCTAATCCAAGCTTCGAGTGGTGTACGAAAAAGTGGAGCAAAGCCATGAGAACAACGCCTGCTCCAACGATGATCAACCGTTGGTAGCCGACGAAGGTGCCGAATACCTCCGTTGAACCACGGATGAACGGAGGAAGCCGGTAATGAAAGCCCATGACCCCCATACTTCTCATCAGCTCGAGAATCACGAGCCCAATGGCAAAAGTGGATATTACTTCCGACAGCTCCAGTCCGCGCAATCGGACCAGAAGAAGTCGATACATGGCGGCGCCGATTGCACCCACAAACAACACGGCTAGGACGGCCGCGACCGCATAGGGCAGCCCCGCCTTGACGAGCAGGATCCACGCGGTAAGTCCGCCGAGGACGTAGAAGGCGCCGTGTGCAAAGTTGGGCATACCACTGATACCGAACGTGATACTGAAGCCCAGGGCAATTAACGCCAGGGTCAGGGAGTTGATGAATCCATAGAGCAGCATAGACTCCACCTCGTGCCAGCAAGGGATGAATTAGCCGAGGAAACAAAATACGAAGCGACGTAGGGAGCCGAACTCGGCTCCCCCACCGCTATTTCATCCAACTGGGCTTTTTGATTGGACCTTCGGCCACTGCAGGCGGAAAGACGGGAACGCGCTTTTGATTTTGCCACTGGTAGATAACCAGGATCGCAGCTTTTTTGGGATTCTCACCAAACACGATCTCATGGTCCTTAAACCGTATCCGTCCGATCGCGCCGGAATAATCGGTCACTTCAATGGCTTTGATCAATTTATCCGGCTCAAGGCTATTCGCTCGTTCGATAGCTTTGGCAAGCACGTACACTGAATCATAAGCCGCGGCAGGCATGTGTCCAGCTTGGAGGGCTTTGCCCCATCGCTTCTTATACGCGTCGTAAAATTTTGTGGCTGGCGGATATTTTTTGAGGGGGATGTTGCCGGCCTGAAAGACGATATTGACCACGCCGTCCACGGTGTCGCCAAAGGTCTCGGCAGCCTTGGAACCCATAAGGGGAGATATGAAGCCCACCGGCAAGGCGGGAACCTGCATGTCTTTCCACTGAAGCGCCAGAGTGCCGCTGGACGCCATATCAAAGATCGGCATGAGTACCTGGACTCCGGCTTTCCGGGCCTTGATTAGGGATGTGCTGAAGTCGCTTGCGCCTGTAGGATAGGCATCCCGACCCGCCACAGTCCAGCCCGTCTTTTCGAACCACTTGGCCATTCCCTTTCCAATCGCGTTGGCCCAGAGGACATCCTGATTGATTATGGCGACCTTGTTGAAACCGTAGTCTTTTTTCAGCATGGCCATGGTTTTCATCAGATAGCCGACCACGTACTTGGCGTTGAGCATCCTAAAGCAGTATTTGTACTTGGCGGGGTCGCTCTTGTACTTCTGGACGAACTTGGGTGTCATAGCCACATTGATGCTTACCATCTTATACTTGGCGTAAAGGTCCATCGCGGCCAGAAGAACTTCCGACCGGAACGGACCGAGCACAACCGCGTCCGGTTTCTTTTCCAGGAAGAGCTTCTCAATGGCCATGAGGGCATCGGAAATGGGAACTCCCGGTTCACCGCCACGGGTGTCGATCGATTCGACCTTGAACGGTCTTTTTGCTCCTCCTATGGTGACCCCGCCAGCGGCGTTGATTTCCTCTGCCGCCATAATTATGGCTTTTAATCCTTCGGATGCCTCGAGCGTCTTGAGGGAACTTGGCACGCCGATGACAATAGGTTTGGCGTCCGACGTCCACCCTGAGAGGGGAACAGTCAAAGACGTTACGCAAACGAATACCACCGCAAGAAGAATACTGTGCAGCCTCATCTCCTCATCTCCTTTGTTCTGCAGTTGTCGAAACAGTGTTAATCCGGAATTATTCCGCGATCACAGAAATCGCGGCAGTTCCAGGCCAGATACGAGCCGTCGCCTGTATTTATGGCTCAGAACTGGAGTCGCTGAACCGCTGGGAATGGTCCAAGGACTCCGTTTCCCGTCTTTGGGCCGGATGAGAGGTTCTTTCCCCAGAATTTCAACGTACCACACCATGGGTCCCTCCGTCAACGACGCTGTAGAACGTCTGCCTTCACGCAAACGCAGCCCGACAGTGATGGGTCAACGGGAAGCCGGCGGCGACTGCTCTTGTCCAGGCAAAGCGTGTTCTTCCCCTCCTTGGTCCGATTTTCAAGGCCGCCGCGATCCTTGTACTCCTTGACTATCTTTCCGGCAGGCGGCTTGGAATTGGTCACGCTGAAACCAATCGCCGGGAAAATTTCCTCGGCGTGCCCTCTCTATCAGGAGCTTGTCCCACCTAACCCATGAGGAGGTCACCTCGGCGCGAAGATCGCAACAATAATCGAACGGTAAGCCCCCGGCTTTGCCGCGGGTCATTTAACCTCCATGTGATCTCCGGTCCAGTCAGTCCGGCACAGTATAGTATTTGCCAAATGAAATGATCGATTGAGACGAATTTGCTTTCGTGGCCTTTTTCACCCGCCATCCCTATTGCTCCGACTCCTTACATAGAATCTTCTCCCACCATACGTTGTCTCGACAAGCAGTCCCTCGCGGACCAGACGGTCAACAACGGCCCAATCCGTCTGGGATGCTGCCAGGAACTCCTTGACCGCTTCTTCCCTCATTGGATGCACAGCGGTAACGGCCAGAAGATCTGTCTGTACGTCACCGGTTTGGGTGAAGGAATTCCCTTCGTAGTCGATCAGCAACTCCACGTGGTCCAGTGTGCTGCTCAGGATCTGGTAGGTGCGGTTGAGGGCCTCCTCAGATGGAATCCGAACCCGCGGATCTGCCGGCGGCCTTGTCGGCACGGAGAGATAAACTCTGGAGAGACGCATCTGACCGAGAAACCCCGTAAGCTGAACCGCAGAGCTCTCATCCTCGTTGACGCCTTGAACCAGCATTGTCTCAGCCACCAACTCTCCCTGATAATCCTTGCAAAACTCCAGCATGCCTTGGAGGAGTACGGGTAGCTGCAGCTTTGGGTGCGGCCGATTCAGTCTCCTCCAAGCGGCGTCTGACACGCAATCCAGTTTCAGCGATACCCAATCAGCTTTTCCCACGTCTTCTCTGGTTTCCTCCTGCCACAGGAGCGAGGCATTGGTGATAAGGGCAATTTTGATACCCAGGGAGTGTAACAGATCGATCTCTCGCCCTAAATTGAAATCGAGAGTGGGCTCTCCATTGGGAACAAACGAAAGATAATCGATCGATTCCCCGGCTTCCACCACACGTTCCACCTTTGCCGCCACGCTCGTGAAGAGCTGCTGAGGATCGTAGAAGGCCTGCCGGTTGATTTGCTTTTTCAGAGTTGCGCCGGCCTGGCAATAGGTACAAGAATAGCTACAAACTTTAGGGGGGATATTGTTGATCCCCATGCTGCGCCCCAGTCGCCTTGAAGGAACCGGTCCGTACGCTATGTTCAGTGGAGGACCGGGAGCATTGAAGGTCCCATCTGACTGTTTAGTGGTCATCGGATTCTCTCGCCATTGTTGTCTCTTGCCGAACCGGGCTCACTGGACCGTTGTCCCAGAAACATATTCGATACCGGCCGCTTTAGGCTCTACACGGCACCTTCCCGGCAATCCCATTCCCACTGTCTCTCACAACTTGCCGTTCCTGGTGCCTCTTCGTCTACCTTCCGGGCCTGTAGTCCTCAATCAGAATAACTTTCAGCAGTTCCGGAACGGACAACTTGTTACGCTGTGCCGCACTTCTGAGCGCTTCGTTCTCCTTCAGCTCAATCTTGGCTCCGGCCAGGCGGGCTTGGATAGCTGCGGGATCCATTTTGGTCAACCGGGCCACTTCTGAGAGGGTTTTACGACCGATGCCGCTTCCAGCTGACTGTTCATGGATAGCCTCGGGGGTCACTGCAGCACCGGCAGAAGGAGCCGAGATCGTCGGTTCCAAATGCTCGATAAACGAATAGAGCTCCATGGGCGAGATACCATTGCGCTTGGCGATCTCGGCCACGTTGTCATTCGTGTCAGTGACTGTTATCCCCTTGTCTTTCAGCTTAGACCTGGCTTTCTCCAATGGCATGTTGCGCTTACTGCAGAACGTATTGAAACTCAACCGCTCGGCATGGCCAAAGGGCGGTTCATATTTGTTGCTGACAATCCAGGATGACTTGACGTATTCGTTCAGGTCCAGGATGTAGCTCAGAGGTGGGATGTGAAACATTGCGTTCATCACAACCCAGGAACCCACAATGAGCGAAACGGCAATTTCCTTCTTCAGATTCAGGCTCCGTGTGGTCCTGGTTACAAGGTAGCTCATCAGAGATTTCCAGTTAAAATAGATGTGAAAACCAATGGCTACCAGGAGAAGCAGCCCGCCGAGAATATGCATATCACCGCAGGTTGTCTTGCTCAGGCCCAGGAACCGCCAATCGGTCCGGTAGGCGATGCGGCCATGCGGCATGATGTAGACCACCAGGCCGGTGACAGTGATGATCAAAAACCCTACGGCGGCCATCAACGATACAAGGCCCCGGAAATTCCAGTTGTTCCGGCTCACGTAACTCCTCCCGCTCCCTGTGGCGTTGAGCCCCTGGTAGTCCATTCATTCTTAGTACGCCGTTTCCCAGATACGGTCACATATTCGTGCCCCCTTTTCAAATGAGGATTATACCAGGGTGGCACTGCTGGCTTGCCCGGTGGAGTCTTCCTGCCTCCAGAAAATAAGAACCTCATTTGTGCAAGCCAAGTACGTAGGCTGCTCGGGCAATGCGGCACTGGACCTACGCTACGGAGCATCCAGCGATCTTATTCCTCATACGCGCTGCGTGGGTTCATTTCAGTGCCTGCAACCAATCATCACTGATTTTGTGCCGGGTCGTGGTTTCGGGCTCCGACAGGTGCAGCTTGGCACAATTCGAGCACAGGGCAGAGGGCGTTCCCTTCTTGTGGGAAAGGCGAAACCCTTTATAGGATCTGTCTCGCCAGATGCGCCAAAGAGGCCGCTCGTTGATGTTGCCGAAGCTCAAGCCGTGATAACGCCCAGCCAGGTCATCGAGGGTGCTCTCTGGCAAAGAGACCGGAAGGTTTGTGAATACACAGGGCGAAACTCGACCGTCGGCAGCAATGAAGAGTGACTTCAGGACCTTCTCCGTGCAGGTTCCGTGCGTGGTTCGCAGAGACGGTACCCTAAAATGGACATTGGCACCGACCTTTGCCGACGCCTTCGCTACACTGGAGAAGAGTTCATAGATGTGCTTCTCCTCTGACTCATCTTGCGGCACAAGGACTTCCTTCTGCAAGTCAGGAGAAGGAACGAAATCCAACGTATTAAGGACGACCTGGCCCACACCGAGGCCTTCCAGCAGGGCCGGCAGATTCATCACGTCTTCCAGTTGACTGCGCAACACCGTGTATGCCATGTGAACGGTGGGCAAAGACGACCTGCGAAGCTGTTTCATTCTATTCAGGGATTCGATAGCGCAGAGGACTTCTTTGAGGCTGGTCCCTCGACGAATTGCATCCTGGTCCTCAGTGGTTCCGGCCAGAGACACTCCGACGATATCTATGCCCTCATGGACCATGCGTTCGGCAGTTTCGTCCTTCAGAAGTATTCCGTTGGTGGTGGTGCCGATACAGCATCCTCTCTGTTTGGCCATGCGCACCATTTTGAAGAAATGAGGATGGAGAAGCGGCTCTCCCCAGCCCTGGAGGAAAACCAAGCCGGAACCACGAAGATAGGGAATAAGTCGTTCGAAAGTCCCCATGCCCATGTGTCGGCTATTCCAGAAGTCCCGGTAGATCGTGTTGGGGCAGTAAACGCAAGATGCGTTGCAATGGGAGGTCACTTCAACCTGAATCCAGTCAAGTGAAGGTGCAAGGATGTGCAACAAAAAATCCATCATTACCATGTCAAGACGATAGATCTTCGGCTTTTCACCATACTCTTCCCCATGAGGGATTTCAAGATCTGCACCGAACGCTTGTGGAGAATGGTCGGGAAAACGTGTCATTGTGAGCCCTCCGGGCATCCTTGGCTTGGATCGGCCCCAGGAGATCATGTTGCGTCCCCCGAACCGATGCCAGGGAGCCTCAGCCCTTTAGCTGGTCGGAACAGGAGACGCAATTTTATGCGTTCCCCGAGCACCTGAGAATAATGTGTCTCTTCGCAGTAAACACCCGTTTGAGGGATGGGGAGCTCTGCGGTTTGCGATGGGATTGGGACATCCCTCTTCCCCAGATTGAGACCAGCGTCTTTTTTTATCCCAGAGGAACGAATCAAGACCCGAGAGGACCGGCTTGTTGTTCTGAACCGGATAGCAGAAGCTGCGATCGATCAGCAACGCGGAAAACATCCCCAGTATGTGTTCATCTTCAACGGAAAGCCTGTGCGCTCAATGGACAACACTGCGTGCAAAGTGACGCGCGGAAAGGTTGGGCTTCCTCACGTGAGGATTCACTATCTACTGCACACCTTCGGTCGACGTCGCCGGGCTGCGGGAGTCTCTTTTGACGACAGGCAGGACCTTCTTGGTCACAAGTTTGGCCGCATTACAACCGACTATTCTCGACCGGAACTGGAGAATCTGATCGAGGCGGCGAACTGGGTGTGTCCAGTCGGGGGACACAAAATGCCCACAACGGTTTTGCTGAGAAAGAAAATCCCACTCCGGCTTGTGTCTAACCGTGCGGGTGGGTTGCTCTTGTTTGGCTCCCCGGGTAGCACTCGAACCTGCAACCTAGTGGTTAACAGTCGCCCCAATGGTGGCTAAACACCTGTGACGCCGACCACTTACCATCTGATACCCTTTGCCACCCTTCAAAACAGATCAGCACTTCGTGCAACCGAAAGGTCCAATTTGGGTACAACGAAATCAGCCTGACCAAGCCCCTGAGATGCAATTATTCTACCTGCCCCTCGTGCGGAAATTGGGTCTGTTTCCACCTCAGGAGTCTTCTCGTCCATTTCTGTGTTCGGACGTGCGCCGAGTAACAAAGGACGGCTGGCGTTAATGTCTGGAAATGCTCGTAAGACCACGAAAATACACTAACTATGAGTGCGAGAGTACTGATCGGCTTGGCTCTGGGTCCGGAACAATCCCACTGCTTGGACATATCTCCACATGAATTCAAAGGCTTGGTTTCCTTCTGTCTCTCCGGGTCCCCACGCTTCGTGTGTACCACGGGCTCAAGCGGATCTGGCAGGAGCTTGATGATCGGGGTTTGGGGACGGGGAGTGATACATATAAGCAGGTAGCTATCAATAAGATAGAAGACACCCGCTTGATGGCGTTCCTGCTCGACCTGATTCTTCTGTCGAAGTGACGTACGAAGATTACC
This sequence comes from uncultured Syntrophaceae bacterium, assembly GCA_964497585.1. GTDB lineage: Bacteria > Desulfobacterota > Desulfomonilia > Desulfomonilales > Desulfomonilaceae > CAZCDS01. The sequence goes on from CAZCDS010000011.1 coordinate 32,676, forward strand.
GAGTACAGGAAGAATTGACCATCGCAGACCTGTCTCATCGGTGCCTGGGCCGTGACTATCCACTCAGAATTACAGATCTTTGCGATAGAGTCTCTTGGAACCTGGCGGCGGAATTGCTTGCCCATGACCCCGGTCTGATCCTTGAACTTGCCGGTATGGTGCACTCTCTCATGTCCTCTGACCTGGGCAAGCTCTGTCGTCACTTGGAGGTGCCTTTGATGCTCGTGTTGGACGATATGAGCCGAGTTGGCATCGGGTTCAAGGGGGCCACGTGCGCCGAACTGGTGAAGGAGATGGAAAGGTCCATGGCTGTTCTTGTCCGTGAAATCAGCGGCGGAGCCTCCGTAGATCTTGCTTCCCACGAGGAAGTCCATCGGTTCCTCATCGATCAAGGTATCGCCCTCCAGGTGCCACCTGCCCAATTGAAGCGTGGAGACCTCAAACAGACCTTTAAGCATGTCGCCCACGCCTACCCGTTGGCGCGAAAGATACTCGCTTGGTGGAGCCTGGGACTTGAGCTGGGATTGCCGCGCAAATGGGCCGGGCATAAACGTATCCATCCTGTGTGGGGTCAAACACGCTCTGCTACCTCTCGTGTGTACGCTCGGTATCCAGCCGTACAGAGCGTAAGCCGACGGTTGAGGCATCTCCTTGTCGCCGCACCCCACCACGTGCTGGTCAGGACCGACTATTCCCAGGCCCAGATGAGGATTTTGGCGCATCTGTCCCAAGATCCTGAGCTGATAAGAATCTTCTACGACCCAGACGGAGACGTGCATACAGAGACTCCCGAATGGCTGGGCCCGAATGACCGGAACGTAGCGAAGGAGATCAATTTTGCAATCCGCTTTGGGATGGGGCCCGCAGCCCTATCCAGAAAGATCAACGAGCGGAGAGAGGCACAACGCGATACAGACTTCATTGACGAGCAGACAGCTCTGTTCTACATCGACGGATCATATCAGCGGTTTCCCAATGTGCAGGGGTTCTTTGACCGAGGATGGGAGAAAATCAAGAAGCTCCCGGCAGAGGAGAGAGTTGTCCGAAGTCTCATAGCGAGGGAACGCCGGCTCCCCAGACGCCCCACAGCCAAGATGGAAAGGCAGTTCCGGGTCACCTGGCCCCAGCAGATCGAAGCCGACTTGATCAAGACCGTAATGTTGCGGCTTAATCGGATATTTCAAACCGAGGGGATGCAGGCTCGAATAGTCATGATGGGCCACGACTCGCTGCGGGGCGAGGCCCCTGAAGCGGAAGCGGGCCGAGTGCGAGGGCTCATGCGGACCGCCATGGCCGAGGCAGGGGAGCTGGACCTCCCGTTGGAAGTCGATTTCGAGTAACCACCTAGACGCGTGCCGCGAACGAAGTCTGTACACGCATTCAGAGTTTATCACGCATGCTTCCCGTCGGTTGCACTCAGGACGAATACCGCAACATTGCGGCGTTGGAAAGGGGCCGGGACCGCCACGAGATAGCGGATGCGTCTTGGTGGACGCACGCTATGAAAACCGGCGAAAAACCGACCCCGTTAATGCCTCTAAATTCTTCGCTTCCTCGACGGGAATTCATTAACGATATTTAGCTTCCTCGACTGGCTCAACATGCAGCGCGTCCACCGTGTTAGTAGGCCACTTGGAAAAGCTACCGAGACGAGCTAGGAGGCGGTATCGTTTGAACGACCCGGCGGGGTCGGATTTCCTCGGACGAAATTTGAAGGCAACTTCCCATGCCATACAGTCGATCCGCCGTTTGGCGGGCTCCTGGACTCTATAAGAGGATTCATAAAAGGGCCGCTGGTTACCGCTCGGCATCGAACGTCCAGCGTATTACGGGCGTAAGTGACAAGTACATATGGCTTGGAGTTTCCCTTAGCTTGCTCCTAGTGCGCTGTGCTCGGGTGACAAGCACGGCGGCGAAAAATCATTGACAGACAGGCTGAGGGTGAATTACGCTCAGAAAGATAAGAAAAGCAGCCTTATCATCAAAGTGACGACGCATTTGCCTGCGTCCGGTCGAGTGCGTCACCCCATGGAGACCTTCCTGAGGGCATCGGGGCGACCCTTCTGTCCCTCAGCCAGCAAAGAAGGTCAAAATGGCAACCCCCCCCGCATAATTCCAGTTAACACGTCGCCGCTGCAGCGGAGCCTCGCGGGCATCAAGCAGGACAAAAAAGAGCCACAGGAGGTATTACCATGACAAACGAGGGACGCAAACCCACAACTACCGATGCCGGGATCCCCGTATCCAGCGACGAGTACTCGCTCACCGTGGGGCCCGATGGACCCATTCTGCTGCAGGACCACTATCTCATTGAGCAGATGGCCAACTTCAACCGGGAACGTATTCCGGAGCGCCAGCCTCACGCAAAGGGCTCCGGGGCATTCGGTCACTTTGAGGTGACCAAGGATGTCAGTGCGTACACCAAGGCGGCTGTGTTTCAACCGAACACCAAAACGGACACATTGATCCGGTTCTCGACAGTGGCCGGGGAGCGTGGTAGCCCTGACACCTGGCGTGATCCACGTGGCTTTGCATTGAAATTTTACACCGTTGAGGGCAACTATGACATGGTGGGAAATAATACACCAGTATTCTTTGTTAGAGATCCAATGAAATTCCAGCACTTTATTCGTTCGCAGAAGCGCCGTGCTGACAACGGCCTGCGCGACCACGACATGCAGTGGGACTTTTGGACCTTATCGCCCGAGTCGGCGCACCAGGTCACATGGCTGATGGGTGACCGGGGGATTCCAAAGACCTGGCGGCATATGAACGGCTACTCAAGCCACACCTACATGTGGGTCAACGTAATGGGCGGGCGCTTCTGGGTTAAGTACCACTTCAAGACCGACCAGGGCATCGACTTCCTCACGCAAGAGGAAGCCGACCGGATCGCCGGCGTTGACGCAGACTATCACCGGCGCGACCTGTTCGAGGCGATCAAGCGAGGTGACTATCCCAGCTGGACGCTGAAGGTGCAAATCATGCCCTTCGAGGAGGCCGAGACCTATCGGTTCAACCCGTTTGACCTTACGAAAGTGTGGCCGCACGGCGACTATCCTCTGCATGAGGTCGGTCGGCTGACACTCAACCGCAACCCGACTGATTTTCACACCGAGATCGAGCAGGCGGCGTTCGAACCTAACAACCTCGTGCCAGGGATCGGTCCTAGCCCGGACAAGATGTTGCTTGCCCGCCTCTTCTCCTACGCCGACGCCCATCGCGCACGCCTGGGGGTCAACTACAAGCAGATTCCGGTGAACCGCCCAAAGTCACCGGTGCACAGCTACAGCAAGGACGGGGCAATGCGGGTCGAAAACGTATCCGACCCGGTATACGCGCCGAACTCCAAAGGCGGTCCGCAGGCTAACGGTGAGCGGTATCCCCAGGTGGAGGTCTGGAAAGCAAGCGGTGAGTTTATCCGTGCCGCCTACACCTTGCGGAAGGAGGATGACGACTGGGGCCAAGCGAGTACCCTGGTGCGCAAAGTGATGGACGATGGTCAGCGCGACCGACTGGTATCAAACGTCGTCGGACACCTCAAAAGAGGCGTGTCCGAACCCGTGCTGAAACGTGTGTTCGAATACTGGCGCAACATCGACGAGGAGATCGGCGACCGCATCGCCAAGGGCATGAAGGCTGACTGATTTCCATTTAAGTCTGGATCAACACAGCAAGGACGACTACTCATGTGCGCCGGCAGAGAAGGTCAGAAGCGGCCACATGTCCCGTAATTCCGACGAAAGGCGGGGTTGCCGACTGTGTTCCTTGGAGCTCTGAAATAGAGCGAGTTGCTGGAGTGCTAAAGCAGCAATGCATAAGCTTCCCGCCATTTACGTAGTCTATTATTAAGGTGGCGAGGGGAGTGGCAAAGGATCCAAGCCGATTACATTGCCCCAAGATGAAGCGGGAGACGAGGGCCGCCAATCCCAAGGAAAGAAACGACCATGAGAACAATCGATAGAGATCGTTAAAGGAGCCCTTGCTGCCGAACCGATTCCCAACGGTGACCTCGATCAACGTATAGACGGATGAGACTGCGAATCCAACCAGCGGACTGAACAGGATAGCCAGTATAACCACAAGTGACGCAGTCATTGGCGGGGACATTGATATGGCTATTGACACCGTTGCAGGCGAGCCGTTCACGCAGTTGACGACTAAAGCGGCAATTTCTGTTCGTCCCATTGACCTGCCCCCCAAAAGGTGGCTCAGATCATGGGGGCAGATCAAGCGGCGCTGCGACCAAGCCTTTCGTCCCCACATCAAGGCGGGGAGCAAACGACGCAGCGGCCGCGCGTGGAGGTGGACACTTGTCGCCGCTCTCGTCGACTCTACAGGTGGTGGGGGTAGTGTACCTCTCCTGAAACCCGAACGTTGAAATCTGGGCGCCTCGGGCTGATACAGTGGGGCCCCCGAGAGAACGTCCGTGCCGAGACCCGGCCGGGGTTCGCGACAGTATCCGTCTTAAAAGATTCCCTGACTCCGGTGGTTGTCTCCGATTCTCTTGGGCGAGACAGTCCTTTGACCGGCCGCGCGCGTATAGCCACCCCACACCTTACCACGGCGTATGCGACTGGACGGCCACGGGCATTTCCGGGCCGTTTTCGGCGAAGCTCGAGTCATGGGCGAAAAAGAGGCGCCGTCTTTTCAGGTGGGAGAAAACCCCTCCGATGGTTGATTAGTCCCCCATACCATTGACGTTGACTATGGGACCGAGGAAGGTGTATCCTTGAGAAACAGTAGAGGTGCTACAAAAGGGCAGTAAAGTTGGAATCGGAGTTTTCCGACCATTTTCACAAGCGCGGCGACGTCGATTCGGGGGTGGAAATCTGCCGGACAGATGGTTGCTGGCCCAAGGCAACCCGCATTGAGCAGATCGCGGAATAATTCCTGTTACAGCAGGATTCGATGCAATAATGAGAGGGAGAGGGAGGAGTGCCATGAACAAGTCTGATGACAAAGTCAAAGAGCGGAATGTAGGCCGAGCGGGAGGATCTCCTGAACAGGAGAAGGAATGGCAACCACCGCGCCTGACCGTATGGGAGGTGGCGCTGGATACCGGCAATAGTTCTGGCGTTAGTAAGACCGGGAGCGGTGCTGACAGTTATGGCATGCGAGACGTCACGCCTTCAATCTAGTGTCATGTCCCGTTAATAAGTTTGCATATCTTCTCGACCTTCTTTAGGATGGAATCAGCTGTTGCTGTCCAAACGAAGGGTCGAGCATGTTTATTGTAATGTTCAGCGAAGTCCTCTATTTTCGCGATGAGTTCTTTCGTGCTTTGGAAGGATCCTCGTCGGATCGCTTTCTCGGAGATATGTGCAAACCACCGTTGCACCTGGTTGAGCCATGAGGAATAGGTGGGGGTGAAATGCATTGTGAAGCGGGGATGTGCGGCGAGCCATTTCCCCACCTTCGGATGCTTGTGAGGTCCGTAGTTGTCCGCAATAACATGAACATCCAACTGTGCGGGAACGTTCTTGCCGATCTTGTTGAGAAAGGAGAGGAATTCCTGAAGGCGATGCCGCGGCTTGCAGTCGGTCAACACCGTTGCACTTCCCACATCCAACGCGGCAAACAAGGTGGTCGTGGCGTGACGGAAGTAGTCGTGGGTGATCCCCTCCACGTACCCGAGCCCCATGGGCAAAATCGGTTGACTTCGGTCAAGTGCCTGAATCTGAGACTTCTCATCCACACACAACACTACCGCATGCTCCGGCGGATTCAAATACAAACCCACGATGTCCCGAACCTGCTCAACAAAATAGGGATCAGTGGAGAGTTTGAATGATTTGGTGCGATGGGGTTGAATACCGAAGAGCCGAAAATATCGCTGCACTGAACTCTTGGAAATCCCCGTTGCGTGTGCCGCTGTTCGCACCGACCAGTGAGTCCCGTGCGTCGGCGCACTCTCCAGAACCGTCCGGAGCAAACCAACCACCTTCTCGTCATCGTGGCTTCTCGGTCGTCCGGGTCGCTGCTCATCGCATAGCCCATGCAGTCCACTGTCCAAAAAGCGAGTCCGCCACTTGTTAATGGTGAGCATGGACACGGCTACTCGCCGGGCTATCGAGGTGTTCGTCTCGCCGCTCGCTGAGCGAAGCACAATCTGTGCCCGCACCACCAAGCCGTGAGGGATTGTCCGAGATCTCGTCAATTGAACCAACGTCTTGCGCTCCAAATCCGTCAGAACAATCTCGCGTTTCTTCGGTCTGGCCATGACCCATTGTGCCTCCACGGTAAGGTCAGAGCACTATCCCAGACAAAAACTTCTTAATCAACCTATTTGTGGGACAGGATAATGGGGAGGCACGGCCGGGCAATTCGGCGGGGGTAGGCTGAGGCGAAGTAGGCCTCACAGAGAACAAAACGAATAAAAGAGGCTACAAGGTGCATCGGCGACATGGCATAGGGCGTTCCGGACAGGGGCAGTTCTTCTTTCACGCTTGAACGATTGCTTGGCATGTGAGATAATTAAAACGATGCTCCATCTGCAGGACAGAAAAGCCTCTCGGGGGAGGTTCCGATGATCCGCGCCGCTTTGCCTTCGGGGTCAAAGAAGAAGGGAAAAGGCCGGGGGTTCACGGCGATGATTCTTCCCGTTGCGGTATCATTTCTGGTCGCTCTATGCTCTCTGTCTATCGCCTCCAGTCAAGGCGAGTCTCCTGACGGTACCGTTGACACGGAATCCACAGTCCCGGGGGAACAGATCCGGGGAGACTTGTACGCGGTGGTGGTTGGAGTATCAAAATACAAGCATCCCAACGTGCCCGGGTTGGAAGTCTCGGACAAGGACGCGAAAGCATTCGCCGACTTTCTGACTACACAAGAAAAGCTTTTTTCTAAAGTTCATCTCACGCTTCTTTTGAACGAGCAAGCCACAACAGTGGAGGTTCATAAGCACCTCTTTCATAATATCCGCCGCGCGGGAAAGAACGACACGGTAGCTCTCTTCTTCAGCGGTCATGGATCAAGCCGCCCCGATATTCCAGGAGAATACTTCTTTCTGACGCACGATGCAGATCCTGAATTTCTGGAAGCGACTGCCGTCAAGATGACCGGTATGAGGTTCCTCAGAGGACTCGACTCAAAGAGAGTGGTTGTTATTGCCGACACTAGCCATGCCGGGCTGGCCAAGGTCACCGAATCCAAGAGCGTTCAACCGGGCCTAAGCAACTTGCTGCGTCAATTCAAAGAGTCTGCGGGACGTGCGATCATTTCCTCGTGCCGACCGGACGAGATCTCTCTGGATGAGGAGGCCCTGGGGAAGAGCATCTTCACGCACTACCTTCTCGAGGCGCTCAAAGGCGCTGCCGACAAGGACAGCAACGGTATTGTTACCATCGAGGAAGCCTATGATTACGTTTACCAGCAGACCAAGAATCGGACCCGGGGCAGGCAGCATCCCCAATTTGAAGGAGGAGTTGAGGGTGCCTTTCCGGTCTCGTATGTCGGCCCTACCGGAACGAGGCTCAAGTTGGTTACCGACCCCCCTGGGGTGAATGCATACGTCAAGACGAAGTCAGGATTTGAATTTGCCGACAAGAGCAACGAACAGGGTCGGCTCGTCCTCAAAGACATACCGCTCAACATGCCGGTCACAGTGAGGTTGAGCAAGGCGGGCTGGAAAACCGTGATTCTTGACCCCATCTCCTTCTCGGAGAACGGAAGGGAGGTGGAACATCCCCTTGTGAAGCTGTCTCCTGCACTCTCATTCTTGGTGCTCCAGTCCGATCCCTCGACCGTGGCTGTAAGTCTGGATGGCGAGCCCGTAGGAGTGACAGACGATGACAATTTACTGATTCTCAATGGGGTGCAAGTCGGGGTGCCGCATGAGATCACGTTCGGCAAGAAGGGCTTTCGTGAGAGGAAGGTGACGATAACTGTCCCGGTGCGATATGAAGGAAAGGTGTACAAGGCGGCTTCTGTCGCACTCCGAGAGAAGGCAGCTGACGTGGCCATGAAAATGCCCAGCAAGCGATCGAAAGAAGGCCTTGTCGGGAACGCCGGCAAGCAGAAAGCCCCAGCGGCGCTCGCGCGGGAAGAGCTTTTGGCGAAGCTGTTTGATGCTTCCCGTGAGGGAGACATAAAGACCCTTACCGAGCTTCTCAAACGAAAGGTTCATTTAGACGTCCGCGACCGGCGGGGCTGGACTCCTCTGATGCACGCAGCATCTGGAAACCACGCCAAAGCGGCCTCTGCTCTGTTGGCCGCGGGGGCTGACGTAAATGCTCGAGGCGATTTCGGATGGACGGCTCTCATGCTCGCTACGGGCAAGGGCAACACCGAGATGGTGAAACTGCTCCTGGCCAAGGGAGCCGATGCAAAGGCCAAGGACGTATACGGGCAGACCGCGTTGATGAAGCCTGCTACAGCCGGTCACGAAAAGATCCTGAAACTCTTGGGAAAAGGTTCCCGAGCCCCTGTCTCCAGGGCCGGGTCGCGGGTGGAAACCACTGCCGTGGCTTCACAGAGCGCCAAACAAGCGAGAGAGTTCATTGAAGCTTCAAGAAACGGCGATGTAGGCAAGGTCAGGAAAATACTCCGCGAAGGAGTGGAAGTTGATGTTCGGGATCAGCTGGGATGGACCGCATTGATGTACGCCTGCGCGTACAATCACCTGACCGTCGCACTGGTGCTTCTTGAGATGGGGGCTGACGTAAACGGGACGAACAAGCTCGGCTGGAGTCCGCTCATGATCGCAGCGGGCAACGGTCACGAGGAGGCGGTGAACCTTCTGCTTGACAGGGGGGCCGACAAGGAAGCCCGCAATATCTACGGTGAGACGGCAGCAATGAAGGCCTCCATCGGAAAACACAAGGGAGTACTCAGGCTCCTTGGATTGTCACCAAAACCCTCGGCGGCTCGAAGATCCGCTGTGACGACCCAACCAAGAAAGGCTGGAGATCCCGTCGCTGTCGAAGGCCTAGGGAAACCGATTCGCTACGAACCTTTTATCGACGCACTTTCTGTGGACGACCGTCCTGCGTCAATCTATGTCGACAAAGATGTCTTCGAATAGGTCCTTGGAAGCCAGAATCCTGTTGAGGTATCCCCAGCACTGAATTAGAGTTCGTAAGACCGAACCACGCCGCCATGAAACTGGCAGATCAATTCAGACATGTTCTTCCTGCCTTTCCCCGTGGCTTCGGATAGCATTGCCGGGTAAGGCAGTAGATGCGCCCTTATTCTCAGTGGCCCTTGCATGGACAGACGAGGACGTAACGGGCGGCGAGTGACTGTGTGGATATGGCAGCGTGACTTCTGGACATCATGGTTCGAAACGGTTTCCTTGTCGCCTTCCCGGTCTCCTGGGGCAAGCGGCTTTCTCTTTTTTTGGCTTGAAAGATTGGTTGGGGTGTGGGATACTAAATTAGAAGCTCCATACGCTGGACCGAACAGCCTTTCGGGGGAGGTTCTGATGACCCGAGTCATTTGGCACGCAGGGTTTGAGAACAGGGTAACAGGTCTGCGCAACGCAGCGAAGCTTCTTCTGGTAGCCGCCTCATTAGTGGCTGCGGTAACCTCTCTATCCGTCGGCTCCAGTCTAGCTGAGTCTCCAAGGAAGAGCCCTGAAACGGACTCCGCAGTCCCGGCGGAACCGACCGTCGGAGACTTGTACGCCTTGGTTGTCGGAGTATCCAAGTACAAGAATCCCAAGGTGCCGCGGCTAGAAGTCTCAGACAGGGACGCCAAGGCATTCGCCGACTTCCTGAATACCCAAGACAAGCTTTTTTCCAAAGTCCATCTTACGCTCCTGTTGAACGAGGGTGCCACAGCAGTGGAGGTTAAGAAGCACCTCTTTCACAAGCTCCGCCGCGCGGGGAAAAATGACACGGTGGTTCTCTTCTTCAGCGGTCATGGATCAACCCCCCCTGATATTCCTGGAGAATACTTTCTTCTCACGCACGATGCAGATCCTCAGTTTCTGGAAGCGACAGCAGTCAACATGACCCGCATGAGGTTCCTCGAAAGACTCGACTCAAAGAGAGTGGTAGTAATTGCCGACACCTGCCATGCCGGGGGGTTCAAGGTCGCCGGATCGAAGAGCGTGCAACCTGCCCTGAGCAAGTTCCTGCAGCAGTTCAAAGAGTCCGCGGGACGTGTGGTCATTACATCTTGCCGACCCGACGAAATCTCTCTGGAAAAGCCTGCGTTGGGGAATAGCATTTTCACGCATTACCTTATAAGGGGGCTCAAGAATGAAGCGGATTTCAATCGTGACGGTATTGTAACTCTCGAGGAGGCTTATGATTTTGCCTACGCGAGAACGAAGGATGAGACAAACGGCGTTCAGCATCCACAATGGGAGGGACGCGTTGAGGGGGCCATGCCGCTCTCATTCTTACATCCTGGAAAGCCAAGCCTGTCCCTTGTGATCAGACCGGTGTCCGTGGATGTCTATCTAAGGGACCAGACGGGATCGCGCCATGTGGGAAAAACGAATGAATATGGTCGGTTGGTACTGCGAGATCTTCCCCTGGACAAGCCGTTGTTCGTCCAGCTCAAGAAGGTGGGATGGCAAGACCTGATTCTCGGTCCTCATACCCTCTCGAAAGATGAATTGCACAAGAGACTGCCTCCGGTGGAATTGAAGCCTCGGGTCGCGTTCCTTGCGCTGAGGGCGTCCCTTCCCGGCGTCAACGTAAGAATCGGCGAACGTGAGGCCGGTGTAACAAGTGAAGATGGCCTACTCATGATAGAAAAAGCCCAAGTTGGCGTTACTCTCAAGGTCAATCTCAGAAAGGATGGATTCGAGGAGAAGACGATCGATCTCGTCATTCCCGTTTCCCATGAAAACAAGGTATACATGAGTTCGCTCATCAATCTCGACAAAGCTGGACGGATGCCAGCAAGGTCCGAGGTCGGTCCAGCAAGCCGCGAACAGAAGCCCGTGTCGCGTGCTACGGCTGGACGTAAGCAAGACGCAAAACCTATGATGAACTACTCTCGAGTAGTGAGGAATCTTATCCAGCGTGCGAAAGAGGGCGACGCCGAGGCCCAATTCAAACTGGGACTTCGATTTCTCAGAGGAGAGGGAGTGCCCAGAAACCACGAAGAAGCAGCAAAATGGTTTAAATTGGCTGTCCAGGCTGGCGGGAAGGTGGCCCAAGAAAAGCCCGGCAAACCAGGAAAGGCAGAGGCGGTTTCTGAGCCGAACGCAGCCGAAGCCGAGAAATCCAAACCTCGTGAAGCGGCCACACGTAAGGAAGCGACTCGCTCTGGCGATGTAGAATTCCAGGGACCGATCGTGCCTCGTGATGCCTTCGCCCGTGAGCGCTGTCTCGAGGAATGTGAGATAGATAAGGACAGATTCTACGGCCGCTGTTTGAGGGACTGTGCAGCTCAGTATCCTGAATAATTGGAGATGAACTCCGCGAGGACCAGGGTGAGCCCGAGGCAGCGGGTTTACCCATCGCAGGATCTCCGCTTCCGAGATATCCACGAACGGTGCAGGTCGTAGAGGGGCTCGTCCCGAGACGATTCTGCGAGGATCTCGAAAGATCAACGACCGCGCGAGAAGGTGAGACAAAAGCCTGGGGGTATTGGGGGCACAGTAATCATGGCAATCGAGAGATGCTCTCGTACGCGACTACGAGCCTACCTCAGTACTGAACCGTGCGCGCGAGTCTAAGAGAGACTCGGAAGTCTCTTTTGGCTGGATTTTGTGCCCCTCATGCCACAGCAGGATCGTTCCTGCTCGTCGGAAAATCTTGCCAAGGAGCCGACATAACAGCTTGGTGAATTCCGCCCCCTGAGAAAAGAACTCGGGTCAGGCGTGCTTTTTGCTTGGGAGGGAGGTTACGGTATGCGGCAGTCCATGGCCGCCTGTCATTATCTATGAAGAACGGGCAAGCGAGTGAGGTCCCGATGAAGTCGATCACATCCTTGGATCAACGGAAAAGTGCGGGCTACGCTCAGCTCCACGCTGCCACTACCATCCTGTTTCCAATGGCGGTGATGCTCCTGATCTCAGTTCTTGCGATCGCGGCGGGCAGCGAACCCGTGGCACAAGATGTCTCGGAGAACATGTCGGCGGCCACACGGGAGCCGAGGGTCGGGGAGTTGCATGCCCTGGTCGTTGGAATCTCAAACTATCGCAACGCCAAGATTCCCTCGTTGGAAATGTCGGTTAAGGATGCTCGTGCATTTTCCGACTTCCTGCGAACCCAGGACAAGCTCTTTTCCAGGATTCGTCTCAGGGTGCTCCTTAACGAAAAGGCGACCATGGTCGAGATAAAGAAACAGCTTTTTCACAGCCTCCGGAAGGCTGAGAAGAATGACACCGTGGTTCTCTTTTTTAGCGGTCACGGCTCAATCGCTCCTGATATTCCTGGAGAATACTTCTTGCTTACGTACGATTCGGATCCGCATTTTCCGGAGGCCACGGCCGTGAACATGAGCCGCATGAGATTCCTCCAGAGGCTCAAGTCGAAGCGAGTCGTGGTCATTGCCGACACACGCCATGCGGGCGGGTTCAACATAACCGGCTCGAAGAGCGTGCAACCCGCGTTGAAGAACCTGCTCCGTGACTTCAGGGAATCCGAGGGCAGGGTCGTAATCACGTCGTGCCGCCCCGACGAGATCTCTCTGGACAATCCCCAAGCGGGAAACAGCATCTTCACCCATTATCTGATCAAGGCTCTAAAAGGAGCCGCAGACGCCGATCGTGACGGAGTCGTCACTCTGAAGGAAGCCTACGATTTTACTTACGCGAGTACCAAAGCTGAAACCAAGGGAGGTCAACATCCGCAGTGGGAGGGTCGAGTGGAGGGAGCTTTGGCCCTGTCGTTCCTTAATTCTGGTATTCCGAGTCTCACGCTTGTAACGCGGCCGGCCTTGGTGGACGTCTCGGTCAAACAGGAAGGAGGTTTCAGAAGCGTTGGACGGACAGGCGAGGACGGACGACTCGTGCTGAGAGATGTCCGTTTGGGCCGACCTCTCTTTGTTCGACTGAAAAGGCGGGGGTGGCGCGACCTGATACTCGGACCGTACGTTCTCTCCCAAGAGGAGCTTCACAAGACACTGCCGCCGGTTGAACTCAAGCCCCGGACAGGATTCCTGGCGCTGAAAACATCTGCACCCGGAGCAAGGATTCGAATCGGCTCTCGTGAGGCCGGTGTCACCACCTCGGACGGTATGCTCATTGTTGACAACGTCCAGGTTGGTGTGCCTCTTGAGGTCAGCCTCAATAAAGAGGGATACCGGGAAACGACGGTCAATCTCACGATTCCTCTCTCTCATGAGGGAAAGGTTTACATGAGTTCTCCGATCGACATGAACAAGCTCGGAAAAGCCGCGGCAAGGCCGGAACAAAGACCTGCACGCCGTAAGAAAAGGCCCGACTCTCGTGCCATATCCGCGCCTGCGCAAGGGGCTGGGCGCCCGGAGAAAAAAGACCGTGTCAGGACCTATGCTCCGGACGTGAGGAATCTGATTGATCGCGCCGAACGCGGCGATCCCGAAGCCCAATTCAAACTCGGGCTGCGGTTTCTCAGGGGCGAGGGAGTTCCCAGAGATCACAACCAGGCCGCGAAGTGGTTCCGCGCCGCTCTTGAGAACCGATACTCGAATGCCAAGGAACGCCCTGATGCGACTCCCGCGTCAAAGGAACCTGGCAAGGGCGGCAAGAAACCCAAGGAGAGAGTCTCAAGACCCCGGGAAAACGTGCCTCGCGCCGGGAGCGCCGATATTCCCGATGGTGATTGGGCCAAGGACCAGACAAAAGAGTTTCGAAAAGATGACCGAGACTGGGAAAGAACTGGCGAGTGGATAGACAACGACCAGGGGATTACCCCGTCCATGGAGCGACCGCCTATGGGCATCAAACCCTAGGTTCCAGAGCAGGGGGGCCCACTCTCTCCCGTACCCTTTGGCGTTGGGCACGGAGGAGCAACCATTCCAGTGACCGAACCCATTGCCGAGACTGTTGCAGTCATTGAACTTGGGCGGCGCGGTGGTTCCCCGACACCTGTGCAGCCGATGAAGCGCATACGTGGGCCCCAGGTCGCAACAGCTCTGACCCCCCTGGCGGGTCTCCGACAAACGAGGCGTCAGCGAGGACCTTCGTCAGCGAGGAGGCATGAAGTCGGCGTTTCGCAGCGGGGTTCGGTGCTATGTCGGGCTTCTGAGCCGCCGTGGCTAGCGATGCAGGAACCCGGTGAAAGGAGGTGGATTGATTTGTCCAACTTCAGAGGGAGGCTCTCTTCGGCGGTGGGCATTCTGTTTGTTGGACTGTGCATCCTTCCAGGATTAGCTCTTGGCGGGGAGTGCGCAAAAACGGGGGAATGGGAGGACATCTACCTGATTCCCACGAATCCGAATCCGGAAAGGAATATTAAGATCACCCTATCTGTCGATAACACGCGCGTGAGGCCAGGAGACACGGTCACCATAAGCTTCAAGGCCGACAAGGACTGCTACCTGACTCTGATCGACGTGGGTTCTTCCAAGAGCCGTGTCATTCGTCTGTGGCCAAACGACTACTCCGACAGCAACAACTTTGTAAGGGCAAACACGGAGAAGCGATTTCCAGCAGTTGGAGACGGCTTCGAATACGAAATAGCCGGTCCAGCAGGCGTGGAAAGGATCGTGGCCTATGCCACCTCCGAAAGCGGCAAGATTTTGAGTGAGGAGGAGTTTCAATCGCTGCGAAGTACCGGATTCAAGGAGTTCAAGGGCGCGCCCAAAGATCTGGCTTCCAGTTTCGGCGAGAATGCGTTTTCCTCAGACCCTGATCTTTCATGGGGAACCGCTCAGGTCAACTTGTGCATCAGTGCTGAGGATGCCAGTGACCAACACTCGGGCGAAAGCGAGGAGGGACAAGCTGAGAATTCCCGGGATAGGACGGGGACGCAGGACACTTCTGCCGAGGATAGCGAAATCGAGCGGGCTCGGCAGGAAAAAGCCAGGGCGTCTGCGGAGACGGGAGAATCTCAGGTCGTGGTACCTGGTCCCAAGGGAGCCACGTACGTACTAGCCATTGGCGTTGCCACCGAGAATCTCAAGTATTCCGACAGGGACGCGCAGAGATTCGCAGTAACGATGCTGTCCAGGATGTGGGTGAAGAAACATAACGTCAAGATGATTCTGGGACGTGAGGCAACCTATGACGGCATTGCGAAAGGCATGAAATGGCTGGTCGCAAAGACCCGGCCGGAGGACGCCGCAATTGTCTATTTCAGTGGTCACGGTACTTCTATGCCCGATTCAGCACCCTTTGATGAGCCAGACGGCCGCGACGAGTGCTTCGTCTTGTGGCACAAAGGCACGATCCGTGATTATCAGGCCGCCCTTCGTCAGAAAATACTGATGAAGGACGACGACTTTAACGCGCTCCTCAAGAGGATACCTGCCAGGAAAAAGCTTGTGATAGCCGACGCGTGTCATAGTGGAACAATCGCCAAGCGTCTGAACCCTGGCGCCGGACACCTCGTCTCGAAGTACTACCCCTTGAAGGACCCCAGCACCGGCGAGCGTATGTGGATGCTCAAAGCGAAAGCGGTTCCCACGAATTACGGCAACGATAATGAAGCTGTAATGTCGGCCTGCCTGGACAACGAATCGTCCTACGAAGACCAGGCGAGAAAGGCCGGGCTGTTCAGTTACCACCTCATCGAAGCCATCAAGCGGGGAGCCTCAGACCTAAGAACAGCCTTTACACTGGCCGAACGTGCCACGAGAAAGGAGACGGAGTCTTTCGCCAAGAAATACAAGGGCGAGATCGGAGTTCAAACACCCACCTTAACAGATCCCCACGGTTTCGTGCGGTTTTTCAGAGTCAAGGTTAGGTGACGCATCAGATTGATCAGATTGAAAGGAGTACTGGGAATGAGAGGTTTCGGAAGATTAAGGGAAATACCTTCCGCGCTGATCGCATTGTCGCTTGTCATGGTGTTGGGCCTCGTCAACTCTGACCCCCTACATGGAGGGCCGGTTGACGAAATCATCAAGGATCTCCAAGCCCTTGAGGCAGGCGGGAAAAAGCCGTCCTTCAGCGTGAAGCTCAAGGTCCAAGGGGACAAAACCAACTTCCAGCCTGGTGACACGATCAGTTTTACTTTTGAGACTGACAAGGACTGCTATCTGTACCTCATAGACCAGGGAACAAGCAAAGCAAACACCCTGATATTTCCGAACGAGTACAAGAAGTCCGCCAAAGTCACGGCAGGCACGACGTATAAGGTCCCACCGGAAGGCAGCGACTTCCATTTCAAGATCACACAGGACTCGAAAGCTGGCCTGGAGGAGGTCATAGCATTGGCATCAGCCGAGCCGATCGAAGCCCTTGAGAAGCTGCTCGGGGAGGCGAACTTCGCCGATAAAGGGCCGGTCCTCAGAATCAAGAACCCGAGACGCGTGATGAAAGATATCGTCGCGGAGCTGGGTGGAGCCAAGAGCTGGGGATGGGAAAGGACTGCCTTCTACATCGAGAGCTCGCAAGAATAGCCGCTGATCGACGCCTCAAGTCGGTTCAACGCGACCTTCCGCCAAAGAATGAGCCGCAGTTGACAGGATCGCGGTCAACGACGGACGAGACAGCGATCAAGCGAAAACAAAGGAGACAAGTCATGAACAAGTTCGGAGTCCTTCTGCTGCTCCTGGGACTGGTGGGGATTTGCTGGAGCCCACCGGCGAACTCGGAGTCCTGGGAAGAGTTTGTCCGGCTGAAGAAGAGAGCCGAAACCCCCCGGCTCATTCCCAAGGGCGGTTTAAAACCGAGGCTCTTGAGGAAAGATATCGTGATACGGCAGATAATCGAAACCGGGCAGGTCAATCTTGGAGCGGAGAGTTCAGGCGATCCCAGCAGGCCCGACATTACGTCGGAGGCATTGCTCTTTGAGTTCGGCCTACCAGTACTCAGGTCTCTTCCGGAGAACGATCGGAATATCCGGACCATAGTTGCGGCTATCAAGGAGCTTGGTGACAGGTATCCACACTACTACGTGGACGGTCACACCTGCGACATCGGGACGGAGGAAAATAACTGTCGGCTCTCATGGTCGAGGGCTCGTACTATCTATGATCGCCTCGTGTCAGAAGGTATCGAGCCAAGGGCCCTGACGATGCGGGGATTCGGGGAAAACACGAACACGGTCAGGGTTCCCAACACCTCCGAGGAGAACCGGAAGCTCAATCGACGGGTTGTCCTCATTGCATACGGTTCGGGGGCCGGCTCAAAATGGCCTGAAAAAGATATCGGAGTCATCGCGGGGCCCGCTGCAGGAGCTACCAATGACAAAGCGCGCTTCATGTGTTCCGACTCGCTTGGCGGGGAGGCCGCACATGCTGGGTCGTCGGATGTCGGTGGCATGGATGCTCAGGGCACACTTTCCGAGGACATCGATTGGGAGACTTCCGACAAGCTGGAGAGAGCCGCCAAAGAGATGTACCGACAGGCTGACATAGCCGCCGGCCACGGTGACACCGAGAAGGCCGAAGCCTTGCGAGAAGGGGCGATGGCGTTGGAAAACAGGGCAATAGAGACGCTCGCTGCGAAGGGAGGCAAACGGCTGGGTATTCCCAGGGGCTTCCGAAGCTTGAACACCAAGTCACCGACGCCCATACGCAAGGGGCGTTCGGGAAGTCGATCCGGAAATAGGGGTGACATCCCGGCGGGCTTCAAGCCCGTGCGTTGATCGAAATGAGGAGTCGTACGATTTGTGTCTTCGTCACTGCCGAGGCGCTCGGTGCGTGGGGTCGGGAGGCACGGCACGAACCCGGAGAGAGGAACGAAGCGGAGGGGCGCATCTGAGATGTATGGGCTGAACGAGTTTCGATAGTTTCAGGAGTCGAACAGATGATGAAAGCGCAGAGCTCGATCGGGAGAGTCCGGTATGCGTTCGTGCTGCTCGTATGTCTTGCCTGCGGTGCGCTTGCGAGTGGCACTACATCGTTGGCCCAGAACAGAGAGGTTGGGGATACGATTCATATCGACTGCGATGAATGTGCGGAGAACCGTGATTGTGAACCAGGCCAAGAGTGCCGTGACGGTCAGTGCCTGGAAGTAGTCGTGCTGGAGAGCCCCTGCACGG
>CAZCDS010000011.1:50813-53938 GCA_964497585.1 uncultured Syntrophaceae bacterium
TGACGGTCAATGCCTGGAAGTAATCGTGCTGGAGAGCCCCTGCACGGGGTGCAAGGAGCCTTATGAGAGAGTTCGAGGGAACAGGATTTACAAGCTCTGCAAGAATACGTGCACGGGCAAGAACAAGGAGTGCCGTGACGGTCAATGCCTGGAAGTAATCGTGCTGGAGAGCCCCTGCACGGGGTGCAAGAAGCCGGATGAGAAGGTCCGTGGGAACAGGCTTTACAAGTTTTGCAAGAATACGTGCACGGGCAAGAACAAGGAGTGCATTCGAGGAGAGTGTTACACTCTAATCGGTTGCGACAGGCCCTGTTTGAAACGAGACTGCCTGACACCGCACACGGAAGTCGATCCCAGGACTAAAACAAAGACATGCAGCTGTCTACCGATCATTTGTGAAGCCGGTCAACGTTGCGACCATGGCCAATGCAGGCCGATACCCACAGAAACAGAATCTACGGAGACAGCCGAGACAATCGAGACAACGGAACGAGATCCGTGCGAAGGCATAGTATGCCCCTTCACACACAGGTGCGAGGCTGGCGAATGTGTGCCTGTCGACCTCGGGGAAAGGCGGGAGTGCCGTCCTCTGCCCAATCGATGTGGATGGTGCAAAGTTCAGATTAGCGTGCCCGTGAGTAAGGGAAAGCCCTCCGACCTAAAGCAGAAGGGGAGGAAATGCCCGAAGTGCGGCAATAAAATCCCGTATGGTGCCGTTCGATGCCCCAAGTGCGGCTACTTTTTTGCTGAGGCCGCTGATGACGGCGCAGGTATGGGAACCGGAGACAAACAGAAACTTCAAGGCCTTGGTGGCGATGCCCCGATGGAGAAAAGATGTGTGGATTGCCCTGGATCTTCTTGGTGTAACGAGAAGACTGGCGATTGTTGCGCGTCGGGAGTGGTCGGCCCGTTGTACTGAGAGCACAGCGTGCAAGATCAGTAGTCCAGAGGAGCGTCAGCGGTCTACGGGCGTCGTTATAAGGTGTTAATCGCGGAGAGCGTGAGCGATGGAGAGGAATATAAAATCAGTCCAAAGAACCACCCTGCCCGTACTCTCCCTTCAAGAAGAGTGGACAACAGTCGCCCCTTATAGGAGAGGGGAGAATCAGAGAGCAACCGTCTCAACCCGGTACTAGGTTCATTCAAATGCATGGCACTGTAAAGATGAGCTTCCTAGAGACCGGGTCTATGCCTCTACAATAGGTTTGGGATGATATCAATAAATCCGCGGCCTATTCGCGTCATGGCAATGACCTTTTCTGATGGCGAGTTATCCGTACGTTATCAGGACAGTTATGGCTATCATGGAGATGAATGTTTGTCCGGTTCTCACAGTCTGTCACTCGAAGTAACCCGAAAAAAGGCCGTGAGAAAAGACGGAGCAATTTGGGCCTCTCGGACTCACCCCAGTGGCGACATGCTCCTCGGAGCAGGAGGTGGATGATGGAAAACAGAAATAGGCCAATCAACCAATTCATTGCAGGCGCGACCATGTGTGTCATGCTTTTGGCGCTTTCCCTATCTATTGCCGATGGAGCAAAGCGACCGTCGGTCCGACTGGTCAACACCATGGATGAGCCGATGATAGTGCGTATTCAGCCGTGTAAGGCGAACGGCGCACCTGCCCCAGGTTCTTCCGTGAAGACCATAAGGCTCAAACCGGGCGAATCAATCGTTTGGAAAGGAGACGGGGAAACTCAAAACTCGGACACTTTTCGCATCTGGGGGAAAGGAGTCTCTTCGGGGCAATCATGGACCAGGTATAAGAACAGGCCCCTGAAACTTAGGGGCAAGGGTTCTCCTGGTAAGCCTATCACGCTGGCATTTGGATGTTCCAGACAGCGAAAAGTGGGATCAACCAGTCCATCTGCAAAGGCCAGACCGGGGTCGGGTAAATCTGAGAAAAAGATGGACTGCCCTCCGGACGGCAGTTTGATCTACGAAAAAGGTACCGGAGAACTCTATATGATAGAAGGGTGCAAGCGACGATATTTTAAGCATTGGGAGGATGTCGTGTGCATGTTTGGTGACGATCCCCCGAGGAAGGAAATCTCACCATCCGATCTGCAAAGGATTCCGGAAGGGGATCCTATGCCGGAAGGCATCGCAGCAGACAACAGTTTGATCTACGAAAAAGGTACCGGAGAACTCTATATGATGGAAGGGTGCAAGCGACGATATTTTAAGAATTGGGATGAAGTCGTGTGCATGTTTGGTGACGATCCCCCGAGGAAGGAAATCTCAACATCCGATCTGCGAAGGATTCCGGAGGGGGAGCCTATGCCGGAAGGCATCGCAGCAGACGGCAGTTTGATCTATGAAGAAGGTACCGGAGAACTCTATATGATAGAAGGATGCAAGCGACGGCATTTTGAACATTGGGATGATGTCGTGCGTATGTTTGGTGACGATCCACCGAGGAGGGAAATCTCAACATCTGATCTGCGAAGGATTCCAGAAGGGGAACCGATGCCCCATCTGAAGGAGTCAGTGCAGGCCTGGTATGATAAATTCAAGGGCTTGAGCCGCGAAGAACTAGAGGGATTTTACGAAGGCATGAGGCCACTTCATTTACGGAACGACGATCCTTCAAAAATGACCAACGAGGAGTTGGCTGTCCGCATTGCCAATTCAATGGAAGGTGTCCACGAAAGCTATGGGCGTAAAGTTATATACGCGGACCAAGTCCCAGAAGGACAGCCGATTGTTGGTGGCGGCAGCACAGAATACCATTATTACGATGAGTCAGGCAACAAAATATATGTAATTGAGCGTCCGGCTACCTCCGTAGGTCAGGCGGTGGGCAGAATGATATATGGTATTGTAGCCTCTGGTCCCTACGGAACAATTGCTGGCCCCGTTGCGGGAGACATTGCTGGACAGCTTGGAGCTAATGTAACGAATATTTTAAACGATTATTATGACTCAATACAGAGCTATAATGAATCATACGGGGCAACGGGGGCAGGGACAGCGACAGGCACAAGCACAGGCACAGGCACAGGCTCACCCACAAGCATACCCACAAGCATACCCACAGACATCAGCACAGGCACAGAGACAGGCACAAGCACAGGCACAGGCTCACCCACAAGCATACCCACAAGCATACCCACAGACATCAG
>CAZCDS010000011.1:54038-131282 GCA_964497585.1 uncultured Syntrophaceae bacterium
GCACAGGCACAGGCTCACCCACAAGCATACCCACAAGCATACCCACAGACATCAGCACAGGCACGGAGACAGGCACAAGCACAGGCGATTGGAGCCCCTTCTAGTGAATACATTTGGAGCAAGCTATTTACAAGAAGAGGTAAGTTAGGCAAAGAATAGATACCTATAAGTGGCAGCAAAACCTCTGATATGCAGAGAATCCCTGAAAAACATCCGATGCCGGAAGGCGTCGGCACAGACAACACTTTGATCTATGAAAAGGGTACCGGCGAGCTCTATATGATGGAGGGTTGCAAGCGACGATATTTCAAGCACTGGCCTGACGTCGAATGCATGTTTGGTCAGAACCCACCGAGGCAGGAACTTCCTGGGGCTGATTTGCAGAGAATCCCAGAGGGCGATTTCATACCGGAAAGGAGTACGTCTTATGCCATCCTCTAGAAAAGGCAGAGTGGCTTTACCCTCTTGGATATTGATTCTCATCCTACTCTCGGCATTCCTGACGCCACGCACGGTTGCTGCAAGAAGCGGAGGAGACCCCGTGACAGGCACGGGGCATGAAAAGCGCTGCATCAAGGCGATCGTAGCAGCACTTAGTGGGCGCAATCTCAGGCCTGGCTCCAATCTGGTTTTTTTAGGACCTGGCTTTATGAAGGCAATGAACGCCGATGCACTAAACTTTGCTTATGGGAAACCCATGCTAATAACTGGAAATGTCGGTGGTCGAAAGGTAGTTTTGGCGGGACGAATGTTCAAAAAGGAACATTTGAAAAAGTTGTTCAGTTCGAGTGATTTCAGGTCTGTTCTACAGGGAATTGTCTATGGGAAAGCGAGGCCGGCCAACAAAGAAGAGCGAGACTTATACTACAGCTTGATATCATGGGAAATTGAGGGGAAGCCTGTAACGTTGATTGAGAAGGGACATAGGCGTCTACTTGTGGACACTCATAGAGATGGAAATCTATTCTGGTTGGACATGATTGACCAATATCCCGTTCCAGAGGTACCCGAGAGCATTCTGAGAAAGATGAAGCTAAAATAGTCAGCGGTAGTCCCTAGTGCTCTGCTCCTAAAAAAGCTGGTACTGTTGCTGGTCAAGTGACATACATCTGGATTTACCCAAGGATCACTTTCACTTCAATGAGAGTTCATGGGACGACCTTTTTCCCGACGTAAGGCAAATTCCCGCGTAACGTTTCCGGACGATCTGCGAATACCCATGACAAGTGGACCGAGTAGGTCCGGGTCAAAGGACAGAGCTGAGGTGCAAAGTCATGAAATCGACAGGTAGACGGTTGATCGGAATTCTCATCTTTCTTCCGGTCTTCTTCTTGATGATGGCTGGTGTTGGCATGGCCGCGGGCCCGGGACAGGGAACGCTCACCATTATCGAACCGGACGGCAAACCGGGCCCGGGATGCCCGCTGGAGCATACGTCGGTAAAGGCCGAGATCTCGGGATTCATCACAAATGTGGAGGTCAAGCAGATCTTCCACAACCCGATGAAGAAGAAGATCGAGGCGGTCTACACTTTCCCGCTTTCGGCAAAGGCTGCGGTGAACGACATGCTGATGAAGGTCGGGGACCGGGTGGTCAAGGAGGTAATCAAACGCCGGGAGGAAGCGAGGCGGATCTACGAGGAAGCCCGTAACAAAGGAAAGGTGGCCTCGCTTCTCGACCAGGAGCGCCCGAACATCTTTACCCAGTCCGTCGCCAATATCATGCCGGGCGAGAAGGTGGAGATCACCATCAAATACGTGGAAACGCTCCCATACGAGGACGGAGCGTTCCGTTTCGTCTTCCCCATGGTCGTTGGGCCGAGATTCATACCAGGGCGTGAAAGCGGCAAGCAAGGAACCGGGTGGGCAAAGGACACGACCTCGGTTCCCGATGCGAGTCGGATCACCCCGCCGGTTGCCGAGGAGGGCAAACGGGCCGGTCATGACATCGATATCACCGTATCCGTTGATGCGGGCGTACCCATCGAGAAGATCGATTCCAAGCTCCACGAGGTCGATGTCAAGCGTGAGGGCAAGAGCAAGGCCATTGTCGCTCTCAAGAACAAGAAGGAAATCCCCAACAAGGATTTCGTCCTGGAGTACCTTGTGGCCGCGGATACGGTTCGATCGGGGATTCTCACTCACAAGGACGGGGCTGAGGGATACCTCGCGGTCATCATGATTCCGCCGAAGAGAGTCACACCCAAACAGATTGCTCCCCGAGAGCTGATCTTCATTGTGGACCGCTCCGGGTCCCAGAGCGGCCGGCCCCTGGAGAAGTGCAAGGAGACGATGAGGTACGTGATCGAGCGCATGAATCCCAACGATACGTTCAACTTCATCGACTTTGCCAACGACGCACGGATGCTTTTTTCATCGCCGAAGAAGAATACTCCGGAGACACGAGCGAAGGTACTGAGCTACCTTGACTCGATTACCGCGGGCGGCGGAACGCGGATGAACAGTGCGATATGGGAGGCCATGAGCACGGACCCGCCCGAGCACCGGCTTCGCATCGTCACCTTTATGACCGACGGGCTTGTGGGGAACGACTTTCAGGTCATCTCCATGATCAGAAAGCTCCGGGGCACGAGCAGATGGTTCTCCTTCGGCACAGGCAATTCCGTGAACCGGTTCCTCCTGGACAACATCGCACGGGTCGGTGGTGGAGAGGTGGACTACATTCTCTTGAATACACGCGGAGAAGACGTGGCCAAGAAGTTCTACAAGAGAATCGCCGCGCCGGTGCTCACCGACATCAAGCTCTCCGTCGAGGGTATCGCTCTTGAGGATCTGTATCCCGCGGCGGTCTCGGACCTCTGGTCCGGGAAGCCGCTTGTGTTCAAGGCGCGGTATTCCAAGCCGGGCAAGGGCACCATCACCGTAAAGGGTTTTCAGGCAGGCAAGCCGTACGAGCAGACCCTCAAGCTGACGCTTCCCGACAAGGAGACCGCCAATGTCGCGCTGGAATCTCTCTGGGCGCGGGCCAAGGTAGACGCGCTCATGGACAAGGATCTCATGTGCATCCAGCGGGGGAACGCTCGCAAGGAGGTCAAAGAGGAGATCATCAAGGTCGCGCTCGCCCATCGGATCGTGACCCAATTCACCAGCTTTGTCGCGGTTGAAGAGACCATTATGACCGAAGGTGGAAAGCCGGTGAAGGTGACGATCCCCGTGGAACTGCCCGACGGAGTAAGTAGAGAAGGCGTGTTCGGCAAGAAGAAGTGGTCCCCCGTCAAAGGCAGGCTTATCGGGAGCCCACAGGGCTGGCGGCATCACGGCGCGGTCAATCGTTCCTTCTCAAGCGCCCCCGGTGCTCCCATGTCCGTGACAGCTGGAGCGATTAAACGAGATGCCCGCATCGAGAGGTTCAACCGTCACAAATCCAAGTCACAGCTCTCATACGAAGCCGACGCATCGCGGAGGGCCGCTTCCGTGCCATCGAAACTCTCGCCCGAGCTTGCCGAGCTGCTGAAGATGAAGGACAAGCCGAAAAACTGGACCAAGGGCACGGTTACGGTGAAGGACGGCAAGGTGACCGTGCAGGTCTGGCTGAAGAGGGCCGGTGACAAGACCCTGAAGAAGCTCAAAGACCTGGGCCTGGAGATCAGCTTCACGGCCGCTACCGGGAAGATGGTCATCGGATCGATCGCGGTGGAGAAGCTCAAGGCCCTGTCCGAGATCGACGAGGTCCGCCTCGTTGAGCCCTTTGCGGTTTCCAGCTGAGCACAGGGGCCGAGAATCTGGCATCTTTGAGACGCATCGAGGAGAGTATCCATTCCAAGGGTACTCTCCTCTGTCTGACGCATCGAAAGCCTGAGCTGGCTGGCAAGTTTGTGCTGACCACGAACACCGAGATGTCCGCAGGGGATGTGGCCTTGAACTACAAGAGTCTCTGGAGGGTGGAGCGGATCTTTCGGGAACAGAAGTCCACGTTGGAGGTTCGTCCCATCTACCATCACCGTGATGACACCTCCACCGGTCACATCGTCGCCAGCTTCCTTGGCCTTCGCCTCGAAGTGGACCTGCAGCAGAGGCTCAGGGAGCGAGGCATCACCCTTGCCTGGCAGGAGCTTATGCGAGACCTGGCACAGGTCCAGTCCGTGATCATCGAACTTGAGGGCAAGCGCTATCAACTCCGGACGCATCTCACGGGTTCGAGTCACCATGCCTTCCAAGCCGCGGGGGTTCGCCCACCTCCGCTGGTTTCCCACCTCGCGCCGGCCCCAACCTCCTCGCAACTCACTCAGGGCACTCTCCTGTAGTGCCAACCCCTCCGCGAGTAGCCGTAACGCGCCGAAACATTTACTATATACATTTTGCACTGTCGAAAATGAGTCTGAGAATCGCCGCAATGTAGTCGAACTGCTCTTGAACAAGGGAGTGACAATTCACCCGCTTGATCCGGAGGGCAAGGCGGCTCTTGAGAGAGCTGCGTATCACGGACACTTGGCGATAGTGAAAATGCTGCTGGACAAAGGTGTCGCTGTGAATCCCTCGTCCAAGGTCTTCAAGACTACCCCCTTGATCATGGCTTGTCTGGGCATAAACGCGGATATTGTAAGGGTTCTTCTCGCCAAAGGCGCCGAGACAAATGCCAAGGACTCTTCGGGAGGGTCGGCCTTGACAGCGGCTATCGTGGGGGACTTGAAATCCAATGACGCCAGGCTGGTGAGACTACTCTTGAAAGAAGGCGCAGATGTCCGTTTGCTGCGGTGCACTCCGAGGTGTATCATCATCACTAATTCAAGCGTCATCAAGGTCCTGCAAGAACATGGGGCCGATTTGAGCCAGCTTCCTATTGTCACCGGCAAGTAGCTCGTCACATTTCGGCCGGCAGAATTGGCCGAAGGAGTCTTTCGCCCAGATAGTCCGTTATGTCAGGCGAACTGGTCGAGAGACATTCTCAACCGGCAGACTCTTTGCAGACATGGACTTGATACAATCAGTCAACCAAATTCCGCGGCGGGGCCGTCACAAGTCGACGCGTGACGAATATCTTCATGGTAGAGATGCAAATGCTTGAGCGTGTCGAGGGATTCCGGCAAGATGTGTCAAGCCGTACTTTCAAACCACGGCCAATCTCCAAAGGGAGGAGTTCTCCATGCAAATGAGAGATCTTCGTGGAGGTGTAGAGGCTGAGCTATTTGACCCTTCACGCGCTGTGTCATCGCTGGCAAGAGGAAGTTTAGGCTCTGGGCATGACCCATAAGGTGGGGGCATGACACGCCGCGGTCTAACCAAGACATCATGACGCCAGACCTTCTGAGGAGGAAGATTGATGACCGGCAAGATTCCCAGGTATCAGCCTCAGAGGGAGGACATACTCATCAACTCGGATTGGGGTATTGTACCCGATCGATTGACAAGCGAGCAAGCGGCCGAGCGAAGCCTGATTCTCTTCAGAGGTCGGTATGTGACTGAAGAAGAAGCAGGCATGCTAAGGCGACAACTTTGGACTTACCGCCTGATACGGTTAGTGGCAGTCTATTTTCTTCTCTGCTTTGTGGGTTGTCTCGCCGGGTGGATGAGATTCGGGTTCGCTCCGACACCGGGGATCTTTCTTGGAGCACTCACGGCCGTCCTCTTGTTCGTAGGTCTGTGGCGCTTCAACCGCGTTGCCTGGTTATTTGCGATAGTTCTGATGGCGATAGTCTTTGTGATAAGCATTTTAGCCATCTTGTCACCAACCCGAGAGCATCTTAGTACTGTCCCCTATCCCTATTTTCTCTTCGGGGGATTTGGGTTCGTTGCTCTATTATGCTTGGGGGTGCTGCTGAGCAGTACTTCAAGAGAGATTTTTGCCAGCAGGCGTAGGGGCTCTTTTTGGGATACAGTACGGCCAGGCAGCAACTAGAGAAGATGAGGGGTAAGACATCAGATGTTGCGGTTTCTTTGACTTAAGGTTGTTAAGATCTGAGCCGGAGACCGGATGCATCAACATCATACGGGAGGTACCCATGGGATGTCGTAAGTTTGAAACTGTGGGGGGTCTTTTGAGCTTGGGAATCGCTGTTCTGCTGGTAGTTCTCAGCGGCACTGGTTCCGGAATGGCCCAAGTTAGTGCCAGCACGCTGCTCCGGGCCTCATGGGAGGGCGATCTACAACAGGTGAAACGCCTTGTTCATTCAGGAGCACAAGTGGACTCGAAGGACAAACACGGTCAAACCGCGTTGATGTGGGCTGTGTCAGCAAACCGAATCGATATCGCTCGATTCTTGCTGCACAAAGGAGCCGATCCCAACATGAAACTCACAGACGGGACGACAGCGCTTCAACTGGCGTGCAAGAACCGTCACGTCAACGTTCTGAAGCTATTACTGGATAGAGGAGCGAAGGAGTGAGAGCTTACCGGGACCGGCGATCGACAGTGCGTTCAAAGGTGGGGAGGAGGTGAAAGGGCAGTCATGAAATCTTACAGGAGGACCATCACAAGCCTCGCTTGGGCGGCAATTCTTTTCATGACGATTCTCGGTGGCATTTCCTGGGCAGATGATGTGGAGAAGCTCCTGAACAACTTGCGATCAATTGATCCACTGTCCCGCGAACAGGCAGCAAGCGCCCTCGGAGGAACGAAAGACCCCACATTCATCAAGCCTCTCATCGAGACATTGGCGGACGAGTATCCGTACGTCCGTCGGGCCGCTGCCGAAGCTCTTGGCAAGATGGGAGAGCAAGCTGTTGAGCCGCTCCTAAATGCTGTGAAGAACGAGAGTGCGAATGTGCGGGTAGGCGCGCTGACGGCGCTGGGCCTCATGAGAAATCCAAAGGCTGTCCGGTCGTCGATCAGTCTTCTCCCTGACAAGGATGTGAGCGTCCGGGATGCTGCAATAAGGGCGCTGGGACGAATCAATAACCCCGCAGGCAATGTGGAACTGATGCGCTTATTGGGCAAAGAAAGCCCCGAACTGAGTACGAAAGCGGCTTATGTTCTGAGTGATGTGGGGTGGACGCCCGAGGACCCCGAGGCCAGGGCGGCTTTCTTAATCACTACCAACCAATGGGAGAAGGTGCCGGAATTGGGCGAGATAGCGGTGAAGGCTCTGATTGTCGCTTTGGGGCACGATGATGAGTCGGGACGTTTGAAAGCTGTGGAGGCTCTGGGCAAGATTCGGGCCAGGGAGGCTGTCGATCACCTCATGGTCTGTCTGAAGGATCCCAGTATGGGTGTACGAGCCAAAGCCGCGTGGGCTCTCGGCCAGTGCAGGGATAAGCGAAGCGTTGCGTCTTTGGTAATCGCTCTCCATGACCCAGTAGAGAATGTTCGAGAAAGCGCCTGCTTGGCGTTACAGGCCATGGGATGGACTCCTTCGCAAACCATGGAGAGGGTCTGGTTTCATTTGGCAAACCACGAGTGGGACAAACTCGTTGGACTGGGAGGCCCTTCGGTTGAACCTCTCATTCTTGGTCTCACAAAGGGTAGCTCAAAGGTTCGTCGATCGGCAGCGCTCGCGCTCGGCAAAATCAAAGATGCTCGAGCACTCGACCCACTCATTGCAGTCTTGACTGACGCAGATGCGAATGTGCGCCTTTCATCGGCACGAGCCCTCGGGATGATAGGGGACCCATGCGTTGCGCAAAAGCTGATCCCCTGCTTGACCGACGATGATTGGAGGGTCCGGGAGGCAGCGAGAATATCGCTGAAAACCGTAGACAGGATGGGGGGAGAGCGTCAGCATGTAACGGAGACCAATTCACTGATATTGTCGCGAATCGCCGCTACAAGAAACGACGAGGCGAGTGCCGTCATCGAACTTCGTACAGAGCTTTGTGCCACGTCCGAGGAGGAGAGCCTTGATGGAAAGAATTCTTTCATAAGGTCCGTGTGCGGAGCAAAGGAAGGCCTTGTGGGAACCGGCGGCACCGTAGAGGTGAAGGTGACCGCGCGGCGGAATCCACAGTGGAATCCCGTTCCCCAGACAAGGCCCGGTCGGATAATGGAGGGTTCGTATCTCCTTAACCCATCCCTGGACATTTCTGCCGCAGCATCCTTCATGAGCCTGGGCCCGACCAAGTGGGACGGGAGAAATCGGGGCGCGGTCCACAGAATCCAAGGCAAGATTTCCGCGTGCGATTACGAGTTCTGTTCAGACCCTGGCAACCCACTGGTTTTCCGGGTAACGCAAAACGGGTACCGATACGTTCACGGTTCGGGCACGGTCAGAGACGCCAAGAGCGATGAGATTTTCATCATCAAGGACGAATCCAGGGAGGCTCTGCTTCGCAGGGCGGCTGCTGCCGGGGACAAGGCTTTAGCCGAAAAGCTCATACGCGAGGGCACGAACGTCAATGCCCAACAGAGATTCGGCAATTCCCCACTCATGATCGCGTGCCGTAACGGACACCCGGACCTGGTTCGTCTCTTCCTGGAAAAGGGAGCGGACGTGCACACCTGTGATCCTGCCTCGGGCCGGACCCCGCTCATGCTGGCCATCAAGGAGGGCAAGGCGCAACTCGTCTCGTTACTTCTGGCCAATGGAGCCGATTCGAGTTCTGTGTACCGGCGAACCGGCCGCACTGCACTGATGGAAGCCCTTGTGAAAAAGAATACCAGGATCGCGAGACTGCTTGTGAACAGAGGTGCTGACGTGAACGCAAAGGCCGAAGGCAACGGAGCGACGGTCTTGATGTATGCGGTCTCCGAGGGCAACGAAGACATAGTGAAGACATTGTTGGAAAAAGGTGCTGACGTGAACGCGAAAAGCAAGTGGGGGCAGACCGCTCTGTCCATCGGGCAGAGGAAGAATATCCCGAGCATAGAGAAACTCTTGCTCCAGCGCGGGGCGAAGTGACGAGCCCGCGCTCCGAAGGCCGCCGTGAACAGTATCGGCTGGTAGGTTGAGGTCAACTTTCAAAAGCACGCGAAGATAGGAAGGGTCATTCGTGATTGTGCCTTGTTGCACTTGCGTCGAGGAACGGAAATCCAATGGCTTGTCAAGCGCTTGACAAAGGGAGACGCTGAAGGGTCTTCCACGGAAGGACGTGGCCCGTGCCTGGGGCTTGACTGTTTCCCGTGTCCCGATACTACCAAGCCGCTTCCCGGTCAGGGTCGCCGAAATCCTAAGTTGACGGAGGGGCCTGGGGCAGGTTTGCGCAGAAACCAAGAAAACTCCGCTTCGACAACATGCCGAGGGCTTTTCCCTGTTCAGGCGTTCTGGATTACTGCACTAGAGCCCTTTCGGGATCGGGGGACTAATCCGCGTTGGGACCCGCAGGGCGCCAAAATGTAATAGAAATGGCAAGACTGCAACTTAAATCCGATTTCCGTGAAGGAGGCATTTGACATGGATGGAGTTACCGTACTATCAGCCGTAGGATACGTGGTCCTCCCGGTCTTATTTGCCATTGCCTGCATCAAAGGGAAACTTCGTTGGGGAGGGTTCGTTGGGTTGATTTGGACTGCTTGGCTGTCGGTGGTCATAACACTTATCCTTGCGTATGCCAATCCCTTGGCTGGAGCCGACGGGCAGTTTCAGCCCATCTTTGTTCTTCCGGCCATCGTTGCAGGGGTCATGCTGCTCCTCGCGATGTTCGCATTGACGGTGCAGAGAAGTACGGACGAACCACCCAAAGAGAAGCCTCCTATCGCACGATGGGGTGCCGTGGTCGTGGCTGTAGTACTATATGTCTGTGGGGTGACCGCATTCTCATCATGTATTTTCGTTATCCAGCCGCCGAATCCTCTTTCTGCTATAATAGCATGGCTGGCACTGATTGCTATTACGTCGGTTTGTCTCTATGCGATTTCAAGAATGAATTCTTCCCAACGACAAAATGGCTTTAGATGGCTTGCCTTCTTTCTGGCTCTGATTCTTATCGGGGCCAACCTCACGCATGCTCTCATGCTGATTTTTGGATATCCGGGAGCGCCGCCTCGACAGGCGCTGGGTTATGCCTCGACTATGGCGTTAGGCTATATGCCGCCTGCTTTGGTCATATTGGCTACAGCAAGGGAGTACGTCTGGTCCAATGAGATCGAAAAGGCAAAATCATAGTGGCTCTTGCCAAGAGGAATTGCTCACTTTTTGGAGACTTTGTACGTGTTCAAGGACCGCGGAAGAAGAGCCTAGGCGATGTGCAGCAGCCTACGTTTGGCTGCTGGTCTGACCCTGCCCGGCGGTTTTCAGGTGACGAACAGTGATGTGAAAGCGGGTTGACGAATTCGGTTCTGCGACGTATGCTAGAGCACAGTCGAGGACCTTTTTCCCAAGAGCGATAGATATGGTCGAGTACCTCGGGGCTCAGGGGGAACCGCGCATAGGCATTTAAGGGGCGGAGGGCCCATCTTGCCACGGCCGGGAACCCGGCAAACTTGGGAGACGGGCCGCGCACCGCTGAATCGGGAATACACAGGCTGAATACCCTATGCCAAGGAAGGCCAGGGGAGTCGTATGCCCAATGATGGGAACCAGGCAGAGAGCATTCCCTTTAGGGAAGCAGTTGGGCCGCATGCCTCGCTACAGCGGACAAGTGACTCTAAACGGGAGCAAGATCGAATACTTGTAGAACGCTGCCTAAATGAATCGAGGGAAGCCTGGGACGAAGTATACTGCCGTTTCCTTGGACTTGTTCGTGTCCTTGTCCGCCGACGCAAGGTGGCCCAACAGGATGTCGAGGATCTTGTCCAGGAGACCTTCGTCAGGTTCGCCCAGGCCCTACGGAAGCGCCAGTACGACGCGACTGCGGGACGGCTGTCCACCTACATTGGAGCGATTACGAACAACGTGTGTTCGGCCTACTTCAGGGCTCTGGCTCGGGCTGAGTCTCTCGAGGATTGCGCGGGCAGCGTGAGGTTGGATCCATCTCACGAAGGGGCCCCTGAGCGTCCGGACCAGATTGTGGAGAGGGCCGAGTGGAGGAGTCTGCTCAAGTCAGCGTTGCCGAAACTCCCAGAAGAGTGCCAGGAAATCCTATGGCTGCTTTGCTGCAAGAGACTCCCGTACAAGACGATCTCGGAGATGCTGGGCGCAAATGAAGCGGCGTTGAGGAAGCGGATGAGCAGATGCCGCATCACTTTGAGGAAAAACCTGCGGCGAAAAGGAGTACTGGTGTGAAGAAACTCTGATTCGAGCTTCGTCACCAAGACCAGGCTTTCTTCTCCTTCTTCACAAGGCGAACCATCCGTGCTTTTGAGGTGATTGCTATCTCGGTATCGCGTTGGGAGAGAGACTGGCGATAGACTCCGAGCAAGGAGCCGGCCGTTGGCCAGTTCGACCACGACCAACTTTTCATTGTGGCTTTCCTCACAATACCGGCTAAGCTCATGAGGGTCCCCAGCCCTGTCCGAGCGCAAAAAGACCTTCCCCACGCCCGCCGGTAACAAATCCAAGGCCTCCTTGAACACCCGAAGCCGCTCGATACCAGCCAGTACGTCGCCGTCCCCGAAATCCCGATGGAGGATCAGATCCTGCTCAGACGAATAAGTGTTCACCGGTTGATAGGCCTTGGGTGTTTTGTTCAAGACGACTTATCAACGAGTATCCGCGATTCTGAAAAGGCCTACTGCGCGAGCATAAGGGAGAGTAGGTTCCAAATCGCCCCCAATGGACTGTCCGCGGCCGGAGATGATCGCGCCACAGTGCAGGCGAATGTCTGACCAACTCCCCGAAATCAGGCGTATCTTGAGGCTTGGGTTATCGCGGTCTTGGCAGGAACGACACTTCCGCCTCTTTCGACTCGGGCGATTTCTTCGAGTCCTTAGCCGAATTCACGTCCCTGGCAGACTGGGGGCATGGGGCTCTTCGTAAATCTGGTTCGAGAGTGAACAAGATCCGCGGAAGAGCGATCCCGGAAATGAATGGGCTCTTCGTCAGCCAGCCCGGACCCATAGCAGGAGTGTCCATCAGCGTCCAACGTGGTCGCAAGAGGGCACTCTCGGCGAGATTCCCGTCACTTGGGGGAGGAAAACTCGAGTGACTCGACGATTCTTTCCAACTCTTTTCTGTTGGTATCGAGCGTGCTGTTCTGTGTCGTCAAACCGATGGTCAAGTACACATTGGGCGATTTCTGAACTTGGTAGCCGACGTAGCGCGCCCGCGGTTGCAGTCCTCCCATCTCCGTGAGGAGAACGCTCTTGCCACCTACCGTCTTGAGTTCGCAGCGATAGATCTTGACTTGCTTTCCGAGTTTTGCTTTCATTAAGACTTTCAACTGCTGACGCAGTTGTTGAATCTGGGCATCGCTTGTCGGGATTCTCCCCCAGTCCTTCTGAACGCTGATGTTGTCCGCAAAGGACTTCGTGGATGTCTTTTTGTTTATGTAGAACTCTGTCTGTCCGGACTTGACTGACTTGAAAATCTTTTGCAGGAAGGCCTTGTCTGCGGTACGGAAGACTTCTGAGGCGTACATACGCTCCACGAGATCCGGATTCTCCTTCAGCTCCCCGCGGCTGACAATTGTCCAATAATCCGGCAACCTCACTTTAAAGCCAAATGGGCTCTCGTAGTCCTTTGCCTCGACGGACGCGGCAAGCGCCAAGAAGAGACCAACTATCACCAACGCTTTCCTTTGCATGCTATCTCTCCTTTCTCCTGGTTCGATGGAACCTCGGCTGGACCGAGGCTCGATGATCACTCCCGGACATTCACCCCTCATTTCTATTATTGGCCGTTGAAGAGAAAAGGTGACGGGAAACATGGTGGGGCGTTCAGATTTTGATACGGGATGTGGGCTGGGACGCTCCACAGTTCACAGTCAACGCCCCGTTCCCGCCTCATCGTGCGTACCTGCCCAGCCGTCTGACCGCGTCAGTTTCTGGACAAATGTGTCAGGTTTTAGGCAGCCTCTTTGAGGGGAACTGGCTGATCAACAAGGGTATCCAGTTGGCGTTGGCCTTCTTCAATGCCACAAAGACCAGGAGGTAAACAACCGGCCACGTCACCGGAAGCCCTCATTGCCGTCCGGAAGACCCGTCCTTCAAGCCTTGCGAAGAGCCTGGTCATCTTCCATCCGTGAGGAGTGAGGAAGTACTTGTTGGTGCGCCGGGGGCGTTGGATCAAATCTCTGGGCCGCAGCCGCCTCGGATCGTACGTCATGGGCACAGCAGAGTAGGACGAGCCCTCGGTCTCACGCAGTTCAGCCAGCAGGGAACGGAGGTTGCTATTGAGAAAGCCGTCAAGGAGGTTCGTGAACAAGGAGCATGGAAGACATAGCTGCGAAATAGGGCAATTCCTTCCGTTTCTTCGTTTGGCACCGTAACTATTCCAGCCCACTTGGTGAGGATAACCAGCTTACGTCATTGAACACTACGACCTGTCACCAAAAGCGACTCACTTCTCTACTAAGGGATCGCCTAACTCTTCTCGGTAAAGGTCCGTGAGCGAATGAACCGGCTTCGGAAGTCCTTACAAGTTGTGAGAATTCTGGGAACCCGAACTCGTTGTCCTGAAAACCTAATGATTAAGCTATGTGGGAAATGAGGACTTGGTTGAAACCTCCAAAAAATGCCGGCGCGGAAAGTTATAAGAGACTCTATTATCCAAAATCTCAGCCATGTTTCCGATGCCCCTGAAGCCTTCCACTGCTATGACTTCGTCCGGAAGAAAGATGTCACAAATCGGATTCACTGAAGTATTCTTATGGTGAGGTGGAAATCATCGAACAGATCGTGGGATTCCGGCAAGATATAAGCAGATCCGGCCCTCAGCTTGGGCCAACCCAAAAGGGTGGAGTTCCCCATGAGTCTGAGATACCGACCTATAGCTGTCTTGACCATGCTATACTTGGCCCTCGCATGGTTGATCGTAGCTGAAGCAAAAGAGACGACCCGAGAGAAACCCACTCCCAAGCGAAATGAACGGCTATCCACTGACCAGGCCGGTACATCCAAGCCTTCGTTCGTCCTTCCCAAGCCCGTTGCTGAACCGGGGACTCCGTCCGATCTCTTTGTGGAGCTTCATTCAACTATGGAAATAGACTTCACGTACTTGAGCCACGACTAGAAATGTCAGCCGGTTTTTTCAGGATATCAAAGGTTCGCGTCACCCACTACGGTGGTTTACGGGGCATGCCCATCCACCACCATCTACTTCTCTGGATTCGCTCCATTCGGAGGCCGAAGAGAGATCCCGGTGAAGCTTGAGCGAGGCTGTTTCGCAGTTGACAAAGAATTAAATGTAATTCCAAAGGGAGAATGGCAGGGAAAAAGGGCCGGAGCAATTCACAAGCTGGTCGGCCGAATCTCGATGTACGATTACGAGTTTGAATCCGACCCGGACGACCCGCTTGTTTTCAAGGTCACCAAGAATGGATACACGTTCCTGCACGGTATTGGGAAGATAAAAGATACAGCAAACGCAAAGAAGTATAGGCTGGAAAAGCCCACCCGGATAGGCGAACTCTGCAAGGCCTCAAGAAGAGGGGATGCGGAAACAGTACGACGGCTTCTTGAACAGGGAGTAAGCGCGAATGCGGCACCGTCAGGCGGGCGGACATGCCTTATGATTGCTGCCGAGAAGGGTCATCGGGCCATCGCACAAGCTCTCGTGTCAAAGGGGGCGAAGGTCAATCTCCAGGAACGGAAAGTCAAGTCCACAGCCCTCATGATGGCCTCAAAACGTGGACACATGGAGGTTGTGAAGCTCCTGCTGGGAGCCGGCGCTGATCCGAACATCAAGGACAAGGATAACTGGACAGCGCTCAAATGGGCAGTCGAACGCGATCACAAAGGGGTGGAAGCGCTCTTGAAAAGGGCCCGGGCCCAGCATTAATGTGACATTTCTGGGGAATGGCGATGTTGTCTTTGTCGGGTCATATGGGCCGAGACACGGAGACGCTTTTGGCTTCCGGTTGCAATCCGTCACGCCGTTGTACCCCTGAAGACCTCCAGAATGGCAAGACCTGCCGATGATTGTGGTTTGAGGAGGCGTGTCATGTTTTGGTGTTTCCCAATCGTGCCGATAGCTCTGAGCATCGCGGCGTACTGGAATGGATGGAAGGAGCGATCCTGGCTGCCACTTGGATATGTGCCGGTGGTCTGGATGCTAGGAGCCGAGGCTAAAAATATTAGCGATCCCTCAGTTCTTTGGGCTGCGAACATATTGAGCATTGTTCTTAGCTTAGCTGCTGCAGTGGTCTTACTCTGGATGGCGTACAACAAGCCGAAGCGCAAACCGAAGGCCCAAACAACTGGCGAAAAAGACGAGGCACTCGAATAGGGATGCCTGTATTCTATCAATTCATGGAGGCGTCCCACCTCGTGTGCGAGAATGCGGAGGAAACAATCATGCGCATGCTTTCGGTGCTCACAGCAACAGTTTTGGCATTCTCTGCGTTGTCCGTGATATCTACTCCGGCATACTCCTCGGATACCGGAGACGGTCAACTGGCTTCAGCCCCGTACGTCGACCCGAAGGGCTACTTCAAGATCATCCCGCCTGCCGGATGGACTGTGAAGCAGTACCCCGATGACCCCCGAGGCAAGGTCGATTTCAACTACTCGGCCGGCAACGAGAAGGCCCAAGTGTTCGTCAATGCTCAGAAAAGCACCTTTCAGACGTTTCAGGCTCTCTTCACCGACCAGGAATGGGCCTGTAGGAGGTGGGCCAACCGACGAGGCGCAACCGTCAAAGCGTCCAAAACCTCAATGTTCGGCGTTCCTGTCATGAGAATCTTGACGGAAATGAAACCCAGATTCAAATCGCTTCAACTCCAGTTCTTGACGGGAGGGAATTACTATGTTTTGGCCTTCGCAGGATTCCCTCACTCTTACGACAAACACTATTCCCTGGCTATGGCGAGTATCCGGACCTTTCAGCCCATGTTCCCTGACGTACCTCCCGGAGAAGCCAAAAAGCACGTCGTCGTGTCGAAGATCAAGACGGCAAGATTGCTAATTAAGAGCGGCAAGAAGAATTATGCTCTTGAGATAATTGACGAAGGCCTGACATTTGATCCTGGGAACAGAGAGTTGCTGGAACTGAGAAAGCAAGTTGCGGAACGAGCGAAGACCGCGCAAAGAAGTCGAGCTTTGGCGTCGGCAGAGACGAAGACCATGGTCCAGAAGAAATCCGACACGGGACTGATACTCCCGCGAATCCGTTCGGTACAACGTGGTACCGCGAATCTGGCGGTAGAACTGACCGCTGGAGACTTTGCTCAGTTTAGGGCGGTTAGTCTGGTCACCGGCGGTGAGGTCTTTCGCAATTCCTATGCTGGCCGAGAGCCTATGATAGTCGTAAAGGGTGGATCGGCCATCATCGAGATTCCGTTAGGAATACCAGGTCAGAGACCGCCATTTTGCATTACCAAGGGAACTTTTCTTGTAAACGACAGGCTCGTTCTTAAGCTTGGTAAATGGGATGGCAAGAAGCAAGGAGCTGTTCACAAGCTTGTGGGCAAGATCAAGATCTTTGACTACGAGTTCGACTCCGATCATGAAAATCCTCTCGTATTTGAGTTGACCAAAAAAGGTTACCGGTACCTCAGCGGATCGGGCACCGTCACCGATACCAAGACGGGCAAGACCCACATCCTCAAGGAAAAGGGGAGATAATCATGGGACTCCGATGTTTCATGATCCTCGCCCTCTCGTGGCTCGTCACGAGTCCGGCGTTTAGTGCTACGTCAGCCACGACAAGGCCACAGACAGAACTGCTTCTGCCCGGCATCGTCGCTGAGTCCGGAGACCGCACAGATCTCGTAATCGAGGTGCGGACGGTCCCTCACGGCCACTACATAACAAGGTGTAATGGTGAGAAGGGACTGTGGCGGCGCAACTTCACGTGTTACAATCAAGGGCCGGTCGTTTACGGCTCCAAAGCCACAGTCAATGAGGTGCAGGTGCGAGCGGGCGGATTCCCGGTCACGCACCGGTGCACCGTCGTCGGTGGAGAATTCCCCACGGACAAGTCCCTGAACATCTTCATGGGCGGGCAATGGGACGGAAAGAAGGAAGGCGCGATCCATAAGATTCTCGGCCGTATCAATCTGTTCGGATACGAGTTCATCTCGGGCGAGACAGCTCCGCTCACCTTCATGATGACCAAGAAAGGATATCGGTTTCTCCATGGCTCGGGCACGATCAAAGATCCGAAAAGCGGGAAGTCGTACGTCTTGAACAAGCCGCTGAAGAAATCTCAACTCATCAAGGCTGCGCAGCAGGGAGATCTCGTCGAAGTGAAGAGACTTCTGGACGAAGGCATTGCTATCGATGCCACCGTGGCGCCTGGACTGACAGCTCTGTTGATCGCTTGCCGCGAAGGTCACGTTTCGGTCGTGAAGGAACTCGTTCGGAGAGGAGCCAGGATAAACCAGGCGGATAGAGACGGCCTGAATCCTCTCCTCATGGCCACAATGAATGACAGACCGGAAGTGATTGGAGCACTTCTGGCCCAGGGAGCGCAGGTTGATGCCAGGGATCGCAAGGAGAGGACTGCTCTCATGCTGGCCGCTCAAAAGGGAAACGCGAAGGCCGTGAAAGCGCTTTTGGAGGGGGGAGCCGATATTGACGAGAAAGTCGGACGGGACAACGTGACCCCGTTAATGATCGCGGCCAGGAATGGACGACTGGAAGTAGTGAAGATCCTCGTTGAGATGGGTGCTGACCTCAATATCAGGGACAAGGACAAATGGACCGCTCTGGAGTATGCGACCACATACGATCGGCACGACGTTGCACGATTCCTTCGAGAACGGGGAGCTAAGGAATAGCACGATAAGACCCGAGTTAGATATCAACGACAATGAGGAGGGGAGTATCAAATGCGAAAAGAAACCAGGCGAGCTCGGTTGTGGGGAGTTCTGATCGTATTGACGGTCATCTCCACCGTCCAAATCCTAACGGCTGAGGCTCAGGACGGGAGTCTGTATCGGGACAAGAACGGGTACTTTGCCGCTGTTCCTCCCAAAGGATGGAAGCAACAGGACTATCCATCAGACACGATCCGCTCGAAAGTGGCGTTTCATCACCCGTCACAAAGAGGCGCGGTGATCCGCGTCATCTCAGGTCGTACCCGTGAAACGCTCACCAGCCTTTATGAACTTAATGGAGGGGACAACCGATTGTTCTTCCTTCGGAAATACCCAGGTTCCTCCTTTGATGTGCGCAAAGAACGCCGCTTGGACCGGGAAGCGCTTATCATACACATGTCCGTACCCGGCGCGACGGAGCAGGAAATCGTCCAGTTTATAAGAAAGGGCTTGTGGTACAGTATTGCCTTCGCCGGGAGGACGAAGAATCAGTTCGAGAGCAACTACCACTTCATGCGAAGCTTCATGAATCGTTTCGTCATGTTGCACAAGGACAGGAAATTCTCTCAGGAAGAAATCCGGGCAGGACAGGGTGCCCGGGTCAAGCGATTGGCGGAATTAGCGGAAAAGGACCGCAATTGGAGAGAGGGCTTGCGGTGGGTCCAGTTTGGGCTGGAAAGGGACCCGAAGAACAAAGACCTCAAGGAGCTGCAGACGAGGTTGCAGTCAAATGCGGGAAGGAGGTGAAAGGGCAGTTATGAAAGCTTACGGGAGAAGCATCACGGGTACCGTCTGGGCGGTAGTTCTTTTCATGACCA
This sequence comes from uncultured Syntrophaceae bacterium, assembly GCA_964497585.1. Lineage (GTDB taxonomy): Bacteria > Desulfobacterota > Desulfomonilia > Desulfomonilales > Desulfomonilaceae > CAZCDS01. The sequence continues at coordinate 72,544 of CAZCDS010000011.1, forward strand.
TTCTGGGTGGCATTTCTCGGGCAGACGATGTGGAGAATCTGCTGCATAGCCTGCAATCAACCGATCCGCCCGCTCGCGAAAAGGCTGCGACGGCCCTCGGAGGAACCAAAGATCCCAGTGCCATCAAGCCACTCATCAAGACATTGGCAGACGAATACAAGTATGTCCGTCGGGCCGCAGCCGAGGCTCTCGGCAAGATGGGAGAGCCTGCTGTTGAGCCGCTTGCAAAGGCTTTGAAGAATGAGAACTCAAACGTGCGGGAAGGGGCGCTGACCGCTTTGGGACTTATCGGGAACCCAACGGTCGTACCCGTCATGCTGCAAGCAGTGCACGACGAGGACGTGAGCGTACGCGAGGCTTCAGTAGAGGCCCTGGGACGAATCCACGACGAAAGGGCCGAAGCTGGCCTTGTCCGCGTGATGATGAGAAATCGAGACTGGGATCTGCGCGGTAGAGCCGCTGAAGCTCTGAAAAAGGCGGGTTGGACTCCGAAAGACTCGCGGGAACAAGCGTTTGTATTCCTTGCTTCAGAGCAATGGGCCAAGTTGGCCCACCTGGGCGAGCGGGCGCTGGAGCCGTTGATGCAGGCTCTATCCGATCGAGACGGGTCGATTCGCGCGAAAGCTGCGCACACGCTCGGTCGGTGCAACAACCCCATGGGCATCCCTCCGCTGGTGAAGGCGCTCCGCGACAAGAATGAGGCCGTCCGTGAGAACGCAGGTTCAGCGTTGCGGTCACTGGGTTGGACGCCGTCGGTGCCGGAAGATCGGGCATGGTCTCTGTTGGCGAATCAGGAGTGGGACGCGCTCGTGGAACTTGGGAAACCCGCTGTAGATCCGCTCCTCGTTGCTACCACGGATGGGCGCGCAAAGGTGCGCTTGGCCGCAGCTCTAGCGCTGGGCGAGATCCGGGACAGGAGGGCTGTGGAGCCCCTCGCGGCACTGCTCGAGGACAACGACGCTGACGTGCGCTCATCCGCTGCAAGGGCACTGGGAATGATCAGGGACCCCAAAGCTGCGCAAAAGCTGTTCGCCTGCCTTGCCGATAAGAGTCGGCATGTCCGCGCCGCGGCGCTCACCGCCCTGAAGACCATCAACGCAATCGGGTCGCAGGCCTCCCACGGGAAGCGGGTGAACACGCTCGTGCTTCCTCGAATCGCCGCTACTGACAAAAAGGAGACAAGCGCAGTCATCGAACTCCAAACCCGCGAAACGGGTTTATACCATGCGCGAAGTCTCGATGGGAAATCCCGTTGGTCCACACGAGTATACCGCCTTCCCATGAGAAAAATCTTTGCATCCGGCGGCACGGTTCATGTGGAGACAACAATGTTCAGCCAGTCTTCCATTGGCCCCGTGACCGTACGGGGTATCATCATCGAGGGCTCCTATTTCGTCGGTTCCTCGCTGGACATTTCAGGCCCATCAGGGTCAATGGGTCCCACTGATTGGGACGGCAGAAATCCGGGCGCGGTTCATAGAATCTTTGGAAATATTGCGGCATGTGATTACCAGATCAGCTCGGATCCGGGTAACCCATTGGTTTTCATGGTAACGCGAAACGGATACAGGTACCTGCATGGTTCGGGCATGGTTCGAGACACCAGGAGCGGGGACGTCTTTATTCTCAGGGACGACTCGAAAGAGGCTCTGCTGCGCAAGGCCGCGGCCGAAGGGGACAAGGCGTCAGCGGAAAAGCTGTTACGCGAGGGCACGAGCGTCAATGCAAAATTGAGATTCCGCAACTCTCCCCTCATGATTGCGTGCCGAATGGGACACGTGGATCTGGTCAAGTTGCTATTGGAACGAGGAGCGGACGTGAACACGCGTGACGTCGTCTCAGGCCGGACCCCGCTCATGGTGGCCGTCAAGGAAGGCAAAGAAAAACTCGTGGCCCTCCTCCTTGCAAAGGGAGCGAACCCGGACACCACGAACCCGAGAACAGGCAGCACCGCATTGATAGAAGCCGTTGTGAAAGAGAATGCCGCCATTGCGAAGACCCTTTTGGCAAAGGGTGCAGACGTAAATGGTAAAGCCAAAGTCACTGGAGCGACGGCCTTGATGCATGCGGTTCTCAAGAGCAATTTTGATATAGCCAAGATGTTGTTGGAAAGAGGGGCTGACATAAACGCGAAAAACAAGTGGGGGCAGACCGCGCTGTCGATTGCGCGCAGGAAGAAAACCCCAGGCATAGAGAAACTCCTGCTCAAGCACGGAGCGAAGTAGCGGCACCTGGATTCGAAAAGCCATTGTCAGAAATATCAGCCGTTCCGTGGAAGGCAGCTCTCAGACGAAAGCGACGTAGCGAAGAGACATTCTTCGTTCTGTTTTGCTTCACTTGCCCTGAGGCAAGAAAAAGGAATGGCTCATCAAGCGGCTGATCAAGTTTGGAGCGAAAGTGGAGTAGGTCGGTCGGAGGTGGCAAGTGCAAGCGGCTTCTGCGTTTCCTTTGGCTCGACATTACCGTACCGTGGTGGGGTGACAAGCACAGTGGAAAGATAGGTGAGGGAGAGAAGGAGCTTGAGATACACTCAGAGACCGAAATAATCGTGCTTGTTCACCAGAATGACGACAGTTGTACGTGAGTCAGGTCGTGGAGACCCCATTCCATGCCCCTCTGAGGTTCAGCGGGCATCCATCGACCCTCGACGATGCCAAAGAGCTCAAGATGGCCGGAGTGCTGCATAATTCAGGCTTCGAAAGGTACAAAAGCCATGACCCAACAGTCTTCAGCCCTTCGACGCCGGATGAATGAAATCTCCTACTCATCAAAGAGGATTGGCTTCCTCATTCTTTCAATGTGTCTCTTTATAATGGACTCCGAAAACTGGACAGCAAGGCAAGGTGGAAAAACCGACCTTGTTGATGTGGAAAGCGGGGGGATGGCAAGGAGGCTTTTTGGGAGCCATGAGAAAGAGGCATGACAGAAGCTTCAAGGCTCGTGTTGCCCTTGAGGCGATCAAGGGGGAGAGGCCGATGTCGGTCCTAAGAATTTCAAGACCCTATTCAAAAACCCCAACAATTTCAATCCCAATTGATGCTATTCGGTCCCGATTGATCCCGTTCGGTCCCAAAAGACGTGATCAAAATGTGAGCAAAACCGACAGAATGTTAGGAGCATTTCTTGAAGTAGGGCTTGAGAGGGGGAACTTCCTACCGCATTTTAGCACTGGGCCTCCACCCAAACCAAATCCTGAGAGATTCTCGTCCCGTCCTCCCGCATGTTTGACCGGCGGCCGATTTCTCGCCATGAGCAGGATCAACCCATGATTCAAAAAGAGCCTGCCAGAGACCCCGAGGGTCGACGGGCTGTAAACTTCCTGCTTGAGGGTACCGTAGGAGACCTCATAAAGCTGGTAGAAGTCCGAATGGACGAATTCTTCAGGGAGAACGGGATGGACAGCCGCGTGATCCTCAACATCCATGACGGGCTGTGTCTGAGCGTTCCTCTTGCAGAATATCCCGTCTTAAAGATGACGTGGCGAGAGACGATGGACTCGGCTGATCTGGTCGAGAGAATCCGAACCTCCGCGAACGTGTCAGCGATATTTCCAATTCACCTCCCCCTCAAGGCAAAGATCACGATTCTCAAAAGACCCGCCTGATAGAACCCAAACACCCTTGCTTGTCTTTGAGGTCGTTTTTTCCAATGTGCCAGACGAACGCGCGACTGTCGCGCGTGTCGGGAAGATCCTCGGGAAAAGGATAGAGAATTTTACTGCGGAGAGGATTCGTTACGCACGAAGGTCCGTTGATCGATCGCTGTTGAGAAAGCAGCAAACAAATCTGAGCTCTCAACCCTCTGGTATCACGCAGCAAAGACCTGAGTCACGACTGTGGTGAACCGTGCCCTTTGCCGGTCAAGCTCCTGTTGCGCAGTGCTTTTGCGGAGTGCTGCGCGGTTGTGGATTTGTTTGATCTGGAGTAGAACTGTGGGAAGTAATGCGGAACAAACACAGCATGAACGTCTTGATCCTTTACTACTCCAGGACCGGTAATACCTGTAAGCTCGCTGAAAAGAGAGAGGAGGGCGTCAGATCTGTCGAAGGCGTTGACGCCTTATGAAATCGACCCAAGAGGTGACAAAGGAAGATTTCGTCAACGCGCACGGAATCATCGCGGGTTCGGCGGTGTATATTGGGATAATGCCTCCTGATTTGAAGAGGGTTTTCGACGAATTCGTGGGAGTGTGGATCCAGATCGAAGGTAAGGTGGGAGCTGCCTTTGCAACGTCGTCATTCTGGGCTGGCGGGAACGAGACAACCATCATGTCCCTTACCCAGTGCATGTTCCTCTATGGCATGATCGTGGTGGGCGGCCCGATGTCGGCCACAGGTCATTACGCTGCAGCCTCAGTAACGGCGCCAGATGAAAAGGCTGCCGACATTGCCTGGAAGCTGGAACAGAGAGTCGCGGAACTGTGCAAGAGGTTGAACCCCTGAGAGTCGGACAGACCGCAGCCGATCGTGAACGGCACACGGGAAAAGCTGATTCTGTGGAGAGCCACGGCCGAATCAATCATGTGTAGCATGAGTAGATCCAGCGGACGATTGGTTATTGACATTGACGTCGGAGGCACGTTTACCGATGCGATCGTGTCGTCCCAGACTACGATCAATTTCTACAAGGTTGATACCACGCCCCACGATATAGGCAGGTGTATTGAGGATGTTCTCCAGAGGGCCATTCCCACGCTGGGGTTGCCTAACCTCAGCACCCTTTTGAGACAGACACGGGTGGTCCGTCTGGCCACCAGTCTCTCGATCAATGCCCTCGTGGAAGCAAAGGGTGCTCGGTGCGGTCTGATAATATCCAAAGGCCGGCGGGAGCGATACCTGTCCCAGAAGGCTCGGCCCGGCGTTTCCTTTCCCCCGATTGTCGATGACATGGTAGTGGAAATCGATGATGGAGGAGGTACGAATACCCATGCCGCCTTCTCGGCTGTGGAAGATGAAGTCAGGGAGAAGGTCCAGTGGCTCGTGGAAAGGGGAGCCTTAATCATCCTCGTGAGCTTGGCTGGGACCGACGCCTCACTGTCGGAGCAGAGAGCCAAGAAGGCGGTGATGAGGTATTTTCCCCGACATTTCATCGGATCGGTTCCTACGCTGCTGGCAAGTCAGACGAGCACCGCGCCGGATTTCCTGGAACGAACGAATACCGCCATATTGAACGCCTACTGCCACAGAGCCATGGCAGGCCATTTCCAACAAGTCGAAGAGTTCCTCAGACTACACGGCTATGCCAATCCATTGCTCGTGGTACACTCCGGTGGTGGAAGTGCGAGGGTAGCAAAGACGCGAGCCGTTCATACGATGAGTTCGGGAGCGGCCGCTGGGATATTCGGCGTGAAATCTCTGGCGGACAAGTACGGTCTGACCAACGCCCTTTCGATAGACGTCGGTGGTACGACGACGGAAATCGGCTTGTTGAGGAACCGGGAAATTCAATATTACTCGGGTATCCGGGAAGAAGGCGTTGCACTTGATCTGCTGAGGCCGATCGCCGGGACACTAGGCCTGGGGGGCGGGTCCATAGTCCGCACGACATCCCGGGGTGGGCTTGTCGTAGGACCCGAAAGCGCCGGGGCTTTCCCGGGACCCGCCTGTTACGGGCTTGGAAGCGGTGATCCAACCTTGACGGACGCCTATTTGATACTGGGATATGTTGACCAGAACTACTTTCTGGGCGGCCGAAAAAAAACCAGTCGGGAACTCGCCGAAAAGGCGGTTGGAGAGAAACTTGGATCTGTTTTGGGAATCACGTCGGAAGAGGCGGCACTTTCTATCAAGGAGTCGGTCCTGGGATCCATTGAGCATGCCGTACGATCAATATTGGAGCCGACCGGTCTATCCCCCTCCCATTTTTCCCTCGTTGCTCTGGGCGGGGGAGGCGGGTGTATCGCAGCGGATCTGGCCGGGCGGTTAGGCATGGAGAAAACCCATGTTTTCCGGCAGGCCGCTGTATTTGGGGCATTCGGAACCAGTGGAATGGATATCGTGCACCTTTACGAGCGCCGACTGAACCTTCCGAGCTTCTGTGATCCTGATCGGCGGGAGAAGAATTGCCGCACGTTGAACGCTCTCGTCGCGGAGACTCAGCGGGTTGCCTTCACAGACATGAAAGGGGAAGGCCTGCAACCGGAGGAAATACGATTCGAGGTGGACCTGGAGTTTGAATCCACCCCATCGGGCATCCCAGCCAGGATCACCCTGCCGAATCCATTCATCTGGCCTGCCCAGGACTGGCCGATCCTCGAAGAACTCGTCGCGGGGCTGATTGGGGACGAAGGCCGGCCGGAATGGCGGAAAGCCACCGTGAAAAGGTTCTTCCTTCGCGCACTCGTTCCGGTCCCTCATCCTGAGCCCTCGACCCCGAGCAGAGGCGAGGATTCGCAAGGCGGTTTCAAAGGAAGACGTGCGGTGTACGGAGGCGGTGGCCGTTGGATCGAATACGGGATCTATGAATGGGACCGTCTTCCGGTCCCCCTGGTTCTCAGGGGCCCGGTCGTGGTAGAAGCACAAGATACGACCCTTCTCGTGCCTCCAGGTTTGACCATGGACTTCGACGCGGATTACAATGGAATCTTGCATTGAGGAGGATCTTGGGGCCGTGAAGGTCAGGATCACCGAATACCTGGATATTGACCTTGAACGTGAGTACTGGTGCTGCAATCGTTGCGGATGCGAACTTTTTTCCGCCCGTGACAACTACAAGAAGGGTTGTCTTATTGCCGAAAAGGATCCCGACACGATCTATCCACCGGTCATCGACGGCGAATTTACGTTCGCTCCAGATCCGGAGTGGATTCGGATTGTCGAATTCTATTGTCCCCGGTGCGGAACGATGATTGACAATGAGTTCCTTCCTCCGGGTCATCCCATTACCCATGACATGGAAATCGACATCGCCTCACTGAAACGCCGTAACGGCTTAAAGTAAAGATGGCTCCCGGAACCTTGAACAGCATTGATATCGACGTCGGCGGAACCTTTACCGATTGCTTTGTGCGGCACTCGGGACGTTCGGCCAGCGCCAAGTCGCCCACCACGGGATTCGATCTCCGGCTCGGCTTCTACCGGGCGCTCAATGAGGCTGCGGAACTCCTAGACGCACCGGTGGACGAACTCCTTTCCCGGACTCGAATAATCCGGTATTCTACCACATTGGCGATGAACAAGCTTCTCCAGCGTACCGGTCCCAAACTTGGCCTCATTACCACGAAAGGGTTCGAAGATTTCATCCTGATTGGGAAGGGAGCCCAGTGGGATGACGGTCTTTCCAAACGTGAAAGCAGGAATCTGGCCACGGTCACCAAGCCCGAGCCTCTGATACCGAGACAGCGCATTGTGGGAATCAAGGAGCGTGTCGACCACACCGGCAGGGTGCTCAGGCCTCTGGACGAAGACGATCTCAGGGAGAAGATCAGAAGCCTTCTCGATCAGGGTGTAAGGGGAATCGTGGTATCTCTGCTCTGGGCTCACAGAAACCCCGTGCACGAAGTGCTGGTACGGCGGGTTTTCGAGGAGGATTACCCGGAAGCCAGTCTGGGATACGTTCCCGTGGTGCTGTCTCACGAGATTCAACCGAAAAAGGGTGAGTACCAGCGGACCGTCACGGCCGTACTCAATGCCTATCTGCACGACTCGATGGCGGAAGATCTCGGGAACATACGCACCGAGCTTCGGGAGATGGGATACTCAGGGCCGCTGCTCATGGTGCACAACTCCGGCGGCATGGCGGAGCTGACCAAAACGAGAGCCATTGACACCTTCAACGGGGGACCCATTGCAGGAATAGTGGGCAGCCTCGAGATCGCCAAGCTGTACGGCGCCGACAAAGTGATCGCCACGGACATGGGAGGCACTAGCTTTGACGTGGGAATCGTCTCGGGAGGACAACCACACTTCTCCGAGGTCAAGCCGGTTATCGACCGCTGGATGGTAAACGTGACGATGATCGAAGGCAAGTCAATCGGAGCGGGCGGCGGCTCCATCGCGCAGCTCAACGAAACCCTGGGGGACAGACTCGAAGTGGGACCGTTGAGCGCAGGGGCCATGCCCGGTCCCGTATGCTACAATCTGGGTGGGACCGAACCCACTGTCACTGACGCTGATGTGGCCTTGGGATACATCAATCCCGATTACTTCCATGCCGGCCGTATAAAATTGGAGTGTAACCTTGCACGCAAGGCCATCTCGGAAAGAATTGCCCGACCACTGGGGATCGACGTGGAAGAAGCCGCCGTCTCAATTAAGCGATTGGTTGACGGCAACATGGGCAACATGATTTTCAAAGAGACGGTCCTGCGAGGCCACGATCCACGGGCAGTCATCCTTTTCAGTTTCGGAGGCGCAGGTCCGACCCATTGCTGCGGGTATGCCAAGGCCGGGCAGATGGGGCGAATCATAGCGTTTCCCTTTTCGCCCGTCTTCTGTGCTTTTTCCGGCTCGCTCATGGACATCCGGCATATCTACGAGCTTTCCAGGAGACTTATCGTACTAAGGCCCGGCGACGAGGCGCCCGTACTAGAGCCGGACGAATTCAACGAGACAGTTGACTGGCTCGTCCGCGAAGCCGTGGACAACGCAAGAGCAGAAGGCCTGAATGCGCAAAGACTGATTTTTGTCCTTGAGTTGGACATGAAATATGGTGGCCAGCTTCACTTCAAGCGGACCAGGAGTCCACGGCTACGAATGAAGACAAGGACCGAGATCTCCGAACTGCTCGACACCTTTGCCGCGAATTATGCCAGGGCCTTCAGCCCCGCGGGTGTCTATCCGGAAGGCGGAGTGAGCATAGAGAATTTCGTACTCCATGCCATATTCCCTCTCAAGGACGTGACGTTGCCCATATTTACCACGCTTTCCTCAACGCCGTCACGTTCAGCAAAGAAAGGCTCGAGGGATGTTTTCTGGGAGGGGGATGAAGACTACAGGAAGACACCGATCTATGACCACGCGGAGCTTCGATGTGGAGACGTGGTTGAAGGGCCCGCCGTCATCGAGGCGCCTCATACGACGTTTCTGCTTCCCGAATGTGCCCGGCTCCAGATAGACCGGTACATGAACAACGTTATTGATCTGATGGATTGACTGACTAGGTGGAGAGAACCGAAACATGATCCTTGACATGACCTTCACCGAAAGACTGAAACCCGAGCCCCTGGAATCCTATGAGCGGGACTGCATGGAAGGGCTCAACGCAATAGACTTCGAGATAGCGTCGGAGAAGCTGAACATGATCGCGGAGGAGGCCAAGGATATCGTAGTGAGGAGCGGGGTCTCCAGCATGCTCAGATCCGGTGACGTAGCCGTTGGCATCTACACGGCCAAGGGTGACATGGTTACCGCTGCATGCGGGTCGTATCTCTACGCCGTCTGCGGCCAGCCCCAGATCAAATACATCTGTTCCCGGTGGCTGGATAATCCGAATGTCGGTGTCAATCCCGGAGACATCTTCTATGCCAATGATGCGGTTTACGGAGGGGTCCACAATCCGGACCAGTTCGCGTTCGTGCCCATCTTTCACGAAAATCGACTGGTGGCCTGGGCCGCTGCTGCCTGCCATCAACCCGAGACCGGAGCGTGCGAGCCCGGAGGGATGCCGGTCAGCGCCCGGACACGGTACGATGAGGGGCTCAAACTCAGCCCCATCCGTATCGGTGAGAATTATGTTCTCAGAGACGATCTGCTTGAGATGATGGCCAACATGGTCTCACGCGCTCCGCACATGCAGCTCATTGACGTCAGAGCGCGAGTGATGGGGTGCGATCGAGTGAGGGTTCGGGTCGAACAACTGGTGAAGGAAAAGGGGTCGGATTTCCTTATCGGCGTCTTCAGCAGGATGCTGAAGATGACGGCCGAGGGGGCTCGCCGGAGGATCTCCGGTTGGGTCGACGGAACCTTTCGCAGCGTTGTCTTCACGGACCACATCGGCGTTGATGAGGGTCTGATTCGGGGGTGCTGCACACTGGTCAAGAAAGGTGATCGGCTGACCTTCGATTTCGCTGGAACGTCACCCGAGACTCCGGGTCCCTATAACGCGTTCAAACACACCATGGTGGCTCATTGCGCCATGTATCTCTACGGATTCCCCTTTCACGACCTACCTCTCTCCGCGGGAATATGGGAGCCAATGGATTTTGCGGTTCCCAGAGGGACATGCCTCAATGCTAACCCGGAGTCCGCAGTGGCCAACTCCGTCCTTGTGTGCAGTCTTGCCATGTGCCTCATTCATCTGACCATGTCCAAACTGCTCTTCGCGTCCGGCGAGACGGAACTCGCCACGGCACCCTATGGAAACAACGGGGACGCGTACGTCATGTCAGGGACGAATCAATGGGGCATCCCCTTTACCGATATGCTCGCCTATCCTCTTACCTGCGAAGGCGGAGGAGCCCGGTCCGGCGCGGACGGCGTCGATGCCTGGGGTTTTCCCTGGGGACCGTGGGGACGCGGGCCCGACGCGGAGGAAGAAGAGGATGAAAGACCCCACGTCCACCTCTTTCAGAAGATTTTGAAGGATTCATGCGGCCATGGAAAATATCGGGGAGGGGCGGGAATTACGGTGGCGTGGCTCGTACGGGGGGCGCCAGAAGCTATCTATCAGTCTATCGTGAAATCGGCTCGGGTACAGGCTTTGCAGTCCTTCTTCGGAGGATATCCCCCGCCGACTCATCCCGGAATCCAGATTCGAAATTCAGATGTTTTGGAGAGAATGCGGGCTGGCGATCCTGACATCCCCGCGGATGTCTTCGAACTGGTCAGAGACCAATCGGTTAAAGGAGACTACGAGGTGACGACCAATCTCCGCAGGGCTTTGTCCTTCAAAGAAGGCGACATTTTCGTGGGGTGCTCACATGGAGGGGTGGGATACGGAGACGTCCTCGAGCGAGACCCGCGCAAAGTGGTGGACGATCTCCGTAGCGGTATAATATCGGAGTGGGCAGTGAGAAACGTCTATCGGGTGGTCTTCGATTCGGCAACGATGGCCGTACGGGAACAGGAAACCGAGGAAAAACGGCGCGAAACGCGTCAACAGCGGATAAGAAATGGTTTGAAATTCGAGGACTTCATGGCACAGTGGGCTCATCGCAAACCCGCCGGGAACATACTTACCTATTACGGCCGCTGGCCGGATGCGGCCCCAATGAAACCCGGCGCTAACAGCTAACCGCAGCCTCCAGTCAGCGCATGCCCAATGAACGTACAAGCCGCGCCGCGCACCTGCTCCTCGTGGAGGATGATGGTTACTGCCGATTCTTCCTCGACGAGGTCTCCAGGCACGGGTCCACCGAGACCACCGAAGTGTCAGATGTGATGGAAGCTTGTCGGCTGGTGGAACAGAGCGATTTCGACGCGATCATCGTCAACCTTCAAGCTTTCGCGCGACACGAACTTTCTCCCCTGGCCCTCCTTCGACAGCGGAATGACCAGGTGCCGGTACTCATTGTCTGCGACAAGGCCGATGTCGATTTTGCCGTGGAGGTGATACGCGCGGGCGCCTTCGACTACCTTACCAAACCATTCAACAACGTGGCCCGCGTGGAAAAAGCGTTGGAAGAAGCCTTCGCACACCGTGAGCGAGCCCGTCAGGCCAGTCGCCTCGGAGAAGAGGAACTGAGGTCCAACGGCATCATGGGCCGTAGCAAGCGTCTCGCTGACCTTCTTGCCATCATCGCCCAGATTGCTCCCCTGAGCGTGAACATCCTGATAGAGGGAGACAGCGGGACCGGAAAAGAACTGGTCGCGCGCGCCATCCATGAGAAGAGTAATCGCAGTTCCGGACCATTCTTGGCAGTGAATTGCGGCGCCCTTCCCGAAGGGCTCATCGAGAGCATCCTCTTCGGGCACGAAAAGGGCGCGTTTACCGGGGCAACGCAGGCGCATCCTGGCTTCCTGGAAAAGGCCCACTCCGGGACCTTGTTCCTCGACGAAGTGGGCGAGTTGAGCCCAAGAGGCCAGGTGGCACTCCTTCGCTTCCTCGAGGAACGCGAATTCGTGCGAGTCGGAGGGAACCGACCCCTGCACTCGGATGCACGGATCGTTGCGTCCAGCCATCGTAACCTGGAACATGAGGTTTCCCAGCATCGCTTTCGGGCCGACCTCCATTTCAGACTCAACGTCGTTCACCTGAAGGTTCCGCGGCTTAGTGAGCGCCGAGAGGACATCGTCTACCTTGCGCGCTATTTCGCCCGGCGTTTCTGTCTTGCGAACCGGATTCCGGAACGGCAATTCTCTCCCCAGGCGTTGAGAACCCTCGAAGAGTACAACTGGCCCGGAAACGTGAGAGAACTTCAGAACCTGATAGACGGCCTCATGGCAGTACTCCCGGCGAAGAAACTAATTGTCTCCGAGAATGACATCCTTTCCTGTTCCGACAAAATGAGAAAGGCACGGCACACGGACAAAGAGACGGAACTCGACTCCCTTGTGCTCAACGATTACCGGGAAGCACTGAAAGCATTCGAAATCAGGTACCTCAGAGCGATGCTGGACAAGCACCGGGGTAACGTTACCAAAGCAGCGCAGGCCGCAGGCATCCATCCGGTGACCTTTCACCGGAAGTTGCGCAAACTGGGCGTGGTAAGACAGACTCCTCGCGATCGTGAGACAGGTTCTCTTTCGGAGGCCAAAACTTCCTATGATCTGGGAGTCTAGTGCAGCATATCTGCAATACTGTAGCGTTTAGGTTAGCACTGGAAGCTTTGGATAATAATTTGGAAAACGCACTCGCGAAACAGTTCTGCTAACACTAGCAATCCTACAACGACCGCACGCGGCCCATCGATCTCACGTGGAAACTGCGCGCCGAGAATCTCCGGCAGAAGATTCCCAAAGATGACACAGAGGTACGCACGTCTGAGGGCTGGTGGGGCTCGCAATCGCTTCTTTGGCACAGATTTTGCTAACACATCCTTGGCCTGAGTTCTTGGCCATAGCCCTTCGGAGCCTTGCTGCTTCGTTTCACAAATACGGTTGGTTACCGCCCCATCTGAAAGAGAAGGCTGATCCAGACGGCGCCACTGCCGACGAGTCCTGCAGTGCTCACCCAGAACTGGCGGAACACGAGATCGAAATGCTGAAGGCCAGTACTAAGGCGACTCCTGTTTCGTAGGGGCGTACTAGGCTAGTCCCACAGGCAAAGCTCGTTCACCTTCGCTGCGAGCTCAATATAGGGCACGGTAGCGTTGCGATCTTATGTTCGTGCCCGCGAGTTGCGCAGTCTCTGTCGCAAGTGAATGGAGGCGGCTTTGTTTTGTGAATCGGTGCGTTTCATCGCGATGCGGCATCGTCGGCAATCCAGGGTACGTGCCGTGGCGAGGAAGAGCCGACGAAGAATAGCCGAGAATGGAAACTGGTACCCGGTACGACGGATCTCCCCAAAGATAAGAAAAGGAAATGATCCGAGGTGACCATGGGGGTCATTCTCGGGAAAATGCCGTTGCAACCGCTCACGGGGACGAAGGTTGACAGAACAGCCAAATTTGCCGCCGGATGTGTCAGCGGCCACCTCGAAAGGAGGGGATTGAGCATGGGATTCACTGCGGACATTGACACTGGAGGAACCTTCACCGACGGCCTCTTTGCTGACGGAAAGGATATGAGGCGGGTGAAGGTGGATACAACTCCCCACGACCTCACCGTCGCGTGGATTAACTGCCTGAGGGAGGGTGCATCGAAATTTGGTTTCTCCTCGCTCCGGGATTTTCTGGAGCAGGTGGAAATCATGCGGTGGTCCACCACCGTAGCAACCAACGTGATAGCCGAGAGGAAGGGCCCGAGGCTGGGACTCTTTGTCACCGAAGGCTTTGAGAAATCGCTCTATTCTTCGTCAAAGAAGAGTCCGCTCATCGGGTATCTCGTCGATGAAGCAAACATCGCAGGCGTGAGGCTGCCCCTTGACACGGAAAGGCTGCTGGGCCGGATCAAGCAGCTTCTGGAAACAGGTGTCAGGCGCATATGTGTCAGCCTCAAAAGCGGCCTGCAAAACGAAGACGAGATCAGGATCAAAGAAGTGTTCGAGGAACAGTACCCCGACCATTACCTGGGAAATGTACCCTTGCTGCTGGGACGGGACATACTCAAGCATTTCGATGACATGACTCGTACCAACACCGCGCTCATGAATTCTTATGTTCACGGCCCAATGGCGCTCACCATGTTCAAGGCAGAAGATGAACTCCGTGACCGGGGATTCCGACAGCCGCTTCTCGTGGGACGTACCGACGGCGGGGTCGCCCGTGTATCCAAGACCAAGCCCGTTGACACCATAGAATCCGGCCCCATCTTTGGGATTCATGCAGGAGCATATTGGGCCAAGCTGTACGAGCTTCCGTTTGTGATAACGCTCGACGTGGGGGGCACTACGAGTAAGATCGGGCTCGTGGAGCAGTTTCGCCCGGCGATTACCAGAGAACCGGACATCCTCGACATTCCTCTGAAAGAGAACATGCTCGATCTTAGAAGTATTGCTCTGGGCGGCGGCAGCGTAGCAAAGGCCGACGGCAAGACCGTCCGCCTGGGGCCCCAAAGTATGGGGGCATATCCCGGACCCGCGTGCTATGACCTTGGGGGATTCGAGGCTACCCTGACCGATGCCTACCTCGTCAAGGGATTTCTTGACCCGGACTACTTCTCCGGGGGCGCTAAAAAGGTTAACATGGAGCGTGCCGCCAAGATGATCTCGGAAAACGTGGCCACTCCGCTGGGCATGGATTTGGAGCAGGCTGCTTATGAGATATCCTCAAAGGCTACGGATCTGGTGGCCGAGGAACTGAAGAAGCTTTTGGCTCGCACGAAGCAGTCACCTGCAGAGGTCGCACTGTTTGCATTCGGAGGAAACGGTGGGATCGTTGGATGTGAGGCTGCAAAGAAGGTTGGAATAGGGACCGTTTATTTCTTCTCCAACGGATCCGTGCTGAGCGCCTTCGGCTCTTCGGTGGCCGACGTGTCCCACGCGTACGAACACTCCGCGTCAGTTGCTCTTGAAAGCGTCGATTCAGTTTCCGAATCTGTTGAATGGATGGTTCAAGAGGCTGTTCTCGACATGGAAGGAGAAGGGTTCTCCCGCTCAAGCCTGGAGGCTTATCTTGAGTTGGTTCTGTACGAAGAAAAGGCTCGCGAGAAAGTCATTCAGGTCTCGTGTCCTTGGAACGTCGCCGAAGAAGGCTTAAAGCAGTCCATATCCCATGTCCTCAGTGAAAGTGCTCAAGACAAAATCCCTGCTGGTTCTATCGTCGACATGATTAGGCTCATTGTCCGGGCGCCGATTGCGAAAGTAGAGCCGCCGACGTGGTCCGAAGAGGGCGCCGACCCTCAAAAAGCCTTCAAGAACGAACGGGAGGTATACAGGGGAATCGAGAAAGTCCGATCGGGAATCTACGATTGGGAAAAACTCAAAACAGGCAACACAGTCTCTGGACACGCAGTGATTGAAGGAACCGATACGACGTACGTGGTTCCACGCGGATGGGAACTTCGCATCGATCGTTACGGAAACGGTGTTGCAAGCAGGAGGGCTTAGCATGGGACGCAGAGTAACCGTTACGGAATACCTGGAGTTGGATGTTGACGAGGGCAATTGGCATTGCAGCTCGTGTGGATGCTCGCTCATCGACGCTGAGGAGAATTACAAGAAGGGGTGCAGTGTGCATGCGCGGGATCCTCGAGAGGTACACAATCCGGTTTACGAAGGCGAGTACAATTTCGCCCCCGATCCCGAATGGGTCCGGATAGTCGAATTCTACTGTCCCTCGTGCGGCGTGATGATGGAGACGGAATATCTCCCCCCCGGTCACCCCATAACACACGACATAAACATAGATGTTCCCGCCCTGAAAGCGAGAATCGATAAGGGTGAGCTCGCCCTCGTGAACAAAAGACTGGAGGTGCGATCGTGAATACAATCGATATTGATGTGGGCGGCACGTTCACCGATCTTGTGGCCGGCTACAACGGTGAATTCATATTCAAGAAGATGCCTACCACCCCGTACGACCTGTCGGTTTGCTTCTTGAACGTCATCGAAGAAGCGGGCAAGGAACTCGACCTGGATACTGATGAGTTTCTTCCAAAGGTCGACCTCCTCCGCTACTCGACGACCGTTGCCATGAATCGTCTCATTGAGCGTACAGGCCCTCGACTGGGGCTCATCACAACTGAGGGACACGAGGATTGCAGCCTCATAGGCAAAGGTGCCCAATGGGTTGATGGAACGCGAGTCTCGGAGAGAAGAAACCTGGCGGTTCAAAAGAAGCCGGAACCGCTCATTCCACGAGATTGCATAGTCGGTGTGCGGGAAAGGATCGACTCTTTCGGAACGGTCTTACGACCCTTGGTCGCCGAGGATGTGCGCAGGAAGGTCCACTATCTCGTTGACAAGGGCGTAAGAGGGTTTGTCGTTTCGCTGTTGTGGTCTCACCTCAACCCGTCGCACGAGCGAATGATCAAGAAGATCATCAGGGAGGAATACAAGGAATTTTACCTGGGGTACCTTCCGGTGGTCCTGGCAAGCGACGTGATCGGTAGGTCGGGGGAATACCAGCGAAGCATGACCGCAATACTCGATGCATATTTGCATCGAGCCATGCAGATTGAATTGTCCGCCATGTGGGACAAGCTGAGGGAATACCAATACGCCGGCCCGTTCATGATGGTGCACAATTCGGGCGGCATGGCCGAGGTATTCAAGACCGACGCAGTACGGACATACAGCGCGGGCCCTGTTGCCGGTCTGATCGGCTCGTACCGGCTTGCGCAGGAGTTGGGATTCCGAAACGTCATCGCAACGGATGTGGGAGGAACCAGCTTCGACGTCGGTCTGGTGGTGGAGCAGAATGTGCGGAACTACGAGTTCCGTCCGATTCTCGACAAATGGATGGTCGGCATAACCATGCTTCAGACCATCTCCATCGGAGCAGGTGGCGGCTCCATTGCGTGGCTGAACGAGTTGCTGGGGAATCGTCTCGAAGTGGGACCCCAAAGTGCGGGGTCTTATCCGGGCCCGGTCTGTTACGATCAGGGTGGAGAGGAACCCACGGTAACGGACGCGGACCTCGTGCTAGGGTACATAGATCCGGACTTTTATTTCGGCGGGCGTATGATACTCAATAGGGCAAAGTCTGAGGAAGCAATCAAGACACGCATTGCCGATCCTCTCGGTATTTCCGTACAGGATGCCGCGCTGCTCATACGAAAGATAGTCGATGACAATATGGGCGCGGCAATTCGAAAGGAAATCCATTTACGAGGATACGATCCCAAGGATTTCGCCCTGTTCGCGTTCGGAGGAGGCGGTCCCACGCATGTGGCCGGATACATGGGGGAACTCCCTGAATCGGTGATTTTCCCCTTTTCCCCGGTATTCTCCGCCCTGGGCTCGTCGGTCATGGATATCAAACACATTTATGAACGGTCCAAGCGGTTCATGCTGATGCAACCCGGAACCAAAGAATTCACCACGGAGTATGAGGAGTTCAATTCCGTTGTCGAGGACCTCATTGAGCAGGCTCAAAAAGAGCTTTCCGGCGAGGGCCTCCCGGTGGACAAGGCAGTCTTTCAACTCGAGCTGGACATGCTATACGGAGGCCAGGTGCACAGGAAGCGGTCCAGCTCCCCCATGCTGTTCATAAAGTCTCCCGAGGACGTCAAGGCAGTGTACGACGCGTTTGAAAAAGAATTTAGCGAAACGTTCAGTCCACTCGTGGTGCACCCGGAGGGCGGTGTGTACGTGGAGAGTTTCGTTGTAACCGCGTCCATTCCGGCAGAAAAACCGAAGCTGACCACGTACGATTCGGCGGGGCCGGATGCTTCTGAGGCCAAGAAAGGTTCCAGAGACTGTTACTGGGGCAACGGCAAATTCGAGGAAACCCCGGTTTACGCATATGAGGACCTTAAGGCAGGAAATGAGATAGCGGGGCCGGCCATTCTCGAAGCGGAATACACCACCGTCGTGATTCCACCGGGTTTTGTCTGCTCGCTGGATCAACACTTGTTCGGACGCATTCGGCGAGTCTAGCCGGGGAAGAGGAGGTACATCAAATGGCAATAATGAGCCCTGAAGAAAAATTGGAAATGATTAAACCCACGCCGGCCGATGAGGACGAACTTCGATGTGTGGAATCCCTTGCCCCGGGAGACTATGAAGTAGGCTACGAGAGGATGAATAACATCCTGGACGAAGCCATGGAGGTCTTCGTCAGATCGTCCAGGAGTTCCATGGGGATTGCCGGAGATTCCATGGTGGCGGTGTTTACCGCCAAAGGGGATCTGGCCAACGCCAGTTGCGGGACGTATCTTCACGCGGTTATCCAGCCGGTCCTCTTCAAGTTCATCCTGAAAACCTACAAGGAGAACCCCGGGATTTACGACGGCGACATCTGGTTCACCAATGACGCGTTGTATGGAGGCATCCACAATCCGGACGTGGTGGTGAAAGTCCCCGTTTTCTACAAAGGGGAACTCATTGCATGGACGGGGGCGGCGGTCCACACAACTGAAACCGGTGCCAGTGAGCCGGGAGGCATGCCCATTAATGCGAACGCGCGTTTCCTAGAAGGCATGAACTTCCCTCCGTTCAAGATCGGCGAAAACTTCCGAATAAGAGATGACTTCATCGAGGTGATGGGCGCCTTCGGCATCCGGGCACCACAGATGGTGATAATCGACCTTAAGGCTCGTGCAACGGCTGCTGACAGGGCTCGACGAAGAATCGTGGAGTTGTGCGACGAGAAGGGCGTCGACTATGTAAAGGGCATTCTCAGAAAAATGCTCATGGTTGCCGAGGAAGGGGCACGGAAGAAAATCCGCAGTTGGCCGGATGGTACATACAGTTGCGTGAACTTTTCCGACGGTGTTGGGCTGGAGACGGGACTCGTGCGTTCGAGCTGTCTTGCTCTCAAGAAAAAGGGCGAAAACTTGACTATGGATTTCACCGGTGTGTCGCCGGAGAATCCCTATTCCTATAATGCGCATGTGCAAGCGGTCGTGGGACACATTTCGAATTTCGTATTCGAGTATGTGTTTCACGATTTGCCCATCAGCAGCGCGGCCTTTGCACCTATAGACTTTATCTTTCCGGCCGGCTCCTGTCTGAACCCTGATGTCCGGGCGGCCACGAGCTGTGCGGTAATGATTGCCACAGGGGTAATGAGCGGTCTGCACAACTGCTTTAGCAAGATGATGTTCAGTAGCGAGGACATGTGGTCCCAAGCGTCGGCATCCCAGGGAAATGCGGGTAATGCCATGGTGCTGGCCGGCCTTTCTCAATGGAACCTGCCCTTTGCCGATATGCTCGCCTACTCGCTGAACAGTGAAGGTCAAGGTGGGAGACCGACCATGGACGGGGTAAATGCGTTCGGCTTTCCCTGGTGCGTTTACGGCCGCACTCCCGATGTGGAAGAAATGGAAAACGACTTGCCCTTGCTCATTCCGCTGTCCAACCACTGGAAAGACTCCTGCGGACATGGTAAGTATCGCGGGGGAGTTGGCACGGTTCAGATATGGGTTGCGCATCATGCACCCGCGGTTTTCTTCATGTCCATTTCCGACAACAGCAAAATGCAAACACCTCAGCCACTTTTCGGCGGATACGCCCCGTGCACCGTCCCGGGAATAAGTGTCGTGGGGGCCGATATCATTGAACGAATGAAGAATAACGACGAGGAGTTCAGTTTGGATCCCTTTGAAATGCTTGCGGGCAGGACCGTCTCAGGCGAATGGATGCACGAGTTCTTTGCTCGGGCGACCCGGATGTTCCAAAAGGGCGATGTGATTACCTTTGGTTTCGCAACCGGAGGCGCCGGCTACGGAGACCCCCTCGACAGAGATCCCAAGCTCGTATTGCAAGACCTCAAGGACCAGATGATATCGGACTGGACGGCCGAGAACGTATACAAGGTAGTGTACGATAAAGCGACCCTGAAACTCGACGAAGCGGCTACGGCTGAAGCACGTGAGAGGGAACGCAAAGCCCGGCTTGAACGAGGTAAACCGTACGACGAGTTTGAGAAGGAATGGATGGACCTGAAAGTCGATGACTCCATACTCAAGTTCTATGGCAAGTGGCCCACGGGTGAAGTGGTAAGTCCGGTTATTCGGATGTGATCGACGTCAACAGCTTTGGGGCGCCAAATGGCGCCCCGAGGCCGCAAGAAAATCACTGAGCTGCGGCCGGCATCGGCAAGGCTGCCGCCAAGCTGTTCACTCGGGAAGGAGGGTTGGTTTTTCTCGTCGAAGTGAAGGAAGCTGGCCTCCGATTTGGAGTATTATGATAATCAATTTCATCGGTTGCAACGTATCTCAAGAGGAGAATCATGGGCTCACGGGCAAAAAGGGAACGGTTGAAGAAGGGCAGACTGTTTGTTCCGTTGATCTTCTCATTCGGTGCCGTTCTGGAAGATCTAAGCATCGACCGGTTCCTGAACGACCCGACGAAGATCTCAAACACGCTGAGGACAATCCAAGGCTATTTCAAAGTGGACGGCGTAGTGCCCTATGCCGACACCACCCTCCTTGCCGAATCTCTGGGTTGTGACGTGTCGACCGCGACATACCCGCCGAGGGTAAGTCCCTGGAAGGAGTGGCCTGACAACATGGAGGAACGGATTGCGAACCTCACCGAGGCTT
Organism: uncultured Syntrophaceae bacterium; assembly: GCA_964497585.1. Taxonomy (GTDB): domain Bacteria; phylum Desulfobacterota; class Desulfomonilia; order Desulfomonilales; family Desulfomonilaceae; genus CAZCDS01. The sequence goes on from CAZCDS010000011.1 coordinate 93,170, forward strand.
CGCGAGTATCGACTGCTCTCGAAGTTAACAGGAGGCTTGACTCACTCCTGCCGGAATCCATTCTTGTAGGCCTCGTAACCGGTCCCTTGACACTGTCTGGCCAATTGACCGGTATGCCCGCCCATGAGATCCTTGAGCGGCCCGAGCTTCTCACAGCGGCCGCCAAGGCATCGCTCACTCTCACCAAAGCCATTAGTGAGACGGGTGTGGACATACTCATTGTCCACGAGACTGAAATACCGCTACAGAAGAGTGATGCCGGCAAAGTTATCGGGCGAAGCTACGCCCCAATTTGGAACACGGCGAAATTCTACGACGTCTTGCCGCTCCTGATGGTGGAGCGATTCCCAACGGAGGATGCAGCCGCGCTCGGAAGAGCCGTCGACGGACTGCTTTATCCCGCAGGCGCTTTGGGCTCTCTTGCCAAGAAGCCCAAGAAACTGTCCCTCACTCTGCCCGTTGAACTTCTCGAAAGCGGGCCGGACGAGATTGAAGCGTTTCTCACCCGAGGAGAATTCGCGGCTGTACTGCAGTCGGCCAAGGTGTTTCTCGTGACGACGGATAGGGAAGTCCCCGAGACGGTTAACAAGGAACGGATGATCAGAAGCGTTCAGACGATACGCGACACACTGGCAAGAGAGTCGTGAAAACAAGAAGTTAATCTCGACACCAGTGCGACTTCAGAGAAATGACTTGGTGCATCGTGGCGCAGTTACGGTGTCTCATTTACGGCAACCATCCCTGCTCTGGGAGCGTCGGCCCCGGTGCTAGCCGCTTCGTCGCGAAGGCTCGGCAGGGAGGCGCGGACCCTGCCACGCGGTTTCACGAATACGACACCGAGCTTGTGCAAGAGGGGTTCACTACGGACAAATACGCTCATGGCTATCTGTGCCAATGAGGGCACGATAGTCGCGAAAACATACAAGTGGAGGCCCGAAAACATGCAAGAATATCGTTCACATTGGTCGGAGAAGTATGAGACTTGTTCTGCCGACGAGTTTCGAAAGATTCAAAGCGATGCCCTGTTGAAAGAACTGAAATACGTGTTTGAGAAATCGGAATTCTACAAGCAAAAGTTCAGCGACGCCGGCGCGGAACTCGGCGACATCAAAGGGCTGGAGGATCTGGCCAAATTGCCGTTTACGGAAAAGAGCGAGTTGAGAGAAAGCCTGGCGGCGCAGCGCCCGCTGGGAAAGCACGCTGCAACTGATATCGGCAATGTTATTCGAGTCTACTCCACCAGTGGTACCACAGGCACGCCTACGTACATCGGTTTGACCGCCCATGATAGGGAAGTCTGGCGCGAAACTGCGATGCGCGCCATGTGGACGTGCGGGATGCGGCCTCACCATATCGTGCCTCTGCCGATAGGGACGTTCTTCATAGCCGCGTCATACGGCGAAGCCATCGAGAGCCTCGGGGCGACACTCGTACCGGTCGGCGTCGGAGCAACCGACCGACTCATCGGGGCAATAAACAACCTCGGTGCAAACTTCATTTTGAGCACCGCTTCGTTTCCGTTATATTTGATAGACTATTGCGACAAGAAAGGGCTGGACCCTAAGGACCTCGGGATAAGGGGGTTCATGGTAGGAGGAGAGCCGGGAGGCGGAATACCCAAGATTCGAAAAAAGATGGAAGATGCCTATCGGGCTGAGGTTCGCGAGACTATGGGCAATGGTGACATGCTCGGTCTAATGTGGTCGGAATGCGAACACAAGAATGGTATGCACTTCATTGCTCAAGGGGCCTGCCATTCAGAGATTATTGACCCGGTGACGGGAACCGTGCTGGATATCAGTACAGGCACTCAAGGAGAACTTGTCTACACGTCCATTGATAGAGAGTGCCAACCGCTGATACGTTTTCGTACCCGCGATCACGTCGTTGTCACCCAAACCGAATGTGAATGCAGCCGAACAGGGTTCTGCATCAAGTGCATCGGGAGGACGGACGACATGTTGATCGTATCGGGAGTGAACGTATACCCGTCTGCAGTGAAAGACATAGTGAGCACGTTTGCGCCACGCGTCACCGGCGAGATTGTCATCCTACTCGATGAGCCGCCGCCGGGAGCTAAACCACCGCTCAAAATAAAGGTAGAACACGGAGAGGACCCCGGTGATACAGAACTTCTGGCGAAAGAAATTGAGCAGACGATTAGAGAAAAACTGATATTCAGCTCCAAGATACGTCTCGTACCGCCGGGGACTCTACCCAAATTCGAGTACAAAGCAAAACTGGTGGAAGAGACGTACAAACGTTAGAGCTAACGATGAGTCATCCGAAAGTGCGCTCAATCAATGACCTGCCCCCCCAAAAAGTGATCCAGATTCTGAGTTAGCGTATGGCACTATCTGGCCCTCAAAGGAGGTCAGGATGAAGCGGAAGCGCTTTTCGGTGGAGCAGATCATCAGGATGGGGCGGGAAGCGGAAGTTCATATTTCCCAGGAGAAGACTGTTACAGGCGTGAGTAGGGAGCTGGGGATTTCGGAAGAGACCTTTTACTGCTGGAGAAAAGAGCATGGGGGCATGAAGGTGCCCCCGGCCGGGCGCTTGAAGGAATTTGAGAAGGAGAACACACGATTGAAGAGGGCTGTTGCGGACTTAACCCTAGACAAGCTGATATTGCGAGCGGCGCTGCCGATGCGTCACGCGTCTGCAGAGAGACCTGGGGATATCGGAGAGATGTGCCTGCCGGGTCCCTGGCCAGGCCCGTTCCACTCAGAGGGTCACCTCGAAGCGGAAAGAGTCTGACCAGGCTCTGAGGGAGGCGATAGTGAACCTGGCTATCCAGTACGGTCGCTATGGCTATCGTCGGATCACTGCCCTTTTGAAACGAGATGGTTGAAAGGTCAGTCATAAGCGAGTGGAACGTATCTCGCGTCAGGAGGGGCTGAAGGTTCCTCAGAAGCAGCCCAAACGCGAACGTTTGTGGCTCAACGATCGGTCCTGTGTCAGGCTCCGGCCCGGCCATCGCCACCACGTCTGGTCCTATGACTGCATGGCAGACCGCACGCCTGATGATCGTCCCATCAAGATGCTGACGGTCATCGACGAATTCAGTCGGGAGAGCCTCGCTATGCTGGTGGAGAGAAGGCTCAACTCCTATGACGTGCTCCACTGCCTCACGGATCTCTTCGTGACCCATGGACCACCTGAGCATATCAGATCGGATAACGGCTCAGAATTCACTGCCCACGCAGTACGCCACTGGCTTGAACGGACAGGTGTACGAACCCTCTTCATCGAACCGGGCAGCCCCTGGGAGAACGGGTACTGCGAAAGCTTCAATGGAAAGCTCAGAGACGAAGTCCTTGATCGCGAGATCTTCTACACCTTCGGGGAGGCGCAGGTGATCATCGAACGATGGCGCACGGAGTACAACACGTTCAAGCCGCACAGTTCTCTCGGGTACAGACCGCCGGCTCCGGAAGCCTTCTTCAAAAAGTTCATTGTCCAGAACATGCCGGAGATGATATCATATCTGAGGGAAATCCGTACACTGGAGACTCTAACTTAAAAGGTGGCTCAGGTTGTGGGGGCAGGTCACTCTCTAGAGGACAAAGCATCGAGCGAACTGAACAGGCGCTTGACCGCAGACAAATACCTCATAAGGAGCGACTGTCAAGCTGGGAAGCCGAAAGACCTGGCGAAGGCAATTGGGGGGCGCCACGTGCGCGTGCGGGAACAATGGCTCTGCTCGCAGCACTGATGGGAGCAAGAAGATGGGATCAAGAAACGTAGCAGAAGGTGAGCTGCTGTGGGAACCGTCAGAGGCAATGAAAAGAAGCGCGAACATTACCCGGTATCTGGAATGGCTGAACCAGAAAAAAGGGCTCCGGTTCGCCGGATATAACGAGCTCTGGGAATGGTCGGTCAGCAATTTGGAGGATTTCTGGGAATCCCTCTGGGATCACTACCAGATCAGAGTATCCACCGCCTACCGCGCGGTGCTCGCTACAAGGAGCATGCCGGGCGCCTCGTGGTTTGAAGGCGCCCATCTCAATTACGCGGAACATGTCTTCCGGCACATGATTCCGCGGCGCATGGCGCTGAAATTCCAGTCGGAGATTCAACCTCTTACAGAGATGACCTGGGAAGAACTCCATGAACAGGTCTCATCGGTTGCTGCTGCGCTTCGCAACATGGGAGTGGTACCGGGTGACCGAGTTGTGGCCTATATGCCGAACATCCCCCAGACACTCGTCGCCTTCCTCGCGTGCGCCAGTTTAGGGGCCACGTGGTCGAGTTGTTCACCCGATTTTGGAATCAGGAGCGTTACCGACCGGTTCCGGCAGATCGAACCCAAGGTGTTGTTTGCTGTGGACGGTTACCAGTACGGCGGGCGGCAGTTCGACTGCCGACCGACGATAGACCAGATTCGGGAGTCTCTTTCTACTCTTGAACGAGTGGTCCTCGTACCTTACCTCCGGTCCGACGCCGAATCCGAAGGTGTCAAACGTACTCTTCTCTGGCAGGACATGCTGAAGGAGAGCGGTGAACTGGTATACGAGCAGGTTCCGTTCGGTCATCCGCTCTGGGTGGTGTACTCGTCCGGCACCACGGGATTGCCCAAGCCGCTGGTTCATTCTCATGGCGGGATTCTCATAGAACTTCTGAAATTCCTGGGACTCCACGTGAATGTGCAACCCGGGGACGTATTCTTCTGGTTCAGCACGACCGGATGGGTGATGTGGAACATCCTGCAAGCGAGTCTTCTTACCGGCGCCTCAGCCGTCCTGTACGACGGTAGTCCGGGATATCCCGACATGGATGTGCTGTGGGACTTGGCGGAAAAGACGAGCATGTCCGTGTTCGGCTCAAGCGCGGCGTACCTTACCGCGTGCATGAACGAAGGAATGGAACCGGGAAAGGTCCACGACCTGAGCGCACTGAAGTCCGTGGGCTCGACGGGATCTCCGCTCTCACCGGCGGGGTTCAAGTGGGTGTACGATCGGGTGAAGGGAGATCTCCTGCTTGGTTCCGTCAGCGGAGGCACCGATCCCTGCACCGCGTTTCTGGGGTGTTGTCCATTGCTGCCAGTGAGGGCCGGAGAGCTCCAGTGCCGATGCCTCGGAGTCAAAGCTGAAGCCTTTGATGAGAACGGCAGCCCGCTCACGGATGAGGTTGGAGAGCTCGTCATCAGCGAGCCCATGCCCTCCATGCCATTGTACCTTTGGAATGACGCCGATAATCAACGATACAAAGAGAGCTATTTCGAGATGTATCCAGGAGTGTGGAGGCACGGCGATTGGGTGAAGATAAAGTCCAGCGGAAGTGCCGTGATTGTCGGCCGATCCGATTCAACCCTGAAACGAATGGGTGTCAGGATGGGCAGCAGCGAGATATACGGCGTTGTCGAGGAGTTGTCGGAAGTGGTGGAAAGCATTATCGTTGGCTACGAGGGGCCGGATGGGCAATATCGGATGCCTCTGTTCGTAGCGCTCAAACCGGGCTATGAACTGGATGACGAACTCAAGAACAAAATCAAGAATGCCATTCGTCTCGCCCTGTCGCCGAGGCACGTCCCTGACGAGATTTTCGCCATCGAAGAGGTCCCCAAGACCCTGAATGCCAAGAAGCTCGAAGTGCCTGTGAAGAAGATCCTTGCGGGAGTTCCGACGCAACAAGCCGTGAATGTGGATTCCATGAGCAACCCTGAATCACTGGAGTTCTTCACCCGAATGGCCGAAGAAATGTATGGTCCGGGCAATGTTTAGCAGCGCCTGGGCCGATTAGCACGCGATCCTTGCGTGACGACGAGGGGCATCTTCATCGTTTGACCAGCGATCGAGATGAAGTGGAGCTTTGGCGAGAGAATCCGTGTCACGTGGGCAGGCGGGAACTGGCGGATCTCCTGCCGGTTTCAAGCATCGCTTAACCCACGGACGGGGGAAACATGGCAACGAAGAAAGGGATTCTCAAAACTTGGTAGCTCATCGTCTTGGTACCGGTATTAGGACCCCAGGGCAAGCCCCGTGGGACTGAATTCGAGTGACCAATCATGATGACCGACATGACAAAAGAATCTCCGATCTTGGAAACGAAGGATCTGACAAAGCGTTTCGGTGCGCTTGTTGCGGTGAAAGGGATAAATCTGCAGGTGGGCGCCGGCGTCCATTCAGTGATCGGCCCCAATGGGGCTGGGAAAACTACCTTGTTCAACCTGCTCAGCGGCTTTCTCCTTCCGGATCAAGGACAGGTCTACTACCAGGGAAGACAGATCACCGGCCTCCCCCCCCACAAGATCTCGCAAATGGGCATCGGCAGATCCTTTCAGATCACGAGCATTTTTCCCGCTCTGCCGGTGTTCGAGAACATCCGGATGGCCGTCCAATCCCGACTCAGGTCCCGGTACAATTTCCTCGTATCCTGCGATAGCCTGGAGGGAGTCAAGGACGCCACCGAGGCGGTCCTGACACAGGTGGGGCTTGAACAGTGGGCGGACTCACTGGCCAAGAACCTTCCATATGGACTCCAAAGATGTCTTGACATCGGCATCTCTCTTGCGACGAATCCGGACCTTATTCTGCTAGACGAACCTACGTCGGGGATGAGCAGCGAAGACAGGGAACGCGTCCTGGCTCTTATTGGGAAGATTTCACAACGGCTCCCCGTCGTCCTCATTGAACACAACATCGACGTCGTGCTCACGATCTCGGACAAGATTACAGTGCTCTACCAGGGGATCTTGCTGGCCGAGGGCACACCGTCAGAGATTCGGGACCACGAGGAGGTCCAGAAAGCCTACCTCGGAGGATATTGAGGTGCTTGCTCTTCGAGATGTGCACGTCTCCTACGGTGACAGCCACGTACTCAAGGGTGTCTCATTCGAGATCCTGGAGGGAGAGGCCGGTGCTCTCCTGGGGCGGAACGGAGCAGGAAAGACCACAACCCTGAGGGCCATCATGGGTCTGGTACCCGCCAGGGAGGGCACAATCGTCCACATGGACACGCCCATAACCAACAGTAGGCCTCACCAGATCGCGGCAAGGGGTGTGGGGTACGTTCCCGAGGAGCGAGCAGTGTTTCCTTCACTCACAGTGGCAGAGAACCTCAGCCTCCCCACTAGGAAGAATAAACGGGGTCTTTGGGATCTGGAAAGGATTTTCAGCCATTTCCCTGTCCTGAAGGCTCGGCGCCGTCACATGGGGATGCAGCTTTCCGGAGGTGAACAGCAAATGCTTGCCATTGCCCGAGTCCTTGCCATGGACATCAATTTGATACTCCTCGATGAGCCCACCGAGGGGCTCGCCCCTCTGCTGGTAGGGGAAATCGCAAGCATAATCAGAGAGATAAAGAAGGAGTGCATCACCATTCTTCTGGTGGAACAGAATACCCGCTTTGCGCAGGAAGTAGCGGATACCCACCACGTCCTCTATGAAGGTCGAGTGGTGTACGAGGGGGATAGTGAGTCATTTGGGCAGGATGAAGAAGTTAAGAGGCGGTATCTCGGCGTCTAGTGGAGAGGCTGGAACGGAGGCGGCCCGCAGGTACCTGAATCACTGCAGGTTCCGGTCTTTAAGGGACAGCATTCGTGCCGGGTCTTTCTTGCTCAGCGCCCCACACTCAAGGAGGGAATCATGAGAAAGGAATTGGGTCTGTTCCACTGGAGGATACGCGTTGCCTTGGCTGTAACGCTAGGCCTTTCGCTCATCGTGTGTCTCCCGGCAGTTGGGTCGGAGGCCGTGAAAGTCTCCGTGCTCACCGACATGTCGGGTCCGTACGCAGGCATAACCGCGTCCAACGTTGAGGCTGCAAAGATGGCCATAGAAGACTTCGGTGGGAAGCTGTTGGGCAAGAAGATCGAGTTTATCGCCAAGGACCACCAGTGTAAACCAGACGTGGCCAACCAGAAGGCCAAAGAACTCTACGAGAAGGACGAAGTGGACGTGATCTTCGATTGCCCGAACAGTGCCGCGGGCCTTGCCGTCTCAAATCAGGCCAAGCTCCACAAGAAGCTCTTCGTCAGTATCGGATCGGGAACCACGCGCCACACCGGCCCTGACTGCAATCGGTACACGTTCGACTGGGCGTATAATGATTACATGCTCGCTACCGCCGTAGGCCTCTGGGCGGCGGACAACCTTGGCAAGAAATGGTACACGATTACCGCGGACTACGCGTGGGGACACGATCTGCTCAAGCACTTCAAGGCGGCACTTGAGAAAAAGGGCGGCACCCTGCTGGGAAACGAAATGGTGGCCCTGGGAACAGCCGATTTCAGCCCGTACATTCTCAAGGCGATGAACGCGAAACCCGAGGTCCTTGTACTCCTTAACGCCGGTAAGGATGGCGTCAAATCCACGAAGCAGGCCATGGAGTTCGGACTGAAGAAGAAGGCAAAAATCATCCATGCCTTACTCTTCATCGAGGGAATCAAGGCTGTCGGGCCGGAAGTCTTTGCCGACGATTACGTGACCGGTGCGTGGTACTGGAAGAGCGACAATCCAGGCGCCAAAGAGTTCGTGGCGAAGTGGCGAAAGAAGTTCAAAAAGCCCCCCAACTGGATGAACGCGGCAACCTACAGCGCGGTCACCCAGTACCTCAAGGCGGTGAAGCGAGCAAATTCCAAAGATGCCGAAGCGGTCATCAAGGCACTGGAAGGGCACACGTTCAAAGACTTGCTGGCCAACCCCGGCCACATCAGAGCCGAAGACCATATGCAGACGGGGAAGGCATATATCCTGAGAGCCAAACGTCCCAAAGAGATCAAGCAAGACTGGGACTACTTTGAAATAGTGGGTGTCGTCCCACCCGAACAGGCTTACATGAAACCCGAAGAGACCGGCTGCAAGATGAAATAATCGCGTGACGGATTGATGAAACGGGTGTGCGTCCCTCAATCGTGGAGGCTGCGCGCACCCGACTTCCAACCTTGTGGCTGCGGCGGCGGAGTTCGGCGTGAGTTTCCAGTTCGTAATAATGCAACTGTTCAATGGGCTCATTTTGGGTTCGCTGTATGTCCTGCTCGCGCTCGGTCTTTCGATCATCTTCGGCACGCTCGGGATCATCAACTTCGCTCACGGAGCCTTTTTTATGCTGGGCGCATATGTGGCCTACACGATCATGACGTTCCTGCTCCCCAATTTCTGGGTCGCGCTGGTGTGCGTTCCCGTGGTCATGGCGTTGTTTGGGGCCGCCTGCGAGGTCTTGCTGTTTCGCCGATTGTACGCTATGCCCTCGCTCTATATTATGTTGCTCACCTTCGGACTGATGCTCTTTCTGCAGGACACGGTGAGGATGATCTTCGGCAGCATGGGAGTGCCGTTTCCCACGCCTCAATCCCTGTCCGGCGCCGTGAATCTGGGGTTCATGTATTATCCCAAGTATCGGCTTTTCCTCATTATCATCACCGCAGTGTGCTCAGTCGGCGTCTGGCTGTTTCTGGCGAGGACCAAGCTCGGAGCCATCATTAGGGCGGGCACCGATAACAGCCAGATGGTGGATGCCCTCGGCATCAACATCAATCGCATAGTCACGCTTGTCGTTGCTTTGGGGACCGGTCTTGCCGGTCTTGCCGGTGTGCTGGCCGCGCCTATTCAGAATGTCCGGCATCTCATGGGAATGGATTTCCTCGTGGACTGCTTTGTCGTTGTGGTAATCGGGGGAATGGGCAGCATAGCAGGCTCCATCGTAGGAGGATTAATCGTCGGAGAGATCATCGCGGTGGGCGTCATGGTCTGGCCTCCCATGGCAAACACACTCATCTATCTATTCATGGCCGCCTTTCTCCTGGCGAGGCCTAGAGGTCTGTTCGGAAGAGAGGCATTTCATGATTGAGCGGGGCCTGTTTTCCAAGAAGACCCTGACCATAGGAATGATCCTCCTGTTGGCGGTGCTGTTTCCCTATATTGCTCCCTACGAGGGACTGGCCAGCGAGATCCTGATCTTCGCACTTTTTGCTATGGCCTACGATCTCGTGCTGGGTTATGCGGGGATGCTGTCGTTCGGACACGCGGCCTTTTTCGGCGTCGGCGCGTACGGGGCCGGCATTCTACTTGTCCGGGTGTATCCCTCGGTACTTCTGGCTTTGATCGGCTCCGTTCTCGTGAGTAGTGTGGCCGCCTTCCTCATAGGCTTCGCCAGCATCAGAAGACGCGGGATTTACTTCACCATGGTCACGCTGGCGTTCGCCCAAATGTTCTATTTCATCGCATTCAAATGGACCGGCCTGACGGGAGGAGACGACGGGCTGCAGGGAGTTCCCAGGCCTTCCCTAGGTCCGATAGACCTCGGGCCGGAGATCAATCTGTATTACTTCATTCTGTTCGTCGTTGTGGTCTCCACGGTAATCATTGTGAGAGTGGTCAATTCTCCCTTTGGTAGCACTTTGCAGGCCCTGAGGGAGAACAGGAATCGCACCATGAGCATTGGATATGACGTAGACCGTTTCAGGCTCATGGTCTTCATCATTTCCGGGTTCTTTTCCGGACTTGCAGGCGGGTTATACGCGCTCCTGCAGAACTTCGTCCCGCTAAGTTCGCTCTACTGGACCACATCTGGTGAAGTAGTGGTGATGACTATTGCCGGCGGCATGGGGACCCTTTTCGGTCCGGCATTGGGCGCGCTCGGGATTATTCTTCTCAGGGATGTGATCAGCAACTATACTGAAAGCTGGAGCTTCTTCATGGGCATCCTTTTCATGTCCGCGGTGCTGGGATTCAGGGGTGGGATCATCGGTGTCCTGCGCGACCGTCTCAAACTACCGATCTAGTGTTCTGTCCCACAGCCAAAGAACACCTGGATCTGGTTCCCAACATCCTGAGGGTGCCTCACATAGGGGAAGTCGTGGCCGAATGCTGGTGGGTCGACGTCAAACAGCTCCATCCCCTGCAGCCCAATCTTCAGTGCTAACTGTCCAAGCCGCTTCATACTTCGCTGAGGCGGCTCTTGCTCATAAAGCCGCACCGTTTGAAACCTGATAACCGGTGCAACCTGGCCCCCGCCAAAGCAGGCCGCCCGTGGTGGAATCAAACCTTTCGTCGAGGATACCGACGAAACTTCTTGTCTCCGATTCGGCAATCGCATTTAGATCATTGAACCTCCTCCGTCCTCAATTTGAGGACTATTCCACCAAGGCGCTCTGACCACCGAGAGGGAAACATCCGGCCAGATATCTGGGCAGGTGGGGATTCGGGGCAACGTGGCATGCTCGCGAAGCGGGTCCCTTCCCAGAAACAAGTTCCTCAGAGAGGTTCACCCGCCCATCCCGCCACAGCCCCTACAAGACCGGCGAGAGAGCGTATCACGCACACGAAAAGCCCGCCGGGGCGCTGCGCATCGTAAGGTCAGGGCACAATCCCACACAAAACCTCCTTAATCAACCTATTTGTGGGACAGGATACTAGGTACAAACCTTGTCTCAGATCCGAAGAGACGGAAGGAACTCCCGAGAAAAAGGGAATCGTCATAGAGCTTGAAGGATCTGGAGACCGGATTGGACAATGGATGAACTGGCCCCCGATGACTGACAACATTGGTTGGGTCTTAAATCGCAAGGAGAATCGACATTGACAGATGTCATAATTGATGAAGCAAGCAGAAAATTTTTGAACTTCGAGGAAGTAATCCCACGACTGGGAATTGGCAAGGGACAGTTTTATCCCGGTGGTTCCAAAATAGGATCGAATCGGAAGCCTCGTGCATCCTGACCTGAGAATGGCAGGGGCTACGTAGTGAATACATGAGAGAGGAACCAGAAAGGATGTGAGAGGAGTACGCCTGAAGCGTCCCCGCACCCAGCCCAAAAGGGCTACGGCCGCAGATGCAAAACAACCAAGGAGGAATGGAATGAAGCTAGAAAGGGCAACAGAGGGAATCCGGGAAGGACAGCGCTGCGTACCGATGCCAGTAAGCATGGTCGAGCTACTCATGGCGATTCTCACGTCAGACGACGTCCCGGAAGAGAATCGTGATCATTTTGGAAGAATAGCCGAAAGACTGCATGATTGCGTACTGGAAAACGGGCTCGGTCCCAAAAAATTGTGCAGCGTGCGTTCGTTATGATGACGGCACCTGCACGGTCTATGACTGGTCAGGCACCTTCAGCATTTCGCAATGCCTTGAGCAATACCGTGATGGGAGAAGGAGCTGAAGAATACTCCAAAGAGGTGCACGAGAAGCCTGACACCAGGGTCACAGCCACAGCCCACCAGGTCTACGGCGAAGACCCCAATCAATAATCGAGGCGAATCGCACATAGACCGCCCCAACGTGGAAACGACAGCGCTCCCTGTACGCCAAAAAATTTTGGAGAAGCACGTGTAATAATCTGCAGCCATTCGCGAAAGCTCTAATCCAGAGGGCCGGATGTAAAAAACCAAAAAGAAAGGAGGCATGGCCATGAAAAACTTTAAAACGCTGATGGTTGCAGCTGCGATGGCAATGATACTGGGGATTGCCGCCAGTGGAGTCCTTGCAGTGACAGGGAACGGTCGCCCAGGATGGCCGCCGCCCAGCATGCTGGCGCCTGTCGGTGTCGGTGGCGGCGGTAGCGGCGGCTTTAATCATGCCAATTGTGCGGAGCTGGCAGACATCCAATGTGGAACGCCTCGCGATTGGGGCGGAGACAAGGGAGCGTACCTTGAGTGCAGAGCTGCGGTCTACTCACAATGCAGAAACGGCTACTAAAGCACGACTGGATGAGTGAGGGGTCCAGCCTTATTTTCAACATGCCCTCAAAGGAGTGCCCGAGCGATATTGCTTACAACAATATTTTCCCTGGCACTCTTATTCTTTCAGTAACGATCGTTAGCCAAAGTTTTTGGCATGAACGCAGCGCAGCATCCTACCCAAAGACCCGAAACAATCAGTCACATCGCAAATAGAGGCCGTCACCTATGAAACGACCGTCCATCAGTCCGGTCGTCGGGCGAGAGAGAGCACTTATTCCGCCGCAACTCCAACCGGCCAAACCCGGTTGAAGCTCAAGCGGCTGATCAAGGTCGGAGCGAAAGTCGCGTATCACGGTGGGAGGCGGCTGGTTCATGTGCCGTCGGCGTTTCCTTCAGCTCGACATTACCGCGCTGTGTTCGGGTGACGAACCCGGTGGAAAAGACGGTTGACGGACTCGCTGCGGGTGAGGTACGCTGCAAAAGAAGAAAAGGGGGATCTTTTTCTGTAATATGACGACGGTTTCGCCTGAGTCAAGTCGTGTAGACTCCATTCGGTGCGCCCTTCGGGGTAAGCGGAGGCATCCTTCGACCCCTCCAAGGCGCCAGGAGGTCCAAATGCCAAAACCGCGGCATAATTCCAGATAAAGTGACTGATCTGACACAAACCTTGGAAGTGGAATCAGCGGACAATGTCCATGACCGCAGAGACGCCTAATCTGTGATCAAAAACCATTGGACAGAAGGGGTAATCATGAGGAATATTTCGATGGCCACTGCAATAGCTCTTCTTTTCTGGTTTTCGTCCATGGGCAACTGCAGCGATAAATGTAACATCGCTGTCACGTCAGACGGCTTAATATTGACTACAATGAAATCAAATGATCCTGAGGTTGGCCCTATCCTCTTTGTGGTGAAGGGCAAGGTCAAAAACCTTGGCAAAAGGGTCCGGCAAGTTACGATAAGCAGCGGCTGCTTCACTATGGGACCAAAGCGGAAATTAGAGCCGTACAAGAGGACATTACCACAGCCTACGTTTGGAAAGGGTCTTCGTGCAGCTCGTTGTACTTGCCTTCCAGATCCTAAGCGGATCGCCGGAATCGACACCTTGAAGCCGGGCGAGGAAAAGAGTTTTGTTCTTCCGCTAGCTTACTCGGAGGAAATCAAAAAGGGGCTGACTTATCCTATATTTACCCCGAACCTGCAGATCATTTGTGAATAATGTGCACTGTAAGTGTTCAGCACGGCCAATGCAACCAATTGATACTGCAAGTTGAGACGGAGCACTTTGGTGTTCAACCACCGAACAGATGTAACAATCAGAGTATGCAGTTCGCCCCAATTGCCAAAACCGAAATTCCGCCAAGGACCACGGCCCATAACTCATGCAGGGAGTAGTACAAAACTGCTATAGCAAGCGGCACTGACATTAGCGTTTAAGCAAAGTAGGGGACAATTGATTTGAGCGCCCAGGAGCTTCCCTGGACGCGGTTGAATCTTCGAAAGAGGCTTTCCTTTGAGGTCTTTGAGCGACCCGAAGAAACGGTTGTGACGGCCCATTTGCGGGTTTCCTTCGATATGTACTCAGCGAGATTGAGTTTGGGCGAGTATTTCGGGAGGAAGTGGACCTCTATGAGATGGGTGATCTCACCGAGCCTTTTGCGTAGCGCCTTTGTCTTGTGCCAAGGGGCGTTGTCCACGACGAGATGGATCGTGCGACCCTTGTGAGCAGCTGTTCGATAAAGGCTAGAAACGTGTCCGTACTGTATTTCTCCACGAATCGGAAATGCCATCCCCGCTCGTCACCGACACGAACCGCTCCCATCACTTTCACGCCCTTGCGACCGGGAGAACTCTTCACGCCGGTTCCTTTTCCCCTCAGGGCCCAGGTTCGATGGAACGATCCGGCTTGACCGAAGGAAGCCTCGTCCTGGTAGATCAGTGTGACTGCCGTCCACGTTATGATGAAGCGTGGAGCCACCTACTTTGGTCTGGTTATAGACAGCATCGATAGTTTGGTCATAGAAGTTGGTGTTATGATTGAACTTGTCGGCGAAAAAATGGGACAAATCTTTCTCGAAACCTGGAGTCTAGAGTGCCACAGTGATAAAGCTGAAACCCTTGCCAGCCAGTTCCTGGCCTTTCTCCCATCCCTCTTTGACACAATCGGTTGCCCTAGGTAGCTGTCAGGTAACTCACCTCTGTCAGATGAAGTCCCATCTATCACACTCAACCGGGGGCACATAATTCGGCGGCAGGTCAGGTGTCTCTATTCCGCGGAGTCTGCTTTCATAAGATCCTTTATGCCCTTCAGCAGCTTCTGGAACCTGACAGGCTTGTTGACAACCAGATCAAAGCCGGACGTAGCAATCTGGTCTTCCTCCTCAAGCTGGCTCGCCCAGCCAGTGAGGAGAATGAGGGGTGGCTTCGTAACGCCTTTCTCACGACATATTTCCTTGATCTCCTCACCCACTTCGAAACCGCTCATCCCAGCCATGGCAAGGTCGCAAATGACCAGATCAAAACCGGACTTTTTGAAAAGCTCTATTCCTTCCCGCCCAGACGAAGCCGTAACCACCGTGTGGGAGTGTCTTCGGAGTGTTCGTCCGATCAGAGCGAGGATATCTGCCTCATCGTCTATCAGGAGAATGCGGCACTGGACGGGGGGCGTGTCTAGAGGAGGCGTTCCTTCCGGGGCAGGAGTGTAATCGCTTAAAGGCAGGCGGATGGTGAAGGTGGTTCCCTCGGCCTCCTTGGTGTCGAGAGAGATTTCTCCTCCGTGCCGACGAATGATCCCATAACTGCTGCTCAGCCCCATACCGGTTCCCATAAGACCTTTGGAAGTCCAAAAAGGCTCAAACACTTTTCCAACATTCTGCGCAGGGATCCCCACGCCGTTGTCGTGAATTTGTACATACGTGTGGTCGCCGTCAACAGATGTGCTTATGGTAATTTCACCGCCCCTGGGCAAGGCTTCAACCGCGTTCTTGATGAGGTTGACCATGACTTCGAACAACTCATTTTCTTTACCTCTTATTGTGCAGCCATGGGTCAGGTACGGATTCATTCCAATTTTGATTCCTTCCACTTCAGCGCCAGTCTTCCAGTAACACTTCGTCATCTCAATGGATTTAGCCACCGTAGACGATAGGTCAAACACTTCGCCCGAAGGAATTGCTTCCCCAGTGCGTATACGAGAGAAAGTCTGCAGACGTCTGATCATCTCCGTGCCGGTACCGGCAGTCTTAAGAATCGTTCTGACAATGGACGGTGTCTCCGACAAATTGCCCGTTTCCAGATCGGCCAATACCTCGATGGAGGCACTAAGAATTACCTGGAGCAGATTATTGAAGTTGTGTGCCACGCCTCCTGCCATCTCGCCCAGGGCTCTTATCCTTTCCGTCTGCACGAGGAGGTCTTCTGCCTTCTTGCGAGCGGTGATGTCTTCAAGTATCCCCTGACATCCGCAAACCTCGCCGCTCAGGTCAAGCACCGGTGTGAGCAGTATCCTCCAGTAAGAGTTCTTGCCCCACTGGGTAGTGACAGGTGATTCCACGTTTGTCACTTGACCTTTTTCCAAACAGTGCCGAAAAGCCTGCGACACGTCCACTCCCGCCAAAGGTGGAGATGTGAGGACGTTAGTGGATCTTACCGCTTCAACAGATGGAGCCCCAAGGATCTCCAACACGCGCCGATTGACATCAAGAATGCGACCGTCTCTGGTAACGGAGATGGTGCCGTATGGAGCGTTATCAACCAAGACACGGTACGTCTCCTCGGTCTGCCTGGCCGACTCCGTTGCCTGGATTGTCTCTGTGACATTATGGATCAATAGTGCTACGCTTCTCACTTTGGCCTCAACATCAAAGACCGGTAAAAAGATACTTTCGAACCGTCTTCCATCCTGGATCTCATCCTGAAATCGCAACGTCTTTCCGGTCTGGATGGCCTCGTCAATTCGCGCTCGTGCGGTTGAGGCCAAATAGGGTGGTACGAAATCATAAATCGGTCTTCCGAGCATTTGGTCGACTTGTTTGCCAAATTCTAGGACCAGCACGGGGTTTGCAAGAAGAATAGTCCCCTCGGTGTCAAGCATGGCCGCCGGGTCGCCGGTAGAGTTGAGAAGGGCTTCAATCGTCTCCTGTTCACCCCGGAGAGCTTTCTTCACGAGACCACGTTGAATGACGTGAACCACCCGTTTGGCGATCGCGTCAAGGACACTTCTCCCTTCCTCAAGGAAAGGACCTTCGCTGCCATCCGGCCTTTTTTCCGAACCGTGGAGCTCCAATTTCCCTATATGCTCGCCATAAACGGTGAGCTGGCTCGCTTCCTTCGATACACCTTCCTCATAGTCTCTTGATCTGAAGTCCTGAAACCCCAACACTAGTCTTGCATGGGTGACTTCTGGACACCGAGAGGCCAAGGGAATAAGATCGACAATCCCCTGAAGAACTTCCTGCAACGATACACTCGATGTCTCCACAAGCTCCGAGATGCTTAGGACGCAGTTCAGTTCCTTGAGGCGCTTCAAGAGCTCTTGGCCGCGCATCGGCAGTGACTCCTCCAACTGTTTTGGCCTGATTTGGTCACTGAAGACCACCGCGAGTTGGTCTGAAGGCATTCTATAAACAGCAGCAGTCATCGATATCTCTATGCCATTGCTCATGCCGCTCGTCAGAGGATGCCTTCGAGATTCTCCAGTCCGCCAACACTTTTGAAGAACGTCGAAAAGCCCTGATTGCTTTGCCTCTGGAATGATGTCCGTAACGTTCTTGCCGATTAGTCTTCTCTTCACCGTCTCGTCTAAAGGCTCACCTGCTCTGTTCAGATCCACGAGGATAAAAGCCTCCCCATTGTTCACAGCTCTGAATATTGCGAGTCCTTCCACAATGTTCTCAAGAAAGGATGCGTAACTCAATCCAGCCTCCCTTGGACGTTCTTCACCCGGCTTTTGTGAGAAGATATCCCCAAGAATTTGACCAGCTTTCGTCTTAGTCCATGCCTTTTGCCAACAGCGAAGAGCCGTCCGCTCAACACATTGTGTTCCCCCGGAGTCCGCAGGCACATCTCCCTGCCCGAGTCCTCTCCACGCCATCTGTGCCATGAAGACGAGCGCCGTATCAGGCCTGGTGATTGTTCCTCAGTCTCCTACAAGACAAGTGAACGTATTGTTCGGCTCGGCCCCGCATTCGGCAGCTCGTGCAAGCTTAGCGAGAAGCTCTCATGTGTGCGTTTGCCCTGGAGCCGCCACGTTCACACATTCCTTTGAAGAGGCGTCGCATGGTATGGCTTTGCGTGGTTGATTTGAGGCCATGCCTCGTCAGAGGAGCCTAGCTGAAATCTATGCACAATCAATGCCAACGCTAGCATACGTGCAAAGAGGAGGCAACTCAAAAGCAGCGGAAGCTGCACGAGAAAGGAAGGGAGAGGACCGCTGCACCGTGAGAAGCTGAATGTTGGGCGTGCCAGCGAGAGTCTTTCCGCTCCGTGAGGAGGGAATTCACCCAGAACTCGGAGGCTTCGCAGCGGGTTGGGGGCATCACCGTTTCCCACCTTCCGGCCTTGCCATAATGTCTCATCTTCTTTTGCCCCTTCCGTTCCACGTCCTTCGTCCCCTTTCTTCTTCGTCCGAATCCTCGATATGTTAGATAATACTCTGATGTTATGTCATTTGTCAGTAGCGCAAGAGAATCCGTTGTTTCCAAGAAGCTCGATGGCACACTTTGTGCTGGCCTCTTGGACGGATAAGGATTCGCATCGTCGTGGTTCCGATGGTAGGGGAATAGCCGGCCTTGGATTACCGGAGGATTTCGAGGTCAGGACGATGGTCCCGAGCGGTTTCGCGAGGCCTCCCCCACGAGGCTCGGGGAACCTTGGCCACCCGCTCGACGCATAGGGGACTCTCGTGTAGGATCTTCTATCCTGGGCGCGCTGGGGTTTGGTCCGATAACATGGATCGAGATGAGGATAAGGGACAATCCGGCGTGCATTGCGCACGAGAGTCCGTGGAACCGCCAAGTCTGGACGGGGTTCGGCTCTTGAATGTTCTACAGGGAGGCCGGGGGCTTTTTCGTAGCGAGAGCCCTCTCATGGCACAAAGGTAGAATTGTCCTTCAAAAGGTCAATGAAGAGAGATGCCTGTCTGCTCTGAATTTGCACGAGAGGGACGGTCCGCCAACGGGAAGAGGTGTTTTGCGGAGAGATTTCCACCCTAGTATGGAACATGCTCTATGGAAGTCGCTCCATAGTTCCGCGAAAAGATGCTAGACTCGAGGTGCGACAATGGGGGCCGAAGCCCGTCGAAAGATTCCGTCGAGGAGAATCATCTATATTCCCATTGCACACACCGATGCTGACATGGGCTCGCTAAGCGGTGCAGTGCGCCGGATATCACTTGAGAAATTGGGCAGATTCGGTCGGAAACGCAAAGACGAGCTGATCGATAGGATTTGGTCCGAAATAGACCGAGAGATCGAGCGATTATCTCTTCCCTGGGACCGCGTGCGTATCTACCAGGACGGACTGCCTGTTTCCGGCAGAGAGTCCGAGATAGTCACTGAACTGGCAAAGCGTGGCAGCCGCAACCACAAGCTGATTCTCGGTCTCACGGAGAAGGGTGGAACCCTCATGGGGACTGAGTCGGTGGACCTGCTTCTGGAAGAGTACGAGTTGGCAAAGCGGCTCATGTCTTCCAAGCGGGCCGGAGCGAACACAACCCGAGACAAACTCAAGAGCGACTCATTGCTCAAGAGACGTGACCAGTTCATTGCGAATCGGATCAATGACACGCTCCGGGAGGGAGAAACCGCGATAGTCTTTTTGGGGATGCTCCATTCTTTGGAACCATGGCTGGCCAAGGATATCGAAGTGGTTCATCCCATGTAAGGGCCTCCCGCGATTTCCGATCGTCGGGGCGAACACAGGCATTGGCGGTGTAATCTTTCCCGCCCATTCCGTGATGTTCGGTTGGCCCTCAACCTCGGTTGGGTTCCTGTCGTACGTCTCAACGGAGCAAGCCAAGTCACCCGCCGGGCGCGGATAGCGATTGTTTACCGGAGGAAAAAGTGATGGCCGAAGCGCGAGGCCGAATTCTAATTGTGGATGACGAAAAGGATTTCAGTGATCTACTGTTCTACCTGCTCAAGGAGGAGGGATTTTCTCCGGTGGTAGCGCAGGACGGAGATTCGGCACTGGAGATGATCCGCCTCGGGATTGCCGAGGCCGTACTGCTGGATGTGAAAATGCCCGGAATTGACGGGATGGAGGTACTAAAGCGCTCCAAGAAGTTGAACCCAAACCTTCCCATCCTAATGATCACAGCCCACGGCGGTATCGATGGTGCAGTAAAAGCAATGAAATTGGGCGCGCAGGATTATCTTACCAAGCCCATAAATAATAAGGAACTTGTTGGGAAAGTCAGAAGAGCGCTCGAAAACAAGCCCACAGTGCCGACAAAGCTGAAAGCGTCGGATATGAGCCCGAAATTGTCGGCTGCTGAATTGCAGACGATAATGGGGCCGAGCGAAGCGGTGACCGGGATTATTTCCGATATCATGCTGGTTGCGCCCTCGAATTTCACCGTGGTCATCCAAGGAGAGACCGGGACGGGAAAGGAGTTAATAGCGCGGACGATCCACAAGGCCAGCCGGAAATCCGACGCGTCTCTGGTTCCGGTTGACTGCGGGGCGATTCCGGAGTCCCTTTTTGAGAGCGAACTCTTTGGCCATGAGAAGGGAGCGTATACTGGCGCAATTTCCAGACGAGCCGGAAAGTTCGAGATTGCCCAGGGAGGGACTCTCTTCCTCGACGAAATAGCCAACATGCCGCTAGGTTGCCAGATCAAACTCCTCCGGGCGATTCAGGAACGGAGCTTCTGTCGAGTGGGCGGCAACGAACCGGTGAGCGTGGACGTACGTCTCCTTATTGCAACGAATAGGGACCTGAACCAAGAGATACGCAAGGGTGCGTTCAGCCGGGACCTGTTCTATCGGCTGAGCGAATTTTCCATTGTGATTCCTCCTCTCAGGGAGCGGAAAGAGGATATCGTTCACCTGGCCAATCGATTCCTGCAGGCGACCAACTTCGAACTGGGCAAGAGCGTGCGTCGGATTTCAGACTCGGCACTCCAGGCTCTGCTTGACTTCAATTGGCCGGGGAATGTTCGTCAGCTGAGATCGGTGATTCGTAGGGCTGTTCTCCGGGCTGACGAGCTGATCAATCTGGGGCATCTCAACTTGTTGAACGGAGATTCGTGCAGCCCGGTAGTCGATCGCACAGTCTCGGATGTTGTGTGGGAAGGACTTCCCCTCAAGGAGATGGTGCGTAAGTGTATCAGAGACGTAGAGCGTCGTGTCATAGCAGATGTACTGCGGAGAACCGCCGGCAACAAGGCCAAGGCGGCCCGGCTACTCCAGATCGACTACAAGACCATCCACTCGAAGATCAAACAGTACGACATTAAGATCGGGGAGGAGGACGAAGATGACCACGAAGAAGAACGACCAGAATGAGAATGTGAACATTGGAGGCGGTCTGAGCGGGTTTCTTGGAGGACTGACGAATCTGGTAGAAAAGCTCGGCGAACTGGCGGAAAAGGCGGAGGATTTTTCCGGCGGCGGTGAGATATCCGGGCTTGGTGGTGCAAGAGACCTCAAAGGAGTCTATGGCTTCAACGTGAGGGTCGGGCTGGGAGGAGAAGACAAGATCACGGTGGAGCCTTTCGGAAATATCAGAAGGGATAAGGAGTCCGGAAAAACGGTGGTTCAGGAGGTTCGCGAGCCATTGGCGGATGTCTTCGAGGAGGAGGATCACACCCTTGTCATAGTTGAAATGCCGGGCATAGGGGGCGAAGATGTAGAAGTCCATATCAAAGATGATGTCCTTACCATCTCGGCCGAACGCGGACAGCAGAAGTACCTAAAGGAAGTCTTGTTGCCCAGGAGCTACTCCCAGGAAGACTTGGTCGTTTCGTGCAACAACGGGATACTCGAGATCAAGTGCCGCAATGAGGAGGGAGACAACGATGGGAACGAAAAGTGAACCTGCTCTCACGCTGAAAGTGGCCGAAGCTCTCAGTAAGGACATGGGGAGGGCATATGCTCGCATTGATCCGGGTGACCTGGAAAGACTCGGAGTCTCCATAGGCGATATCATCGAGGTACGGGGAAAACGAGCTACTGTCTGTAAAGCGATGCCTGCCTATAAGGATCTGAGAGGTCAGTCCCGGATTCAGTTGGATGGCCTTTCCAGACACAATTCAAAGGCGGGCCTGGACGAGCCGGTGAAGGTGAGGAAGGTTGTGTGCCGGCCTGCCAAGGAAGTGGTCCTGACTCCTTCGGCCGCGCCGATTTCAGGACGAGATCTGGCATATATTGGGAGTCTTCTGGACGGCCTGCCCGTGGTGGATGGCGACTTGATCAGGGCGGTGCTTTTCGGGAGCCGTTCGGCTGATTTCAAGGTCGAGGCTACCAGCCCCAAAGGGCCTGTGCTGATCAATTCCACTACGAGCCTTACTGTCGGCAAAGCCCAAGAGACGCAGAAGTCAAGGACCATCTCGTACGAAGATGTGGGCGGGCTGAAACCTCAACTTCAGAGGATCCGGGAGATGATTGAACTCCCGCTCCGCTGTCCCGAGGTATTTGAGCGCTTGGGCATCGACGCCCCGAAAGGGGTGCTCCTTTTCGGTCCGCCGGGATGCGGCAAGACGCTAATTGCTCGGGCAATCGCCAATGAGACCGAAGCGAACTTCTTTTCCCTGAGCGGACCCGAGGTGATTCATAAGTTCTATGGAGAGAGCGAGGCACACCTGCGGAAAATATTTGCCGAAGCTGCACGGCGGGGTCCGAGCATTCTGTTCCTCGACGAAGTGGATGCCATCGCCCCGAAGAGAGAGAAGGTTGTAGGAGATGTTGAGAAACGTGTCGTTGCCCAACTCCTGGCTCTCATGGACGGGCTTGAGCAACGCAGCAGCGTAATCGTGATCGCCGCAACAAACATTCCCAATGCCGTTGATCCTGCGCTGAGGCGACCGGGTCGCTTCGACCGCGAGATCACCATCCCGATCCCTGATCGAAACGGACGGCTCGAGATTATTGAGATCCACAGTCGGGGAATGCCTCTGGCCCAAGATGTGGACTTGAATCACCTGGCGGAAATTACGCACGGATGCGTTGGCGCGGATCTGGAGGCCTTGTGTCGGGAGGCGGCAATGATATGCTTACGACGCATTATGCCGGAGATTGATTTCTCTGTTGGACAGATTCCCTACGAACAGTTGATGAGCCTCGAAGTTCACATGGACGATTTCCTCACCGCCATGAAGGATGTGGAGCCGTCGGCAATACGAGAGGTCTTCGTCGAAGTGCCTGACGTACGCTGGGCTGACGTGGGTGGACATGAAAGGATCAAGGCACAACTCGTCGAATCAGTGGAATGGCCACTGAAGTATCCTCACCTCTTTGAGCAGGCGGGAACAAAGCCGCCGACGGGTATCCTCCTCTCCGGCCCTCCCGGTTGTGGCAAAACAATGTTGGCGAAGGCGGTCGCCAACGAGAGCAAAGTCAACTTCATATCGATAAAGGGTCCCGCGCTGCTTTCCAAGTACGTCGGAGAATCAGAGGAGGCCGTCCGAGAGGTGTTTCGCAAAGCACGGCAAGCTTCTCCCTGCATTGTTTTCTTCGACGAAATTGATGCCCTGATACCGGCCCGGGGCAGCGGCTCAGGCGACTCCCGCGTCTCGGAGCGGGTCCTCAGTCAGTTCCTGGCCGAGCTTGATGGCATTGAGGAGCTCAAAGGAGTCCTGGTTCTGGGCGCCACCAATAGAGCCGATATGCTGGATCCTGCTGCACTAAGACCCGGTCGGTTTGACGAGGTGGTGGAGATCCCGATGCCTGACGAAAGTGAGCGCCAAGAGATTTTTGCCATCCACCTGCGAAACAAACCTTTGGCTGGCGAGATAGACCGGAATGATCTCGCGTCGCGGTCAGAGGGCTTCAGCGGAGCCGAGATCGCTTACGTTTCCAACAGAGCCGCCTTGCGAGCAGTGAGACGCGCGGTGGAATCATATAACGAGACCCCACCCGGCCAAGTCAGTGTCATGGTGAGTCCCGCTGACATAGCAGCTGCCCTGGAGGAGGTAAGCGAGGTCTTGAAGTGAAAAAGGCGATTTACTTGTTTTGCATAGCTCGTCTGGACCTGCTTCCACCGCTGGCCGGCAAGAAGGGGGTGGACGGAACTGAAGAGCTTTTTGTGGAAGAGTTTGATGGCTTGACCGCTGTCGTGTGTGAGGTCCCCCTCGAAGAATTTGCGGGCTCTTCCGCCGAAGCAAGGCTTGGAGACCTGGCCTGGGTCGGCCCCAGAGCCGTGCGTCACGCACAGGTCGTAGCAGAGGTGATGAAATATTCTCCGGTGCTGCCGGCTTCTTTCGGAACGCTGTTTTCTTCATTGGAAGCCTTGGGAAGGCTTGTGCAAGTCAATCGGGCGGAGATAGCCAACTTTTTGGCTTCCATAGAGGACAAGGAGGAGTGGGCTGTCAAGGGCTTCCTCTCGCGGTCGAAGGCAACGGAAGCGATTGCCTCCAGGAGCCTTGCCGAGCAACGGGAAGCTCTCAAGTCAATGTCCCAGGGACTACGCTATTTCAAGGAGAAACAAATCCGGGCCGAGGCCGAGAGGCGGCTAAACGCATGGTTGAAGGAAGTCTCCAGCCGTGTGGCGGATGCATTGACCGGGTGTTCGGTCAAGTGGCGGAAACGGGACATCGTTCACCAGACCGGAGAAGGAAGCGGTGAGGAGACTGTTCTCAACTGGGCCTTCCTGGTGAAGCGGAGCAGCCTGCCTGCTTTCAGGGGCCGGATCACCAGGGCTAACAGCGACCTGCGTGACCAAGGGCTTTCCTTCTCCAGTTCGGGGCCGTGGCCTCCCTATAGCTTTTGTCCCACGTTCAGGGCGGAGCCTGGAACATGAAATGGCTTATGTATTGTGTCTTCGCGCACTGCAGCGATGCATTTGAGAATATTCCCCCAGGCGTCCAGGGGAGACCTGTCGTGACGCTGAAAAGCAAGGCTCTTGGCACAGCGGTCTCCCAGATAGACATGTCAACGGGTTCCTGCCACACTGCATCGCTGACAGCCTATCACAATGTAATAGCAGCCCTTCATAGTCAACGCACTGTTGTTCCACTGCGTTTTGGCGCCTTCTTTTCCGAGAGGGTTGAGATAAAGAGACTCCTGGAGTCTAAACAAGAAGGCTACCGGATCCTGCTGAAAGAGCTCGACGGCTGCGTGGAAATGGGGATCAGAGTCATTCTGGATGAGCCGGAAAGCTCAACTGGTGATCTTCCCACGGTCTCCGGTTCCTCCCACCACGAATTCGCAAGAGGTCCCGATTCTGGGCGATCGTACCTGCAGCTCCGCAAAAGACACTATTCGTTGCGAGCAATGCTGAGCAAAGAAGCTCAACATGCTATGGAAAGGTACAGGGCGCCTTTCGAAGGGTTGTTTGCAAAATGCAGAGCAGAGCCTTCCACGGTGACGGGCCACGGCCGCGAACGTACCGTACCTGTGCTCTCATTGTATTTCCTTGTTCCAAGAGGATCCTTGGCTGCCTTCCGCGCGGCGTTTCGAGAGTTGAGCTCCCTTGAATCGAGAGGAATCCTACTAAGCGGCCCCTGGCCGCCCTACAACTTCGTGTTGCCCGAAGATTCCCCGTGTTCCGACGTTGCTGCGCGCGCTCTCTCCGACAGAGGTATGTAATGGATCGAACAGAAGTGGCAGATTCAAAGGGCGGGATGGAAAAGAAAACAGTGTATTCGGACCGATACAGAGAGCTCTTCGAGATGCTTCTGGAAGCAATTCCTTCGTCTGTACTCCTGATAGACCGCGATCTGCGCATCGTGCGCGCAAACAAGAACTTTGTGGAGAAAAGTCGCAGGACCAGATCGACGGTCATGGGAAGAAAACTCGAAGCAGTGTTGCCCGCTGCCATTGTCGAGCGTGCAGACATGGCCGGGCGAGTATGCAAGGTCTTTGAGAGCAAGCGCCCGACACTGGGCGAGCGGCTCACCTATCGTGCCCCCGGAATCCCGATCCGCATCTACTATTACAGAATCCTTCCTTTCTTGTTGCGCGAGCGCGTGGAGATGGCCGTGTTGCTTATGGATGACGTGACTGAGCGCGTGAGGCTGAGCGAGGAGGTACGGAGGATCGAACGTCATCTGGCCAGCGTGGTAGAGAGTGCCTGGGATGTGGTACTCTCAACCGATTCGCGAGGCCGCGTACTTACCTGGAACAGTGCCGCTGAGCGACTCACCGCCTTCACTCTCGAGGAAGTGAGAGGAACCCTTTTGGGGGAGAGATGCGTGCCTGAACAACGTGGAAAACTGGAGAGCATTTTAGAAACCATCAGGTCGACCGCCACTTCCACGACAGGAGAATTGGATCTGGTCACGAGAAAAGGCGGACGGATCCCCATCGACTGGGTCTTCTCTCCCATGAAAGATGAGAGCACCCATGACATCGGCATAGTGGCGGTAGGCAGGGACCTGAGTGAACAGCGAAAGCTTGAACACCAACTGCTGCAATCACATAAGCTGGCAGCTCTGGGAGTCATGGCCGGGGGAATAGCCCATGAAATCAGAAACCCTCTGGCCATATGTTCTTCCGCCGCCCAGTTTCTTCAGGATGAGGAAATAACCTCGGAGTTTCGCAAAGAGTGCGTGGAGAGGGTCTTGGCAGGGGTCCAGAGGGCATCGGTCATTATTGAGAACCTCTTGAGGTTTGCGCGCCCTGCAGCTCCTACTACAGAGATGCGGGAGTTGGACCTCGTGCCCTTGATCCAGGAGGCACTCGGACTCGTGGCCAACCAAGCCAAGATTCAAAAAGTCTTGACCTCGCTGCGCCTCTCGAGTGAACGGGTGCTGATCTCCGGGAACCCCGAGCTGCTTCGACAAGTGTTGCTGAACCTCTTGCTCAACGCGATAAATGCCATGGCAGATGGCGGCCATTTGCAGATTTCCGTGGAGAAGGGGGGGGGCGAAGTATTCGTCCGCGTTGCAGACACCGGACAAGGAATTCCCGAAGAATCTATCGAGAAGGTATTTGATCCCTTCTACACCATGTCTCCGGTGGGACAAGGGACAGGGCTTGGCCTCTCTATTTGTTACTCCATAATCAAGCAGCATTTTGGGAGTATCGAGGTGACCAGTCTTCCAGATAAAGGAACCGAATTCACCGTCAGGTTGCCAACTCTCGGGTGAAGGATGCATCCGCAAATGCAAGAAGAGGAAGGGCTGATGTTTCTGATCGTAGATGATGAGCCCAACATGTGTTGGGCGCTGGAAAATCTGTTGAAGAAAGAGGCGATTGTTTCGAAGCAGGCCAAGCTAGCGGAGGACGCGCTTCGATTGATGGAATCGAACCGATTCACGATGGCTTTTCTGGACCTGAAGCTGCCCGATATGGATGGCCTGGAATTGGCTCGACGGATCAAATCGATCGATCCTGCGGTGAGGATCGTGATGGTCTCGGGTTACTCCTATAGAGATGACGAGCCCATGCGCCTCTCGTTGGAGGAGGGGCTGATATGCGATTTCATCGCCAAACCTTTTCTGCATGCTGACATCATAAGGACCATCAAGACCTACGGTTACGGTAAGACACCCTCGTGGAAGACCCAGGAGTCTGCTCCCTGACCGGGGACTGCCTTCCATAGCATCAAATCCCCACCTTCCTAGCCCTCCCTGCATTGCTCACGGGATTGCGTCAAAAACTGCTGAAAAACCAGCTGATTATGGGCAATTCAATTCTGATGCGTTCTGGCACAAAAGTTGCTTCCTCTCCGAGAGACTTTACCGAATAGTCAGGCCTGACAACATCAAAAACTCCAGGAAAGGAGGATGGAAATGGCCAAGATCCAGAAGTCAACTGATTCGTCCAGTCTTGCCGAGGTGGTGGATCGTATCCTGGACAAAGGTATTGTGATCGATGCCTGGGCAAAGGTGTCTCTTGTCGGCATCGAACTCGTCTCTGTCGAGGCAAGAGTGGTTGTAGCCTCGGTCGAGACCTATCTGAAATACGCAGAGGCAATCGGCTTGACCGCTACAGCTGCGGCTCCTGCGTAACGCGGAGAAGGTCGGGTTTGCCAGCGTCGCGGGGGGTCCAGCCCCCCGCTTACTGTCATGGCCTACCACGGTTAAGAGGTCCAGATCCACTCCCACGGTTGCCTGGACCGATCACCGAAGGGCCGGAGGTCAAGAAGCGTGGAGGAGAAGATATGGGGAACCTGGGTAAAGACTACGGGCGGTTACGAGGGGAAATTGCGGCCTGGAAGGAATCCAGACGAGATCTTCTCAACGACGTGGCGCGCAAGGCCGCGCAGAGAAAGGGCGTTGAGTCGGCAGTGCGGAGGGAATCCCGGAAATCACTCTCGGAGAGGGCCGCAAAGGACAAGAGCGAGCGAAAAAAGATCCTGTCGGACATGGCCGCAAAGAACAAGATCGAGCGACGGAAATTTGAATCGGATTTGAAACAGGAAGTTGCCGCGACATTGAGGGGATATCGAACTGCGCTGGCCACTATGGCCGAGAATTCCAAGGCTCACAGACAAGGATTTGTGTCCGGGCTCCAGACTGCCGTCCACGAACTGAGGCAGGAAGTAGCCTCCGATATACTGGACGCACGCAATGCCTGGGCGGGGTACTCGCGCTTGGGCGGGGAAGAAACGGCTGAGCCGAAAACACAACGGGTGACGGCTCAGCAACCCGAGGTCGGTGCCGAAGATTAGGGAGGCTGGAGGCTCATGGGGGTACCGGTGGCAAACGAGGGGAGTCGGGATAATAGGACCAGGAGTGGCCTGGCAGGATCTGGGGTGCACAAGTGGCTGAAAACGAACAGTTCGTGGAAGAGACTTGCGCCTTTTGTGGTGGCACGGGGAGAGACCCCTTCGGAATCCTGTCATGGCTCTCCACCTGTTGTGTCTGCGGCGGTAAGGGCGTCGTGCGAATCCGAAAGCCGTACAAACGCTGTCCGCACTGTCAGGGAAGCGGAGCAGTCAAGACCCTCACGTGCACTGCGTGTCTGGGAACGGGTTTCGTTTCCTTGCCGGAAGGTCCGACAATGGTATGCCCCGTATGTCGTGGCTCGGGGGACGATGCCTCGATCCCTTCCATGGCTTGTCTCCGTTGTCGTGGACGAGGATTTGTGAAGGTGAACGAAGAAGAATAGTCTCAGCGTTGACGAACACGAAGGGCTTTGCCTCTGACGTCGATCATAATCTATCAGCAAAGCTTTCCCGCCAGGGCGGCAATGAAACGGAGGGAGCGAGTGACCGTAACCAGTGAGGACCTGAAGATCGTGCCCTTGGCGTCAGGGTTGGTTCCGACGCATGGCGACAGGGTCGAGCCAGAACCCAGTGAGGACTTCGTAGCAACAGGTGTTATCGAGGAGACCACCCGACGTACTATGGCGTACATGAAAGTGGGGTATTCGGTTCACTTCGCGGGACCCGCGGGTACCGGCAAGACGACCCTTGCTTTCCACGTTGCAGCCAAACGGGGCCGGCCGGTTGTCCTGATTCACGGGGATCACGAGTTCGGAAGTTCCGACCTCGTAGGCCGTGACTCCGGGTATCGCAAATTCAAGCTTGTAGACAATTTCATACATTCCGTGCTCAAATCGGAAGAAGAGATGCGCAGTCTCTGGGTGGACAACCGCCTGACAACGGCATGTCGCAAAGGCTACACCCTCATCTATGACGAGTTCACCCGTTCCAGGCCCGAGGCGAACAATGTCCTGCTCAGCATCCTGGAGGAGGGGATTCTCAATATTCCCAGCCTTCGTGAGGCAGGAGACGGGTACTTGGATGTGCATCCCGAGTTCCGGGCAATTCTTACCTCAAATCCCGAGGAGTACGCGGGCGTCCACAAGACCCAGGATGCCCTGCTCGACAGGGTGATCACCATTCACTTGGACCATTACGATCGAGACGGCGAAATCGAAATCACTATGAAAAAATCCGGTGTCACCCGCAATGATGCAGAGAGTATCGTAGACATCGTCCGGGAGCTGCGTACTAAGGGCGTGAACAATCACAGGCCGACCATAAGGGCGTGCATAGCCGTAGCTAGGCTGCTGGTCTATCTGGGAGGACACGCGGAGGAGACTAATCCTCTGTTTATGTCCGTTTGTCGGGATGTTTTGAGTAGAGACACATTAAGAGTCACGAGGGCAGGGCAGCCACTCATGAGGGAAAAAGTCGAGGAGACAATCGAAAGAGTGTGCAGAAGAAAGAGACGTCACAATCCGAACGGCTCTCCCGTCGCTCCGCGTCACCCTGAGGAGAAGACTGATGGCATTGAAGAGCGTATCGGACATTAGGGGAGTGAACCACATGGTCACTCATTCCGGAAGGGCTCATAGTGCTGCTCTTCCGCACATCACCTACCTGAAGCTCAGTTGCTTGGAGAAGGAGAAGGCCAGAATAGAAAAGGAGAAGCAAAGCGCGGCCGCCAGGATCAGATCCATCGATGAACGCATCGAGGGGATCGAGGCCGAAAAGGCCGTACTCCTTGCCAGGCTTGAAAACAAGGAAGCGAACGGCGCCGGTCGGTACGGTACGGGCTCCTGTGGTCGGTCGCACGCTCTGTGCTCACCGACAAGCGGATTCAAGATCAGATATTGATCTGTCAACCGACAGGAGCGGGGCGTCTCCGACCAGCGTGAACTACGGTCTTGCTGCAAGGAACCAGCGGCACCAACGGCAGAGTGTTCGGAGTGGAACCGCCATGAATGCACGAAAGGGCTGTGATCAAATTCGTACGAGCCGAGCCGTCAAAAGCTTCCGGTCGTGCCGTCATCTCACCGGATCCCCTCTGATTCTCTTAGATCGCGGACGGGTGGCCCTGGGATTGGCCGGCACAATCTGCAGAATCGAGCGAGCTCGGTGGCTTGAGAAACTCCGGCTCAGACATGCGGTTGGTCGGAAAGGGGTTCTCAAGTAGCTCGGAAACCTCTCGAGGCAATCGCCTTGGTCAAAGGAGATCGGAAGTGAAGCCAATAACCGGGCTTAAGCCTGGAAGCGAGGCTGGGATCGCACATGTCTCGACGACGCGCCGGCGAGATACTCATCCCTGCCGGAACCGACCGAGCATCTCCAGGGGAGTTGGTGGCAAACGGACGATCCGGCCGCTGACTCTCAAAAGGACACCGAAAAAACTGAAAGGGTCATCGCCATGAGAGTAAATTGTATCTTTTGCGGTCACAATCTGGAGTTGGACGACGCTTATGACAGCTACAGGGGAATGATCAAGTGTTACGTATGCGGCTCGCTGCTCCAAATTGGCACCGAGGAAGGCAAGATCAGATCGGTGACGTTGGCCGATTTGTCCGGAGGATTTTCGGAGCAAGGTGCCGAGAACGACCAAGTCCCGTTCTTCTAGAATCCCGCGCGCGGGTTTGAACCTCAGGTGCGCGGTTCCGGGACTGGTCCGTGTGTCCATGATTCTCGCGGCCCCGATCGGACGGTCATCATGAGCCTTATCCAGCCCTAAGGCGGCCCAAACAGACCAAGCCACCAGGACAAGGGCTCCGGGATCTTACCGCTGACGTTCGATCTTCATGAGCTCGGGAATTGAAGGGATGGCTGGAACCATGAAAAAAGTGCGAGGCGAAACAGCCCAGGTAACGGGAAAATACTTGTACGCTTTGGTGCTCGGCCCTGAGGGGAAACGGTACGGCCACATCGGCATCGATTATGGGGAGGTATACACCGTCTCGGATGGAACGGTAGCAGCGATTGTCAGTGATGTTCACTATAGGAAGATTCGACCTCAGCGCAAGCACGTGGCGGCTCAGCAGAGAGTACTGAAGGGATTCATGGGAGAAAAGGCGTTATTGCCCATGTCTTTTGGGGTCATCGCCGACAGCTCGAGAGCGGTGCGAGCGTTCCTCTCCAGCAACCGAGAGGCAATATTGAAGCAAATTCAAAGGGTTTCAGGCAAGGTAGAGATAGGATTGTGCGTCAGATGGGATGTTCCCAACATTTTCGAGTATATGGTCGAGGCTCATCTTGATCTGAAAAGTGCCCGGGACCGATTATTCTTGACCGGAAGAGAGCCAACGCACGAGGAAAAGATCGAGATCGGTAAGCTGTTCGAAAACGTTGTGAACTCTGAGAGGGAGGGCCATTTCAAAGTGGTGGAAAAAATCTTGAGACCCGCCTGCTCTGAGATCAAGAGGGATAATTGCCGCGGCGAGTTGGAGGTGATGAAGCTGGCCTGTCTTATTGACCGACACTCCATCAAGAGACTCGAGGACCACATATTCGAGGCGGCCAAGCTTTTTGACGACAACTTTGCCTTTGATTACACGGGGCCCTGGTGGCCTCACAGCTTCGTCGAACTGGAAATCGACTTCTAGTGTGGGATCTCATCGCTGCTGGGAGGATAAGATGTTTATTCTCGATGACCTGCTGACCTTACCGGTCCGCGGCTCCCTATGGATTTTTGAAGAAATTTACAACGCGGCCGAGGCGGAACTGGAGAGCGAGGCCGAGACAGTAACCGCTCAACTGCAACGGTTGTATGTCCTGCTGGAGACGGGAGAAATAACGGAGCAGGAATTCGACAGACGAGAAGCGGAACTCCTCGACCGACTGGAAACCATTGAAGAGCGGGGCGACCGCATTGGATGTGAAGATGATGAAGACTTTATCGATGGCGAGGAGGAATTTGGGGGAGGGGAAGGGAGCGCTTTCGTTTGGCGCGGACCGACCTTCTCTGCTGGAACCCTTCCATAGTTCCGGTGTGTGGGCCTCCCTTGCCCCCTTTTCCGAATCAGCAGGCAGCGTGAAGCGGGGACGAAGAATAGGACTACGAGATTCTCAGCCGGAGAAGGTTCCCACGCGGGAAATTGCCTCGTTTCGCGGGTACTGAGCAGAAGAAGATTGCGATCACCACCAGTCCACTGAGGAAATGGAGCATTAGATGCATGATCTGGACATTCGTGACCAAGAGCATGTATCGCTTTGTGAAGCGCTGGACCGTGTCCTCAACAAAGGAGCCGTGGTCGTAGGAGAAGTGACGATCTCGGTGGCTGATGTTGACCTGCTGTATCTGGGGCTTCAGTTGGTGTTGACGTCCATAGAAACGGGTCGAGCTCAGGGCCGGCCGCTGGAAATCCGCGGACGTGCTGTTGGCACAGCGGAAGTCGGCTGAGAATCTCTTTCGCAGGAATCGGCAGGCGCATCGTTGGACCTCAGTATGGGGGGCGACGCTTCAGCAGTGGGTCGATCATAAAGGAAAAGGATTAACGGAGAAAGCCTATGGAAATCGTGCAGGCAACCCGGGTTGAGTCACGGCATATGGGAGAGTTCGCCAAAGTGATGCAAACCGACTCCACTCTCCACATGGGGAGGAGGACCGAGCCAGGGCGCTTGGAGCTCGACCAGACCACCGTAAAAAACGGCCTGGGGCAACTGGTTCTTACGGTGGTGAAGCTGCTGCATGAACTCCTGGAACGACAAGCTATACGCCGTATGGAGGCCTGCGTCCTCACCGACGCAGAGATCGAACGTTTGGGGGTGACATTGATGATGCAGGCACAAGAGATTGAGCGCCTTCGAAAGGAGTTCGGTCTGGAAGAAGAAGACTTGAATCTCGATCTTGGCCCCCTCGGCAAGCTCTTCTAGGAGGAACCAAGAATGGCTGTCACCCAATCGGCAAGGCATTCCGTAGAGAGTACCAATGTGGCCGACCTGCTCGAACGTATATTGGACAAAGGAATCGTTATCGCAGGTGACATAAAGATCAAGCTCGTAGAGGTTGAACTGCTGACTGTCCAAATTCGTCTCGTAGTCTGCTCGGTGGAGAAGGCCAAGGAGATGGGGATGGATTGGTGGGTGAACAATCCTGCATTTCAGAGGGAAGAGGTGCAGGCGTCCGCGTGCGAGTGAGCAGAGGTGCCCGCCATGGAAGCGGAGTGCTCCTCGTCACGGAGTGCCCGTCAGGCACCCCTTTATGTAGCCAGGGAGGCAACGGGATTGATCAAGCCACCCGAAGTTCTGGGGTGTACCTGGGACGGGGTGGATGAGCTCCGGTTCTTGACTCCCACAAGGACCCGAGTGACTGTAACACACTGTCTGCCTTACTTTTTTTCTGAGGAGGTGGACCGGCGTGATACCTTCTCATGGAAACAGCTCGTGTACCAATGGCTTGAAGTATCCTGTATCGGCTCACTAACCCCGGCCACAAGAGGAGAGCCCCCATGAGCGAAAGAGACGAACAGCATTGTGGTGTATCAGGTGAGGAGCCGGGCACTCCGCCGCTGGCGGATGGGTGGGGTAATGCCACACAAACGATCGACCTCACCAACTTGTTCACCATGGACGTGTATTCGACCGGGACCTTTGACCTGAGCAGCATCGGGACCACTTCACTGGGCCTGCTACTGGATGCGTTGCCCATCCCCGTCCTGGTTATTGACCGGTCACATTCAGTAGTCTTCGTCAACCGTGCGTGTAGCAGGATAAGTGCTGGTTATGAGGCGATACGGGAGCTTCCCTTCGCGTCTCTTATGCCTCTTCCGACTAATCCTTTTCGAGCTCGGACACTGCGTGACAAGGCGGAGTCGCTCATAGACAAAGCCTTTTCAACCAGAAAGCCTCAGGCTGCCGAGGCGATTCTCGAAATCGGACACAGGAGAATATGGGCGCGGCTCCACTTGCGGTCGGTGAGAATCGGAAACGAAAGACAGTTGCTGGTCATTATTCAGGATCTGACTTTGGAGAAAAAACTGCTCAGACTGAGTGAGAGAAACAAGGAGCGAGTCAGCCTAGCACGCGATGAACTTGAGGAGGCCTACGACGCTCGAAATGTCCAATTGTCCGAGGTAAATGAAAGGCTCCACAGGGAGCTGACGGAGCTTGTGCGGACGCAGGAAGCTCTAATTGCAGAACAACGAAAGTTTCTGCTGCTGACTGAGGCTATTCCCGTAGGGGTCGCGATTATCGGGCGAGACGGAACGTGCGAATACCTCAACTCAAGATTCCAAGAGTCCTTTGGCCATAATCTGCGGAAGTATCGTAACGTCTCAGAAACGTTTGAAAATATGCTCGACACTACTGAGGGCTTTGAGATGCCTTCGGACTGGATTGAGGCCCTGAGTCGCACTGAAGAGAGTGAAACGGGGCCCCTCGTCCTCACTGTAAGATGTAAGGAGGACACGAAAAAACAAATGAGCTTGAAAGTATTGAGAATAGATGATGTCTCTTGTTTGGTGACCTGCGAAGACGTCACACCGGTCGTGCAATCGCCATCGCGGGGCTAGGTGATATCGCATGTCGCTGTGATCCCAGAAGGTCCCCACTGGCTCCATTGCCGGCCCGGTCTTGTGGGTGAGCGTATCGTCGATCAGAATCCATCCTCTCCCCTTGAGATCTCTAGAGGCTTTGAGTTCCTTGACTCGTTTACGGTTGACGCTTTGGTCTTCCCATACGGCCCAGGTGAGGAAGTGATTGAGCGAACCGGGATCTTTGCGGTCGACAAAGATACGGTTAATGCCTTCCACCGTGAGGTTCTGCGAGATCATGAGCCCCAGCACATACCTCTGCAAATGATCGAAGGCAAGGGCCCCAAAATGCTCCCGATAGGAGGCAACGGCCTCTCTCGATTCCTCGGGAAGGTCCGTACCCAGAGGCATCGCGGCTCACCTCGTCGTTCCGGACACGCTAGAGCCGCGTATCTCGCGCTTTTCAAGCATTTATCCCGCGTCGAACCCAATTTTGATGCGTATCCCCCCTAAATCCACCCACAAAGCCCAAAAAACCTAATTCCCAAGAGTTCAGTAATGTCGTACCCTAAGATAGGTAGACGGCGATGATCGATACGAGGCCAGTGACAACGGAGATACTCACCGGGCAGATTTTTGTCCAGGTTCCTGGGGACAGCCTTCACTTTGAAGGAGCGAAGCGGATCGCGACGGACAAAGCGACCGAGATTCTCGGCAGTCCTATACTGCTCGCTAGGTTTAGCAAGAATCCTTGGGGGCATTCTCGAGCAATTTGTTGAGGTGCACAAGGATGGGAATTGGGGGCGCCGGATAATTTTAGGAAACGCAGCTACGCCGATTGGGGGATCGGAATCCATCGGAAAGCTGGTTCTTGGCCGAAAACGAGCGTCATTTGTGAGAACGCGGAATAATTGCAGCTTGGACCTTTGTTGACAGGTGATGGGATGTGTGGATATCCTTGGAAGTGCTGAACACTGTCTTCCTTGGTGAACGACGTTGTTGTTGATCCCGCCAATGCTTTGCAGATTCATGGAAAAGCGCCCGGATTCACCGCAGCCTCTGCAGGGAAGTACATTGCCGCCATTTCCTTCGAGGCCCAAGAACCGAGCCAGAAACAGCCCAATGGAGGCCAATCATGTTCGATCATTTACTCACCGAAGAGCAGCTCAAGATCAGAGACGAAGTTCGCGACCTGGTTCGATGGGTCCCCCGCACAATGATCCTCGCCATGGACCGAGACGAGATTCGGTTCCCCAAAGACTTCCTTCAAGAGGCGGGCCAGAGAAATCTGTTCGGATGCCGATATCCCAAGAAATGGGGAGGCCGCGATTTGGACTGGCTGACCACGTGCATGATCATGGACGAAGTGGGAACCCTTGGGTACTCTTTCGCGTGCGTATTTGGGGTTGGCGCGGAACTGGTCTGCGACGCTATAATCCTTCACGGAACGGATGAACAGAAGGAAAAATACGTGAAACCGTTGCTCAGGGGAGAGATCTTCGCTGCGGAATGCCTTACCGAGCCTCGCGGCGGCTCTGATTTTTTCGGAACCACAACCACGGCTGAAGACAAGGGCGATCACTTTGTCCTGAACGGGCAGAAGCGCTTCATTGTGGGCGCTGAAGGCGCAGACTATTTTCTGGTCTACGCACGCACCGATCCTGCAGGAAAGCCGCACCAGTCTCTGACAAGCTTCATTGTGGACAGAGGCCCGGGCGTGGAAGTCAAATACTTATACGGACTCATGGGTTCCCGCGGAGGCGGAGCAGGGCGGCTCGTTTTCCGGGACGTAAAGGTACCCAAGGAGAACATCGTGGGAGAGCTCAACGGAGCATACTCAGTATTCACCACTATGATGATTCCTGAGCGTCTTGCAACCGCAGCCATGACGCTGGGCTCGGCAAGACCTGCATTGGACATCGCAACGGGGTACACAACCAAGCGCAAGGCCTTTGGGCAAACGATCAACCAGTTCCAGGGCGTAAGCTTCCAGGTGGCGGAAGCCGTTATGCTGCTGGACGCTGCACGAGCAATGGTGTATGCGACCGCACGAGCGGTTGACGGATCCGTACCGTCAGACCGGATCAGACGTATGGTGTCCGAGACCAAGAAATTCGTCACCGAATCGTGCCAGAAAGTAGCCCACAACGCGATGCAGGTGATGGGGGGAATCGGGTACACAAATGTGTATCCAGTGGAACGAATCGTCAGAGACCTCAGGCTCGCATCCATCTGGACGGGCAGCAATGAGATTATGTCAGCGATCATCGCGAGCGAGTGGTACAAGGAGTACGCCACAGGGCGAGAGGCTCGACTCTTCAGAGACTTTGAACACGATTCCGAAGAGGCATACGCGGAAGACGAGAAGATCTACGAATAGAGGGATGATACAAACCACAAGGTCGCCTGCCCTCCGGCCAGCCTTCCTTGCCCTACAGGGGTAGGAATAGCCGGCTTCCCGGCCACTCCCCCTCCGAACCGTACGTGCGGATTTCCCCTGTACGGCGCTCTCCAGTTGGAGGATGCAAATGAGAGAACGTCCAAATCGATAGGAGACGCCATGGCTGAAGAAATATGGATCGAAGACACTTCGGAGTATAACCGGAGTCTCCAGATCAGAGCCTTACAGCCATGACAACACCCCGTCCTCATTAATGATATAACCCACGACGTGTGGCCTCTAAAGAGAAAGGGCCTGCATGGTGCTCTGGGTGCGGAATGAACCAGCCAGCCGACTCAACTTCGCTTATGCCAGGAAGTGGACTGGCCCTTGGCCAAGCCACCGTGTTAGGGGCTCAGATACGATATCCAGAAGTTGCTGAATTTATAGCTTGATCATCACATCCTTGCTTCTATTTGGAAACTCTGGTCTAACTCTCTGGCAGGTGATCACGGATGACCTGTTGGTTTGTCTACCTACTCCGGTGCGCTGACGATAGCCTCTACCATGGAACGACGATGGATCTGGACAGGAGAGTTCAGGAGCACATTGAGGGAATCGGGAGCATGTACACGAGATCGAGACTCCCCGTCAAGATAGCGTGGTCGTCTCCGCCTTTGAGTAAGTCCAAAGCCTCCTAAGAGGAATACCGGATCAAACGGCTCAGCAAGGACGCTAAGGAGACCTTGGTGGAAGGGGTGGTGGGTGAAGAGTTCGCGAATTCAATCAGGACATTCCCCAGATTTTCGTAGGTGAGTAGTGTTTTGGTGTGGGATTGT
>CAZCDS010000012.1:0-125563 GCA_964497585.1 uncultured Syntrophaceae bacterium
GAAATCAAGGCGCCCATTTCGTGAAGTTTGTGCTTGACAAGCAACACAGTCGCTTCGTGCCTGATGCCTTGGTTGCAGGACCTTCTGTACGCGTAGGCGTCGGGCGAATGAACCACGAAGATGGCAGGCACCCTGGGAGAGGAAATCCGATGATGCGGGGTAACGTCAACAAAACCAGGCGTATTCTGATCTTGGCGAGGACGCTCGTGGGCTTGGCAGTGGTTCTCCTACTGCTTCCCACGGTCCTCAAAGGGGGAGGGACTCAATCCCCGGAGCAGCACCAGACGCAAGCTGCCGACAAAAGCTCCCGTTCCTCGTCAGAGGTTTCTAAAGCAAAGGGCTCCCTCAAGATTGACAAGAGTTCAGTAGTATTCCACGACGACAACCTCAAGCGCGGAGTATATGTTAAGATCGCCAACACCTCGGGACTTGATCGGACATTGGGCATAGAGCTGCCGCGTGAGGGTCTGATGTACGTTGCATTGCTTCGCCTACGCGCACAGACCTTGGTCCCACGTGAGAAGTGGGAGCGATTCGTCGTCCCCCCGAGAACGGGAATCTTGGTCGCATTGCTCCCGCAGCGGGATCCGGCATCGCTCAAGAAACTGGATGGCAAGGAGATCGTGATCCGGGTCTATGAGGCAAACGAAGTGCGTGAGACTTATCGTCTCCCGTACAAAGTGGCCCTAGGTTCGAAGTGGAGAGCGGCACCCCCGTCGAAAGCAACCAAAGCGCACCCCGCCGCGAAGAAGTCTCGGAAGAAGCGGCGTACCAAGATCCTCAAGCAACAGTCTCAAACCCTCCCCCGATCGCCATCCGATGTTACCGATACGACGGACAAGCAACTGAGAGAAGCCGCTGCCCGTGGAGATCTGGGATCGGTCAAGAGCTTGACGGGCAAGGGCGCGGACGTGAACAGCCGCGACAATCAAGGCCGCAGCGCGCTCATGGCGGCCGCTGGCTCGGGACGTCTCAAGGTCGTGAAATTCCTCATCGACAAAGGTGCTGATGTGAATGCCAAGACCGGGCTCGGGATCACGGCTCTCACGGTGGCTGCCAGGGGCAAAAACCTGGAAATCGTGAAATTCCTCATCGACAAGGGCGCGGACGTGAATGCCAGGGACGAGCAAGGCTTGACGGTCCTCATGTACGCTGTCTCGATGGGAGATCTCGAAGTTGTGAAATACCTCATCGATAAAGGCGCCGCCGTGAATGCCCGGGACTGTCGAGGCGCCACGGTCCTCATGCAGGCTGCCGCTTGGGGAAATGTCCCGGTTATGAAATTCCTCATCGACAAAGGTGGAGCCGTAAATGCCCGTGACAAATTCGGCCAAACGGCCCTTATGGAGGCTGCCTGGCGGAGAAGACCCGAAGTAGTGAAGCTCCTCATCGATAAGGGCGCTGACGTGAATGCCAGGGACAAGAAAGGCAAGACGGTCCTGATGTTCGCTGAGAAGTGGAAGAACCTCGAGATGGCTAAACTCCTGATCGATAAGGGTGCCGACGTGAACGCCAAGGACGACTTCGGCCAAACGGTCTTCATGAAGGCTGCCAGGTCGGGATATCTCGATCTCGTAAAACTCGTCATCGACAACGGCGCTGACGTGAATGCCCGGGACAATCAAGGCTTGACGGCCCTCAGTAGGGCTGTGGTGAGGAAAAATGGCCGAGAAGTGGTGAAATTCCTCGTCGATCAGGGCGCGGACGTGAATGGCAGGGACAATGGCGGCAAAACGGCCCTCATGGAAGCTGCCAGATCGGGAACCCCCAAGGTCGTGAAGTTCCTGATCGCTAAGGGAGCGGACCTGTATGCCAGGGACAAATCTGGCCAAACAGCCCTCATGGGCGCCGCAAAAAGGGCAAATCCCCAAGTCATGAGGTTCCTCATCGACAAGGGCGCGGAGCTGAATGCCCGGGACAGATACGGCCAAACGGTGCTCATGGGGGCTGCCGACTGGGGAGGTCTCAAGGTTGTGCAGTTCCTCATCGACAAGGGGACGGATCTGAATGCAAAAGACAAATACGGCCAAACGGTCCTCATGAAGGCTGCCAGGTCGCAAGATCTCGACGTCGTAAAGTGCATCACCGATAATGGGGCGGACGTAAATGCAAAGGACAACAATGGCCAAACGGTCCTCATGTTCGCTGTCCAAGAAGGAAGGATCAAGGTAGTGAAATTCCTCAGCGAAAAGGGGGCAGAGGTGAATGCCAAGGATAAGAGAGGCAGAACGGCTCTGAGCTTCGCTTCCTCCGGAAATGACACCACAATTGCCCGGTACTTGAAGGCTCAGGGCGCGAAGTGATCCTTGCCAGACTCTGCGGCGCCACACCTCATTGCCTCGAGGTTTGTGGTCCGGAAGATCCGCTATATCCTATGGTCGCCCCGATCACGGCGACTTTTCAGGAGCGCATGGGAGAAACAAGTAGCATGATGATTCGGATAGATTCGATGAAAGAGCAACCCGACCCGATGCGGCTTGAGCCCCCGTCATGGAGAACCTCGAAGCAGGTCCGACACCTCACATTGATACTGTTAGGGCCTGTTTTGCCCCTGTTGCTCCTGAGTCATGGCTTTGGCGCTGATTGGCGGATTCCGTCGGGGCTACGGCCTCAGATGTGGTCTAAGGTGGATTACGATCCCACGTTGACCGATCCGTTCTTCGAATCCGATACGAGGAGCTATCCGCATTGGATTCACAAGCATCCGGACGGCAGCACCAACCGTATCGACAACAATTCGCTAAAAGAGCCGCCTCGGTTGAAGCACACGGCCAAGTGCTTTTCAACCTCTTTCGGGGTCAGGCATCTTGTCAAATCCTGTGAAGCCAGGTTACTTGAGGCGGATATGATCGACCTCCTCATCACTCACCATTCTCCGGCTTTTGATGATGCGCTAAGAGTTCGGATCAGGAATGGAAAGTTTACCTGTCAGTACTGGAATATTCGCGCAGTCGGCGTCTGTACGTGGACGACAAAACGGCAGAACTTGACGCTGGACAAGCAGGTGTACCGGAACGGTGACATGATCAAAGGCAGAATCGACTTTGAGTGTGTAGGAGAGTTTGTCGACCCGTATAACCTTAACCGCTTTGGGCGAAATCCGAGAATCATCGAGGTCTACGGGGTCTTCAAAACGATTCTCAAGTAAGCGACTCAAGAAGTATCATGACGTTGAACGAGGAGCCGCCGGCCACGCATATCCAACAGCCGTTGATACGGCGAAAAGAGGCTCCCATAACGACTGAATGAAAGTTGAACGACCCCGCCAACCCGAAGGCGTGCCAGTTCTTGGTTATTCCTTCTGTGGCATTCCCATTTTGAGGAGGAGTTCTTCCGCCTTGGCGTTGCCTTGTGCCGCAGACTTGCGGAGCCAGGAAACCGCCTTGTTGAAATCAGCGGGAATGCCTTCACCATTTGCATACATGACGGCCAACTGGTACTGGGCTTTGGCCACTCCATGTTCGGCCGCCTTCTGAAACCAGGTGAAAGCCTCTTTGTAGTCTTTGGGGAATTCCTCGCCGCGATAGTACAAG
This sequence comes from uncultured Syntrophaceae bacterium, assembly GCA_964497585.1. Taxonomy (GTDB): domain Bacteria; phylum Desulfobacterota; class Desulfomonilia; order Desulfomonilales; family Desulfomonilaceae; genus CAZCDS01. The sequence goes on from CAZCDS010000012.1 coordinate 3,534, forward strand.
ACGCCAAGGTTATATTGCGCTTCGGGGTTGCCCTGATCAGCCGCCATGCGGTACCATTTCGCTGCCTCCACATAGTCCCGTTTCACGCCCTTTCCCTGATGGTACAGGGTCCCCAGTTTGTATTGCGCTTTCCCAAAGCCCTGTTCCGCGGCTTCGCTGTACCACATGAACGCCTCATCGTAGCTCTGATCAACGCCCTTTCCTTCCTCGTACATCTTTCCCAGCTCATATTGCGCAGAGGGCACGCCTCGATCCGCTGCATTGAAAAGCATGAGAAGCATGCCTGGACTCACCTGGCCGGACGAAGCGAGAGGAAACCACAGCAAGAGCATCGCAACGATGACAGAGGCAGCCAGCCGGCCAATGCACCTTTCGGGTGGCGAGTTCAAGTCCGCGCGTGGTTTCGTTAAAGGACGCCGGTTGCCGGAAGGACTCGATTGTCCCGGAGATGATTGGAGCCGGATTCGTAACATGGGGAATGACTCCTGTGCAAGTCAGAGGTTCACGTGAGGCCGGCAGCCTTCAGCGCTGCGATCCACAACTTGATCCGGTCTTCACCATATATTTGCTTCCAGCCCTCCATGATCGTGTCGAGCGGGAGATCGGCATAGGAACCCAGATACTGCACATATTCCGCGTACGGCCTACCGCTGAGATCCTTTGGAGGAAATACCGCGTCGTGCTCGCCGTCGAAGGTCAGCGGAGCGATGTTGTGCTTCTCGTACACGGGCGGATCGAAGGAAGGAGTGGCCTTGATCCATCTTCCACCGAGATGGAACTCGGCGAATCCGTGGTATACAAAGATGTTGCAACCCATCATGTCGACGAGCTCCCTGCCCGCCCCATTATTCCGCAGGTTCGCAAATCCGAACCTTGCGGGAATGCCGCCTGCCCGCGCGGCTGCGATAAGGAGCGCAGCCTTCTGAACGCAATAGCCGCGGCCCCGCCTGAGGATCTCACTGGCCTTGTAGTACTTTGGACGGTGGAACGGCACCCGGGGGTCGTAAACGATCCTGTCCCTCACCTGGTAGAAAAGCCTGACGGCCCTTTCCCGCAGCTCGGTTGCACCCCGGATCGCGTCCTCAGCGAATCGTCGCACCGTCTCAGTATCATAATCGAGCACCGCGGTAGGTTGGAGGTACTGCTCCATCGATTGGTCGGTTCCCTGCATACCGGTTTTCCTTCTCTTTGAAATTTGAGAGCCCGTCACTTCATGCGTTTCTGTTCCGCCGCCACATCTGATATCGCCTGACCCGAGCATACACACCCATGGCCCTCTCCGCGGTTTCAAAAAAGGGCACTCCCGAGCGGCAGAAGGTCTTGGCCAGGGCGGGATCGAAACCGGGTATGCTCACAACGAGAAAGGGCTTTCCATACTCCTTGGATGTCTGAATCATCGAATCGGTGTACAGCTTGTTCGATTCCGGGGTCAGCCCTGCGCCGACAACCACCACCGCGTCAACACCGGGGTCCGCAGCCAGGCCACGAGCCGCCTCTACGTAGATGTCCATCTCCAGCGAAGCCGACAGTCCGACATCGATGGGATTGGCAAGACTGGTGCCCGTGGGCGGCACGAACCGTGAGAGGGCCGACGTGGTATCGGAGGAAAGCTCCGCCAGCCTCAGGCCGCAGTTCCCGCAGGCCTCGGCCGTCGCGACCGCAAGGCCTCCCGGACCCGAGAGTATTGCAATCCGGTCCCCAAGCGCTTCCGGCAGAAGCGCGAAGCCCATGAGCGTATCCAGCAGCGCCTCGAAGCCAACCACAGGGACCGCTCCCGTCTGCCGAACCACCGCGTCCCAGATATCCCGGGAGCCGGCCATGGCGCCCGTGTGAGATTGAGCCGCGCCTGCCCCTTCGGGAGTGAGTCCCACTTTCCACAGCACGACCGGCTTCTTGAGAGACGCGGATTTCAACGCCTCGAGGAAGTACCGACCGTCCTTGATACCCTCGATGTACGCCCCGATCACCCCCGTGTCCGCATCTTCGCCCAGGTAAACCAGAAAGTCGGCGCTGGTCAAATCGCACTCGTTCCCGAGGCTGATCGCTTTGCTGAAAAGGATTCCCTTTTCCTTGGCCATACGCCCGAAGATGTTGGCCAACGATCCGCTGTGCGAAATCAGCCCCACCGGCCCGGACTCCCGGGACAACTCCGGAAAGAACGATAGCCCGGTTTTCGGGCAATACAGCCCCATGCAGTTCGGACCGAAAAGGCGCATGCCCGCAGAGCGTGCCACACGGGTCAGTTCCTCTTCCAGCGCCCTCCCCTCTTCCGTGCCCGTCTCTTTGTAACCCGCGGTGAAGAGCACCACCCCCTTGACGCCCTTGTCCGCACACTCCTTGACCACATCCAGTGCGCTCGAATGACCCACGAGAACAATTGCGAGATCTACCGGAGCGGGAATAGCCGTGACGCTCGGATAGGCTTTGAGCCCGTCGATCTCATCGGCGCCCGGATTCACCGGATAGATTTCCCCGGGAAACCCCTGATCGCGAAGGGCTATGAGAAACAGTTTCCCCATTTTCAATCCACGCGGAACGCCAACGATCGCGAGGGACCTGGGATAGAAAAGGGAGTCAAGCTGATCGATGAGTTCGGATCGGTTTTCCATAATGATTCAATGCAGTTCGGATTCACGTACGCTGCCCGGAAGCCACCTGCGCACCGGCGACGGCGCGCAAATCCTGGAGTCTGAGGATTCGGCCTCCCCGGCAATCATTCTTTTTTAGCACTTGGTGGAGCGCATTGCTACGGACATCTGCCTTTTGGGACGTAACCGGGGCTTGGTCCGCATTCTCCTTGTATCATCTGCGAGAAAGCTTCTGATATATGACACGTAACTTGAGAAAATATTCCCAACATACCAGGACAATTAAGGTTGTTTTTAAAGCTGTGTATGATATAAGGAAGAGCCGAGAGACGAATTGTGCGGTTACGTCGTGGGCGGACCGTCAGAATTCTCCGAAATGCGGCCACTCAGTACTGATGAACAAGGGAGGCTCCCCATGAAGAGACATTCGTTGCCGTGGATGATTGCACTGATTGCCGGATTGGCGCTGCAACTGGGGGCGAGCGCGGCCCTTGCGGATACCTCGGATGGAGGCTGTTCGGATCTGATCAGGAGGGCTCAAACCTTGCGCCAGGACCTCAAAACCGTCAACATCGTGTTGGGGTCAGCCATCGACGCGGGCGGCCTCGACCGGATCAAGAGCTACAAACTCAAAAAAAGGGCACTCAACAAACAGTTGCAGTCCGTGATGAAGGCAATCAGGACCAACGAGTGCGTCCTGGACCGCTGAGCAACGGGCGAAACCATGGAGAGACCTTTGCGGTCACTTCCGGGGCAGATTGCGAGCCCGGTACACGATGGGCCGAATGACTCGCGATACGTTGATCTCACAACGGGTGGTGGGTAAGAGGATTGGCTTGACCGCGCCGACGTCGACCTCCCGGAGATCATCCTTGAACCTTACAAAGATCCGCGCAAGCTGATTATCCGCGATCTGGCAGAAGAGTTCCTGTGTCTCGTCTTCGACCCAGGCGAGCGCGTCGGGCTCTTCCGCCTCCAATCTGGGCCCCAGGACAGCCTCAGCATATCTCGCGGCCTTCTCTCTCCCGACCCCCAATCCGACCATCACCTGCGCCAGCTTGAACTTCGCAACATCGGCCAGCAGCACCGCCGGGCCACCAGAGCCGTGCTCAGCGGTTTTGAGTTCCCCTGCTTCCACGGCCCTGGCCAAGTCCTCGGCGCCCATCACGTCGAGCAGGACTGCCGCGTCCTCTACGGTAACTTGCAGATTGAACATCAGTCCTCCAGCTCCGAGCCTTCCCCAGACTCGCTTGCAGCGGGCGGTCCCGAATCCGAATCCTTTTTCCAAAGGACCGGGGGGGCTACCATCTCTCAAGGCCCCCGGAAGGTCGAGGGCTATCGTTTGGACCGCGCACGCGGTCATTCGAATCGCGAGTGGTCAACCGATATCACGGCGGGTCTCGGAGGTCAAGAAAGCAGATTTATCGTTTTATTACAATGCATTATCAACTAAGCATGAACCACGGAGGAGATAAATTCAAAAGAATTCGAGGATATCGCGAGAGTTATTTGTTTTGAATAGGTTTATTGACATCTTTGATTCAGTGTGATATAGTTACCTCGAAAATCTGGCTAATTAAGAGGAAAACAAAAGAGGAATCCTAGATCTGGAGTGGAAGGAGCTGGGTATGGTAAGAATATTCTCAATCGGCGTTTGTGTCCTGTTCGTCACGCTTGCTGTCCTGCCGTTCAGCCACGCGTACGTGGCAACGCACGGGAAACTGACAAGCTACACGGGCGCGTGCCCTCCCACAGGGTGTCCGCCCTCCATGGCGGCCCCCATCCCGGGCTATGGTCCCGCGGCAGCAGGATCGATTCCGGGGTACGGTTCCCCCATGGGCATGCCCATGCCGGGTCAGCCCGGTCCGTACATGGGAGCGGCTCCGCCCGCGCCGCCCAGACGCATTTCAAAGGTCAAAGCACCACCGCCGTGCTTACCTATGCAGAGCTGTGGCCCTATTCAGTGCGGTCCGGTGGGATGTGCGCCTCCTCCCTGTGGACCCATTGGGTGTCCCCCGCCGATGTGCAAGCCCCCAGTTCGATGGTATTGATTGGGCGCGGGGGAATTCGGTCAAAGGGCGTTCGCTGATCAGTTTTGGGCGGCCGGCTCGAGGGGAAGCGTCCGGGCTCCCCCACGAGCCAATGATCAGGGACGCTTTTTCTTTGACTTCCTGGCCCGTTTGGCCTTTCTGCCCTTCTTGGCGCCCTCGCCTTTCTTATCCTTCGTTTCGGGAGGTTCGGGGGGCGGCTCAGGGACTCGCATCCTTGAAAGCTGCTCCTTGAAATCCTTCCAGAGCGTGGCATAATCACCGGCCAATTCTCGGAAATCCTCCAAAGCTCCGCCGGCCCGCAGGGACGTACGAAAAGCTTTGAGTTGTTCGGAGATGTCTATGGTCCAGGGTGATTTCTCGTCCTTGCGCACCATGGGAATGAGCGTGAGTCCTCCCTTGAGTGTTCGCACTTGAAGCAGTGTGTTATTGCCGCTCTCTTTCATCACAAGGGGCGGGCTCACCGGATCGAGGATGTTGAAGAAGGCCAGGTTTTCCGGGGCATCCGGCAAATTGTACTGAGAAGCAAGTTCGAGCGCCAGCTTTCTCGATTTCTCGGAGAGAAGAGCCCGGGCTTCTTTAATCCGTCCCGATTTCATCCTCTCCCTGTAGAGGACGAAGACGGCCTCGGGCTTCTGCGGCACCAGCTCGCATCCTGCGATGAAGAAAAGAATGACCGCTGCCGACACAAAAAGGATGGAACTCCTTTTGAGAGACGGGCAGTGTCCGAATTGAGCCTCTTTCCCGCCGATTTCCTTGTCACGATCACCGGTACAGATCGGTCCGTTCTCCTTGGTTCTCTCCGGCCAATTGTGCAATAGCACTTCAAAAGACCGTAGGTCAACATACTCATGCTCCTGACACCGATGCGAGAGCAAAGAGGTGACAGGCGAAAGAGTTGGCCGGGGACGATGCTACGGAGCCTTATTCATGTGAAGGTACATTCGTGTGAAGAGGTTCCTGTCAAGCACCGCAGGCTGCCGGATCAACCATGGAGTCGGGAATCTTCTGGGGATTGTCCATCTGTTCCGCGGACATTCCCGGGCTCGATCGAAGGGGAAGCCATACCTTCGCGGTCGTGCCTCCCTCTTCCCTGTCGAGAAGATCGATGGACCCGCGGTGAAGCCGCACGATTTGGCTGCAGATCGACAGGCCCAGTCCCGTCCCCTTTTCCCCTTCCGTTCCACGGGTGTCTCCGCGGTGGAATCGCTGGAAGAGCTTTTCTCGATCGTTCGTCGTTAGTCCTGTACCAGTGTCTTCCACCCTGATCTCGACACCGGGCACGGCCTCCATGGTCATCGATCGCGTGCGCACGGTTACTGAGCCTCCTCTTGGGGTGAACTTGATGGCGTTTGAGATCAGATTCCCCATCAATTGAGCTATCTTCCCGATATCAGCCTCGATCTCCGGGAGATCGGCGTCGAGGTCCGTACAGATCGATATCCCTTTGGACTCGGCGAGCACGCGCAGCGTCTGCAGGGACTGACGCACCGGCAGATTGACGTCAGCGGGAAAGAGCCGCAGGCCGACTTTGCCCGATTCAAGGCGAAGCAGTTCCAGCAGAGAGTTGATGAACGCCAACTGGTCCTTTGCGCACGCGTGAAGGGTCTCGACGTTGTCTCGTGCGTCTCCGGGGATGGGACTTTGACGTAGGAGCTCTATGGTGCCGAGCAAAGCCTGAAAGGGCGCCCTGACATCATGGGAGAGAACCGAAAGAAGCTCGGCCTGTCCACGACTTGTCTGCTCGGCTTCTCGACGGAGCCGGTTGCGTTCAACGAGATTCCGAATCATCAGTTCGATTTTCCGGGGAGCGAGCGTGAGCAGCTCTCTCTTTTCAAGATAACCGTCCGCACCCGCGCGGAAAGCCTCATCCCACGCGTCGATGCTTTCCAAAGAAGAACTGATCACCACGGTGGCGTGCGGGTCCCGTTCCTTTATCTCTCTACAGACGTCGATCCCCGTACCGTCGGGAAAGACGATGTCGAGCAGGATCGCGTCGTAGTCCTTTTGCGACTCAATCCGCGCGGCCTGAGCCGTTTCTGCCTCGGCCAGGCGAAACGCGCGGCTCAGCATCATTTTGACTTTGCCGCGTACGAGCGGTTCGTCGTCCGCGATGAGGAGCGACAGTTGGTCCTTCATCTAGCCCTCCGGCACGAGGGGCAGCTTTACCGTGAAGCAGGCGCCATGGCCGGGCCTACTCTTGACGTCTATTTTGCCGTGGTGTGCCTCGGCAATCCTTCGGGCAAGGTACAGGCCTCTGCCCGATCCGCCCGTAGTAAATCCCAACTGAAAGATCCTCCCCAGGTTCTCGGCCGGAATCCCCGGACCCGTATCCTGCACCGCGACAAAGGCATCGAAGCCTGCACTCCCGATCTTGACGTCTATTTTCGACCCTGCACAGGAGAACTTGAGCGCATTCCTGATGATGTTATCCAGGAGCCGCACCAGGTAGCGTTCTTCCCCTCGCACCATGACACCCTGAGTCCGCAAATGGTTCGATCGGATCTCTACCCCCTTTGCCGACGCGGCCTCCCGGTAGTTCTCCATACACGTGTCAACGATCATATTGAGGTTTACCGTTGAGGGCCGGATCTGGAAGAGATCCGAGTGAAGGCGAATGAAGTCGATTCGATCCTCAAGCATGGAAAAGAGCTCGGACCGTTTCTTTTCAACCTGGTCGAGCATCTCGAGACCCTCGTCGGTTCTTCCTTCGGCCATCAGTTCCTTTACCGAGCCGATACCAGCGCCCATCACGTCCAGAGCGGCCTTCAACTCGTGGCGGTAGAGTTTGCCCACCTCTTCGTCAATGAGGTGCTGATCCGTCGTGTCCCGGATCAGGATCACCTGCCGGCCGAGATCCAACTCGAATCTCCTCCCATCCGCGGCGATCGAGATGCGATCCCCGAAGACCTCGGCCGGCCGGCCGTCTTCCCGGACCGTGTCGCGAATCCTGGAAAGAACGCGCTCCCTCGAATATTCCTTGAGCGCAACTTCCAGGGATGCATTCCCGAATATCCGTTCCCGCAGCTCCTTGTACTGGTTGAGCAGCGTCTCTGCCGCAGGATTCACGTAGTAGAGCAGTCCCGATCCGTCCACACAGATGATCCCGTCAGGAACGATCTCCAGTGCCTGTCGATCCAGCTCCGCGTTGCGGACCCGGCGTTCCCGTTCCTCCTTGAGGCGTTCCGCCCGTTTTCGTGAGACCGATTCCTTGGCAAGGGAGTATTTCTCGTACAGGAACTTACGCACGAGGTTTCGCTTCGGAAGATCCGCGCTGAGCAGGAAGCCTCCGTTGTACGCCTCGACCACCCCGGCGGCTCTGAGGCGATGAAAGAACAACTCGTCGGTTCCGGTCAGCCAAAGTGAGCGCCATTCCTTGTCGGAGAGCGGTACGTAAAATGATGAAATAAGATAGGCCGTCCGGGTCAGCGAGGAGAGTTCCCGCAAGTCGTGCACCGACCTGACGAGCTGGCTGAAATCCACCGGCAAACCGGCTGGTTCAGTGCCAAGAGCGTGGTGTCTTCCCGGTATCCCCGGCCGCCACTGGAAGAGGAGTTCAACGCTCGGGTACCGGGACTGAAACGACCGTACCAGCTCTGGTGACGGCGCCGAGTCCAAAAGCCTGAGAACACAGAGCCGAGCCGCAGAACGCAGCTCCTCAGGTTCGTCCTTCCTCGCTACAAAGCGCTCCACGAGGAACGGCACCGCGCGTTCGGGCTCCGCTTCCTTGAGCAAGATGATCTGCATGAAACACATCTCCGGGGATGTGTACTCCCGGAAAAGCTCATCCTGATGTCCACGCATCTCCCGATAGGCCCACAGGCACGAAGGAGTGAGGAATCCTCGCTTGAGGATCCTGTTCCTGAGTGCCACCCGCTGGGTCGTCGTCGACCACCTGACCCCGGCCTGCACCCCCATAGCCTGAAAGGAAGCCTCCCCCTGCTCAAGAAAACCCACGAGTTCCTCGAAGGCCGCGGCGGAAAAGACCGCCTCGTGAACGCAACCGGCCTCAAAGAGATCCCGGAACTGGGACAACAGATGCTCCAAGGGGGGGCGCTTCTCCAGTTGTATAAGAAACTCCTTTAGCATAGAGCACTAATTATTTAAAATTACGCTGAATGTCAAGCAATTTAGTGCTCTTTTGCCAGCAAAAGTGCGACACCTTGTGCAGGTTTGCACCCATCTTCCCACTTCGCCATCAGATCAGGAACGCACCCTATCCGGCCCACGTTTGGGCATTCCTCCAAAAGCCCCTCTCCGTTGATTCCCTGAGCCGCACCCTTCCCCGGAGTGAGAGGGCCTTTCATAATGCGTTACTTCTTTTTAATGCATAGGAGTCGAGATGATGACCGTTGGCATTGGCTGGGTGGCAGGTTGCCGATCACTTGTCGACGAAAACGAATGGACCTGCGAGATGCCGGCTAGAAGAATGCCGCCATCACTGTCAACAGCATCACTGAGGCTCAAGGGGACAGTACGGTATGAGTCGAATATACAGGGTCAATCATCGCATGAGCGCCACGAGGAAGGAAAATCCCCTCCGCCTTCTGTAGCAGAGAGGGCTAAGGGGACTGATGTCACAGAGGGATCGGGCCGAACGGCTTGTGTCAGCACTCTTGGGGGGCTGGAGGCAACAGTCCTCCCTGGCGAACTCTTAGCAACATGCAAAACGATCTCATATCAGAACGCGGCGCCCGCCACGGTCCATGATCCCGGCTTGAGGCCGCGTGTCAGGAGCATTTCAGCCCTGGCAAAGTTCGCGTCCGTTACATCCGCGCCTGTGAAATCAGCCCGGGTCAGGTACGCTCCGCTGAAATTAGCCCTGACAAGGTTCGCCTGCGCAAGATTTGCGCCAATCAGATCGGCTCCGCTCAGGTCCGCGCCCGAAAGGTCCGCGCCTGCCAAGAGCACCCGGTGGAGGTTTGCGTCGCACAGCCTGGCGCCACACAGAGCGGCATCGGACAGATTTGCTTTGGTGAGTTTCGCTCCCGACAGATCCACCTGTGTCAGGTCTGCCGCGGTCAGATCCGTGCCGAACAGGTAGGCGCACGCCAGATTGGCCCCGGCGAGGAGCGATCCGGCCAGATCAGCTCCCATTAGATTTGCTTCCGCGAGGCTTACTCCGGCCACCACCGCCCGTTCCACCAGTTCCTTGAGGGATTCGGCCTCACCGCCGTAGATGTAGCCGAACGTGAAACGATTAATAATTTCAAATCTCATGTCATCCTCGCAAGGGGGAAAACCCCGACTATTTCGCCAGGGGTGCGACCGTTTTGGTTCTCCGTAATTCGATGGCCGCACTAGGCGTTTCTCGTGCCTGGAGGTAGCCCTGAGCACGGATTCCCAAGCTTCCAGGTTCCCGCTTTCAAGGTCCCTCCAAAACGCCCATATCATAGCACATCTCGAAGCTCAAAACAAGAACAAGTATCTGTTGTATCAATATGTTTTGTCGATTACCTACTGATTAACATGAGGTATCTTTCGATCCGAAGAATTTCTCTGTCCCGCGAGCGGGTCACCTCCGGCAGAGCAACGGTGGTGCCGACCGCGTTCGTGCCGATCGACCCGTGGAGGCCGTCGTTTGCAGTCCGGCAAGCGAGCAGCGGAGCGTGGTACGTTCCATGGAAACGCACTGCGGACAATGGTATAATCGCCGCACATGCTCGGACCGGACGGGAGGAATGCCACCGAGGCCCGTGCCGTCTTGAGCACAGACGAAGGATGAGTGTCAGTTGCCTGGATGCGGCCTTGATTTCCGGATAACCCATCTCCTCTCCGGCGGTCTGATCACGAACTACTATTGTAGTTCCCGCTGTCGTCACTGTCTTTACGCGTGCAGTCCTCGATGGAGACGCAGGTATATTGACGAAGAAACCACGATAGCGAACATCGAGAAGATTGCACGGCTGGGATGTCGCTCCATTCACATCGGAGGCGGCGAACCGCTGCTCGATCCCCAAGCCCTGGGAAACGTGCTCGAGGTCACGGCCCGTCTGGGGATTGCAGTGGAGTATGTCGAGACAAACTCTTCCTGGTACCGGGATGCGGATTCCGCGTGCCAGATGCTCGGCTCGCTCCGAGAGGCCGGCCTGCATACCCTGCTGGTGTCAATCAGCCCTTTCCACAACGAGTTCATCCCGCTCCGGAAGGTAAAGGGAGTCATCCGGGCGTGTCGGACCGTCGGGGTGAAGGTCTTTCCGTGGATTTGGGAATTCTACCGCGAGATCGATTCATTTGACGATCGAACCGCACACAGTATCGAGGAGTATGAAGAGCGGTTCGGCAAATCCTATGTGGCCGAGCTTCCGTCGAGATACTGGATTCACCTTGGAGGCCGTGCCCTGAGCACCTTTTCCCGTGCCTTCCCAAAGATGACCGCTCACGAGATCATCTCAACGAATCCCAGCGGCTGCAGGGAGCTCCTGGATGTCGGCCACTTCCATGTCGATCTTTTCGGGAATTATATTCCGGGTCTCTGTTCCGGGCTTGCGATCAGGCGTGCCGATCTGGGAAGCGGGCTTTCGAGGGAGTCCTATCCCCTTCTCACAACTCTGTTCACCAAGGGAATCAAGGGCTTGTACGAACTGGCCACTCGCGAACACGGATTCGCCGCTTCCGGAAAATACATCTCCAAATGCGATCTCTGCCTTGACATCAGGAGTCACCTGCTGCTCGAGTGCGGGATTGAATCGAGCGAATTGCAGCCGCTCGAATTCTACGAGAACCTGTCCCGGAGTGAGACCTCAAGAGAGACCGGCGAGCCAAGAGATACGCAATGACGAGCTTGATACTGTTCGACATCGACGGGACACTGATACATTCGGGCGGGGCCGGCACGCGCGCAATGAACCGGACGTTGGAGGCGCTCACCGGTATCGTCGACGGGTTCGCGTCGGTCAACTGCGCGGGAAAGACCGATATACAGATCATCCGTGAAGCGTTCGCCAATCTCGACCTTGATTCGGGAAGCCCATTCGTGGAGCGCTTTCTCGAACATTATCCCAGTCATCTTCGACCTGCCGTGGTCAACCCCCGGGGGCACGTCAAGCCTGGAGTGGAGCGCCTTCTCCAACGACTTGAGGGGCACGACTGCTGCTATCTCGGGCTCCTGACCGGAAACCTCGAATCCGGCGCACGGATCAAGCTGGAGCCGTACGATCTGAACCGGTTCTTTCCTTTCGGTGCGTTTGGAAGCGACGAAGAGGACCGTAACAAGCTCCTCCCCGTCGCGGTCCGAAGATTCGAAGAACTCCACGGGATCGAGGTGGCCTATGCGGACTGCCTGGTGGTCGGCGACACCCCGAGAGACGTGGAATGCGCCGCGCCGTACGGAGCCGCCTGCCTCGCGGTCGCGACCGGGCCCTACCCCATGGAGATCTTAGAGGCAGCGGGAGCGGATCTGGTCCTGCCTGACCTGAGCGATACCGAGCGTATCGTCTCGTGGATTGATGAATACTTCCGGGACCGACGCGACGCGCCCTGATGCCAACTCCCATGTGGTGGACAGCAAAGCGCAGTATGAAAGACAACACAGCCTAATCGGCGGAACAGGGTGGGAAGTGAGTCTCCAGGAACCTACGGAATCGCCGCTACGCAGTGAGGGCCCGGATATAGGAAGGTATCCACACGGGATTAGAGCAACTTGGCCAGTTCATCCCTGGTAATTCCCATCTGCTTCAGGATAGCCGAAAGAGTCCCTGCTTTTATTCGGCCTCGCGGGATGGTCGTCACAAGTCCTGATTCGGTAAAGACCAACACGTGCTTCTTGCCTTCCTTGATCTCATAGCCCAGTTTCAGAGCCACCTTCTTCAATTGCTTGCCGCTGAGATTCATTTTGCCTGGCTTCTGCGCCGCTTCAGCTCTTCTTCGACCTCCAGGCAAAGCTCGATAGCGTCGCCAAGATTGTCCAACGCCTCCTGAACGGTTTCTCCTTGAGAAATGGCTGCGGGGATTTCTTTGCACGTGACCGTGTATCCAGCGTCTTCAAGATCCTGGTTCAGTACAGCCGTAAACTGCCTGCCTCCCACGTCCACTTCCTCCTCTTGCGGTACCTGCAACTCCTTGATTGTTCCCTTGAGTCCGTCAATGATCTCCCCCAGCGCGAAGGAGAAGACGAACTGTCCTCTCAGCACGTCGAGGATAAGTTCCGGTCGGTCGGTAACCACGAACAGGTCAACGCCGTTAGTCAGGAAACGAAGTTCAGCAAGAGGGGCTTTCGTATCCGGAAAGTTCCTTCTCAGATATTGGAGCGACTTCCTGATCTTCTGAAGGCTGATCCCCTCGTCTCTCAGTCGCTTGGCAACCTTCAATTGGACCAGGTCCTTGAAGGAGTACTCTCTCCTGGAGCCCTTGCCGGCTCCCATCTTGACCGAGGGTTTAACGACACCGGTCCTGTCCCAATGCTGCAATTGCATCCGAGACACTCCGGTCAATGTCCTGACCGCCTTGGCTCCGAATCCGGCTATCATCGCTGTTCCCTCCAATGAAGCGTACCAATATGTTTAGAAAACTTTCGGTAGTTTTGCAAGGGAGAATCTATACCGGATTGAAATACGGGGACACCATGCCCATCTTATCGCTCCGCCATGGAACGTGGATCGGGCATTCTGCGGCTCAGGAATTCCCTGGGCGAGAACCCCACGCTTCGCAAAGCCTTCTGGTTCCCTCCGAACGGCCTCAGCACAGAGCATTATCCCCCGGCTCGTCCGGAGTTGATACCGGTGACTGTGCTGGAGGTGAGGAAACAGAGTATCAGAACCGTGATGGCAATACGATAGCGTCTCCTGAATCTCGAATTTGTCCCAACGCGGGATCGCTCATTCCTTAGCACCGCTAGCTTTAAGGAATTCAGCGATGTTCCCATAGCCCATATTGCGGGCGATCTTCAAGGGCGTCCAGTCAAATCTACTCTGCGCGTTCACGTCAGCGCCCTTTTGGACAAGCGCTTTCACCACCTTGGTGTGGCCCTCGGCTGCGGCTGACATCAGCGGCGTCCAATCACCTTCGCCTTCCTCTTTCAAGAATTTTCTCAGGGCCGCGAAATTGACCCTCCAGGAACCACTTGCGCGCCAGGACCAGAAAGGGACCTTGCTCTGGGCATTCACATCGGCCCCCGCAGCAAGCAGCAGATCCACGACCTCAGAGTTGCCCTTCGCAGCAGCGGACATCAGTGCCGTCCAACCACCCGTGTCCTTTGCATTGACGTTCGCCCCCTTGTCCAGAAGCGCTTTCACTGATGCTGCGTGCCCCCGTTCCGCCGCCCACATGAGGGCTGTCCAGCCGCCTTTGGTCTTGGCATGCACATCTGCGTCTTTTTCCAATAGCACTGTCATCGCTTTGAGGCGGCCCTCGCCCGCAGCCACCGTCAGGGCCGTGCGGCCGTCCATGCTACCGCCGTTGACCGCCGCACCCCTCGCCAAAAGCAGCTTTACCATGTTCACGTGCCCTTGGTCAGCAGCCGCGATCAGAGGTGTCTCGTAATTATCATCCTGCACATTCGGGTTGGCGCCTCTATCCAGCAGTGCTTTCGCTAGCTCGACGCGTCCCTTCCTGGCAGCCGCTGTCAGGGGCGTCGCCCCCCTCCAGTCCTTGGCGTTGACGTCGGCGCCCTTGGCCAGCAGCGCCTTGACCGCCGCCACATCTCCTTGCTCGGCTGCCTTTATCAGAGCGCGGCTCAGACGTTGAGCCCCGCCCCCAGGCAGACCACGTGACCCTGGCGCAAGCTTGCGAGGACAGCGCCAGGTCTCCAGTAGGGAGGTTCTGTGAGGGGCTTCTGTGGGCCCGGGGGCTCCCTCCCTTTGCTTCCCGGGAAGCGCCGCGCTTCCAATCGAGGGGACCTGTGGCCGCGGCCGTAGATCCGCGGATACCTTGATTGGGATACGAAGCGTCTGTTGTACCTCGTTGCCGTGATAAAGCTTTATGACGATGTTCTTCCCGTCCAACATCGCAAGGCGTTCGGGATAGGTCTCCGGCATCAGTACGATGAAGATCCCCGAGTTTGCCGGCAGGGTGAAGCGATGCCACACATCACGTGAGAGCTTGAGCTGTTCAGGCTTGCGAACTACTTCGGACAAAAGGAGCCCCTTCTCCGGCAACTCTATCCCGACTGTCTGGATTAATCCCGATATGTTGTTGATTTTGAGCATCTCCAGGCGTCTCGCGTTTGCCTTGTCCAAGAGGATCCACGTCTTGTCCACACAGATAGGACCGGGAGAATCACCTGTGGAAGTGGCTGTATCCCTGGCTGAGCCAACCGATGGCACCAGCGCCAAAACGACCAGCATGGCGAGCAATACCCTATTCGGCCGAATGCTTTTAGTTTTCATGAGAATCTCCGACTCGTCCGAAGGGTGCGCCTCAGCGCCCGGCAACCACGTCATTGCGAAGCGGGAGAGGACTAACCAACCTCAGATCCCCCCGGATTCTCCATCCGCGCTGTTCCACGACGATCTCTCCGACACCTTGGCTCTTCTTGGGTTCCGCTGCTTTCCGAGCTCTGCCCCGCCAAACCGAGGCTGGAGCCAGGGAACGAGGAAGAAAACCGGTAACTCGGTAGCCTACACAAGAGCAAAATATGGTTGCGGTTTTTCGGCGTGCGCTCGGCAAGCAGTGGGGGGCAAGCCACCAGTAGCACCCGGAAGCCTGCGGCCGCCTCGGTCACAACTCCAGGTTTTCGGGGTCCATCAGGAGCGCGACCACAAGATTGGCCTGGTGATGGGCCGCGATCCCTACCCTCGGGGCCATCAGCCCTCTGCCCGGCTCGGCCGCGGTGACGAGATCCCCGATCATGAAGATCTTATCGCCGAGTCTCATAGTGCGGATGCTGTTGCTGTTCCCGTACCCTGCCAGCCCTGACGCGCCGATCACGTACGTGTCGGGCAGGGACTGCGACACCGCGGAGATGATCATTGACTTTGCTTCCGCGCGGTCGAAGCATTCAACCACGATGCTCGCGTTCTTAAAGATCTCCGGGACGTTGCCGCTGTCAAGCACGACAGTGTGTGTTTCAACATCGAGGTACGGGTTGATTCCCTGGAGAATCCGTTTCATTGCCTCAGTCTTGCGCATCCCGAGGTGTTCTATACCGAATTGCTGGCGGTTGAGATTGGTCGGTTCAACGACATCGAAATCCGCGAGGATGAGCCTGCCGATCCCCATGCGACCGAGTGCGATCGCCACGTTGGATCCGAGGCCTCCCAGGCCTGCAATCCCGACGGTGGCCCGTTTCATGACCCCGTGAACTCTCGGGGTATGCCGCGCGACCATGAATCCCTCAAGCTCGCGCTCGTCGGGTATTTCTCTGCGGCGGATGAGCACCAACTCGTCCCCCTCGGACAGTTCAGCCTCGGGACGGCTCGGAAAGCCGTTCACTACGAGCACGTCGGCGCCGGGTTTGACCTCGTCTCTGACGATTGCGACGGTCGTTCCCTCGGGTACGGACCGGGGCTGTTCGTTCACAACGATGGCAATCATCTTCTCGTCCATGGGTTATCCTTCCGACGCATCCTATGCCCGCGCCAAGTCACAGGAGAAAGGGCGGGCTCTGGGCGGAAAACGCCTGTGAGTTGTTTGCCGGCGTGGTGGGGTAGTAGCATACTCGGCATTTGAATCGGCTCTGGTTTCAAGGGGGTCAGCCTGTTCGTCGTGGGCACATAAGGAACCTCTGAGACCATAGTGAACTTCGGAGGGTTGAGCAATCCCATAGGATTCACGTTTCGTCGAGCACGCGCCTCACCATTTGCAGGAGCTGTCTCGCGTCGTACGGCTTGCGAATCGAGGCCGCAGCACCCTTCTCAAGCGAGGCATCGATTTGCCCGTTGGCGTTGTACCCGCTTGCTATGATAACTCTTGTTGACGGGTCCAGTTTCAGTATTTCCGTGAGACATTCCCTTCCGCTCATCTCCGGCATGATCAAATCGAGGATAACCAGCGATATTCGATCCTTTGCCCGGGCAAATACTTCCAGGCCCTCCCTTCCATTCGAGGCTGCCAGCACCTCGTATCCGAACTTCGTCAGGATCTTCTCGCCAAGCATCCTTACCGACTCTTCGTCGTCCACGAGCAGGACGGTCTCGGATCCGCGGGCAAGCTCCTCCGCGTGTCGGATTTTCCCTTCCTGCCGATTCGTCTCTATTGCCGGCAGGTAGATCTTGAAGATCGTTCCCTCGCCCGGTTCGCTGTAACAAAAGACATTGCCTCCATGGTTCCGGATGATCCCGTATACGATGGAGAGTCCGAGCCCGGTTCCTTCGCCGGCCTCCTTGGTTGTGAAGAAAGGATCGAATATGTGCTCGACCGTCTGCCTGTCCATACCGGTACCGGTGTCGGCAACCGACAGCAGGACATACTCGCCCGGCTTCAGACCGTAGTGGGATTTCGAGTACTCCCGATCGAGGTAGACGTTGCGCGTCTCTACGGAGAGTGTTCCGCCCTCGGGCATAGCGTCTCTAGCATTGAGGGCGAGATTCATGAGGACCTGCTGCAACTGGGCCGGATCGGCGCTCACAGTACGAATGTCGGCCGCGAGGTCGAGTCTGATGTCGATCATTCTGGGGATGGTGCGCTTGAGCATCGTTGTCACCTGATGCACCTCATGGTTGATGTTCACCGGTCTGAGCTTGCTCTCGACACTTCGGCTGAACGTAAGGAGCCCCCGAGTGAGTTCGGCTGCGCTTCGGGCTGCTTTCTTGACCTCCTGGAACTCCGCGTACCCGTGCTCTCCCTCGCTCATGTCAAGGAGAGCCATATCCGCGTACCCCTGAATGACGTGAAGAAGGTTGTTAAAATCATGGGCTATTCCGCCTGCGAGCGTTCCCACGGCCTTCATCTTTTGCGACTGGACCAACTGCTCTTCCAGCCGCATCCTTTCGGTCACGTCACGACCGCTGCTCAGATAGCCGATGATGTGCCCTTGCTCATCTTTCCATGCCGATGAGGCTCCCAAACAGGTTCTCAGGTCGCCGTCCTTTCGTCTGACTCTCCATTCAAAGTCCCTGACGAGTCCGGTCTGTTCGATTTCCCGCCGGAAGGATTCGCGATCCGCGGGATCCCAGTAGAAGTCTCGGATGTCTGCCCCAACAATTTCCTCCGGAGGTGCTCCCAGCAGTTCCGAGCATGCGGGGTTGGCATCCATGATCTCTCCTTCCGGACGAACGATAAAGATCGCATCGGTCGATTGTTCAAAGAGGGTTCGGTATTTCTCCTCGCTGGCGCGCAAATCTCTGAGAAAAAGAAGACTGCTCAGACCAAGGGTAATTCGATGACCGATCTCGTGAAAAAGCCTCTCCTCTTCCTCGGTCCAGGTTCGACCGTAACTGCACTGATGCAATCCGAAGAGCCACGGTTTTCCCAGTGACGGGTAGACCGCCATAACCATGAGGGACTTCACTGCGAAGGGTACGGCCACTTCCTGGGGGACCGGTCTCGGCGAGCCCGGCCCGAATGTAACCGGTCCATCCGTGTCAAGCGCTGCCCGGCACACCATCACGCCGTCGGGACCCATGGGAATGTCCTCGTCCTTTGAGAGGGCGCCGGGGTACTCGGGGCTGGTCGATTCCATGGGAATCCTGTACGAAGGGGCATCAGGATCGCAGGGGTCCATGAGCCAGGCTCGGTCACACCCGAAGATTTCGAGGACATTCTCGAGGACATCTCCTGTCATCTCTTCATGGGACGTGGCTCGCCGGACGGCATGGTCAACACGTTCCATTTTCTCCAGGAAACGGATGTAAGACAGGAGTTCAGTCTCGGCTCTCTTTCGTTCGGCAATCTCCTGTTGCAGTTCCCGAGTGCGCTCCTGCACGCGGTGTTCCAATTCATCGTGTGCCTTGCGCAGTGCCTCTTCCGCTCTCCTGCGCTCGGATATTTCCTTCTGAAGCTGCTCGTTGGCCGCGACCAATTGGGCTGTCCGCTCGGCCACGCGCTGTTCAAGGTCCTGGTGACCTTTCCTGAGTGCATCTTCAGAACGCTTGCGGTCCGTCACGTCCCTGAAAAAGCCGAAGAACGCCTCCCGGTCGCCATATCGCGAAAAGCCGCTCGTAATGTCACAGAATATGACGCTGCGGTCCTTCCTGAGAACCGGAATGTCCTTTGCTAGTGTGATATTCTTTTCGAGGAGCAGTTGGAACCGGTCCAACACATGCGGGAGGTGTTCTTTCGGGTGTATGTCGTCAACACTTAATTCGAGGATTTCCTCTCGGCTGTAACCCGTCAGTTTGCACATGCTGTCATTGGCCAGTAGGCACCTGCGGGTATTGGGATCGACCCCGAATATGGCGTCCTGCGCTGCTTCGAATATTGTCCTGAAGCTCTCCTCCTGTTCCCTCAAAGCCTCTTCCGCCTGCTTTCGACTTGAAATGTCGCGAACAACAGCCAGAACGCGGCTTTCCCCGCCGATGACCGCGCGCTTCAGGTTCACCTCCACCCAGAACAGTCGGCCGGCTCTGTCCTTGGCGACCCATTCAAAAAGCTGCGGGCCCTCCTTTGCTGCCCGCTTGACCCATTGCGTCGCCTCTGCTTGCGTATAGGGAGGCTCACCTGAACTGATGTCTTCCACGGTGAGTCCGCACGCCTCTTCTCTGCTGAAGCCGTACATGTCGCTCATTCTCGCGTTGACGTCCTGGATTTCCCCGGTCTCCATATCGTGCACGAAGATGGCATCGTTTGCCGCGTCGAAGATCTGCCGGTAATTCGCCTCCGACTTCCGCAGCGCATCTTCTGAAGCCTTGCGGTCCTCAACCATCCTGTTTGCATAGTCCGAGAGCATGCGGAATTCGGAGAAGGTCAGGCTTCCCCTGTCAATTTTCTCATGGCCGGTAGACGCCCTTTCAAAAAACGACGTGAAGATGTCAAGCTCTCTGCGGATCGTACGCGACGAGATTCCGGCCACCAGGGCTGCGCCGACGAAACAGCCTACGCAGAGCACGGCGAGCATACCGATCTGCCATCTGATCCGCTTGTTCAATGAACCTCTCATTCCAGCAACCACGTTGTCGATATTGTCGACGTATACCGCTGTGCCCACCACCCAGCCCCAGTCCTTGAAGGCTTTGGCGTAGGCCAATTTCGGAGCGTTCTTGCCGATACTCGGCTTGTTCCAAACGTAGTGAAGAAAGCCGCCGTCGGGTTCCTGGCTTATCTTGAGCAACTCTTCGTTTATTTTGACTCCGCTGGGATCGGTCACCCACATCATATTCTTGCCGACATATTTCTTCTGAAAGTGAGAGAGATATGTTCCGTTAAATCCGAAGACGAAGAGGTAGCCGTCCTTGCCAAATCTGATTTTTCCTATGCGTTTCAGCACCTCTTTTTTGATTTCTCTCTCCATGTCATCGACGTATTCGGTTACGCCGATGAACCAATTGAAGGGCTTGAAATACTTAACAAACGCTATCTTGCGGAACTTGCGACCACCGCGGTTTGGCTTGGTGACATCATATTGGTAGAACCCTTCCTTGTGCTGTTTCACGATGTCGATCAGGTTCCTTGTGATCAGGTTTCCCCCGGAGTCTTTGAGTCCCGAAAAATCCTTGCTCCCGAATTCGCGTTTGCCACCTTGGAGCTGTGCAATACCGTCAAGCGACACGGCACAGACGTACCCCCTCCCCCCGTTGAAGGTCATCGGCCTCAGCGCCTCCCTCACGATCGCTTTGAGCTTGTCGGTCTGCAACGTGTCCTTGTTGGCTTTGTAGACACTCATGGCTATTGCGTAGGCTTCCAGAACGCTCGATTTGGCACGGTCTCTCACCCTTTGTTCCAATTGCGATTTCTTGTATTTGATGAAATCGACCGCTTCATTCACTTGATCCTTTATCATCTGCTTCTGCGAAGCTATGTATTGGGTCTCCACGGCACGAGACTCGGTCCGGAACTCGCTGTAGTGGTGGCGCACCAACACGTAAGAGAACACGCCGGTGACGATTGCGATCAGTATCAGGGAACCGACAAAGTTAACCGTTACAAAGCTCTTGTCCTTGAGCATAACTGGCTCCTCCCGGCGTGGTCCCTCCCAGTCTCTTCAACGTCGTAGCCGTCTAGAAGCGATCCGAAATCGCCGCGCCGGTCTTCCTGGAAATCCCCGTACAGCTTCCCCGCGGCGTCTCTCCGAATCGCACGGATTCGCGAAGCGAGCGATATCCTCAGCGGTTCCCTCGGATCGATACCTGCCGGAAAGCGAGCACCGCAGAGCTGCCGATGTACAATCGTTTCCCCGAAGGGTATCGCCGAGGGAATATCCAGCGACCGCATCGTGAAGAAATACGGTAATCAAGAAAATAAAAAATCTTAGCAGAAAGGCGCAAGGGCACAAAGAAGATAACCGTCACAGGAATAAACCGACGACCTTGTCGATTCGTTCCTTCATATCTCTGTTCCGGGTTTCCGAAAGCACGGTGGAGAGGATGCGGCAGTTTCTCCGCGCATTGGCAAGAGGAGGCTGGGATTCCATATAGAGAACATCTCTGCGCGACATTGTATCTCGTCGGACAAGCGAGGTCTCCCGGAGACCACTCTTCAAAACCTGTTGACAGGACTATCCGACACGATTACAAGATTGGGCTGTTCGCTATAATGAAATTCTCTGCAACAGCCTCGGGATGGCAATGAGCAAAACCCTCGGTACGAAGAAAACAGCTTATTCAGCTCCCATCGTTCACAAGACAGTGAAGCTGGTAACGAAGATAGCCACTGATTCCGAGGCTTCCGGCATCAGCCGCATTGCTTCGGACCTTTCCATGGCCAAATCTACCACGCACGGCATCCTTGCCGCTCTGGAAGAAACAGGGTGGGTCGTGAGAGACCCGATCACGCGAAAATATACTTGCGGGCACGCTCTCAAGGAGGTCGGGGGCTCAGCTCAGGTCCGGATCCCGCTCGTCGATCAGGCTCGTCCTTTCCTGGAGGACCTGGCGTCCAGCCTTGACGAAGACGTCTTCCTCGGAATGCTCACCCCCTACCATATCCTGATCCTGGACCAGGTGGAATCCTCCAAGGAGCTGAAGGTGGCGACACGGCCGGGGACCAGGCTCTCCCTCTTCGCGGGAGCATCGGGGAAGATCTTCCATGCCTTCGAAGACCGGCACCAAGTTTCCGAGCTCCTGCGTTCAACCGAACTCCCGCGCTTCACGGAACGGTCCATCACCGACCCCGAGAGCTACCTGACGGAATTGGAGTTAGTCCGGGAATCGGGCTTCGCCACGGATGTGGAGGAATACATCCCCGACGTCCGGGCAGTTGCGGTACCGATCTTTCTCGGGTGGGGGAGCCGCAGGCGCATGGTGGCCGGCGTCTGGGTGGTGGGTCTCAGCTCGAGTATGAGTGACGATAAGATGAGGAGGGCGGCCGAGCTGGCATGCCGTAGCGGTGAATTGATATCCCGAACGATAAGTTGAGATCGAACGGACGGGTCACATTCCTGGCCGTGGCCAGGGCCTGAATCGGCCCGTTCTGTCTCCATCCGCGGCTTTTCGCTCGCCAACCCCGATCACAGCCAGCGGGCATATTGGGGTAATGGCGGGAGCCTTTTCTTCATGTTCAGGGCTTCGGCCGCGTGGTACGGCCAGTACGGATTACGGAGCATCCGTCGTGCCAGGAGGACCAGATCGGCATTCCCATTGCGTATGATCTGGTCCGCCTGTGCGGGATCTTGGATGTATCCGACGGCTGCAGTAAGTACACCAGCCTCTTTTCGCACGGTCTCCGAGAAAGGGACCTGCCACCCGGGTCCAATGGGGTAGTTCTGGTAGTCCGGGCTGTTCATCCCCGAACTACAGTCGATCAGATCTGCTCCCGCGTCCCTCAGTCTTTTCGCCAACTCCACGGTTTCTTCAAGAGTCCAGCCGCCATCGACCCAGTCCGTGCACGACACGCGCACCGCCATGGGGAGACCTTCCGGCCAAACGTTCCTCATCTCGGCGAACGTCTCGAGGGTAAGCCGAATTCTGTTCTCGAAGCTGCCGCCATATTCGTCGGTCCTCTTGTTGGAAAGAGGGGAGAGAAAGTTGTGCATGAGGTACCCGTGTGCAGCATGCAGTTCCAGCCAACGATAGCCGGCTTCCCGAGCTTTCAGGGTGGAATCGTGAAATCCCTTCTTGACGCGTTCGATGTCCTCCTTGGTCATCTCCCCCGGCACGCGGCTGAGCTTTCGCCCGAAGGCCACGGGGCTGGGCCCCAGGGTGTCCCAGCCCCCCTCATCATCTGCGAGAGACCGGTTGCCTTCCCAGGGACGTGCTGCCGAGCCCTTGCGCCCGGAGTGCGCCAGTTGCATGCCAGGTACCGCGCCGTGGGCCGAAACGAACCGCGTAATCCTGGCGAGAGGCTCGATCTGTTTGTCGTCCCAGAGACCCGCGCAGCGCGGAGTGATCCTTCCCTGTGGCTCGACCGCAGTCGCTTCCGTCATCACCAGACCTGCCCCTCCCACAGCTCTGGACCCCAAGTGAACCAGGTGCCAATCATTGGAGACCCCATCGTTCGAGCTGTACTGGCACATGGGAGACACGCCGATCCGGTTCCTGAGTGTGACGTCCTTGATCTTTAATTCGTCGAACAGATGCGGCATTCCGTCCTCCTCGATAATGGTTGATCGGCGAAGGTAGGCCTCAAAGAGGTCTTCTCCCACACAGTTACGTTATTCCTCGTGGTCGTGCGGAGCAACCTCTTTACCTTGCTGTACCCTCACGGGTTCCTGTGAGGCCTGACAGGGCAAGCTGTAGGTTAGCACGGACAAGGTGAGAGGGAAAACCCGAAGGAGGGCAGGGATTGTTACGGGAACGGGAGGCCAACGCTGGAGGGAGTGGGAAGATGATTAGACCGAAAAGGAATCGTGGTACCAGCGGTCTTCGAGCCGATAGCGTCGCGTGCCATTGCCGGCCTGACCACCGGCGGCTAGCTATGCTGGTGGGATCTCTTGTCAGTCTGCGGGTAACTGATTGGTTCACCCCGTCGTCGGTAGTGGGTCAGTTTGAAAATTCTCCCTCTAGACAAGCGAGCGCGTTGGCATGGTTATTGCGTAATTTCATGGACAGCCCTTTAAGCGGTATGATAGCATGTAATGGTATCATAGTCTTCCGTGACGGAGGTTGCTGTGGAAAGGGAACGGGTGTTTTACGCAAATGGGTTCGGCATTAGTTTCCACGGGCAGGAAGCGGTATTGATTTTCAAGTTACGCGCACTTGAAGACGTGGTTGCCGCTGAACAGGCTAAGAGAAAAGGCGAGGATGCGCCAGAGATTCAAGAAATGGAAGTGGCAAGAGTCCATGTGCCACGCG
Source organism: uncultured Syntrophaceae bacterium (assembly GCA_964497585.1). Lineage (GTDB taxonomy): Bacteria > Desulfobacterota > Desulfomonilia > Desulfomonilales > Desulfomonilaceae > CAZCDS01. Next base: position 27,432 of record CAZCDS010000012.1, read on the forward strand.
GTCTAGCAGAGTTCATGATGACGGAATTGGCCAACACCTTTAAGAAACATTTGGAGGAACGGGCCAAACAAAAAGCTGCCACGCAAGGAGAGCCAGATGTCTCAACGTGATAGTCTGTCCGAGACATTTAACCAAAGCTCTTTAGATGATGGCGGTATTAGAATTCTGGATGATGGGGCAAAATGGCCGATCTTTGATGCAGAGTTTGATTTCTCAGCGCCGCAAAATTGGGCCGAACCTGAATCAGCCACAAGGGTTGAATCTTCTTCTTTTGAAGAAGCACCTGCTGACTGGTCGCACCTTGATGAACCAATCCCATTCGGGGCAGAGGAGTTTGACATGGATAATGTTGGATCAATTTTGGAAAAACTCGACCATATCAGCTCTCAACACCAAGCTGAAGTTCATGCGATGGAAACACGGGTAGAAAACAAAATGTCCGATCTCAAGACTGCTTTCACGGAATTCCGGCGTGACACACGGGAAGACATAAAGGAAATCAAAGCCATCGCCGCGAGCCAGCAAGCAAATACTCAGAGTATCCAACGTTGGAACATTGGGCTTGTGGTTGCGGTCATACTTGGTGCCTTGGGCATCGGCCTGACCGTAATATACGGCTCGTGGTCAATTCTTGGTACGCTAAAAGCTTTTATTCCAAAAGGTTAGCGATCTCTTCTAGTGTCCACACGTGATCAGTAACCCCCGCTTCCATGGCTGGAGTCACCCGCAAACTCTTGTGAATCCGTCCGAAGTTATAGTACATGAAATGCAGAGACACCGCGTGTGCCAAGTTCTCGACCTTCTTAGAGAAAGCGTTGGTTAGCCGGGTGAAGCGCCTCATGCTCATCCTCATGGTCAGATTCTGCCGTTCGGCATAGCTCGTGGAGACGTGGACAGGGTCGGGCTTGCCCGTGATGTTCTGCCGCTTGGTGCTAGTGATCCTGCCCGGGCTGTACCGCTTCTGTCCTTCCGGCTCTGGCCCGTATAGCTTAACTAGCATGGCATAGTCAATCTCGCAACCAAAGGCTCCCTCGACAGCCTGCAAATAAGCCCCGTACCCGTCCGTGGTGAGCTGCACGCGGCCTCTCAGCCGGGATGCGAGGTCTTCCATGAATACCAAAGCAGTCTCAGGAGTGCGGTCACCAACAAGCCAAGCCACCGCCAATTTGGTGTCCGCACAGATCGCCGTCCAGGTCCACGTGTCGCCATAACCAAACTGACCCTTTTTCTCGTCCGGGACATTCTTCTCTTTGGCGTAGCAGAAAGCCCAAATCTCATCGCATTGGACGCGCTCGCAAGGAAGGTCCCTGAGCACCTTGTTCTGATACTCAGCGCAGGCGCTCCCAACGTCAACCAAGAGCTTTGTGACAGTGTTCTTGGAAACGCCTGTCATGCGAACAGTGGCCCGGATCGAGTTGCCCTCGACTAAGCAACTCAGCACTTGTGCCCTCTTGTGAAGCGGTAATCTATTCATAGTGACCATTATGCTTGACCGGTTAAGAAATGTCAAGTACTTTTTTGCATTTTTGTCTTGTTTTTTGCGCCTAATCTTGACACGCGCGCGCGTGTGTCGTACGCTTGAACGCACTAAGGGCTACTACCCGACAAGAGCGTCGGGGGCCCGTCGGACATGGTGGAGCGCCGGGGCATCGAACCCCGCAGAACCGGGTGCAAACCCCGGACTGGTCCCCTGTAACGCGCCCCACTCTGTTGGAGGCGGGGGCGGGATTTGAACCCGCGGACGATGTTGCAGCACCGTCTTCCGAGCCTAAATCGGACGCTTTAGGCCACTCAGCCACCCCGCCGAGCTTTTCATGGGCGACACCCGCTATGCGGTGTCGCCTCTCGCTTTCCTTGCACCAAACAAGTTCACAAAAACTTCTGTGCCAAGACCCGGGCTGCATACACCCGTGACCATCACATTTTCAAGAGGAAAAACTCGCGTAATTTCGCGAGCATAGCGTTCTACTGTTGTGAAGCGGGGTTCTGAGTACTGCTCAGTGCATTCGTGGGTAAAAATTGGCTTGCTATTCTTGTGGGGTTTGGTCAGGTGGGTTTTCTTCGCTGTCTTTGCGTGCCCAGCGTGCCTTTGCGGCTTTGCGCGCTATCTCGGATCGCTGCTCGGGAGTGAGTTTCCGGGCGCGGGCCCTACCACCCTTCAGGCCACCAAGACGGCCCAATGCGACAGCGGCAGGGTTCTTCTCCGGTTCGTCGGGGGGCGGGGGGACTGGTCGGTCTTCGGGTGTGGCATCCTCCAGGATGCTGAAGGCTAGCCGGTTTAGGTCACGTGGCCGCTTTTTCTTCTTTGATTCTTGTGCGCTCATGCAGGAGATTATGACACGGGCGCAGTCGCTTGTCTAGGGGGAGAAGATTTCAAACTGACCCACTACCCCGTCGTCGCGGTACTTGACAACACGGCGTGGAGTCTGTAAATTTAGCTTTCCCCATGGGCCGCTAGCTCAATTGGTAGAGCAACTGACTCTTAATCAGTAGGTTCGGGGTTCGAGACCCTGGCGGCCCACCAATGATATCAAATACTTATACATCCTCTCGTCGACGCAATTCCAGTCAGGGATAACTCAGGGAGAACCAGAGCGCGGAATTTCCTTCATTCGAATCCCGATGTTCGTCATACGGCGTTCTCCCGGACGGCCACAGGCCTTTGCAAAGGTTGTCTTGTCTACACAACTAATAGATTGCTTCGACAGGTCTCCTCACAGGGTCGCGGTGTGCCGATGTATGCGGGAGAGAACGTGTTTTTCCGGGTGTGGAGACACACAGGTGGGACCCGCTCAGGGGCTTGGAGCGTGGTGTAATTCGATGGGAAAGTCGCCGGTCACCTCATCGAGACCGTGATGGACTGGGGACAGGTTTAACGGATGGTCCACAGAGTTGTAGCAGAAGCTCTCCGCTCGAATCACCCCCCTCATCTCCGGGGTTCCTCCCCCTCATATCGGCGCCCGGCCCGGACCTCGATCGGGAGGCGGCTGGGGTAACGACGTCGGCCCAATTGACACGGGCATTTCGACACACATCCATGTGCGTTCTTGATATGCATGGTGGCAATGACGTGATGAGGTGCGCCAGTCAACTACGGGGCCCGTAAGAACTCCGCATCGGATTCCGGCAGGGAGGGGTTGATGCTTATGCCCGAGCCGATCTCAAAACCGGCCCTCGTCGTGAGACGCGGGAGAATCTGTACATACCAGTGTAAGTGAGGTGCTCCCGATTTGTGTCTCGACGCGGTGTTGATCACGTAGTTGTAATCGGGATCGTTTAGTTTGGCGTGAAGGATCGTGAGAACTCGGTGCAGAGCGTCGGCGAGGTCTTCCTTTTCGTTGTCGGAAATGTCCCCGAAGTTGGCTTGATGGGCTTTGGGAATCACCCAAACTTCGAACGGCACATCCGCGGCGTAGGGGATAAATGTGAGAAAGTAGTCGTTCTCATAGATGGTCCTTCGGGCATCGCGCATCTCGAAGTTGATCATGTCACAGTGTACACAGCGTCCCCATCTATCATAGTACTGTTCAGCAGCGTCCTCTCGCCAACGGATGTAGGAGGGTACCCAGTTCACCCCAATCAGTTGAGAATGGGGATGGATGAGGGACGTGCCGGCCTTCGGACCGTGGTTCCGAAAGATGACGACCATCGTGGAGGGCGTGTCCTTTAAGATTGCCGTGTACCGTCGGTGATATGTCTCGACGATCGGAAGTACCGACTTTGCATCCATTGCCGCCATCTGCTCATTGTGTTTGGGACTCTCGATGATCACTTCATGGCGCCCGACACCTTTCATGGACAGATAGATCCCCTCCTGCAATCTGTGCGCGTCACCTCCGGTGGTCATTGCGGGGAACTTATTGGGAACCACCCGTGTTCGCCAATGCTGTCCGTCGATACCAGGGGCCTCTTCAATGATTGGAGTGAGGTGCTCTTCGTTGCCCGGGCAGAATGGGCAATCGGCGTCATATAGAGCAAGCGCCTCTCCTCTGCTCTGTGCTTTCCGAACAAAGTCGTGAGGTCTCTTTCCGCGAGCTGGGGCAAAGATGACCCATTGATTCGTAGTGAGGTTTTGTCTGATCTCTCTGTCCTTCATCGGTGTTCCCCCGAGACTGTGGTGTGTTCCTGAAATTCTTGCTCCTCCGGCTTTGCATGGCATCAATTCGGACTGAAACGATAGATGGTTTCAAAAGAATTGAACAGATCGAGATAATCTTCCAAATAGCGACTCATCAGGAAGCGTTCTCTTGCAGTCCGTTTCGCCGCGTTCCCAAGGCGCCGTCTGAGATCCGGGTCCTTGAGAAGTCCGACGATGCGGTCTGCAGCCTCGTCCACTGAAGAGACCAGAAAACCGTTGACGCCGTCTTCGATCTGGTGCCGGATGCCGCCCACATCACCGCCTATGACGGGAGCCCCTTTCCACATGGCTTCCGTCACCGTCAATCCGAATCCTTCTCGCACGGATTTCTGGAGGATGACTGCCGCCCGGCGCTGGAGCGCATTGACCAAGGCACAGTCTTGCACACTCTTGATAATGATCCGCTCATCCCGCGCCTCGAGGAGAGATTCGTATACCTCAGGTCCCTCTGGGTCGTCGGTGGCAACATTCCCGAGAAGCACGAGGGTTGCATCGACCTTTCGACGGGCTTTCTTGAACGCCTCGATGACCCCTCTCGGATCTTTCCATTTGTCAAATCGGGAGATCTGGACGACCAGAGGGAGGTCGGTCGGAATACGGTATCGATCCAAGCGTTCATCGATTTCATTGTCGTCCAATTCTCGATTGGTGACGCTGAACGGATCAATAGCCGGCATGATAAAGACCTGGGGCGTTTCCAGTTTCTGGCCGTATTCTTCGATGCTCAGCACAATGGCGTCGTACTTCTCTACCGTGGGACGCAGGTACTCCCAGAGCTGCTTATCCGGGCCTGACATGTCCACATGACATCGCCATATCCAGGGTCCCTTCTTTCGGTAATGGTTGATCATCATGAGCGGCTGGGGATCGTGAATCACCACCAGATCGTGTTCAAGGTGGTTCCTCAACGCGTTCTGGCTGATTACGTGCTCAAAAATGTCCTTCTTCCGGTCCGTGATATTGATCTTCCCGCCCTGAAGCCCGTTGTGGATCTTCTTGGTAATACTGAAAAAATCAGGAGAGCCCTGGATAACCCGCCACCCTGTCTTGATCCCCACGCCGTTCATCAGAAGCGTCAAGCAGCCGAGCAATCCCGCAACACCTCCACCATAGTACGTGGAATTCACATGGGCCACATGCTTGTCTTTGAGTCTTGCGGCTTTGCCCAGTATGCGTTCAACAGCTTGCGCTCCAATGTATGTTTCGTACTCTTCGAATTGCACGAGGTGCTCACCATTTACTGCCATGCGAAACCTCTCTTGTCTGCAATTATGCCGCGGTCTTACCATTGTGGGCCTCTTGGCGCCGTCGAGGGATCCCAGGATGCCTCCGCTGACCCCGAAGAGGTCTCCGTGGGGTGTACCGCGCGAGCGCACGCAGGCAAAACCGTCGTCGCGTTGATGAAAACAGCCCTTTTGCACTCTTTCTCAGCCTAATTTACCCTTAGCAACTCCGTCAACCGTTTTTTGCCACCGTACTCGTGCCAAAGCTCGACGAATTCATTCAGCTCCTGATCACGGCTCTTGTCGTTCTCCATGGTCCCGACTCCCACTGTGGAGTTCAAACAGAATCCGGCAAGTGAACCTATGAGGGTCATATTTGAAAAACAAAGCCCCCACATGAAGATTCATGGGGGGCATTTGGCACGGATCAAGCAATTTACCATGCATTCAACGCGGAAGCTTATATGTCGGTTGTGAGCGCGTTTAATGGGGGATGAATGATCCGGAAAGAGTCCCGTTCCGCCGGTCAGTGAGTTACCACGCTAACAGATCGGCATCCATGCATTCATCCGCAGCCGAGGGCTGCGGCTCCTCACACACGTGAAAGAGAATAACGCTGTCTTTCCCCATCATCAAGGATGGATTCTCGCCGGCACATTCTCAGATCTTTGGTAGCCGATCGGGTGAGCCCACAGAATCATTTCAGACACATTAAGGCTCCAGGTTCGGATGTTTGATCTCCTATCGCTGGCAAGAATCGCGAGGGTGTCAGGGGCTCGTTTCGATTCGTCCTAAGACTGCTCGTCTACAAGTGAAATGCCGTATCGTATGCCAACGAATCGAAACATCGGTGAAAGCAGGACTCGGGCGTATTCTGGTAGACCACGCGCTTCGTGCCCCGACAGGCGTTTCATGAGTCCCTGTCTCAGAGACTCTTCCCAAGGCCGCATCTCACAACGAAGCAGCAGGAATGACGAGCGGATTCCGATTATTAAATCGGACTGTGTCTTGAAACCTGGTGCTTCCGCTGGAAAAATTGACCGGAAAGTGACAAATGAGCGCGTTGGAGTTCACGACATAGGACGTGATCACTTCGGCCTTGGCACCAAGGGCCACAATGACGTCGTTGAACCCGAAATAGCCTTAGATCTTCATGATGTGGCACACTGCCGGTTTGCCTCCGATTTGGCAAATGGGCTTTGGTATAACATTTCTATACTCCGGGAGCCTTGTCCCAGGCTTGCCGCCTCGGATGAGAATCTTCCTCTTCTCCTTTCCAATAATGGAGGTGGACCGCTTGTCCCCGGACGTGTCGCTGCTAGTGTAGCCTGTACTCCCCACTGAAACTCGAGAGTTCCAGGAAACAGCGGATGGTCTCTTCGGTGACGGGGGAGAAGAACTCTTCGACTGGAAAGGACGCGATCCGTCCGTCTCTCTCAGCAGCTTGTGCTTCATGGTCCAGCAGATGAGAAACCGACCGCCTGAGCTGTTCGGGAGTGCCGGAGCTTACCGCGGATTCCTCGAACAGGTCGAGATTGTTCATGTTGAACCACAGGTCCGACTGAACAAGCAGTTCAGGCACCCCTGCGACATGTGCCTCAAGGCCGACCGCAGTGCCGTTGTGCAACACGACGTCGACCTGGAGCAGCAGTTCGGGAATGGGGCGATCCGTGACGGAAAAGTGGGCGGGAAGCCCGTTCAAGCCGAGACAATCGGTAACTGCCCGTACCAAGGCGTCGGACCCGCTGGACATTCTGGGATGAAACTTCAGGAGCACATCAACGTCCGATTCTTCCCGAAAGGCCTCTATAGTCTTGGCCGTGAGTTCGAAGGAATCCGAATAGCTTATCGACGCGGCGAGCAATATGACGGGTTTACGGTCACCTCGAGAAGTGTCTACCACTCCGTCGGCCGAGCGCGAATCAAGAAGGTGTTGGAAACGAAAGGCAGGGCCCTCGATTACCGACTCCTCCGGCCATCCATGTTCCACGAAAACCTCTTTCCATCTCGGCCCCAGGACCACCAGGAAATGGGGAATGCTGCCCGGCTTGAGGTCCTTATAAGACGCAAAGGGTCCCAACTGGAACTTAGGAAAGGGCGCATGTTGATAGGCCATGATCTTCGTGTCGGGCAGATACTTCTTAATTCCCAGTCTCAGAGCCTTCTCCCAAGGTTGGTTCTCATAAGGAAAGAGCACTAATGACGGCCGGATTCCCTTTTGGAAGAGGAACCTCCCAACATAATAGTACAGGAAAGCCAGGGACTGGCGGCTCTTTGCCCTTTCCCGGGCAGCATGCTCCTGCACGAGTCGCGTAAGGTCCACACCGTTGATGACAAAACCGGATCCAACTTTCCACGATCGGAAAAGGGTCTCCAAGGCGATCCGCAACATCTGCGGCAGTCGAAGGCATTCGTGAAGAAATAGAATCGGGTCGGGGGACGCCTGGATGTCCTCTAAGATCTCGTCCTGGGTGGCAACCCAAGAGATCGGATGGGCTAGATATCCGACCTTTTTCCCTCCCTCAAGCAGGAGCGCGGGAAGATCACCGAGATAGGTGTCCGTGCGCTTTGGCCGTTTTGGCGTAAATGTCTTGCCGTCCGCCCAGATGACGAGCAACGCTTCGACTTGCCCAAAAGCATTTGAATTCTCCGGCCCGTTGTTCCTCGCGTGCCGACCGATCGCGTGCTTCCAGCTCAAGAAGTCGGCAATCAATCTCGCACGACAAAGCAGAGCCCTGGCGGCGCGCTCAACCCGCCCAAAAGCCCGAATCAACCGTTCAGGGCACAGATTGGCGAGCAGGTTTCCACCAATGCACTCCACATGAAAACCGAGCCCCCGCGCCAGGCGGGCAAACTCCAGAACGATGAACGAGTCCTCCACAAACACGACCAAGTCGGACCGGAGATCCTTCAGAATCTGATTGAATGCGAAGTATGCACAGCAATGAAAGAAAAGATCTGAGCTGTAGGGGTTCTTTTCAAGCAGGTCGGTTGTCTGCCAGAAAAGGTCGCTGGCGTCAGCCTGGAGGTACCTGTCAAACTCGATGAACTCGGCCCGGATACGTGACCCCATACGATTGATCAGTTCGCCCGCGTTAATGGCCTCGAATTCGCCTGGTATTGCCTGCTTGATCCGCCGATACCGTTCCCAGTCACGACCGAAATAGACCCAGCGACAGGCCGATCTCTTCCGAACGGCAGCGACGCAAATATCCTGCGCCTGCGGCCTGCAAATGATGACTTGAGGGGAACCGGACGATCTCATTGCTTCGAAAAGGATTCCGTTATCGCGGGCCACTCTTCGTCGAGCTGCCGTAGGTCGGTGACGACGCACAGCACCCCGTCATCAGGAAAGGGGTTGGCCGCGCCCGAGGGAACCCGTCCTATAAAAGGAGTTGAAGCTTCTAGTGCGCCTTGATAATCAGTCATGGCATCCCCGATGAAAACAACACCCGAAGGCCGGTATTGATGCCTTTCGATAATGCTCTGAATGATCTCGCCCTTGGAATTCGGACTCCCGTAAACCCCCTGAAAAAATTGCTCAATGCCTCGCCTTACGACGATGGTTCTCATTTCTTCCTGCGGCGTTCCTGAAGCCACGAAGAGGTCATATCGTGCGGAATACTTTTCCAGAAACTCGCGCGCTCCGGCCACAAAGGGGCAACGGAGAATAGCTTCAAACACCAGCTCTGAGAATCGGTTACCAAGCTGCTCCAATTCCCGCTCACTAAGGGGCTTGTTGAGAAATTCTCGGTAGAAGTACTTGAACTTATCGAAACGAGACATCCCACCGTTCGCGAGGTGAAATTGGACGATGTTGTGGACATGCTCCGGATATGCCTTGAATAGCCCCTCAAACGCGCGTGTCTTGATGTCAACGGATTCGAGGATCACTCCGTCGAAGTCGAATACGATCGCTCTTAGCATACTACTCCACTTTTCCGGTAAGAATTGATGCTCAGACTCATGGGGCTCTCGAGTCTGATCACGCGCTGTTACAAGTCGATGCCAAGACGGCCTGCAGCTTGCGCGATTGCCTGCCAAGTTTTCTCAGGGACCGGAATACCCTCAGCGCGACGAATTCGTTTTGTGCGCTGTTCTGGCTCGCCAGGCATCAGTACCTCGCCCCCTTTCTCCAGGGGTGGAGTGTCTTTGACCGCCCGCACCAGTTGATCGATCTGCGCCTCGAATTGATCCGGAGGTAGAAATGCCTCGACATCGATCGCCATTAGGAAGACACCGTTACCCACCTGATATCCGCTTGCGGGCAGAATCACCGTGCCCGCTCCGGTCAAGAGACCGCCCAGCACCTCGACGAGCAAGCTCAAGGCGAATCCCTTGTGGCCGGCCGCGGGGAGGAGCATGCCTCCGTCATAGTAATCCTTCGGTTCACGGGTCGGCTTACCTTCTTTGTCCAGGACCCACCCTTCAGGCATTTGTTCCCCCTTGTCGCGAAGAACCCGAATCTTTCCCGAAGCTACGACGGACGTGGAGAAGTCCATAACGATGGGCGACCTGCCTTTCGCGGGCCAAGCCGCGGCAATAGGGTTGGCGAAGAAAGTGGGGCGAGCACCGCCAAATGGGGCAACCCGCGGTTTCGTTCCGCCTCCATTGGCAAAAGCGAGTCCGATCAAGCCGTTCAGCGCTGCCATCTGCGGGTAGGCGCCACAGAGACCTATGTGACCACAATTAAATAGAGCGCCGGCGGCGATTGAATGGTCCAAGGCCTTTTGGATGACCTTGTCCATGGCCCAGCTTGCCGTCAATTGACCGAAGCCCCAGTGACCGTCGACCGAGACCGTTGTCGAGGTTTCCTTGACCATTTCTGGTTCCGCTGCCGGATTGATTTTGCCTATACTGATCTTGTCGAGGTATTCCACGACTCGGATTACTCCGTGGGAATCGTGTCCCTCCAGGTTCGCCTGCACCAGGGAATCCGCTACGAGCATTGCAGTGCTCTCCGGTGCTCCCACGGCCAGGAACATATGCGCCACAAGTTTGAGAAGGTAATCTGAACTCAACAATGGCATATGTCTACCTCATGTGCAATCAACAGTGCAGGCATCGGGCACCTGCATGTCGTTCGCGCAGATGTCGTCGATACACTCCAGGAGCCCTTGTCCAAGGTCATAGTAGGGATTGTTGACCAACTTCTTCGCAGTTCGAGGCCGAAAGCAATAAGGAGTGATTTGGAAGTGCCCGGATGAGCCCCGCCGGACATCGTTGGGATCGGGAGGAGTGATCTCGATCTCCACGTCTCGGCCCACGATTTCGCGGATCATGACGAGCAAGTCTTTGAAGGGCATGGCATGATGCCCCGTCAGGACAATGTGATCATTCTTGAACTCGTCCGAGAGGATTCGGACACTCGACTTTGCCGCATCCTTTACATGGATGTACTCCCGGACCTCCTCGCCTGTGCCGGTTGCTCGAATGCGACGGTCCCCGAGGGCCATCTTAAGGTACCGCCTGACACTATTGTGATCATCAGCTCGAGGGCCGTACACTGTCCCGTAACGCAAGATGGTGAAGTCCAGTCCGTGGAGCCTCTGGTATTCTTCCACGTACAGCTCCGCGGCCTGTTTGCTGCACCGGTAGTACGAGCCACCTTCGCTGTAAACGTAAATGCTGCTCGCATAAACGAACCGCTTTACACCGGCCAGGCGGGACGCTTCCAACATGATGACGGTACCGAGCACATTCTGCTCGACCGTTTCCACGGGGCAGTTCAGTCCCACGTCGAGATGAGGTATCCCGGCGAAGTTGTACACGACGTCTTTGCCCTCGATCGTTTCTTGCACTGCCTGGCGGTCAAGGATGTCGCCCTCGACAAACTCTTGGTCATCCCGGAGATGTGGGGATCGCCTACGGTCGAAAATCGTAACTTCATGGCCGGCATGGGACAAGGCTTCAGCTACATGGCTGCCTATGAAACCGGAGCCGCCGGCTACAAATATCTTCATGGAAACGATACCTCCCATCAGTCTCGTTCCGCGTCAGCTTGCGGGAGCCCGCTTGCCGCGGCCTTATCCACTAGCCAGTAGAGCTTGCCACGTGAAGGCCTCACGTGCCGCGCGGGTAGATCTGAGCCTCCCTCGCCCGTCTCCGTCTCCCACACGCGGCGCAGCGCAGCGGCCTTCGCTTCCCCCGAGGCCAGGAAGATCACGTTCCCGGCATTGTTGAGTACGGGAAGAGTCAGTGTTAATCGGTACATCTCGACCTGCGGCACATAGTGTGCAACCACCATGCGTGCGTTCTCCCGGTACCCCGGTGTCCCCGGAAAGAGCGAGGCAGTGTGTCCGTCCGCGCCCATTCCTAGTAAGATCAGATCGAATGTGGGGAACTCGCCGGGGTTCAAGCCAAAGAAATCAGACAGCATCTGTTCGTATTCGCGCGCGGCCTGATCAGGATTATCCGCTTCCCCCCTCATTCTATGAATGTTCGCCGGGGGAACAGGAACCTTGGAGAGCATCAACTCTGACGCCATGGTGTAGTGATTGTCCGGTCGACTCAAGGGAATGCAGCGCTCATCACCCCAAAAGATATGGATCGCATGCCATGGAATATCATGGCTCAGAGGGGGCGCGGCAAGCAATGCATAGGTGTCGAGCGGGGTTGATCCACCGGAAAGACAAACGGTGAAACGTTCTGAGTGTTCCACATGCAGACGAGACAGCTCTGCGAACCGATTCGCAGCATAGTGGCTCAACTCGGTCAGATCGGAGAAGACGTTTACCTCCAAAGCCCCCTGTCCTTTCTTCAGGATGTGAGATCGTTCCCCATTCCCGAACTTCGGCCAGGAATTGCGCGCATCACTTGGATTTTTCAGGTTCCCACCCGTGTTCGCGCAACCAGTACTCGACCCCAGGTATCTGCCATTCGTAGTCTACGTCGCAGCCTCCCCAGGATACTATGGGAGCGATGCGCCGCCCCATCCATTTCTGGGGGAGAAGACCGTCCTCCATGTTCTCCAGGCAACGGGGCCTGACCACCGACAGCCCCATGTCCGCGAAATAGACATCGCCCTGAGAATCGCGATCGCAGTTTAGCGTATTCGGGTCGCCAAAGGTTTCGAAGGGAACAAATGGTTTCAGGCAGCCATCTTCATCCAATCTGCGCGCGCGCAGAGGACTCCACATGTTGTAACGGGACACTGTGACTGCGGAATCGAGTGTTGGATTGGCCCTCAGCTTCTCAATGCCTTCGTCGATAAGGTCGCCAGTGACCGTTGCGGCATTGGCAAAGAGCAGCACCATCAACTCCACGTACTCTCCCTTTTCGGCAAGATGCTCATGTATGACGCCGTAGCCGTGAGCATAAGCATCCTCGCCAAGTGCGTTGCTTGTACAAAGATGTCCAGGGCGTACTATTATTTGCGCCCCGTATTTGCGACCAGCTGCCATAATCTCTTCCGAGTCCGTGGAGACGTAGACATGATCGACATGCTTGCTCGCCTGTGCGGCAAGCAGGGGATAGGCCATGAGCGGCCGGCCAAGGACCTTGAAAAGATTCTTGCCGGGGAAGCCGGTGCTGCCGCCACGGCCCAGCAACAAAGCTACTACAGCCATCGGGTCACCTTCTGCCTCTCGAATTGTTTCTCAGCTACGAGGGACCAGTGCCTCCAAGTGTGAAGGGGGCAACAGCCTCACGTCTTGTGCCAGTTCAGGGGGCCACTCCAACGGCAAGTTCAGACAGATTGTTGCAGGCGACGAGGCGTCTGAAGCCCTCGCCCTTTCGAGGACAAAAGCTGCGAAACAGACCTGACCCCCCACCCCCACGACGGTCTCCGCCGGCATGCCCCAGTAGCCGTAACCGAGAAGCGTGGCCGGATCCAGGCCCATGACCAATGCGGCAAAATCTCTCCACGCCACCGTGACGTAAGGGGTGGTTGTCTTTCCGTCCCACTCGGACGCGAAAGCCAACTTCTGCCTACCTACAGTTGCGGTGCTCTCGTCCGGGACCAGGCGTACGTCCAAGAAGAGATACCTGTCGGCCAGTCGCCACAGCTCCAGGATTGCCCGGGCATAATCCGGCTCCCAGTGGAGCCATCCTAGGGCCTGGACAACGGCAGCGCAACGATCAGACAGTGGAACTCCTTCAGCCAGATTGCCTTGCACAAATTCGAACTCAGGGTGGAACTGCCTGGCGGCCTCGACCAGTGAAGAAGATAGTTCTACACCAGTATATTCAATCTTCGGATTGTGGTGACGCCAGATATTGCTGAAGCCGCCAGTCCCACAGCCGGTGTCCAGGACTGATTTGCACCGTGCAGCCAGCCACGGCAGGAATCTCTTCTCAGAGGGGTAGAGCTCTTCGGGTCGGCGGCGATGCGTCGAGTAGAAATCAACCAAGTCGGGATGTTCGGCCCAGGCTGGAACACTTGAATTCGCCATGAGTATCTACTCCAGGTCTCCCCTCAAGACGCGGTCCGTGAATCACCTACGAATGAATATTGTGTTGACACTATCCTCGTAGGGAGTTCCTTTCAGGGCATTGCAGGAGTGTTCCCGAAAACCGCAATCCGGGACAAGCCCTGCCGAACTCAGCTTCTTGCGTATCGGGTCCTCGGAGCCGTCACCGGCCGAGATCTCTATTAGCACTGACCTTAGTCGCGGGTCCCCGAGGGTACGGGTTGCCCCGGAAATGATCTGTTCCTCTATGCCGTCGACGTCGATCTTGATGTGATTGGGGAAGTCCAGGGCCAGGTACTCAACAAGGTAATCTAGAGAGATTCCTAGCATTCCTTGCTGATGAATCGGTTTGAATTGAGCACCTTTGTAGTCTTTGCTTTCCCCGAAGGCGTGCAAAGCCGAGCCGGCTATGAGTCCTTCACCGATTCTTTCCCGGTGAAAGACATTTGGATGCAGATTGAACATGTCAAAACAGAGCTTGTCGCTCACCGCCAAACAGCATGGAAACACCACTCCGGAGAGGCTATTCAAGTAGACATTCTTGTTCAGTTTTGCATAGTTGAGGGCCTCAGGCTCAAAGGCGTACACTTTGCACGCCGAATTGAGGTATTTTGCAGCAAATAGGGAGTAAACACCGATATTGGCTCCGATGTCATACATCACATCGTTTGGCCGGAAGTAGCGCTGAATCCACTCAAGCGTCTCGGGCTCCTTGGTGGCGTAGGTAGTCGCGCGATACTTCTCAATCTCGCTCTCCACGTCCAATAATATCGTATGTCCCCTTACGTCACAAGTATATATCCGCGGTCGATTGGCGAATATCTTGTCACGGAGATTCATGAATCGGCTTTTTGAAGAATTCTTGATTCTCCTGATCACTGACCCGCTCCTTTCGGTTCTGCGGAGGCTTGTTCAATGATTCGCTGCAAAACGTCGGCAAAGGCCTCCATGAGGTCCGGCGGTCCCAAAGTGACCCTAATACAGCCCGCGAGGCCAGGGAGGTCGGAGGGCCCTCTAACCAAATAACCCTGCTTGGCGAGTCGCACAACCAATTCGTCAGGAGGGCACCGATGTCCGACGCGGATCTGCACGAAGTTCGTGTACGTGGGCAGCAGCTCTAGTCCCATCGCCTCAAGTCTCTCAGTGAGCAACCGGGCGCCAGCCTGCACCAGCAGCGTGTAGTCCTCCACGATTTCCGGATGCTCCAGCAACTTCGCGGCAGCCAAGAGAGCTATGCTGTTAATATCATGGATAGACCTGACCTTGAACAAATTGCCTATTACCTTCGGGTGACCTGCCACAAAACCTATCCGCAGGCCAGCCAGTCCGGCAGCCTTCGAGAAGGTTCGAATCACCAGCAGATTGGAAAAATCGTTAATCCACGGTAAGGCAGACGCA
This sequence comes from uncultured Syntrophaceae bacterium, assembly GCA_964497585.1. Lineage (GTDB taxonomy): Bacteria > Desulfobacterota > Desulfomonilia > Desulfomonilales > Desulfomonilaceae > CAZCDS01. The sequence goes on from CAZCDS010000012.1 coordinate 42,602, forward strand.
CGGGAAAAGGGGTAATAGGCTTCGTCCAACGCCAGCAAGGCACCCACGTCCGTGGCTCGCTGGATAAGTTTCAAGAGGACTTTTTGGTCAAGTAATGTTCCCGTTGGCTGGTTGGGGTTGGCAATCATCACCAGGCGGACACGTTGGTCCACACTCTCGAGCAGCTCCTCCGCATCGAGCTGAAGCTCCGCGTCGAAGGGGATAAGTCGAGGCCGAGCCCCGAACATCCGAGCATAGACTTCGTACATCGCATAGGTCGGGTCTAACGTTACAACGGTATCCCCCGGTCGGACATATGAATGGTAGACAGCCTTGATCGCCGCGTCGGATCCTGCCGTGAGCAAGATTCTTTCTTCGGGCAATCCCAGGTAGGAGCCAAGTTGGCGGTAGAGGCCGTCTGTGACCGGATAACCGGTGAGCAGGGAACTGTTGATCGACGCGGCCAGATCCTCTACAAACCATTGCGGAAGAGGGGCCAACCTCTCGTTACGATGCATCCGGACCAGGCCGGCCATCTCCAAGCCCGGCTCCCGCACACGTTGTAGATCCGCCAAAGCGGGAACCGGTCTCGGTGGAGTCCCAGGCGTATGTTTCTCTTTCTCAGCGGAATGAGATCTACCAGTGGTCAAGCTCTATTCCTTCCTTCCATGCCGCCTCCAAGGGGTGCCGCTAGTCCCTGTCATAGGGCCTCCAGCGAATGGGACTTTTTGGTTCCGGATCTTCTGGGAGTCACTGTCGTGGATGCCGTATATGTGTTTCTTTTCCTATTTGCGGCGGTGTTTCCAGGAGGGATCTCAGCCATTGTGGATGTGAACGCCCCCTCGGCTGGATTACGCTCTCTGCTCCCTTTGGCGTCCCGCTCATTCCAGTCAGTTCTGCTCTACCTCTAATCAGGTTTCGATAGGCCTCTCGATGACCCCGCTTTCCCTGACGTAGCCTTATGCAAGGCATATCTCATATCACATGGATCGTCCGGTCCATTCCAAATATCCAATGACTTACTTCAAATGATAGCTCCCAGGTGACACCTAAACAATCTTCCACTTATTACTCGGAAATCGATCCGTGCCTCCGTTCATAGAGGTACACGAAGATATCCATATTCCAATCAACTCCGCCCCTAAACAACATGTGACCAATATCGGGATACCTAAACAGGAGCTTAAAGTTATCCATCGGCACAGGGAACTGGTGGCAAAGGAGTCCACGTGTACCGTCATCATATACGCATGGCTGATGCTCGTGGTTCATATGAAAAAAATACTCTGTTGCCTTAGCGATATAGTGGACGTAATTCTCTACCGCTTCGCTGGTCATCTCTCCCAGACTATTTTTGTTAATTACGAGGTCAACTGTGCGCTCGCCCAGCTTCTCCACTTCGAAGGCCGGCATGAATATCAGATCGTACTCATCGTGGGATTGCGGCGAATAGTCCTGCTCCCCATATAGCAAAGCTTTTTTGTCGGGCCATGTCTTCATCAGATAATAGGCCGCCAAGCACAAAGGTTCCGGAAGATCGAAATCGATGAATGTGAAGTTCTTCACATCTCGCAACGTAAAATACGCCAACTTTCCATATCCTGCCCCAAGATCTACCACCACCGGTCGCTTCTTGTCGCATACAATTCCCGACAGTATCTCACCATATATTTCGTTGAAGAACGACCCGCACCCCACAAACAGACCATCTATATAGGCTCCCGCCTGATTGCCGTGGGTTGGATACGTCAAAACGGAAAACGGTTTCCTGTTATCAGTGAGCCACATCCACGTTTCCAGCTGTCTGCGAAAGATTATGTCCTTGAGATAGAGTCTTCCGATAATGGATGAGGCGTTCTCGTGAATGAGGGTCACCGACTCGAGTCCATGATACTGTTTCCATGTCCCGAAGTTGGCAAGAAAAAAGTGAAACACGTCTTTGTTGTTCTGTGTCAGACCGGATAAAAGATGGGAGTACGCAGTGTTCAGTTGCTCCTCCCATAGGGGCGAAGGTCGATATAGACGGGGAGCTTTCTCTTGATCTGTCTTCATCTTTTGATATGACCGGAATATTCGAGCCACGAGATCAATCTCTTCTCCGCTCCGCAACGGTGCCATATATTCGGGACAGTGTACACTGATTTGATGACTGGAAGTCGCGCGGCCGCGACTGGCATGATAGAACGCCAGCTGTACCGAGCGGTTCAGATGGTTCCTCGAACGGTTCACCACTGCCCGGAAGAGTCGCTTTTGTTCGTAGGCAACCTTAACCTTGTCCACGAGATTCATGACAATCGCTTTCTCCTGATTGCTCCTTTGTAGCCCAACCTATAGCGCCACGAACAGAAAAGGAGTCTAACGCCCGGTCTGGCAGATCTCCGCATTCTGCCCTCTCCAGCCAGCGGAAAGGGTTTTCCGGCTCCTCCATTCGCGAGAGGGGAAGGCGGAGGGTGATTTCTTGGCCTGAATTCCAATGCGCTTCACTGTAGGTCACACGACACTGCATCGATTGCAGGGAAAAAGCGTCTTGCGCCGTGAAGTGAGGTGCGACTGTCGTAATCTCGAATACTGCTCGGACATCCAGATGTCACTCAGGGATTTCTCCCTCGCGTTTCCGCACGCAAGGACGGAACGGTAGTCCACGTCGCACGGATTGACGCTCCCATCAAACCATACAAACATTCTCCGCCACAGATCGGAACAAGGCTCGCAAATGTCGTTGACCGCTTTCTCGTAAGTATTCTCCCAATTATTGTACCCAACGAATGCCACTTGATCTACCAACTGTCCCCAGTACCGCTCCATTTCGTCAAGGTCCTGTTCCTTGGAATAGCGTACGCCCGACACCCGTGTAATTGTTTGTGATTCTGGATAATGGCGCGCTCGGATCTCTTGAAACCGCGCAACGTTCGCCGTTACCCTGTCGAGTCTTCCGTTCACTCTGAACTTGCTGTACAAAGGTTCGTCCGCGGCGTCGGCTGAGAATACGACGATGCTCACGCCGGCCTCAAGTATAGCGTGACACTTTCGCTCGTCGAGGGCAAAGGCATTCGTGTTGATCTTGGAAGCAAGAAATTTCCCCCGCATGTAGGCCAACATTTCTGCAATGTCGGGACATAGCAGCGGCTCTCCGCGGGAGGCCAACGTGACGGCCTCGCACTGTCCCGCGGCCTGGTCGACGACATGCTTGAACAGATCGACCCTCATAAATCCCATATGCCCACTACCGCTCCGGGTGAATTCCCTGTCGGTCTGGTAGCAGAAGACGCAGCGGTAATTGCATATAGAGGAGGGCTCAATTTGCAGGCAGGGCGGGAAGTCATCGAGCACATGCTCTCGAGGAAACATCTCATACCTGTACCGGTAGAACAGATATCGGGGGAGATGTTCTTCTACCACGCGGCTGATCTCCTCCACCACGTGATCGCTCAAGACAAAGCGACCCGCTGCCTCCCGAGACGCCTCTTCGAGCAGGTCATTGCAGGCCCGGAGTATTATCCGAGAGCGGTAATCAGTCACTTGCTCATCGTTCAATCTGTCGCGTATCCGCCGAATTCTTTGGGATACCTTACCCGGTTCCCGTACGGTTTGACGGATATCGAGGATACTATCGGCTTTCTTGAAGACTTCAGAACCCATCATCTTCTTTCCGCAACGATATTCTTCACATCGTACCTCGTCCCGATCACTCCTGTCCCTCATCGGTGCACGAGTCCGTGCTCCCGCGGGCAAGGCAGATCAAGGCCTGCAGGGCTCGCTCTGATGAACACCTGTCATCAGGATGCGTACCGTATGCCTGCAGGAATGAACGGTCGGGTTGCACAAACTCGGGGGACTCGTCACGACTTAAGAAAAACTACAACTGCCGCAGGAATTCCTGGGGCGTCTCGACAAGGCCGGCGCGCTTACAGAGTATTTCCCTCGCTTCAGGACGCAATGTGAAAAGCGAGCGTCCGAAAGTACAAGCATCGGTTTGCTGGTCAAGAGAGCCGCCGGCAATTCGGTTGAAGGAAGGTTCACGATTACTGCATCACTGGCCTGGAAGAGCTCCTTACCGCCTTTCTACGCGTTTTCAAGACGGGCAAAAACAGCTACGATATTTTTGGCCTCTCCCGGACCCAAACGCCTTTCTTAAGCGTACTTTTAAGCAGTTCCAGTTGCCTGTTGGCTACTATTTCCGCACGGATCTCTCCCATGGTAAATCGAACAGTCGTTTTGCAACACGAGACAATGCGCTCCCCTGAGCTAGATCCTCAAGACAGCCCTGCGGCATTCCAAAACGTTTGCAGGGCACGAAGAGGTTTCGTGGGGCGAAGTTGGCGTATGCTATGTCCGCAAAATCATTGAATCCAGTCAGGCGAAGCAGCACAACCGGACGGCGGGGAAGCACGCCGTGTTCAAAACAGAGCCGCTCATGGATCGATCGGTAACCGGCAACCCCGGCATTTATGAATCGGTAGCCACGCTCTCGGACACGCCGATCCATATGCGGCGGATATCTCCTGTCGTGACGGCATTCCATACGGGTGGTTGCGCTCGCTCCCCAACACAGTATAGCCTTGCCCCCCTTGTGAAGGTCACCGACGGCTCACCCGAGTTCGTCGATGTCGACCAGGTTCGGATAGGTGTCCATCAGGAGCAGGGCCTTCGGCTGGTACTTGAGAAAAGCTTTTACTCTGTCTTGATAGTCTTGCCTGTTCTCGGGGGAGAAGTAGGACTTCCATATGCCGACCTGCCCGGTCCAGCCTTTCGGATAAAGCTTCTTGTCGCCCTCCTTTTCCTCGCGCGTGACCGCGTACTCGTCACCGATGGCCTTGCACTGCTGGAGGACTTCATCCCCGGTCTGGCCGCCGGTCAGGAAGTCCGTCAGGCGAGTGATAAACCCCTGCTGATCCGCGATGAAGTCTTCGTACCGCACGACAATGGACCGCTCGGCATCCCGAAAGCGTAACCAGTCGAGCATCCAGGTGAGCACCGCGTGGAGGTACCCGTCGTTGATCAGGTGCGTTAATCCCTCTTCTGGTCGGTTGGATTCTATTGCGTTGGCCATCAGCCTCACGTCGAGGGGGCAGATGGTATCATAGCTCCACCTATCGCCAAAAAGGGTAACCCCAGCCTCCGGGTCGACAATCTCGCGGGCCGATTGGCAATACATTGCGGTGAGTTGGTCCGCCGGATGACGAAGAAGTATAACATACTTGTTTCTCAGGAGATCAAGGACTTTCAAATTTTTGCCGCTGCACTGAGTGTGGAATTTGATCACCGCGCCTTCCGGCAGATTCTGGACCAATTCCGGTCGGAGGTCGCTGTCTTCGTTGGCGACCATGTACGGTGCGTACGTCCTGTGCATTCCTCCGATCGCCGCCACACAGGAGCCGATCACCGAGGAGGCGGACTTGGGCAGGGCGGCAACAAGAACAAACCTGTCGGCGTACCAACCTTCCTTTATCTTCTTGTCGATCTCTCGATTTACCAGTACGTAACTTATCGCCTGTCGCAGCGAGAATGGCAAATGACTGAGCTGACCGATAGGCTCATACGACGTACCTAGGCTCATCAGCTTCCGGAGCCTGGTAAATGACCTCGTAATCATGGACGGCGTTCTCCTTTCTGTTTTGAATCCACCAGGCTAGTGACTCGAGCGTTCTCTGTCACGTGATAACCAGGGATGGGCGGGGTGTCTCCAGGCGTTCCTAATTCCCCGAACGACTACTCCAGTAAAATCATTCCACCCCACTGGAACACGCATGGCGGTTCACCCCGCGTCCAAAACCTGAAGACTGGCCATCCCGGCAAAGTGACCGTTCGAACGAACGAGGGTGGAGTAAGACCCCTCCTCAATGATCCGCCCTTCACCGAGAACGTAAATGTGATCCGCGTTCATGATTGTGGAGAGCCGGTGAGCGATGACGACTACAGTGGTTTCTCGTGCGATCTTTTCCACGGCCTTTTGGATGAGACGTTCGGATTTGGTGTCAAGCGAACTTGTTGCCTCGTCGAGGATCAGGAGTTCCGGTTTTCTGAGAATTGCCCTTGCCAGAGCTATCCGCTGGGCCTGTCCCCCGGACAATCGAACCCCGCGGTCTCCGACCATGGTGCCGTACCCCTCGGGGAACGAGTCGATGAATTCATCGGCATTGGCAAGGCGACATGCCTCTCTGATCTCTTCCTCCGTGCTCTGTTCATTTGCCCAGCACAGGTTGTCGCGGATGGTCATGTTGAAAAGCACGGTCTCCTGGGGAACGTACCCGATCCTGCGGCGATAGGAATTGACGTCGAAATCCAAGAGTGGGACGCCATCAAAGGCTACCCGACCCTTTTCGGGCTCATTAAAGCCCATTAAGGTATCGATAAGGGTTGATTTTCCCGCGCCCGATTCTCCCACCAGGGCCACCATCTTGCCTTTGGGTATTCGCATATTGATGTCGATGAGCACCGGTGCGTTGCCCGGATAGGCGAATGTCAGATCCTCGACGGCCACTTCCCGCTCGAATCCCAGGAAGGGCGTCTCTCCCGTCGGCTGCCTCAGTTCCCTGGCGGAACGGGTCAGGGCCGTGACAAGTTCATAACTGGGGAAGAAGTTGCTCAGCGCGGTCTTCTGCGTGACGAGTTCCCCTACCGGCGAAGTAATCTTCAGCATTGCATACAACAGCACCGCTGCTTCGGAAAGCGGCACACCGAACTTCTTCGAAACGTACAGGGTAATCAGGACCACGATCAACCCGAAGACGTTGTACGTGCTCGGGATAGCGTGCATGAGGGTCTGAGCCCCAATCGCGACCCTGCGGTGAGCGTCAAATGCCCGCGCCAGCGCCTCCACACTCTTCGACTGGTTGCCGTATCCCAGGATGAGCTTAGCCAAGCCGAAACTTTCGTGAATCACCGCACTAATCTCGTTGGCTGTGGCTGTGGTCTCTTTGCCCAGTCGGTAGCTGAACCGGCTCAGCAGCACAAACGGACCAGCAAAGAGGCCCGCGATAAGCAAGCTGATCAGAGTGACCTGCCACGAAACGTATAATGGTATCGCGAGCAATAACGTGAACTGCACCGTCGCCGCAAACATGGCGGCTATAGCACGGAAAGCTCCCCCCACAACTCCCAACTCTCGAATGAACAAGTTGAGGAAAGTCCCTTGCTTGTTGGCGCTAAAGAAGAGCCATCGGGCCCGGAAGAAGTCCTCAAAGGTTCCGACGGTCAAATAGCGTTGAATTGCGTAGACCGACCGCAGAATCCCATATTTGAAGCCGACTGTACAGGCATTCTTGCCCGCGGAAAAGAACAGAAAGACCCCCGCCAGAGTCCACAGACTGACGGGAATACCCGCAGAACGTAGGGTCGACACAACTTTGAGCGTGAGCGGACTCGCATTCTTCAGGTCCGGGTGGATGAGGTAATCGACCAGCGGCGCGAGGCTGATGACCGACGCGGATTCCACGAGGCCCGCCAACACCATCATCACTATGGTCGCGGTCAAAGGAGCCGGGAACCGCCGAAACATGTCGCGTATGAAGCCAAAAGTCTTGATTGGTTCACCTCAGTCTAGAAGGTCTTGGTTTTGCCTGAGAAATTCCGTCCCGATCCGGGAGACAATTCTCCCATGCAAATTGCTTCCCCTGAAGAGCGCCCAGAAACGTCGCTGAAGATCCTCGCCCTCTTCAGTTGTCTGCCACGTCCCATTGAGCCTGTCGTCCATTTCCAGTACAAGGGAACTAATCTCTTCCGCCGTGTTTTCAACCGGTTCGATTCCGCCCTGTTCGTACTCATCATCAGTCTGAAATCGGCCGGCGCCCGAACTAATAACCTCCCGGAATCTCATGAAGCGGTGCTCCTTCCGCAGCCAAAGCTTCTTGGGTATGGATACATCATGTGCAAACCAGGTAAATAGATATTCCATGGGGATAAAGTTGACATAAGCCACCGGCCTCCTGAACAACCAACTGGGCACGGTACAGATGCCGGCTCCGGTACCAAGAAAAAATCTACAACGGGCACTCAAATATATGTCCATAAAATCAGTTCTGCCTGTTACCGCGTAATCGATGATCTTCCCACTGTTGGTTGCAGGCAAGGCCTCGCCGACAACCGCACCCATCCTCATGACATAGTATCCGCGGCGCGCCAATTCCTCAGCAGCCGGAAGATAGTTGCGGATAGTTGAGTCACGGTGGTCATGATAGCGCCAGTTACCCGCAGGGATGTGGCTCTCAAGGTAGGCTGAGTCGCGGGCATGAAAACAGACAAAAGGAGCACCTTCAGGTACGCCCAAAGACCATAGACCTTCCTCTCCCTGTGCCACCTCTTCCGCGGTGAAAGAGACATGTTGTCGAGAGTGAGCAAGCAGGTTGTTGATATCGCGTGTGGCATTTCGATATTCAACGACGTGTCGCTCGTATCCCGGCAGCAAGCGATTGACTCGGTCCAACGGCCTTACCAGGCGGGAGACGGGCAACGTGCGGTCCCACATTTTTTTCAGTTGGTAATTACATGTTGAGGGCGAATCATAGAAGATAGAGATTGTACGGTACGAGGGGGTGTCAGCGTCGCGTTCGCATAAATAGACTTCCGTGTTGGCCGCATAATGTCCAATCCTGCTGCTTATGAGCTCCCCGATACGAATCACAATGAACGGTCTTAATGCTCGCATCAGCAGAACCGCAGCGGGCATGGGCAATAGGATCAATAGCCAACCCAATTTGGTAATTAGCGACCGCGATTTTCGAAGAAGAACGGAAATCCCACCCTCATGGATTTCATCCAGGTGACGTTCTATGTAGCGGACTGGCCCTCGTGTCAACGAAGCAGCACGGGATACAAAGTTGTTTGCGTGCATCGTGGCCACTTGAGCGCCCTCCATTGAAATCCGCGAGGACGGGCATCCATTTTACTTTTCAGGAGCAGCATGCTGCGAACCTCTAGAACACCAGTCCGATACGGTCATATACTGTTTTCACGCGGAACTCCGCGCTGGCTGGCATATTATTGCCTGTGACATAAGGAACACCAGATGTTACCCTTCCTGCACACCGTAGGACCTGGAACAACTCAGACGGTGGCGTGGGAGGGTATTGCTAGTAGGCAGCATCTCCAAATAGGTCTACCAGGACCTTCCATCCCTGTTCCCGCAGTTGCTCCCACTCCTTGTCATCAAAGAAATCGAACTCTCTCCACTTGTCGGTGAAGAGCCTCGCCGTTGCTTTCAAATCCACGTTATCGGGGAAGAGGGCCTCTATTCGCCGGCCCACAAATTTGGAGGAAAAACATATTCTCGAGTACAGTTCCGCAACATTCGGGGAGTACCAGCCCGTGTCGAAATTGTCACGCCCGAAATCGGACCAGTCTTGCAGATTGTCGGGCATGATCGACGTGAAATACTGTTCCCCCACCTCCGTTCCCGGGTAAGGCACGAGAAGTGCAAAAGTACTGTTAGCGGCGTTCGGATTCTCGTCCAACATTTGCAACGCCAGCCTGACCGTCATTTCAATATCTTCCCGAGTCTCGCCGGGAAATCCCACAATGTAATTGTACCAAACATTGATTCCGGTCTCGGCAAGTCGTCTGTTTGCCTCGGCGAACTCCTCCACGGTCTCCCTTTTCTTTATGGCCTTCAGCACTTTTGGAGAACCACTCTCCAGTCCGCAGGAAAGCCGACGAGCGCCCATCTCCTCCAGGAAGTGCAGATCATGTTTCAATAGAGAGTTCGACCGTGTTTGCGCAAACCAATTGAAACGGCCTCCGATTAGCCCGGCCAGCCTGTTGAGGATCGGGGTGTTGGCTGCCAGGTTCTCATCCCAAAAGATCACCGAATCGAGACGATAAGCGCTCACCAATCGGTCAAGCTGTTCGATCGCCGGTTCGATCGCCATCGAACGCCACTTTCTCTTCGATGTCACCGGATTACAGCAGAAGACACAATCAAAGGGGCAGCCGCGACTGAATACAAAGGGGAGGGATCTTCCATCGATCGCCGCGTTGTGAACGTAGTTTTCTACGTCGATCAGATAGTAGGGAAGTTCCGGGAGGTTGTCCAGGTCGACCGGCTGTCCCATAATCACTGAGTCCGGCGAATCGTTCCGAACCAGCCTGCTAAGCAATTCACGAAATGCCAGTTCACCTTCACCGGCGACGACATAGTCCACGCGTTCGTCATCCTGTGTCTGATGTGGCAGGATGGTAGGGTGCACGCCGCCGAAGACCGTCGGAATGTTCCTTGCCTTGACGATTTGCGCAAGCTCCAATGCAAATTTGATCTGCACGCCTGTCATGATGGAAAAGCCTACGCATACGGGACCTTGCGACAAGAGTCCCTCGAATCTTTCCATGCCTTCGAGTCTCTGGTCGTAGATTTCCACCCGGTACCCATCGAGATAGCTCGCCAGGTACAGCAAAGGCAACGGAGGATAGAGACTCACATTCCTCGCCTGCGCGCCGGTCTTCGGGTAAACAAGGAGAACCATGGCGTTCGTCCTCTCTCGTTCAGAATTTGTCAGATCGTAGTAGGAGTTCACAGCATATCCTGCGCCGGGCGCAATTGTGCAATTCCCTGGACTGAGGGTCGGCCGACCGCGTACCGGTAGTATTGGCTGTTCAGGCCGGTGCGACCTTCGTTGAATTGGCAGAGCCTCCAACGGGAGTGGACGAGCCTTGTTGCCTCGCCGCCGCCAAAGCCATTGTTCGGGTCTTTATCGAAACCGCACCGCCCGTACCTGAGAGCACCTACGAGGCGTCCAATCTTCACGACCGGAAATTTCAAGGTTGCCATCACTTCTCCAGGAAACGGATTCCCCGGCAGGCGGCACAAACCCATTCCGTTGCCCTGCGCCGCAAGGAGACCGTGACAAAAGGCGATCACCCTATCCATATCGGCGCGTTATTGGAGCGCATGCGGCGGACTTCAAGGAAGTGGCCCCAGCGATTCAGGGCGTGAGAACGCAGCTTCAATGGTCCAGCTCACATCAGGAGGATCAATGCCGAACGACCGCATGAGTCGCTCGTTGCTCAACGTCGTGTGCGTCGGCACGTCTTCCACGTGCAAGCCCGCCTGACATGCCTTGATGGGCTGAACAAGGTCGTCGGCCGCTCCCAACGCGCGCGCGCCGATACGTGCCGCCTCTGCGTAGGAGAGATCGCGGCCACCGGAAACCTGGAGAATGCCGGGTAAGCGCCGATCGGCGGCGAGGCGCAACACGGAGACGGCGCATGACAGGGGTATGGGCGCGAAGTACATGTCGGAAAACGGATTGATGGTCTCGCCTTGTTTGAGGGCCGCCGTCCATCTGGAAAACAGGGGGTGTCGCGGCTCGAGGACCTTCGTCAATCGCACAATTCCCACAGCGTCGCCGAGCAACCGGCTCAGCCTTTGTTCAGCCTCGGCGTTCTGTCGTCCATATTCCATGACCGGTGACACCTGCTCATCCGCCTGCCGATTCGGCCGTGTCCCGTCAAATACCGCACAGGTGGACAAGAAGATGGGAAAGGTCCCAGATCTGCTGAGGTTTTCAGCCAACGCGCACACGCCCTCCACATTCACGCGTGAGCTATTCAAAGGGTCGAGCCGGCAGTCGGCGACCTTCGTCACGCCGGCGCATATGACAGCGACGTCGACAGGCCGAGAGGAGCGCCATGCCGCGACATCTTCGGATAAGTCCAAATACAGACAATCGTCCGTTACCCGTTCAGGTCTCCTGGTGGTTCCGGTGACCTCTTCCCCTGCGGGCCGCAGATGCGCGGCGAGAGCGCCACCGATGAGACTGTCCACACCTACAATCAGAGTGGCCACAGGACCCTCCCGGCCTTCACAGACACAACCGTGGGGATGGGATGATCATCCCCTATGCCCGCAAACGAGGCTCGAAACCACGGGCCGCTCCATACGGCGTGAGGTGTTCCGGGTGCCGCCGGCCGGCTTCCTTCTCCCGCGCGTGGAAGGCGCCCGGAACACTATCTCGCCGTACGTCCCGTCGACAGGGTGCGCCGCGACCGATAGGATACCCTGTCACCACATCTCAATCACGCACTTACCGGCTTCACCTTTTCGTACCACTTCGAGTGCATCATTTATCCGGTCCAGCTTGTACCTGTGTGTGATCTGCTCTTCCAATTTCAGTTTGCCAAGTCTGTAGAGTTGGATGCATCGCGGTATGTCCAAATCCGGGTCCGTATCTCCACCATGGGATCCTGTAAGGCGGCGCCCATAATTGAGTGCGGAAGTGTCTATCGTTATGCGCTCTTCGTGATGGGGCACGCCAGCCAAGATGGCCTTGCCGGTATGGCTTGCAGAATGGTAGGCTAATTCCCTTACATTGGTGATTCCCGTAGTATCGACGGTGACATCAAACCCTCTTCCCTGAGAAAGAGCCATAAGGACTTCCTGCGGATCGTCTCGGCTGGCGTTTATGGTATGAGTGGCCCCGAAGCGGCCAGCCCACTCCAGCTTGTCATCACGTAGATCGATTGCGACTATCGGATAAGCATTTATTAACGCAGCGCCTTGCAGCACATTGATCCCCAGTCCACCGACGCCGAAAACAGCGATCGATTGTCCCGGTATCAACCCCGCGTCGTTGGAAACGATTCCAAGACCGGTAGTCACCGCGCAGCCCAACAGCGCGGCGACATCGAGACGGATGTCAGTCGGAATCGGTGTGACCCTATTCTCGGAAGCAATCGTATACTCGCTGAAAGTCGTGACCCTCCCGGCGTTGATCGGAGAACCTTTACAGCTAAATTGGGGGGTCTCAGCCTCGATACCGGCCCCTTTCATCCAGTGCAGCACAACATGGTCTCCGTACTTGACCTTGCGCACGCCAGGACCGGCATCCACCACGACCCCGGCACCCTCGTGTCCAAGCAAGTGAGGCAGGTACGGGTCGGGCCGGCGTCCGCTCACCTCGTCCAGTTGCTTGCCGCAGATGCCACTGAAATGAATTTTCACGAGCACCTGTCCCACATCCAATTCCGGTATGTCCACTGGAGCCACCACCAGCGGGCTCTGCAACGCAACCAACATGGCAGCCTTCACCTTTACCTCCCCAGTTTCTCTGCCAGATAATTACGGGCGATCTTCTTTGTCTCTTCTTTCCTTCAACGAAAAAAGCCAACCCTGCCCCGACCGGCATCTGACGAGCGATCTAACTCAAGCCCCGGTATTGTAATGTAAAGCGCCGTCCGGCCATTTCTCGTGCACGTCCGTATGCGGTGGGGACCACAGACGTGTCACGGGGCTTTGATCAGGGCTTTGGCCGCGTGTGCGATGTCGTCTGCCATCGGGTAGTATGCGTCCTCCAAGGAAGGGCTACAGGGTGTTGGCGCGTCCGGAAAACAGACTCTCCGGATTGGGGCTCTCAACACTTCCGGGGCCGCTTCGCAAATGCGGCACGCAATTTCCGCCCCTACGCTGCCGCTGCGGCATGCCACATCGGCGATGATCAGGCGGCCGGTCTTCCTGACCGACTGGAGGACCAGTCCTTCGTCCATTGGTTTCAACGTCCGCAACTCGACGACTTCAAGGTCGATGTCCTCCTTTTCGAGTTCAACGGCGGCCTTGATAGATTCAAAGACCATCAGGGACATCGCCACCACGGTCACATCCTTTCCTGACCTTCGCACGATACCTTTACCTATGGGTACATGATAGACCGTTTCAGGAACGTATCCCACTGCGTCGAAGGTCCAGCGGTGCTCGGCAAAGATCACCGGGTTCCCGTCGTTGAGCGCTGAGAAGAACAGTCCTTTGGCGTCATAGGGAGTGCTCGGCATGACTACCTTGAGGCCAGGGATGTGTACGAAAAGCGAATGGAGCGCCTGGGAGTGTTGCGCGGCCGACCCCCAGCCCCTTCCGATGATCGTCCGCACAACCAGAGGCACATTCACCTTCCCACCGGTCATGTAATACCATTTGGCCGCGTGATTGATCAGTTGATCCATGCACATGGGGAGGAAGTCGTTCCGCATGTGGATGAAGACCGGTCTCAACCCCGCCATTGCCGCGCCGATCGCGACTCCGGTAAGGCCGTTCTCGGCGATGGGAATGTCCATGACGCGCTCACCGCCGAACCGCTCGGCCAGTCCCAACGTGGTACCGAAGATGCCGCCGGGGTCATCTACACCTTCTCCGATGAGTATGACGCGTCTATCCATTTCCAGCGCCTGGCTTTGCGCCTCGAGAATGGCTTCACGGTAGGTGATACCTCGCAAACCCTCTTTCTTGAGGGTGCGTTCCATATCTTCTTTGTCCAGGTAGACCTTGGTCCACGGCATGGTCAAGCGCCCTCGTAATAGACGTGTTTCAGAACCTCGTCAGCGCCTGGAAGCGGGCTGTTTCTCCCAAATCTCAGAGCGTTGTCCAGTTCTTCGTCTATATCCCTGTGAATGGTTGCCAGCACGTCTTCCGCCAGCACCTCCGCCTCAAGCAACTGGGCTGCGAAAGCGTCAACCGGGCAGTTCGCCATCCATTGATCCAACTCTTCTCTGGGCCTGCATCCCTTCTCGTAGTCACAATCCGGCCCCACATGGCCGCGCCATCTGTAGGTCCGGCATTCCAGAAGGGTGGGGCCGTCTCCGGACCGAGCCCTCTCTATGGCCTCTCGCGCTGCGCAATAGACTTCAAGAACCTCGGCCCCGTTCACCTGGGCGCTGGGTAAGCCGTGGGCCTGGGCGTGTCTGGCAAGATTATCATCCGGCTGTCTGGCGGAAAGGGGAGAATTGACCGCGTAGAAGTTGTTTTCGCAAACGAACACCACGGGGAGCTTCTTGAGAGTGGCAAAATTGAGGCTCTCATGGAACACGCCCTGGTCGGTGGCCCCATCCCCGAAGAAGACGGCTGATATTCGGGTACTTCCCTGCATCTTGGCCGCCAGAGCCGCTCCGACTCCTAGGGGGATTACTCCGCCCACGATCGCTGTTGTCCCTAGTATGCCGAGTTCGGGGGCCACAGGGTGCATGGAACCGCCCTTGCCGCGTGAACAGCCGTCCGTGCGGCCGTAGAATTCAGCGTACAATACCTTGGGGGCCATCCCCTTTGCCAGACAATGTCCGTGACCGCGATGAGTTGTGAACAGGTAGTCTTCCCTGCGCAGATTGACGCACACTCCGGCGGCTATCGCCTCCTGTCCGACACACAGGTGTACTGGCGTTTTCATATCCTGGAGGCCATAGACCTCTATGATCTTTTCCTCGAACCGCCGTATCTTGGCCATCACGGCGTACAATTTTGTCAGCGTGTCGGCAGGAAGCGACGCCATTTGGCTTCGTTGGCGGTTATTTGCGGTAGAATGACTGGACATGGTCGATCACGTATTCGATTTCCTCTTTCGTGAGATGTTGGTGCACGGGCAACGTGATGATCGTTTCGCAATGTCGCTCGCAGACGGGAAAGTCACCTTTGCTGTACCCGAGGTATTCCGCGGCCTTCTGCAGGTGCATGGGAATGGGATAGTGGACCTTTGCGTCGATTCCCTTGTCGATCAGATGTGCCAATAGTCTGTCTCGGTCTCTCACCTGCATGACGTAGGTGTGGAAGACCTGCTTCACTTCGGGACGCCGCGGCGGGACGGTTATGAATTCGGCCAGATCGCTGAATGCCTCGTCGAAACGCCGGGCGTTTGCGATCCGCATGTCCGTTATGGCGTGGACCTCGTCCATAAGGCGATTGGCCACAGCAGCCTGGACCGTGTCGAGCCGGCAATTGTGCCCGAAGAATTCAACCTCGTCGCGACCCTTGAGTCCATGGTTTCTAAACAACCTGAGCCGCGCGTCAAGTTCGGCAGACCGGGTAACGATAACGCCGCCGTCGCCCCAGATGTTCAGATTCTTCAAAGGGTGCAGGCTGAAACCCGCGGTCTCACCCCAGGAGCCCACGGATTTCCCATCTATGGAAGCCAATATCGCCTGCGCCGCGTCCTCGACAACGACAAGGTTGTTCCTGCGTGCGATTTCCATGATTGTAGGCATATGGGCTGGGCAGCCGGTCAGGTGCACGGGCATGATCGCCCTGGTCTTCGGCGTGATCGCACGCTCGATCTTATCGACGTCGATGGTGTATTCCTCATTGTTGTCGACGAAGACCGGCCTGGCCCCGGTCATGGCAATCGCGCCCACCGTGGCCACGAAGGTGTTGGGCGAAGTGATCACTTCGTCGCCGGGCCCGATCCCGAGAATCTTGAGAGACAAGATCAGAGCGTCCGTCCCGGAACTCACGCCCACGGCATGGGGGAGTCCCAACAGTTCGGCGAACCGCGTTTCGAACTCTTCCACCGCGGAACCGAGTGTGAAATCACCTTCTTCCGCGACCTGCCGGATATCGTTGACGTACGCTTGAACGTCCGCGAATTGTCGATCGAGATAGGAGTATTTGACCCGCATCATTTCCCCTTTGCGAGATAGAAATCGTGGATGCATTCCACGACATATTCCAGTTGACCAGGCGCAAGCTCGGGATAGACGGGCAAGCTGAGAATCCGGGCGGCCTGAGCCTCGGCTGCCGGAAAAGAGCCGGGCCCCCAACCGAGCCCTTCAGCCGCTGGCTGCAGGTGCAAAGGAATCGGATAGTGTACTGCAGTACCGACTCCTCTTTGTGCGAGGTATTCCCTGAGGTCGTCCCGGCGATCCGCTTGTATGACGAAGGTATGGTACACGGCCCTTTCTCGACCCTTGTCCACCGGCGGAGACACCTGTTCAAGGTCGGAGAGGTGTTCCTGATAGAATCGCGCGTTTTCCCGACGTTTTTCCGTCCATTGATCGAGGTATTTGAGTTTGACCTGGAGAATCGCGGCCTGTAGGGTATCGAGACGGGAATTGGATGTCCACAGAACACATTCGTCGCGATTGCGCAGCCCGAGATTCCTCAGGAGCTTCAGTTCTTCGCAGAGGTCATCGTCGTCCGTCGTGATCATGCCGCCGTCGCCGCACGCGCTG
The DNA here is from genome assembly GCA_964497585.1 of uncultured Syntrophaceae bacterium. Taxonomy (GTDB): domain Bacteria; phylum Desulfobacterota; class Desulfomonilia; order Desulfomonilales; family Desulfomonilaceae; genus CAZCDS01. The sequence goes on from CAZCDS010000012.1 coordinate 59,492, forward strand.
AGGGTCTTGAGCGGATGGAGGCTGAAACACCCGATGGTCCCGAAAGATCCGACGGACCGCCCGTCGTACCGGGCGCACACAGCCTGAGCGCAATCCTCGATAACGTGAAGGCCTCGGGCCTGGGCGATCCCCAAGATCGCCTCCATATCCGCGGGGCGTCCAGTCAGATGGACCACCAGTATGGCGCGGGTACGCGGGGTGATCGCTTCGTCGATCTTCCCGGGGTCGATGTTGTAGTCGTCTCCAACATCCACGAAGACCGGCCGAGCGCCGACCAGTGTAATGCAGCTCGTGCAGGAGACAAACGCGTTCGGAGTGGTAATCACCTCGTCACCCGGTCCTATGCCGAGCGCCCTGAGCGAAAGGATGAGGGCATCGGTTCCGGAGTTCACCCCAACCGAGTGCCGGACCCGGCAGAGTTCGGCAAAGTCGCGTTCGAAGTCTGCCACTTCACCGCCAAGGATAAACTTGCCGTGATCAATAACCCGGCCGAGGGCTTCGAGGAGTTCGTCCTTTATGGATGCGTGCTGGGCGGCTATGTTGACGTACGGTACGTTCACGGTGTCGCTCACTCGAGCCTCAGCTCCTGCATTCTCTTGATGTTGAAATAGCGGGAGTCGGACATGGAATCGGGTATCCGCCCTTCTTTGAACGCGCACAGCAGGTCCCGGACCGCGTCTTCGATGGTCCGCTGCGGGACAAATCCCAGTTCGCTTTTGATCTTCTCCGCTGAAATGTGATAGGAGCGATTATCATCCGTGGGCGTCGTCACGATGTCCACGTCCGGCCCCACGATGTTCCGCACTATTTGTGCGATTTCCGAGATCTGATGGTTCTCGTACCCCACGTTGAAAATCTTCCCGTCAATCTGCTCGTCCTGCCACTCGAGGGCACGGACGTAGAGGTCGGTCATATCCTCAATGTGGATGTTCGGCCGCTTCTGTGTTCCTCCGAATACCATGATTTGTTTATTATTTACCGCGTGATTGGTCAGAATATTCACCGTCAGATCCAGCCTCAGGCGAGGGGAGTATCCGCAGACCGTGGCCGGTCGAATCACCAACCTGACAAAACCATCTCCCCGGGCTTTGAGCAATTCGTCTTCGCACATGGCCTTGAACTTGGAATAGTCGGTAAGCGGTTCCAGCGGCAGGTCTTCGGTGACGTTCTGTTGCTCTTTGATTCCGTAAACACTTGAAGAAGAAGCGTAAATGAAACGGCGGACACCATTCTGCTTGGACACGGCGACCAAGTCAAGAAAGGCGTCGTAGTTGATCGACTTGCCCAGTTCGGGATTCAGCTCGAAACTCGGATCATTCGATATGCAAGCAAGGTGGATCAAAGCGTCCGTGCCAGGTATCTCTTTATCCAGCAAATCCCGGTTCCTGATATCGCCTTTGATCTCCGTAAGGTTCTCATTGCCCCTGACCGATTCCAGCACATCCTCCCCGTACAGGTAAAGATCAATGACTTTGACATGATAGCCGTTCCCGATCAGTTTGGGCACAAGAACCGCGCCGACATAGCCCGCTCCTCCTGTGACAAGCACTGTTTCAAACTTCTTCATGGGTATTTTCTTCTTCTCCTGTTCCCGTCCGGTCTCCTATCGACGGCTGATCAGCGTCTATTTGAGCATCGATTCGATGTGCTTGCACAGAGGCACACGTTTAATGCAGGTGCGGTTCCCCACCACGCCCACCGCCTGCGAGCCAACCGCGCAGGCGATAAAGCCCGCCACCTCGGCGGGCGCGTCCTGGGCTACAACCAGCGCCGTCACCGCGAAGAGCGCGTCGCCGGCCCCGATCCGGTCGACAACATGGGTGGTGAAGGCCGGGACTCTCATAATTCCGTCCTCCCTGCTGTAGCACACGCAGCCCTCTTGACCGCGGGTGATTACCATTTGTCTGAGCGAAAGCTTCTCCGCGACCTCCGTCATTACTTCTTCGAGATCTCTCGTCCGGCTCCTCACTTCGAGTTGAAGCTCCCTTTGGGAGACGCTGACGAAATCAGCTCGGCGGTACTTCGACACCGTGTTGAAACCGTGATTGTGGGCGTTGGCCTGGGTGTTCACGGCAAGAAAGCGGGCCTTGTCGCAGAGGAGTTCGGTCGCTTCCGGTCCGATCATTCCATGCCCGTAATCGGTCACGATGACCACGTCGTACTCGGGGAGAACCTCTGAGAGCTTGTCGCAGAGGGCGCGGTCCTGGGTAGGCGTATGCTCCCCGTGGCCCATGACGTAGATCTCAAAGAGTTTCTGAAACGGATAACTCTCCACGAGCCGCCGCTTGACGATCGTCGGCGAATCGTCGAGATAGAGGAACATCCTGTCGACTTTCGGGTCCAGATGCTCGCGAATGAAATCCTCCTGAGAGTCCTCGCTCCCCAGGAACGTGAGCACGCCGAGATTGTCGGAGAAGGAAGCTGCATGATTCGCCGCGGCCAGCACGCCCCCAGCAGACTTTTCCTCGGACAGGAACCGCGCTGCAATAATGGGCTCCTTGCCCGACTTACCAATGGTCTCACAGTAATGGTACTCATCGATGATGGCTTCCCCCACGAGGAGGACTCTGAGCGAACGCGCCTCTTTGAGGTAGCGCACAACCTGTTCCGATGAGAACTTCCGTCTGAATTCCGCCAGGTATTTGGCCGCCTCGGGCGGGAAGGACGGCATGTATTTGTTGATGAGATTGGATGAGCTGTAGACGATGTCATTGGTGAACACGATCTGGCCGCCGACCGATCTGACGGCCTCTTCCTCGTCCACGATCTTGCCTGTGAGGTCGTTCCGAGCGTCGCTGTATTCGTCTCCCTTGGCGTAGAAATGGGGCTTGAGCAGCTTGATGGTCTCGACCGCGGTCGGCCATTGGTTGAGGGCTACATAGTCGACGCAATCCAATGCGGCGATGGCCTCAGCCCTGAGTTCTTCACGAAAGGCCGGGCGATGGGGCCCTTTGTTGACGTATCGGTCAGGTGTGAGGGTTACGACCAACAGGTCCCCCATTTCCTTTGCCTGCCTGAAGTGTCGGATGTGACCTATGTGAAGCAAATCGAACACACCGTGGCAGTGTACGGTCTTACTGCCGTCCTCCCTGTGCAGCTTCGCGAGGATTTCCGCCAGTTCCTCCAGCTTCTTGATTTTCTCGTTGTTTCCCATAGCCATTCTCCACAAATCCTGGAGGATCTCAGTCCTCTGAATCCCCCAGATAAGCAAACCAATCCCGGGTGGCCTCGGCGATGGAGTGCTCATTCCATACCGGCGCATCGTTCCATTGATCAATATTCCGGAGCATGATTTGAACTCCCGCTTCAAAACTCGTTGACGGCCGCCAGCCCAACATGGTCAAGATTTTCTCCGTATCCGCGTGCGTACAATCCGGCTCACCCGGTCGCTTCGGAACGTAGACCACGTCTCCGCCCAACAATTCCACAAGATAATTTACACTGTAGGTGTTGGTAGAGCCTACGTTGAATATTTCTCCGTCAACGCTCGATCGAGCGGCGGTGACAAAGGCGTCCACCACGTCCGTGACAAAGGTAAAATCCCTCGTTTGTGTCCCGTCCCCTACCACGGTGAAAGGTTTGCCCGCCAGCTTCTGGGCTAGGAAGACCCCGAAAACCGCGCCATACGCACCCGAGGTTCGAGCCCGTGGACCGTACACGTTGAAGAGGCGAAGCGAAATGCACGGCAGCTTGTACAGACGGTTCCAGTGAAAGACGTACTGTTCGCCCGTATACTTGGTCAGCGCATAGGGATACATCGGCCTGATCGCAGCGGTCTCCCGGGTAGGAAACTCGTCGGGGATCCCGTAGCAGGACGAGGAAGCCGCGTACACGAACCGCTTCACTCCTGCCGAGCGAGCCGCCTCGAGGACCGAGACGGTCCCGTCGACATTGGCCCGGTGATAGGTGAGAGGATATTGGATGGACGGGACGATGTCCGCCAAAGCAGCTAAGTGGAACACCCACTCGACGCCCTCGAAGAAAGGTCTCGCTTCCTCGAAGTTCCCCACGTCCACCCGGTGAAACGTAAAGCCTTCATGGTTTTTGACGCGGCGAAGGTTATCCGGGTTCCCGCTGGAGAAATCGTCGAGAACGGTCACCTCGTGTCCGTCCATGAGCAGACGCTCCACCAGGTGACTTCCGATGAAGCCGGCGCCGCCGGTCACCAGTGCCTTTTCAGACTTGTTCACTACACAACCCCTCTTCTCGCAGTCATTGGGGGTCTCCACGGGCAGCCGCCGATCACGTGGTAGACGTCCCGCATGCTTCTTCCACACTCATCCGTTGCTCGTCAACACACTGCGGACTGCGTCAATGACACGACGCTGATCGGCCAGGGTCAACCCCACGGAGGAAGGAAGGGTCAGGCCACGACGCCATAGCCTGTGCGCGGTTTCCGCTCGGTAGCTCGCGCACTCCCGGTACGGGAGCTGTTCATTTACCGGGGCCCAGAGGCTTCCCGTTTGGACGCCACGCAAGGCCAGTGCCCTTCGCAGTTCCGATTTGTCCAGCGGGCAGACACGCTCATCGACGGAGGCCGCATAGAGCCAAAAGGTCGCGCTGGCCCACGGAGCTTCCTTTGGGAGCCCGATGCCTGGCAGGTCCACCAGGCCCTCATCGTATCGACGCGCGATTTCACGTTTGATCGAGACGTATTCGTCGAGCTTCTCCAGTTGGGCAACACCTATGGCGGCAAGCACATTGGAAAGCCGATAGTTGTAGCCGACACTTCCGTGGAGGTATTCATCGGGAGTGTCCCGGGCCTGCGTGGTTAAGTATTCGGCCTTTTCGGCCCAATCGGCGTTATCGGTGACGATCATGCCGCCTGCGCCTGAAGTAATGATCTTGTTGCCGTTGAAGCTGAGTCCCGCGACATCCCCGAGGTGGCCGGCTTTCCGGTCCTTGTAGTCTGCTCCTATGCTCTGAGCCCCGTCTTCGATCACCGTCAGATCGTACTTGTGGGCTGATTCAAGCAAGAAGTCCATGTCCGCGGGATGGCCGAGGAGATCGGTCGGGAGGATTGCCTTTACCCTCGCACCCGTAGACCTGTTGAAAAGAGCACCGTTGCGCCACCGGCACTCCTTGGCGAGAAAATCGGAGACCTTCTCCGGATCCATCTGGAAGTACAGTGGTTCCGGGTCCATGAAAACCGGTCGAGCCCCTACGTAACGCACCGCGTTGGCGGACGCGATGAACGTCATCGACGATACGAGCACTTCCTCGTCGGGCTGGACTCCCGCGACGAGCAGCGCAATGTGCAGAGCCGACGTACCGTTCACCGTGGCTACGGTATGTTCGGCCCCGAGGTACTCCGATACCGTTCGTTCGAAACGCTCAACGAACGGCCCGGCAGAAGAGATCCAGTTTGTGTCGAGGCACTCGCGGACATACTTCCATTCGTTGCCCCGCATCTCGGGGACCGCCAGGGGGATGACCTCCGGTTTCCCCTGATCCTCACGCTGAGATGGCTTAGACACCGGATCGGTAATGCTCAAGGTTTGCTTCCATTAACGTAATGGTTTTCAGGATCCCTCGCTCGAGTGTATGAACAGGGCCTCATCCGAGGAGTTCCCCTGCCGCACGGTCCCCCCCTCTGAGAGCACTTCGCAAACGGTCACTGTCACGCAGATCCCCGCAAGCGATTTCGATGGAATCCTTCAGAGAAGAGATGTCGAGCCGCCCTCCCAACCGGTGCTGAAGCACCTTACGAGGGATCTAGCGCTGGGCGCCAAGGGGCACCGGACGTCCCTCCAGGCGACCTCCGATAAAGCCTCCCGCTTCCGTGACAGAACCGACTTGCGACTTCAATAAGAGGCGTCTCTTCTCTTATATCTCGCCGTTCTCGTAGTCGGCCAAGGCCCGTTGATAGTCCTCCAACTGTCCGATGTCCTGCCAGTACTCGCGCACGGGAAAGCTCACCACCCGGTATCGCTCTTCAATGAGACGCCTGATCAGCTCGGGTATGTCGTAGCGTCGTCCCTGAGGGATCAGTCCACAGATGACGGGGTTGATCAGGTATATGCCTGCGTTCACGAATTGCCGGACCGTAGGTTTCTCGGAGATTCCGATGATATCGACACCGTCTGTCTCGACTACTCCGTAGGGAACCTCGATCTCGTGTTGTTTCACCGCGACGGTCATGTCCGCCGCGTGATCCGCGTGGAATTCCGCCATGGCACGAAAATCCACATTGGTGAGTATGTCTCCGTTAATGACCAACAAAGGGTCTTTCGACGACTCCAGCCTACACAGCGCTCCCGCGGTGCCAAGGGGCTCGTCTTCTCCAAGGTATCGAATGTGTACTCCACGGTCGCTTCCATCACCGAAATGCTTTTTGATCAGTTCGCCTTTGTAATGGGTGGTCACATGCAACCTTCGAATACCCGAATCGCGAAGCTGGTCTATGATCAGTTCCAAAAGCGGTCGGTCCCCCACCGGCAGCATGGGCTTGGGGAGTTCCTCGGTCAAGGGCCGCAGGCGGTTTCCGTACCCGCCGGCCATGACGACCGCGTTGAGTGGCAGTCCCCTCTCGCGAACCAGGTCCCGGAACATCACCAGATCTGCCACCCTCCCCTCCTCGTCAAGTAGGGGAATCTGCCTGAGCAGGTCGCTGTCCATGAGCCGAAGCAGCTCGGACTCCGCGGTTCCCACGGGGGCGGTCACCGGCGCGGGATAAGGTGACCAAGACCGGTTCTCCAGAACGGCTGTTACGGGCAGATCGAGATCAGCGTCATCGATTATGGCTCGTCGGATGTCTCCATCACTGACAGTACCGATCAGCCGACGTCCGTTGTCAACCACGAGGGCGATACCCATGCCGGTCCGATCGATGCACACGGCAGCCTCACGTATGGAATTCGTGGGAGAGATGCATAAGCCATCAAGATCAGAATACATATCTGCCTCTTTGGTCGTGCGGAGTGAATGACCGAATCATTCCTTCCGACCAACCTTCCTCACAGTGTCGGCCACTAAGTATGGTCCAGGAGTTCCTCTTGGTCGCCTCGGTCTCTTTCACGGAGTCTTCTTGACAGCGTTCGTGCAGGTCCTCGTCCAGGTTCAATTCCTTGTCCCAGTCGATCTGAAAATCTTTATCAAGGCGGATCGGTGTCTCACGGAGGGTGTGCGATGATAGCGCCATGAATCGTCCGTGCCTGTCACAGCCCCACTCGAGTTGGTCGGTAGTAACGAACAAGACTGAGTTGAGAAACAGGACCGCAGAGTTTAGGAAAATGCTGGCGTTGTTCAGACGAACCGGCAATCCCTGACGAGTTCGGCCGTCCTGGCCCGAACCACTTCTCCTCCGCCGTAGCAATCCGGCATAGTGTCATAGTCCTCTATCGGGTGTGCCGCGATGAGGACCCTGACTTTCTGCGCGCCTTCCACCTGGTCAAAAAATCGACAAAGATCGGGAGAGTAATCTTCAGGCCTGAGATAACCCGGATTGCTCGCGCGCTCGTAGGGCAAGCAGGGAAGGTCTCCGTCGAGGAAGACGGCCGTTTTCGGGTTGGTGGGGGCCGGTTTTTTCCTCGCTTCCAGGTAGTCCACATAGTCGAGGGAGGGCACATCTATGATCTCGGTTTCATCTCCTATGTTATAGACAGCCGGAAGTGGGAACCTCACCCGTCCGCCGGCCCTGAAGAGGAAGTCGGCCGGTCGTATGCCCACCTCGTCATAATCGACCCCTTCCACAAGGGACCGGCCACGCCAGAGCAGCGTTCGTAGCGGCGGAAAGACCAGCCGATCGTACACCTTTTTCGGGGTCACCCGTTTGAGCCTCTTCAGCAACTCCCTGGCCTCCGCCTTGAAATCACGAGGAACGGGAGGAAGAGGCGCGGGCTCGATCACGCGGTTGATGTCCAGCAGGCAATATACGGCCTCCGTCTTCGAAAGCGCTCGATACACGGAAAGGAGCGGGCCCGACTTCGGCCTGTCAGCCAGCACGATCACTACGAGACAGTCGGGCGTGAGTGACGAGACTGCGTCGAGGGCCGCTTTCTCACAGTCAAAGACCCGGAAAAAGTCACCGTCCATCGGGTCGGCCACGCTGCTCAGTTTGCGCCCCTGGGGGAACACGAAAGGGCCGAAATCCCATGCCTCCACGTGGTATCCGTTCCCGCTTAGCGCCTCGAGTCCGTAGCGCCGATAATTGTACCAGCTCAACTGTTGGTCGACCAAGTATATGATTCGTTGAGTCATGAAGGCTCGCTGACCTCCCTCGGGTCAAGGAACCGACCCAGGTAATTCCGGGGGTTCAACTGAAGTCGAGCTTGTTAATGGCGTTGCACTTTCAAGAAACCGGGAGTCCGCTCAGCACAGCTCTGACTGCGGGAAGGAAAAGAAGTGAGAACACATCCCACGCGGAGATCATGTGTCACTTGTTTGGTCGCTCATCGGCCGGGCAGGCACACCCACCACCACGGAATGCGGAGCGACATCCTCGACGACCACCGCGCCCGCGCCCACCACGGCTTCTTCCCCTATGGAGATCGTCTGCCGGACCGAAGCTCCGCAACCGATATGGGCGCCTCTCCCTACATGGACAGTGCTGGCCAATACTGCTCCACTTGCTACATGGGCATGATCGCCCACACGACAGTCATGCTCCACGATGGCCCCACTGTTTACAATGACGTTGCGGCCCAGTCGTGCACCTCCATTGACGATGGAACCCGGCAGCAACTGAGAGCCGTTTCCTATTTCCGCGTACCGAGAACGGATCGATGTCGGATGAATGATCGTCAGCGGTTCCAGATCAAGAGAAAGCGCACGTTCAAAGAGGCGGCGGCGAGGGCCGTTGTCCTTGGTTCCCCCAACCGCGACAACAAACGTCGTCGCTCCTTTGTCGACCAGTTCCGGAAGCAGAGAATCCGCGCCCAGGACGGGGACGCCCAGCACCTTCTTGCCCCGGAGCGAAGGATCCCCGTCGAGAATTGCAAAGAATTCTGGCGAGTTGCCAATTAAAAGGCACTCGATCAGGACTCGTGCATGTCCTCCTCCACCAAAGATTACACAGAGTCCCTTCATACCTTTCGCCATGACCGGTCGCACCCCACAGCAGCGCTCGCTATAGCAGACACGCGTCTTCTCCACTCCGGCCTTGTTCAGCAAAGGGATCTTTCATTCCGGGTTGCGCCTCTGAATCCATCGGAGTCCGTACTAATCCCCATTAGGTAGGGAGACATCGAGATCGTGGAATCGCTTTCTCAGCAACCGATCATCGGGAACCCCGGTCTTGAGGCGTTCTATGATAATCACCGCGGCATTGCCCTTGCCGTAGGGGTTGACGAGGTCGGCGAGCTTCGCTCGAAAGTTCGGGTCGAGCGCCCGCTCCACCCCTTCCACAATCTCCGTCCGGCGGTACCCCACGTCGATGACATTGGCGGCCCTAACCCTGCCGTCCTGGCGGGTGCCGATGTTTACCACTGGCAGTCCAAAGGAAGGTGCCTCCAGAAGCCCGCTCGAGGAATTGCCCACCATTGCCGCGGCAACCGAGAGCAGACTGAAATATCCCTGCATGCCCATGTTCGCCACGAACATTGCCCACGGATGTAATTCGGTGAACTCGTCTATCAGACGAAGTATGACCCGGCCCGCGGTATCTGCGTTTGGCGACGTGAAAACGACGGGCATGCCAAGGACTTCCAAAGCTGCCAGCAGCTCCTGGAACTGCCATTGGGTCCGTTCGTACTCAAGGGTCACCGGATGAAAGGTTACCAGCAGCATGGGCCTGTCCAGCTTCAGCCCGTAATCGACCTCGAGCCGGTTTGTGTCCAGCAGATCTATGGTTTGTAGGTTGTCAAGACTCAACGCGCCACAGTTTGTGACCCGCCAGGGTTCTTCGCCCATCTGAACGACTCTGCTGAAATACTCCTCCGTTGCGACGAAGTGCAAGTGACTGAGTTTCGTGAGCGAGTGCCGCAGCGCATCGTCAATCGCGCCCTGAGTCAATTCCCCGCCGTGAAGGTGCGCCACCGGGATCTTGAACGGCAGCGCCGCCACAGCGGCAGCGTGAGTTTCAAAACGGTCGCCCAGGAGGACAAGGATGTCCGGTCTCAATCGTGCAAGCGCCTGCCCGTACCCGATCGTTCCGAGTCCCATGGACTTGGCGATCCCCTCGGGAGTGTCCGAGGACAGGAGCATCGCCACTCGCTCCGCGATCTCGAACCCGTCCGCCTCAATTGCCTCGACCGTAAGCCCGAATTCAGGAGAAAGGTGCGTGCCGGAGACGATGAGTAGGAGCTCGAGATCAGGGTCTTCGTCGATGCTTCGCAGCAGCGGCAGGAATATTCCGTAGTCCGACCGAGAAGTTGTGAGTACCCCGATTCGTTTCACACAAGGACCTCATGAGTCAGCAGTCCTCCCGCGGGCACGCGGGCATTTACAGTGCGACCGATAAGGTACGGAAGCATCGAAGGCGGCAGTCCCGTACCCGGACGCATTACCCGGATCATCTCCTCGGTGAGCCTGGCGCCGGCCTCGATATCAATTGCGGCGACGAGACTCTTTCTGACGACAGCAGCGTTGTGCATCTCGACAGGTGAGGGCTCCTTGCGGCCATTCCCCAGGGCGCTCTCCACGGTCCTGACCCCACTGACCAGCGCCTTCAGTTCCCCAGGGTCCAGGGACGCCCGATGGTCGGGGCCCGGCAGGTTGCGATCCAGGGTGAAGTGCTTTTCGATCACGGCCGCGCCCAGCGCCACAGCGGCCATGACCACCTCCGTTCCGGGGGTATGGTCTGAAAATCCCACTGGCAACCCGAACGCAGTGGCCATGGTGTTCATCGCGCGAAGGTTGACCTCCGCGGGGTCCGCGGGATACGCAGAGACGCAGTGGAGCAGCACCAGTTGGGTCCCGCCCGCCCTGCGGATGTGCCGCACCGCGTCGTCCACTTCTCCCAGACTGCACATTCCGGTGGACATGATAATAGGCTTGTGTTTACTGGCAATGTGCTCCAGCAATCTGAAGTTGGTTACCTCGCCGGACGGAATCTTGAAAGCGGGAATCCCGAGATCGTCAAGGAAATCCGCACTCTCCTCGTCGAAGGGGCTGGAAAGGAAGAGTACGCCCCGTTGTCGACAGCGATCTCTGAGGTCGTGATACGCTTCCGGGCTAAGCTCCAGGGCCTTGAGCATCTCGAGTTGCGACTGCGTCGCGCCGGTCGCCTCGATCTGGTATTGAGCCTTGGGAGCGTCGAGAGTTACCAGACGCTCCGCCTTGAAGGACTGGAACTTGACCGCGTCGGCTCCCGCTTCCGCGGCAACATCGATCAGTTCTCGGGCGAGACTCACCTCACCGTTGTGGTTGACCCCGGCTTCCGCAATAATGAATGTCCGCGCGCCGGGCCCAATGGTTCTGTCTCCGATGTGAATCGATTTTGCCGTATCGGCCATGGTGATCAGGATCCCGTCTCGGAAGCGGTCCATCTTCTGAAGGTCGCTCGCAGCACTTCGCGGCCGAGCAGGACGGGCTTGAGGTTATTTTCCGAGTCCCGTGCAACAATCCGTGCAAAGGGGTGGCGCAGCCAGTAGCTAAAAAGGATGTGGTCTTCGAGCCAGCGCTTTTTTCGGTAGTACTCGTCCACACCGAAGTCGCTCAGGTTCACCAGCGCTTCACGGGTGGTATTGTAGCCCGCATCCAGACCGGAGAGGTACGCATCCTCATCCTGGATGACACCCTGAGCCTTGCACCGCTCGTAGATGGGTGTTCCCGGAATGGGAGTGAGCACGAAAAAGCCCTGATGAAGGTAATCGGCCCGCCGGAAGAAATCGATGCTCTCCGCGACGGTCTCGTCATTTTCACCCGGGTATCCGAAGATACATTGGACAATGACTTCAAGGCCCGCACGCCGGGCCGCCTGGAGCGCGGCAATGTTTTGCTCGACGGTCGTTTTCTTGTTCATCGCGTCGAGGATGCGTTGGCTGCCCGACTCGATTCCCAGTCCCACCGCGACACACCCTGCGTCCTTCATACATCGCATGAGGTCTTCATCCACGGTGTTCACGCGGGCCTGCCCCATCCAAAGCACATTGAGGGGTTTGAGCGCTGCACACAACTCGTACGCCCGCTTCCTGTTCAGCACGAGTAACTCGTCATTGAAGTAGATTGCGCCGATGCCGAATTCTTCCTTGAGCATCTCGATCTCTTGACGGATGTGCTCGATGGATCGGCTCCGCACGCTCCGGTAGGTTTTCGAGCAGAAGTCGCAGGAGTACGGACATCCCCGGTTCGTCATGACGTTGATGGCTTTGATGTCCGGGTGCCCATCCAGGTAGCCTTCCTTGAGGTAGATATCCGTGGCAAAGATCTTCGGATCTCTCACCGCGAATCCCAGGGAGTCGAGATCCTTGATGTAATCCTCCGGCGGAGTGCTGACAATCTCCCCGTTATGCCGGAATACGATACCCCTCACCGATTCCGGATTCCCGAGGTTTTTCAGCAGATTCGGGAAGATAATCTCTCCCTCGGAAATGACGCAGAAGTCGATCGGAGATTTTTCCAGGAGCAGCTCAGGAGAAAAGGTCGCCAACGGTCCCCCCGCCACAAGAGGCTTGTCGTGGTGGAGTTTTAGGTTCTCGGCCAGCCACTTCACATAGTTGTACTGCGTAGAAAGACCGGTGATCCCCGCGATGTCGTAATCGAGCCTCGGAATCCTCCGGGCAACTTCTTCTCGGCTAAGCTGGAGGGCCCAGATGTCGAAGACTTCCACTTCGTGGCCCTCTTCGAAAAGTCTGGCCGTCAGATATCCGAGACCCACGGGAAAGAACCCAGGTCTTCTGGATTTCCCATCGAAATGATGCGGTGGCTGGATGAATAGGACCTTCACCGTGAAGTCTCCTTCGCCTTGCCTTCGTGATCCATGCCAACCAAAAACTCAGCCCAAAGAATGTCCGAGAGGTTGTCCACATTGACAGTGTCGTTAGCCTGCTGGACGACCGCGCGGCGATCCGTGCCGAGGAAGTCGTCACACCCTACCGGAATGCCCTCCGTTGCCATGAGCACGTCTCTGCGCATGGCCACGACAGCTCCGTCGGGATAATATGCCTCAACAAGATTTTGGCGCCTATATTCAGCCTTGTGGAACCCTTGGAGCGGTGAGGGCTTGTCACCGGTTATAGTGAAAGCCCACTGGGGGGGGGTACGATACGGGGCGTACGTTTCCACTGAGTCTGCTCCTGTTTGTTCCAGTTTCTCGATGACTTGGTCTATGATCCCTGGCTTCCTTACCGGCACGCAGCCATAGAGGACTACCACGAAATCGATCCTATCTGCTTCCGGTTCGATTACCTTTACAGCGTGCCGCAGAGCCCAATCCATAGGCGCCGTGTCAGTGGCCATTTCCTCAGGTCTCATGACGACCCGAACGCCTAGCGCTTCTCCCGCCTGGCCAATATCGCGGTCATCGGTCGACAGCACCAAGTGATTTAGTCTCTTTGACCTTAACGCGTGCTCTAGGGTGTACACTACCATCGGTTTACCCAGTAGGGGAGCTAGATTCTTGCGAGGAACTCCTTTGCTGCCTCCCCGCGCCAGGACTACTCCCAAGGCTGTGCTCATTTGATCTCCCACTCCCTCGCTATCTTTGTGTCCGGGACCACCAGGTGGAGCGCAACAAATTGATCACCGTTCAGTTGGTCGTTTCCGGACCCTAGTGCTGTGGCATCTAGCGTTGCGTTCTGTAGCTACATTAAATCGGCCAGCTACCATTCAGGTCTTTTTCAGGATCGTCAAGCTTGCGTTCTATGATCCTACGCGGGATACAAGAGCTACACTTCGCCTCGTGATAGAGCAGCAGTTCCTTCCCCCCCACAACCCGTGCAGGCCCAGGTGCCATACGGCTAAGACTGAATCAACATCCTTCTCCGTATTCCCCGCTCCATATTTATCGTTTCACGGTAATTCATCTATGCCTCTTTAAGGTTTGCCGGACCTGAGATGTGTCATGGAAGCCAGCATCACCCGCGGTCGGCGTTCTCAGCTTACTCGGAACCGAAGCCGCCATTCCCCGTTGTGTCTCTCCCACAAGTGGGGCGATCTGAACGAGTCCACGACTTCCCAGAACCTTTCCTCGCTCAAACCCGTATACTCGAGAAACGTTTGAAAATGCCGCTTGGGAAATTCGCCGTCAAACCGACGCACCAGGCCGACTCCTTCTTCCCTTGTCAGATGACCGTCTCGTATCTCGTGAGCCGCGTCTGAGGTGGCACGACCGATACCAAACTTGATAAACATCAGGAAAAAGTGAAAACCGTCAAGTTTGTCGTCCAAACTCGCGTATTTTGAGTACGTCCCCTCTGAGCGACCATGGGGGTTACAGGCGAAGCCGGTGTGTTCGGCCGCGTAATAGTAGTTCTCTTGAGGAGTCCACTTCTTGTAGTAGCCAAAGAAGTGACATTCAACTCCGATCTTCCGCATTCGCTCATAGGACGGCGGCATGTAGATTTGAAGATCTTTGGCCGGCACACCATATTCGGTCCATTTTAGCGGCCCGACGCCCGAGAAGTAGTGCTTTGTGAGATCTTCTGCGAGGTCATGCGTGGGGCTGTTTTCATTCTTGCTGTCACCCCCGTATTCGACCTCCCCATTTTCGCCATACATGATGAGAGGAATATTGTACTGAGTGGCGACCTGCATGGGAAAAGCTTTTTGCCCATAAATGAAAGGCTGAAAAGGTTCACCTAAATGCTCAAATGCCAGGCGGGTCAGTTTTCGATGGATAAGGCCGTTTGCAGAACCCAGAATGTTGTCAAAGCCTGAAGCAATGAAGTTCTGAAGATTTTGCCATCCGATGGCGGTATAGATATGCGGCGCCCATGTTACCGTCAGTGGATTCATGTCATACTTGTATTTTAGTTGGTGCGCCACCCGCGCACTGTCTTTGCCTCCACTGCATGGGACTACTACATCATGGGTGCCGTCGCTCCGGCGATACTTATCCAGCATTTCGATCAATTCTTGGTCTCTCTCCGCCCAGTCTATCTGGATGTGCTTGCGCTCAGCATACCTACAGGCGCTGCACACCCCCTGTTCGTCGAATGTGATCCGAGGCCGCTGGTTTGACACTACACATCGTTTGCAATATCTCACCTCAGCCGGTAATCCATACATGGAAATCAAATCCCTCTGCCGTTCCATGTCCCTTGCCCTCCTTTAGTTGAATGATACCGAGGCGCGACAGCCGGGGGTATCTTACTGTTGGCGCCTCAAAAGGCTGTGTACTGAGAGCGCTTAAGGGCGCTTGGCACATTGCCGGTGCGGGCAGTTTTCAGAGCATGACTGATAATCACCTGCCGGCCACCTCTGAAGCGCCTTTTGGTCAACAAAGCAGATCAACCCCACATTGGTGTTCGGAGGAAAGGCGTCGAGCCCCTCCATACGTATTACAGATTCGAAGTCGGTTTTCGATCGCAAAGCCGGTACCCGCTGCTTCGCAGGGTCAAATCTTGGTGAGCAAGACCGGCGGACAACCTGTTTTTCGCTAATCAGTCGATTCAAGCAGTCTCATTAGGTTCTGGTATACGCGAAGACCTGCCGGTCCGCTGCGTTCCGGATGATATTGGCACCCGAACACGTTTTGCCTCTTCAGACTGGAACAAAACCCAATGTGGCCGTATTGTGAGGTGGAGAGAACTGTGCTCAGCTCTCGGGGTCGAACGATGTATGAATGGACGAAGTACATGTATTCCCCGTTATCTACGCCTTCCAGCAGCGTCCCGGACCAAGAGGCAGATGCATGGATACGGTCCCAACCCACGTGGGGCAATTTAAGCGGCCGATCTCCATCGCTGGAGTCTGGAAGACGTCTTGCCTGCCCTTCGATAATTCCTAGTCCTCTGTGATGCCCGAATTCAAATCCCTCTGTCATAAGTAACTGCATCCCGAGGCAGATACCAATAATCTGCTTTCCCAAGCGGGCGAATTTGATTAAAGCCTCAACAAGATCCAGTTTTTCCAACGAATCCATTGCCCGACCGAACGCTCCAACGCCTGGCAGAATGACAGCCGCGGATGACATGATTTCGGTACTCGACGAGGTGATGATCGGCCGAAGCCCCACATGATTGCAGGCCTGCATCACACTGGAGAGATTACCAAGGCCGTAATCTACGATGGCTATCCCATATTTCGATGCCCGGCTAATTTGTACTTCCCTCCAGACGGCGGCATTCAATGCCGCATTGCTCAAGCCGTTCCTTGATCTCGCCCAGACTATGAGGCTCAATTATTGTGTACCGGCCTTCGTCTTGACGCAAAAACTCGATATTCCCCTCCTCGCGAAAATCGGAATCTTCGTATTGGCAATAATGGATGACTCCATAGTGAAGCATAGAAGCCAGACTCACGGCGTCGGCCCGCCCTTGGAGTATTACCTCGACTACATGAGACAAGTTTCCTGCGCCGCCGCTGGCGATCACCGGTATCGGCACGGCTTCGGCGATTTTCCTGGTTAGTTCGATATCGAACCCCTTCCCGGTGCCGTCCCTATCTATTGACGTCACCATAATTTCGCCAGCCCCCAATTCGACGACTCGCAGAGCCCATTCAAGCGCGTCTACTCCCGTGGGTTCCCTACCGTAGTCAGTGTAGACCTCATACTTCCCGCCTCCCTTCTCCTGAGCCTCAATAGAAACAATGATGGTAGAGGACCCGAATTCCCATGCGGCCTCACGGATTAGTGCCGGGCGTCGAATTGCGGCCGTATTAACGGTCACTTTGTCGGCGCCGGCGCGGAGAACCGTCTCTATGTCACCAACGCTCCTCAACCCCCCACCGACTGTCATCGGCACGAATATTTCTTTAGACGTCCTCTGGATGATGTCCACTAGACTGTTGCGACAGTACAGACTGGCTACCGTGTCTACAAAAAATATTTCGTCAGCCCCGCTTTGATAGTAGTATCGGGCAAAATCCGCGGGCTTGCCTAGGGCGCGCAGGCCCTCCAAATGAACACCCTTGACTAGATTGGGGCCCTTAATGTCAAGTCTAGGTATTACGCGAATCAATCCTGATGTATCCTCAGAGACTTCACAGCGGTTCAGGGGGCTACTCGCCTGCGATCAAAGAGCCTGAAAATCTCTTCCCAGAACGTTTGCGCCAAATGGCCATCGTTTTCTTTGCTCCATTTCTCCAACAGTGGAGAGATCAGACATTCGTAGTCGGCCTGTGGCATTTCCAAGAGCCGGTCGACTCGTTCCTCAAGCTCCTCTCTGGTCCTGACAACCAGATCGGGAGCAGTCTCTTCAAAGAAATGAGGAATCTTTCCATTAGTGTAGACGACAACTCTCTTTCGGCACGATAAGGCTTCCCAAGCAACAGATGAATGATGCATGACTATGACCAGGTCGCTGCAAGAAATAACGTATCCGGCCGCCTTTACATCGAAATCCACACCAACTACAAAGTTCGTGGGCACTTGATTAGCAGAGCTGAAGATCTTTCTTACCGTCAGGCCGAATTTCCGCTGCAGCGCACCGTCCGCCTCAGCGGTTTGAGGGAGGTAGCACTTTTCCTTGACTAAAACAGTGGCGCCGAGTTTGCTCGCGATTGCATAAGACGCGTCGAGAAATTCCAAATAGTCGGAATATCCACTGCACTCCACATCGATGACAGAAGTTGTAACGATGCCGATCGTCAGACTATCCACAGCCCCTTGTACCGGTCCGTCTTCGCAACAGTTGACTGTGAACGGGCCGATGATAGGGTAGGGAATGCTGACCGGCCATGACTCAGAAAACGCTTCCGTCTGAAAGGCCAACCCCCAGATGCCGTAGGCATGAAAGCAGATAAAGGCGAACGAGTCTGCGGACGGAGGATAGTAATTTCCGTGCTGATAACCGATATGCCGGCCGCCAAAACTTTCTATTACCCCGGTTATAATAGGGTGATCGAAACAATAGTCTGCTCTCACCCTTAGGAAGAAGCTAGGGGCAAACAGTCTGAAGAGTCCTATGTAATACATTTCCGAGAGCTTTAGTTCCAGCACCAACCGTTTAACGCCAAGGGATTCCGACCTTGCCAGGGCTCGTTGACAGAACCGCATCAGTGACACCATCAGTTTCCGCTTGGATACAGCTCGACCAATCAGACGCCAACTACCAGACATCATGGGCTTTTTCTCCTGGCCGAGAAAATGAGACATCCACGAGCCACGATGCACATGTGTGTACAGGACGTCATCTCTTCTTCTGAGGTACTCGTAGAAAACCATGAACTCAGGATTTTCCGGCCGATCTGAATACGCTTGTTCAAAAATGATCCATTCACGAGACCCATTATCGTCTATTTCGAGCCGGCTTGGAAAGAAACAACCGAGAATAGCACTAGTTGCTGAGGACAAAATGTGACGTAACGGTCCTGCCCAGGAACGTCTGACGGCCACGAAATCAAGATCGCGCCGGACAAGTGCCAATAGGGCCTTTTCCGTCACAAGGTAAGTGTTGTCACTTTCGGGTGCAATATTACGGCTGAAGCCAACCAGGTTCACGTCATCTCGGATGAGATCGATTATGATCTTGTGCAACGCCACGCTGAGGTATTCTTCGGACACGTCGAAAAGAACGCTATACCTGTCTAGAAATGATCGATAAAACGAACTCTCGCAGATACGCAACGCCCAACGGTAGACCATAGCCGAGTTACAGGGAGGAGTGGGGAACTTACTTACATCCATCCAGGCCAAAGGAAGTCTTTCGCGAGCCTCCGCCGCCCATCGTGTACTTCCAAGATGGTCATACATAAAGTGCAGGCGAGTCTCACATCCTGTACTTCTTATCTTGCAGAATGTGGCCACCGCCCCTTTGTCGAGGGTACAAACAAAGTAGTTTTTCATCGACCGACGCCCCTTAGCCGTTAATCCATGGTGACGCCTATTAACCCACCGCATCGAGATGAAACGCTCTAGGCCAAGCCCCCGGCCTTTAGCGTTTCATCCGGTGGGATTAGCCTGCGCACCGCACACCAGTAGTATAAACAGGCACATCCCTGTCCACAACCGCCCAGGCGCCAACTCGAATCCATCTGGCCAGTTCCTCGCCGCTGACGATGTGAACGTGAGCATCGACCAATCAGTCGCGCTTTACAATTGCACCACTGTTGACGATGGCGTCTGCACCACCGAATCTATCGATTCGGCCAGTTTTATCCGGTCTACCAGGTGCTCCACAGCGAGTCTGCCCGCCAGATCCAGCAGTGTCTTACGAGGCAGCCTCGTGGACCCCAACCTGACAGGAATGAAAGCTCCTATTGTCATCTGTTATACGCTTGATCCGGGTTCTTTTCGTTACCGCCAGCCTTGGCATTGCTCCGAGGACACCCTCCCCCTGCCCCTTCTTTCAGAGGAGGGAACCCTGACTTTCTTCTCCGTGGGAGAGTCCGGCAGGGGCGCCCCCTTTCAGTGTCCGCTTGAGGTGCCGACGCTCAGGTAGGCACTGACGAACCGTCCTTGGTGCGAAGTCGCGCTTTCGAACTGGAGGCAAGTTCTCGCGCCCATCGGGCATCCGTTCGGAGGAACGTTGACCATGAGTTTCCCTGTGCAATCCAGCAACCTGCCCGATCTCTCGATAGAACGAGAAGGACATACCTGCTGCCAGGGGTTACCAGGTCCCTACAGGGCCCGTTGGACTCGTTCCGAGGTCTCCATTCATGATTTTTCGGAGAGCCTCAAAGGCTCGCTCTGCTGAACGCCCGTCATCCAGATGCGTACCGTAGGACCGCAAGAATGAACGATCGGGTCTCTCAAGCTCCGTGAACTCGTCCCGACTCAAGAAGAGCCTCAACTGCCGAAAAAACTCCTCGGGTGTCTCGGCCAGGCCGGCGCGCTTACAGAGTAATTCCCTCGCTTCAGGACGCAATGTGACAAAGCGAGCGTCCGAAAGTACCAGCATCGGTTTGCTGGTCAACAGGGCCTCCAGCAATCCGGTTGAAGGCAGGTCCACGATTATTGCATCACTGGCTTGGGCAAGTTCCGGCACGGAGATGTCTGTGACGACCAAACAGTTTGGGAGTTCCCTCGCGAGGGCCGCCACAGGATCCATCGGACGCTCTGGGAAAGGCTTGTACACGAACCTGTGGCGGCTGAACTCACCGAAGACTTTGATCACCTTCGTGAGCAGTTCGAAGTAAGGGACACCGAAGTAGGCTTCTCGCGCCATGTACCAGTCGGGCTGGTAGCTCGTGGGCAGATAGAAAATCAGCCGTTGCGAGGGCTTGATCCCCAGTTGTCGCCGAACTTTGTTTTGTTTGGTCGCTGCTCGTTGCAGAGCATCTAAACGCGGGGACCCCACGGCCAAGACCTCGGCGCGCTTCTCCTGCCAGCGATTTTGCCGCTCTCTGTGGTAGCTCAGGGTACCGTTGCCGTAAACGAAACGATAGTCCGCATGGCGCAGATCAGTCATGTCCAGGATCGTGTACTCACAGTTCCCTATGAAACCGCCGTGCTGGAATGTTACCGTCGGTATACCCAAAGAACGTGCAGCCTGCAAAGCACCCAAATCCTCAGGTCTTGAGGAGATGGCCATGAACAGGACGTCTGGACGACGAGCCTGAAAGGACTCACGGGCCTGTATCAACGTCTCCCACATGGCCGGAACGATCCTTTGCCACCAATGATACAGTCGAGTTTCGGCCGCGGGGAAAAGATCGATGCCGAGCCAGCGGAAAGGCTCAGTGAAGAAGGGCTGACACTTGAGCTCAAGCCAGACATTTGTGAGCCTCCCTCGCAGATCTTCGGCCAGGCTTCCCTGAGCCGGTAGGGACGCGATTACCTCGGCAAGCGGCCTGACACTCAAGCCTTTTTTTTGGGCGAGGTCCATCACCGGATCGACATCGTACGGGCCTTGGCAGACAATTTCAGGAGATCCCTTCGAGGGGGGCTTCGTCAGAAACCAGTTTCTTAGGCCTTGCTTCCTGATCTCCTGAAGGTGCCGAGTCATCGCCGCAGGCAGTGTTCTTTTAAGAACACCCATGGCAAAACCACCGAAGCTGGCACGCCTCCGCACCGCTGGATAGTCGTCTCTCCCGGATCCTTTCTCGCAGGCTGGCAGCACCGTCAGCTCTACTCCGTACTCTTGAGCGCATGACGGCAAGATCAGCTTGTACACGGACTCCTTGAAGAAGAGCGTATCGTCAAGGCCCCCCGGGGTATCAGCGTTGTAGGAGATCACGTACGGGTCTCTGCAGGAAGAAAAGAGGTGTGCCAGCCCGAAGGAGGCGCGAAACAGCATATCGATGACAACCTTCAGAAAGTAGAAATAATTGCCTGCAGGACGAAAGCCTAACTCCTCAAATTCCGGAACGCGATCCCGGCCGAAGGAATCGATCGCATCCGACCAGCGGCTCTGGAGGGATAACATCGGCTCGTCACCCACCGAGAAGGCGGTAATATCGAAAAAGTCTTCGATCTTGTAAAACGGGATCTCCAGCATACGGCACTCATAAGCTGCTTGCGGCGTAAGGGCCACCAGCGCATCCGCTTGCAGGTCGGAAGTCGAGGCAGCGTGAAGCACTTCTTCTTGCGACTCGCAGAGCACGACAACGGGTCGTTCCGGGAGAGGCGGCGCTGCCCAATCATTGAAGGGCCGTTCCAGTCGGTCATGGATAAGGCAATCCGGATGAACTTCCCATGATGGTACGATTAAGGACAAACCATGCCTCGCACCGTTTCAGCCAGCTTGCGGGTCACCAGCACGTGCGACCCCCGTCCACAACCAGATTGGCACCCGTCATATATGAGGAGGCATCCGAGACGAGGAAAACAATGGCAGCCTTGTATTCGTCCTTGTCCGCCATTCGCCCGAGAGGGATAAGGTTCGTGAGACGAGTGACGAACGCGGGGTCCTGACCGTCATGGACGCCACCCGGAGAGATCGAATTCACCCTGACACCCTTATCGGCCCAATAGGTAGCAAGATAGCGAGTCAGGCCGAGCAATCCCGCTTTGATCACCGAATAGGTCACGGGCTTCACCGGCTGCTGATCTTCCGCGGATCCCGCTTGCCGATAGATCCGCTGGTCCGGTCCGATGAGGGCCAGATCCGACGCGACGTTCAGGATCACGCCTTTCCCTCGCGACGCCATCTCAGCCCCGATCGCCCTGCTGCACAGGAAAGCTCCGGTCAATCCCACATCCACGTCCGTTTGCCATATTTCCAAGGGAAAGTTTTCCAACCGCGACCATTGGGAATCCCCCAGCCCCGTTTCAACCTTGGGATTGTTGGCAGCGTTGTTGATCAGGATCTCTACGGGACCGACCTGCTCCACCGTTCTGCGCAATGTCTCTGAAATCGTTTCGGGCCGTGTCACATCACAGCCGATCCCTAGCGCGTTCGTCCGGTACGATCTCGAAATCTCGGCTGCTCGTGCTCGGGCCGCGTCTTCGTCCAGATCCCAGAGAACCGGAATCCCTCCCATCTCTGCGATGGCTTCCGCGTGCCTTGGACCCAACAGTCCCGCACCGCCCGTGATAACAGCGACCCTTTTCTTGAGATCAAATGCCTCTCTGACTGATTTCATATGTATTCGAGACCTTGACGGGCCCGCAGGAAACACCGTGCGTCAGAGCGAACGGGTCTGGCCGCCGTCCACCACCAGACAGGAACCGGTTATGAACGAAGCCCTCTCAGAAGCAAGAAAGACAACGCAGTCCGCTATCTCTTCCGGTCGCGCGAACCGTTGAAGGGGGACTTGGGCCCGGACATACTCCTCAAAGAACTCACGACGCTCGGCCAGCTTGCGTTCCCAGGTCCCGCCTGGGAAGAGGACGTTTCCGGGAGCCACCGCGTTGACGCGAACTCCCTGCGGCCCCACGAGCCGCGAATAACTCTTCATGGCGCTGAGTATAGCTGCTTTGGCCGTACTGTACGCCACCGGCGCGTCAATCGCCTCGAAGCCGGCAATGGACGAGATGAACGTTAGACTCCCCCTCGCTTGCGCGGTCAGATGAGGCAGGACAGCGGTGGCAAGCGCAAGACTCCCGGCCAGGTTGAGCTTGAAACTCGAGTGCAGGGTGTCCATGCTCAAATCCCATCCACCCGGCTCGGACCCGCTGCCCACGTTGGCGACCACTGCATCCAGGCAGCCGTAAGTGGACAGAGTCTGATCGACCGCGCGGCCTATTTCAGCGGGGTCGGTCATATCTCCCCGTATCGCAAGCACCCGGCCCTTGTCCGCGGCCGACACCAGGGAGGCGGTCGCCTTGTCCAGGTCCACGGCACCTCGAGCGGTCACCGCGACCTTTGAACCTTCTTTAAGGAACGCCCGCGCCACGGCAAGTCCGATGCCGCGACTCGACCCGGCAATGAAAGCTACTCTGTCTTCGAGTCCCAGGTCCATTCCCTCAATTCTCCCGGCAGGCCTTTTCCATGTGGGCCCGGACGAAATCCCGGTTACGCTTTGCCAATTCAAGTTCGGCCAGACCCTCTTCGCGGGCTGCCTGCAGAATAAAGGGCCCGCGGTAACCGACTTGGGCGATCATTCGGAAACAGGTATCAAAGTCGGCGGCCCCGGTTCCCGGTGGTACGGTACCACCTCCGAAGAGTCGGTCCTTAACGTGTACACTGCCCAGCCGCGGCCCCAGCAACGTCAACTCCTCGACCGGATTGCGGCCCAAAGCCGCGCTGTTTCCGATGTCGTAATTGGCGCGAACCATGCTGTGTGAAGCACGCTCCAACAGGTCGACGAGCACGGCAGGCTGAAGATCGGTCTCAAGGTGGATCTCGGTTCCCGCACGCTCGGCACAGGGGATGACGGACCTGATGACCGCGAGCAGCCCTTCCAGCTCTTCTGAAGAATGCAGAGACGATTCATCCACAAAGGGTAGGACGATATATCTCAGTCCGAGGAGGCCCGCTCGATCCAGGAGCCCGCAGAGATGTTCGACGACCTGATCCTGTGGTTTGCCGTCTCTTGCCACAAGTCTTTGGGTCATGTAGAAGTCAGCACAGATCGACCAAACCGCTACTCCCGAGCTCTCCATGAGGCTGCGTATTTGTCCAACGCCCTCGACCGTGTGAAAGGGATTGGCCGCTTCGGTTTCAGCCTCGTACACCCACTCGATACAATCGAGACCGGCTTCCCGCGCCTGAGGGAATTCATCGGTCCAGGTCTGCGCGGGAAAGGCCTGGATTCGCTCTCCGACCTGTGGAGACAAGCGGCCCTGCATTATTCCGATCGGGTTCATCGCCCCTTCCCGAAAGCATAGGGGGAAGGCGAGTCCGATGCGGCCGCGGAGCGGCCCTTGTCCCATGCTTGTATCTGTCCGATGATATCAACACCGACGTTCCGGCTCCATCGGTCCAGGAGCGACCGGGTGATCTCACCGGGCCGGCCGTCCCCGATCGGGACGTGGCCGAGGGATGTGACCGGAAGGATACAGAAGGGAGTCCCTGTGATGAAGGCTTCATCAGCGCTTACCACGTCGTACGGCTCGATGTTCTTCTCGACCGCAGCGAGGCCCAATTGAGGGGCCAGCTCATGAAGCACGTATGCGCGGCTTATCCCACGCAAAACATTGCGACCTTCAGGGGTGATTACGCCTCCGTCCTTTACGATGAAGAAGTTGTCGCCAGTCCCTTCGGTGACGAACCCGTCCGGATCGAGGAGGAGCGCCCAGTTATCGTCCCCTTCATACTTGGAGACCTCAATGTTGGCCATCAGGTAGAACAATCTGCTGCGGTTCTTGACTTTCGGGTCCAGCAAATCTGCGGGTATGGCTCTTTGCGACGGGATCACCATATTTATCCCGTGATCAAAGAGGCGGCCCATTCCCGCGACGGTCCATCGGAGAGGGAAGTCCGCAATGACGACGTTCGGTCCGCGCGGAATGTCCACGGCACCGTCATACAGGGAAAGGAGCCCCCGGGAAACGTCGATCATGATTCTATGCTCATCGTCCGCGGCAAACGCGGGCTCGTTGACTTCGATGGTCTCAAGGACGGCCTTCTCCATCTCGTCGATCGTCATGGCCACGGGAATGTGAACGATCTTGATCGACGTGTAGAGCCGCTCCAGATGATCGCGGAGCTTGAACTGCACCTTGTTGAATGACCTGGTCATCTCGAAGACCATGTCTCCGAACATCAGGGCCGAATCGTAAATCGAGATACGAGCGTCTCGCTCCGGCACGAATTCGCCGTTAAAATAGACGACACGTCGGGGGGTATCACCCATCATTCCCTCAGGAGGCTGCCGAGTCATCGTGCGATCCGGGACTCGCCCGGAAACCGTTACGCTTCCAATCCTCGGAGTTTATGGCCTTGTCGTCGATGTACACGTGCGCGGTGGGTTTGCCCATGAACAGCCGATGATAGTGAACGTTCCACTGTCTCATTTGCTGTTCCGTCTCTTCTCGCCAGTCGATTCCAGTGGTTGCGCCCCGCGCGGTATAGAGAAGGATTTCGTGGCCTTCGGAATAGAGCCTGTTTACTTGGGTAATGACAGCCTGGTCCGGCTCGGCGCTGAGATACTCCCCGTTAGTGTTTGTGCAGATTACTCCGTCGATGTCGAAGCAATAGATCATAGAGCTTCCTCGTCAGATTGGGCGCGCGGGGGGCTACGATCCTCCGAAGACGTGGTCGACTTGCTGCGATGCCCCGTTTTCGTGGGGAGCCTAAGACCGTCCCCCGTGACCGGAGTCATACCATCTGATGATGTCGGTGATATGGAATTTCGGATTGCCGGGGTAGAGATCCTCGTAAAGTCGGGCCATGAACCGATACTGTTCTATGGTGTTAACGTCGAGCACCAAATCGGGACGCCGGAACTCGACCGGGCACTCTACGGTTCCTACACGGTAGCGGGCAGGATTAACGGCCTGCTGAGTATCATAATCGAAGAAGTTCAGATGAGGATGCTCTCTCTTCTGCGGGTCCCCGTCCCCGCGCCATAC
Source organism: uncultured Syntrophaceae bacterium (assembly GCA_964497585.1). Lineage (GTDB taxonomy): Bacteria > Desulfobacterota > Desulfomonilia > Desulfomonilales > Desulfomonilaceae > CAZCDS01. The sequence goes on from CAZCDS010000012.1 coordinate 85,374, forward strand.
CTCTTCAAGCACGTTCACATGAAAGACCTCCGCGCCGATCCCGTCGGGATAACCGTTGCCGAAGACTTGGGCGAGGTTTGACGAGAATTCACTCGCACCGGTGAGATGGTACGCAATGATGCGATCGATCTCAGAGGGCTCGGGCACGGGATTGTCTCCGGGGAGGCGAACGACGATGTCTGCCTCGTATTCCCTTGCCGCTCGGTAGTACCGATCGACCAGATCGTGCTCCGAACCCCGAAACACGAGGACGGAGTAGTCGACTGCTAATTTCTCCAGGACGTCGTCCCGGGGGTTGTCCGGGATTGCCAGGACTATGCGACTCAGCTTGCGACACCGCTTGACTCGTTCGAGAATCCTGCCTATGAGCGGTGCGCCCGCCAAGTCCATCATCGACTTTCCCGGCAGTCGGGTTGATCCCATCCGCGCCTGAATTATCAGAACAACTTCAGGCTCTTTCACCATGTGGGAGACTCAAGTATTGTTCGGGTCCGGCAAATCGAAGAACGGCCCCCAGTAACGGAGCTTTTCTGCGATAGCCTGTTCCGTTTCAGTGACCTTTTTCTCCCCATCGCCGACGACCGCAGGGATTGTGCGAATGTAGCTTACCGTGAGTTCCAGACCTCGCTTCTCAAGCGACGCGGACTGGTCGCTCCCGTACATCGCGCGGTCCAGTGTTATGTGCCGTTCCACGGACACGGCGCCCATGACGGCTGCTATCACACTCGGAATCATCGTCACTTCGTGGCCGCTATAACCGACGGGGTAGCCGTACCTGTTACGCAGCTCATGAATGCACGACAAATTCAAGGCGTTCTCGGGGGCAGGATACTCGGAGATGCAGTGCAGGAGAACGAAGGGGCAGTCATGGCGCTTGAAGACCGAAACGGCTTCATCGATCTGTTCGTACGTGCTCATCCCCGTCGAAACGAATGTCGGCTTCCCCTCTTCAGCCACGGCCTCGAGCAGGTCCGCGTGGGTTATCATGGCCGACGCAATTTTGTTGTACTTCAGATCATACCTGCGGAGAAAATGCTGGCTCGGAACGTCCCAGGCGGAGGCGTACCAGTCGATACCGACCTTCCGACAATAGGCGTCGATCTCATCGTATTCCGCTTCGCCGAACTCGAGCCCCTCTTTCTGTTCTCGCTGAGTGGTCCCCCAGGGACTCTCTCGGGGGGAGTCGAGCATCCCCTTGGAATAGACGATGTCTATGGTTCTCTTCTGGAACTTGACCGCGTCGCAGCCGGCCCTTTTGGCCATATCAATGAGTTGCTTGGCGATCTTCAGGTCACCGTTGTGATTGATCCCTATCTCCGCGGTTATCAGTACATGTCGCGCGATAGGCCACGGATGCCTCCGAACCATCTCCGTGGCAAAGGCGAATGGATCGCTCATGACCAATACCTCCTATTTGGGACTGCTTAGCCTATTCCCTGTTCCAGATCAGTTTTCCCGGCAATAGCCAAAATGGTGTCCGAACACCCGGACCTGATAAGGGAATCGGCATAGGCAGCGTTTACCGATGGACCCAAAACCGAATTGTACCGTCCCATTCCTCCTGGCTTACCTTTCAGCATCCACGTGATGTGGTTGCTCAGGTCGTACCGCTGTATTCCTACAATTTCACCCGAAAACCCGGCCTTTTCCAGTGCCAAGGCCAGCGTGCTTTTCGAGAAATAGGAGAGGTGGGCTTTCTGGTGGTAGAATCCCAGATATGCAGAGACGCGGTATACTGATACGAGTACATCGTCAATGTTAGGGACTTCGACAACGAGCTTGCCCTCCGGTAGCAAGAGTTGCGATAGTCGTTTGAGGAATTCAACAGGTTCGAGTATATGCTCCAGCACGTGAAAAGAGACGATCAGGTCGAAGTAGTAGCCCTCACCGGCCAATTCAGCCAAGTCCCGTGAAACTTTCATTCCGAGGTGTTCTTTTATCCACGTTCGAGATGCCTGATCAGGCTCCACCCCCTGAACGTACCCCACGTACGGTTTGACCGAGTCGAGGAACGCCCCAGACCCGCTGCCTATTTCCAGGAGCCTGGCATCCGGCGTCAGCAACTTGAGGAGGCGGCTTACTCGCGTTCGAGCCTCGTTTAGGTCCGTCCTGTATCGCTCATCCACTGACGCGTCGGCATATTCTCTTCGATATGTCTCCGAGATGTAGTAACGCCTGAGTTCCTCCTCAGCGGGCAGAGGCCAGAGAAAAACGAAGCCGCAGGTCTCACAACGGTACACCTCTAGCTCCAGTGCATGGCGAACACCAACCTGGACTCGTGAGGCCTCTTGGGATCCGCAAAGCCTACATATCACATTGTCATTCACGGCGTTCAGTTATTCTCGGAGCCCCACGTCCTTGTCCTCATCTTCCCTATGCAACGCGTCACTCGTATCGTACGGGCTCGATCGCGCGCTTGGTCCACCCCTGCCTGCAGCCGTCGTCGGGAGTGACCATGCGCCGGGAGGAGCGACAGATACCGGTCAGAGCAGCAGCACCAACAACCTGCCGGACGTCGCTTTTCGCCACAGGCCCTCACGGGTGTGACGCAAAACCGGCGGTCTTCGGGCGAAGGCGGGTTTTCGCCCTTGAGGCAAGTTTTCGAGCCCGTCGCCCCGCAAAGGTCATTGCAATGTGTTTCCACTGGCGGGGATCGGAGGCCCAGACGTCTGGATAGAGCATGCAAAACCTGCCCAACCACGAGAGCGCCTCGGCCTGGAGTCCTTCATCGGAGAGCAACTGGGCTCTCATCAGCGTTGCCTTCGCTTTCCCGGACCTCCTCAGCTCAGGAGACACGTCTGGATGAAGACCTGCGTACACGAGCAGTTCGAACACTTCCTTTATGCGCCTGGATGCCATTTCAGGGGCCCGTGTCGCCTGAGCCGGATGTACGCGAATTTTCACGAGGACGGAGGGCAGGATGGCTGCCCTGTGACCGCGAATGAGGTTCAGACAGAGGGCGAAATCCTGGTTGTATGCGAACTGCGATGGATATCCGCCTAGGCTGTTCGCGATCTCACGTTTGTACATTAACGAAGAATGGGCAAAAGGATTCTCGATGGCGCAACCGTTTACGATTTCTTCATGGCTTGGGGGCGGTCGGAAGAATGAGAGCCGCTCTCCCGTTCCCGAAATGCGCTCACACCACGTGCCGGAAAGGACCAATTCGGTGTTGTCGGCCATGAACGTCATCTGTTTCTCAAGTCGGTCCGGCATGGAAACGTCGTCCGCATCCTGAACCGCGACGTATTCGCCCTGCGCTTGGCTGAGCGCTACGTTGAGTACCTCGGTTCGTCCTATGGTCTTTTCCAGTGTGATGAGGCGGATTCGTGGGTCATCGAAGGACCGGAGCGTGTGCGCGGTATTGTCCGTAGACCCGTTGTTGACGACGACCAACTCAAAATCTCGATATGTCTGCCCCAGGAGACTCGAGACAGCCTCCCCTAGGTAAGGGTCTCCGTTCAACACGGTCATGATGACACTCAGTGGTAAGGTCACTCCCAATCCTTCCGGGCATTGATGTGCGCTTGATACGGATCTGAGATCAAAAGAATATCCTTGTGCCGGGCATTTCACTCTCGCCCCAGCCTCCTCCCAGCGGGAGACGTGCCGGGAGTGAAGGCCCCCGTTCCTATCAGTTCACCATTGGTAGGGAATGTCGGGTGAGTGAGGGTCTTTGCTTTCCGATTCTGCCGCATCATGGGGACGCGTTGCGCAATTCGCTACGAGTGCCGTTTCCGAACCGGTTCCTCTGAAGCCGTACCATATCAGCGGCGGAATCGTGACCAAGCGGTAATTGTCCGGTCCCAGGAATATCTCCTGGATCTCTCCATGGGTCGGGCTCTCCGGGCGCGGATCGTAGAGGACCAGCTTTATCATCCCTACGGGAACCGCGAGGTTTCCCGTCTTTTTCTTGTGGAGGTGCCAGGCCTTGATGGCACCAGGGTAAATGATGGAAAAGTATATTTCCCCGAACTCTTTGAAGTGCGGGTCCGTCGAGCGCAACATGTGCATGACCTTACCGCGGTCGTCCGGAAACTGCTTAAGCGTTGAAACTATTACGCCTTCAACCATGCCCCAGCTCTTTCCAGCGTTTCACGTACAGATCGATCTGGGATTCGCTAACATCCCACATATTGGCACCCTCCGTGAAGGCCTTGTACCATTCCACCGCGTGCTTGACAGAATCGGGAAAATGCCATGTGGGTTTCCATCGGAGCAAGTGGTACGCCTTGTCGCAGTTGAGCTGGAGCCAGGTGTCTTCCCGTGGGCCGTTCGGGTCCTGCTGAATGACGAGCTCTCCGGAACCCCAGATTTCGATGATCTCCGTAACCAACTCCCTCACGGTCTTGTTGGATGTCTTGTCGGGCCCGAAGTTCCAGCTTGTGCACAACTTCTTGTCGGTTCCGTTGTACAGCTTCCCGCCAAGAAACAGGTACGCACCGATTGCTTCCAAAACGTGCTGCCACGGGCGGGTGGAGTGCGGACTTCGGATGACGATCGGTTGATTCTTTTGCAGCGCGCGAATGCAGTCGGGTACGATGCGGTCTTTTGCCCAGTCGCCTCCGCCAATGACGTTGCCCGACCTGGTGGAAGCCGCGTTCACGTTGCTGTCGTTCAAGAGGAAGGAGTTCATGTAGGAGTCGAAGACGATTTCCGCGCACCCTTTGGACGCACCATAGGGATCGTTACCGCCAAGGAAATCGTTCTCCCGGTAGCCCCACTCCCATTCAACGTTCCGGTAACACTTGTCGGACGTGATGTAAATGAGCGCGCGAACTGACTCGCTTCGTCTTACCGATTCGAGAATGTTCACCGACCCGCCCACATTGATGTCGAACGTGGTCTTGGGATCGCGGTAGGCCTCACGAACCAGTGCTTGAGCCCCGAGATGAAAAAAGAACTCGGGCTTGGCTTCCTCCATGACGTTCATCAGGTGATCGAAATCTCGAATGTCTCCCTCGACATGCCGGATGCGGCTTTTCAGGTTCAGCACTTCAAAGTGACTGTTCTCGCCGACAGGCGGCAGCGCGTATCCGGTGACCTTGGCCCCCAGCTTGGCCAGCCACAAGGCCAGCCAGCTCCCCTTGAATCCCGTATGGCCTGTCACCACGACACTCTTATTCCTGTAAACGTCGCCAAACATGATCTGAGAATTCACGTCTTTTTCCATAGTATCGCTTTCCTCTCAATAACTGGTCAAGCCATAGCATCTTACCCGTTTGCTCGGACCGGGATTCAAGCGAACGCCCCGAGAGTCGAACCGCAACATGAAGGCAATTTGTCCACCAGCACCATCGGGGCCCACCGTTACCAGACCTTCCAGGGCGCTTCGCCCCGAAACCAGAGCTCGTTGAGATAATCCACCTCTTTCCGGGTATCCATAGCCTGCCAAAAGCCTTCGTGTTCATAAGCAATCATTTCGCCGTCTTGCGCGATGCGATCGAAAGGCTCCATTTCCAACATTGTTGCGTCGCCCTTTATGTATTCCAGGACACCCGGTTCCATGACGAAGAAGCCGCCGTTTACCCACCCTTCCCTTGTCGGGACCTTCTCCCGGAACGCGTTCACTTGCCCGTTTTCGATCTCCACCGAACCGAACCGGGAGCGGGGATGCACGACCGATATTGTGACCAGCTTTCCGTGAGACTTGTGGAATTCGAGCAACTTTCCTATGTCTATGTTGGCAACGCCGTCACCGTAGGTCAGGAAGAATCGGCGATCGCCGATATATGGCGCCAGACGCTTTACCCGACCGCCGGTCAAGGTTTCGAGGCCGGTATCCACCAGGGTGACTTCCCAGTCGAGGGGATTGTTGTCATGAAACTTGACCGTTCCGCTGGAAAGATCAACGGTAAAGTCGCGATTGAGCGCGTTGAAATTCACGAAATAGGACTTGATCACTTCGGCCTTGTAACCGAGGGCCACGATGAAGTCGTTGAACCCGAAATGGGCGTAGATCTTCATGATATGGCACAGCATCGGTGTGCCCCCGATTTCGACCATGGGCTTCGGGATCACATTGGTGTACTCGGGGAGCCTCGTGCCGTATCCGCCAGCTAGAATGACAACCTTCATCTGCTCCGTCCTTTGTCGTCCCGGCCCTTCTTTTGCCTAGGCTGGATTTGTGCCACGAGACGAATGTACCTGTTGAGCACCAATGTGCGACGGCGATCCATATGTGCTGCCTCTGTCGCGGCGGGCACCACGATGAGACGGTGCCTGATCCGCCGGAGACCCACCCAAAGGCTCGGTGTGGCTGTCTGTCCCACCGTCGTCCCCGCCGGAGACAAGAGCCGAATCGTGGCTGGGGTGAGTTCCAGGGGGTTCGTGGAGGCAGGTCGCTACGGGAGTGTAATCGTGGGAGCGCGACAGAAAGTGAGGAGAATGACCACGAATAAGCAATGCTGTACTGCGGGAGCCTAGCCGCTGGATCCGCACGCTTTAAGGGCGCATAGGAGGAAAATACCTAAGCTTCGCCCCCTTGGTGACCGGCCAAGTTGCCGTTATTCCACCATTATTTACCACTACTAGCCTGTCTCCCCCCTCCCCAACGGTCGAAGGATCAGGGAACGGGATGGCACTCCAGCTTTCGTACGCTGATCCCCTCGGCCAGTTCCTCAGCTAAAGGTTCCATCAACAGGAGCACCTGGCAGTCCGCCTCGAACTCGCTTACGAGCCGACAGGGAATCCTGTGCCAAGGGCCGACTCCTTCCATGCTCCTCACATAGATGGCCGTCACCTTGATGCCTTCGAGAATAAGCGACAATATTGCTGTTTCGGTAAAGGGCGTCCATCCATAAACCGCCGCCTTTTCAACACCTTCCCCCTTGAGGCCTTTAATCTTCTTGAGCAGGCCGTTACGGACTTCCTCATACAATGCACTCTGTCGCTTCAGGAAATTGTACGCGAGGATGGTCTTTTGGAGTACCCCGGTTGGGGTGAGGTGATACCTCAATTTACGAGGATTTGCTCCTGAAATCTTAATGTATCCTTTCGCAGCGAGTAGTCTGAGTGCGAAATTCACCGATGCACCGCTTCGACCGATCCGTTTTGCGACGTCCCTCTGCGTGAGGTTTCCATCGTTTGTGTGAACCGTGTCGAGTATTTTAAATTCGAAAACCGGGTCTTCCATAAAGAGCCACTCGCTCAGTTGATCGATGATTTATGCTTGGTGTTCGAGTATCATACAATCTCCCGGATTGTCAAGATCTTTGTCCGCCCGCTCCCCAGCGTCGAGCAGATACGCCTATGGGTTCCGGGTAGCCCTCCGGCATGATTTGGTTACCCGAGTCGGGGGAGGTCTGGTGCGCACGATAGCTACTGGTAGTGGTCCAGGAGTGGAGTGCCTGTGATTTCTTTCGGTTATGGGCGCGATGATGAAACGGAAGGACCATGAGGCACACCATGACCCAGCTTGCTGGGATCGCGGAAAAGGTATGAGTCGTCCAACTGGATCGGCGGCCTCATTTTCTGCCCGCTTCTCTGGGACACGGTGGCCCGAGATTGTTCCCATAAAATCGGAAGAGATTGAAAAAGCTGGGAATCGCGGGCAAGCTGTAGAGTAGCTTATGGCCGACATCGCCCTCTCACGGCGGATACAGGGGTTCGATTCCCCTTGGGACTGCCAACCGATTTATGCAGGTAATCAGGATGTTATGCTTGGCCGCTGCATCCTGATTTTCTGTCTGATCACCCTCGGTGTCCAAATGGTGTCCATCAAGAATCTCCATCTCCCATTCCACTGAGGGGGAATCGAAAACTTCTGCCTTTCTCATATGATCCGGGGCGGGGTGAGCATACTTCATCGTCATTCGCAAATCTTTGTGTCCGAGAAGCTCTTGCAAGGTCCGCAGGTCGAGGGGTACGACGGGGTACTCCACATTGGCATATTCGACTGGCAAGTGGGCTTCTCCTGTCGCTCCATCAGGTGCGAGCGTGACTGGTGCCTCCTGTCCAGAAAGAACCCCGACCGTATCCGCCCGATTTCACCGGAACCGTCTCTGACCAGAAATCGCGGCACCTGCACTTGTCGGATGAACCAAGAAATGCCCTTGATCTGGATCGGAAAAGATGGTACGTTCCAGTTTCGAACAAAGAGCCGCTGATCGGGCACAAACGCGGGAATTGGAGTCGCCGCACCATTTTCAGAGGCGCTGCGACGCTAATTCTCAGGCGAAATCCATCGGTCATCTGTTTTTGGCCAAAACGACCGGGAGTTGTGAGATCGCGGAATAATTGCCACTATTCAGTCCATTCCACTGGCCAGGAGCCGGAAATGCAAAGGGACCAAGAGACCGCGGACTGATTATCGCTTACCAGAAGGCAAATTCATGGGGTTAGGGCCGAGCCCGATAAAGCTCCTCCTGGAATTGAGGGAGCGCGGCATTTTGGCAAATCGGAATAGCTGTGTAGAGATGGGCTCACAGGAGCTTCACCTGCCGCTCAATGATTTCAAGGAATTGTTGGCCGCCGCTGGCATATCCGACTATGACGAAACCGTTTTCTCGAATCTGGCTCACTGGCCTCAGCCGCCGCGCTGTTCAGCCAAGGCTTTCTATAATCTCTTGGGTATTGAGAATTATTCATGCATTGATCTTGGCGGCCATCACAATGCGGTAAAACTGGACCTAAACTACCCTCTTGAGGATCGGTCACTCTACGGAAGCTTCGACATTGTAACCGATTTCGGTGCAAATGAGCATGTCTTCAATGTGGGTGAAGCCTACCGAACGATGCATAGGCTTTGTAAGAAGGAAGGACTTATTATAATAGTTCAGATGGTGCGAGGCATCAACGGATACTACGGATTCGATTCGACTTTTTTTGAAGGCTTGGCGGCTGCGAACGGGTACAGAATTCTCTTCTGCTCCTACGTCCTTACTGTCGGCACCGACCAGTACAACATCCCGCTTTCCCGCGAGCTGCTCAGAGTAGTAGATTGGAGCCGTGTAGATCACATAGGTATTTGCTACGTATTTGAGAAAAAATCTGAGGCCGATTTTGTGTACGCCAGCGAGTTCATCTGTGAACAGACAGGGCTGGTCGGTTTCGAATTCCAATTCTTGCCTGTTCCTCCAAGTCGATCCTATGTCGGGTTGCAGAGAAGGCCGGACGCCCACCTATCTGGCCGGGAATTGGTTAGGCTGCTTCTGCAAAGGATACGCAGGCGGGTGCGTGGACGACTGCTTGGACGGTGAAAAATGGCCCAAGAATCGATGTAAGCGGGGAGCGCCTCAATTTAAGCAAGCGTAGTACCCGAGCATCCAATGTTGGAAGTCTCACGTGCGCTGCGATGTACTGTTCGGGCGCCAGAACAGTTGGGAGGTCTATGGGTTTTGGACAACAAATCTGGTGTCCATCGGAAGCGAAAGTTGGGGAAAATTGAGGAAACTTAATCTGATTTGGTCACAGTCTCTTTTTCAATGATATTGACCATATGACCTATATTTCCTAGCAATCCTCAGTACTTGAGAATCCTGGAGTAGCACCCTGTCACGGCGGTCTCCCTTCCGGAGCCAAGATTCACAGACGGAGCATTGCCGAGACCCGCGTGCGGGACTTTTGCGGGAATGAGTCGTGAATTGTTATGGCTTGTTGTGGTGTCAAGGCAACGGGCGAAGCGACAAGTTATTGATATTACGAGATCCAGAATTCGTGGCTCGGACTCTTAATCAGTAGCTTCGGGGGTCGAGACCATGGCGGCCACCAAAAAAGAATCAAGAATCCGCTAAATTATCCAGCGCTGGCGCGGCGGTTTTTCTTTTTCAGGACCACGAGCGTGGGCATTTCGTGGTCCGTCCCGTAATCGCGCACCATCCTTTGACAAGAAAAGAGGAATTGCTTCCCTTTTCGGGTTCTGTGCAATCCGAACAAAAGGAGAAGCCATGTCCACGAGCATACTCTCCCCCTGCTCCGGGAATACGGGGAGGGGGGTGTCCCCGTAATCGGGTGCGCTTCCAACAGGGCAGAGACGATCTTCAGCAGAGGAATACCCGGTTTCTTTGAGATGGTCGGAGGTCTATTGAACCCCAACTCGAAAGCTTTGCGTCGCCCAAAGTGAAAAGCGCTTCCTGCCAGTCTCGCTCCGCACTTGTTAATATTCTCAAACGTCAACGTGCAGGGCCAGACGCCTGGCGATTGCTCAATCGCCACAGGATCGCGCCAAGCTTGGACATGACGAGGAGGATGCGGTTGACCCGAAGGGGCTGACCCGCTACACTCGCGGGAGCCCTGCCCCGTTGACGAGAAAGAGGCTCACTGAGGCTTACGATCAAGGAAAGGAGAGAGGAGCCATCGGGGTGTAAGAAAAGTCGCCTGTGACTTTCGACAAGGGAAAAAAACAGAAGCGGTGAACGCTCATCAGCATTCGGGCCCTCACAGCCGTGGAGAAGGATCTCATCGGTCTCAAGAGGTGAATCATGGCACGAAAACATCCGTTGTTTTCCCTAAAATGGCTGCGCTCACGCGATCCGTCTTCTTGCGGAACCGAGGCGGTTTCCAACGAGCACGCGGAAATCCGTTGCGGCGGACGACAGTGGGAAGACCTGTACCGGCGACGCTGGCAATACGATAAAAAGGTCCGATCCACCCATGGCGTGAATTGCACGGGTTCCTGCTCATGGGATGTCTACGTGAAGGACGGGATCATCGTCTCCGAGCTACAAAGGCTCGATTATCCTTCTCCCGGACCTGATTTCCCTGACCATGAACCCCGCGGCTGTCCGCGCGGAGCAACCTATTCCTGGTACACTTACAGCCCCCATCGTTTGAAATACCCCTATGTTCGTTCCAACCTGATCGAGTTCTGGCGGAGCGCTCTGAACGCGCAAAAGAGAAAAGGAGCCTCGGGAATCGAGGTCGAGAGGGAGGAACCCGACCCGGTCGCCGCTTGGAAAAGCATCGTAGAGGATCCGGTCAAGCGAAAGGCCATACAGCAAGCCCGCGGCAAAGGAGGATTCGTCCGCGTCTCACACGATGAGGCAACAACATTGATCGCAGCCTCGCTCGTGTACACGATTGACAAATACGGTCCTGATCGTATCTTCGGATTCACCCCCATCCCTGCCATGTCTATGGTCGGATACACCTCGGGAGCGCGGTTTATCTCGCTCATCGGCGGTTCGATGCTGAGTTTCTACGATTGGTACTCCGATCTGCCGCCGGCTTCACCGCAGACCTGGGGGGAACAGACGGATGTGCCCGAAAGTGCGGACTGGTACGAGTCAACCTACCTCATTGTCTGGGGCACCAACGTGCCCATGACGCGAACTCCTGATGCGCATTTTTACAGCGAGGCGAGGTACAGGGGCGCCAAGACTGTCGCGGTCTCTCCTGACTACACGGAATACGTCAAGTTTGCAGACACCTGGCTGCCGGCAAAGGCGGGCACTGATGGCGCTTTGGCCATGGCCATGACCTTTGTGGTGCTCAAGGAATTCTACCTGGACCGGCAGGTCGAGTATTTCACCACGTACGCCAAAACGTACACAGATCTACCCTTTGCCGTAGTTCTGAAGCCAAACGGTCAAGACTACGTCTCAGAACGTTTCTTGCGGGCCTCGGACCTGGGCTATGATGGCAACAACGCTGAGTGGAAGACCCTCTGTTTTGACTCCGTCAGCAATTCCTTTGTCATACCAAACGGAAGCATAGGATTCCGCTGGAACGAAGAGGGCCGTTGGAACCTCCATTTACGTGATTCGGTGACAGACGGGACCGTGGACCCGGTACTCAGCTACGTGGAAGACAATGCGGGTTGGGTCTCGGTGCACTTTCCGGTCTTCGACGCGTCGGGACCAGGATCCAAGATCGGCACTGTTCCCGTCAAGAAAATCAAGCGAGACAATCAAGAGATTCTGGTCACCACCGTCTTTGACCTCCTGGTTGCCAACCTTGGAATCGACCGAGGCCGCGGTGGGGACGTAGCCGTTGGATACGACGACGACAAGCCCTATACCCCTGCATGGCAGGAAGCCATCACCGGCGTGCCTCGTCAAGATGCTATCCGTATAGCTCGCGAATTTGCGGCCAACGCGGAGCAGACCCGAGGCAAGTCGATGATCCTCCTCGGGTCCGGGTCGAATCACTGGTTTCATAGTGACATGACGTACAGATGTATCCTGAATCTCACGACGCTTTGCGGCTGCCAGGGAGTAAACGGCGGCGGCTGGGCCCATTATACGGGCCAGGAAAAAGTAAGGCCCATGGCCGCATGGGCAACACTGGCCTTTGGACTGGACTGGCAAAGGCCGCCCCGGCACCAAAATGGGACCTCGTTCTTCTACTTCGCAACAAGTCAATGGCGCTACGATCGCTTGAATGCAAGAGCAATCGCCTTCCCGCCCGCATCCAGAGACATGCCGGAACATCCGGCGGATTACAACGCCATGGCGGTCAGAATGGGATGGTTGCCCTATTATCCTCAGTTTCATCACAATCCTTTGGGCCTGTGCGACGAAGCAGTGAAACACGGAGCAACTACAGACGCAGAGATCGTCTCGCGGGTGCTCGAACGCATCAAGAGCGGAGATGTGGACTTTGCCGTGAACGAGCCCGATCACGCGAACAACTGGCCTCGGCTGCTGTTTCTGTGGCGCGCGAACCTGCTCGGTGCCAGCGGCAAGGGCCACGAGTATTTTCTCAGGCACCTCTTGGGAACACACAACTCGGTTCTCGGAACTGCCGGCCCGGCTCGGACACGCGACATCACTGGGACTGATCCGCTGCCAGAGGGGAAACTCGACCTCCTGGTAACGCTCGATTTTCGCATGTCTACGAGTGCCTTATATGCGGACGTGGCGCTTCCTGCCGCGGGGTGGTACGAGAACTATGATTTGAGCACCACCGATCTTCACCCCTTTATTCATCCCTTCAATGCGGCCATCGATCCTCCCTGGGAGGCCAAGCCTGATTGGGAGCTTTTCAAGGAGATTGCGGAGAAATTCTCCGCATTGGCTTCAAAACATCTGGGCGTACGCAAGGATCTGGTGGCTGTGCCCTTGCTGCACGACACTCCTGATGAGTTGTCCCAACCGCGGGTGAGAGACTGGAAGACGGGAGAGACAGAAGCAATCGCGGGAAAGAGTCTGCCGCGTTTGACCGTTCTCACCCGAGACTATCCCAACGTGCACAACATGATGACATCGGTCGGCCCTTTGGTGGCCGACGCCTCCATAGGAATGAAAGGAGTGCTCTGGAATGCGGCGGAGGAGTACGAAGTGCTCAAGCGTAAGCTCGGGATCGTGCGCGAGGATGGGCCGACCAAGGGAATGCCGCAATTGCTGAGCAATCGGGACGTGGCAGAGGCCATTCTCACCCTCGCTCCGGAGACGAACGGAAACGTGGCAGTGAAGGCGTGGACTATCGTGGAGGAGAAGTCAGGGCTGGAACTCAAGCACCTGAGCCGGGAACGGCAGGGAGAGCGGATGACCTTTAACGATCTTGTTGCACAGCCTCGCAAAGTGCTCACCTCTCCCGTTTGGAGCGGCATCGATGCAGAGGACCGTCGATACTCGGCGTTCGTGATCAACATCGAGGAGAATCTGCCGTTCCGGACGTTGACCGGTCGCGCTCAATTCTATCAGGATCACGAATGGATGCTCGCCTTTGGAGACGGTCTTCCCATATTCCGTCCTCCGATCGATTTCGCCGCTCTCGGAACGGTCGATGTGGGCATTCGCGGAGGAAAAGAGTTGGTCCTCAACTACATTACGCCTCACTCCAAGTGGTCGATTCACTCCACGTACTCGGACAGCGCTGAGCTTTTGACCCTGTTCCGCGGAGGCAAAGTCATCTGGGTAAACGATGAGGACGCCGCGGACATGGGAGTTCAGGATAACGATTGGCTCGAGTGCTTCAACGTGAACGGCCTGATGTCGGCGAGAGCCGTGGTGAGTCACCGTATCCCGAGAGGGAAGGCGTTCATGTACCACGCGCTGGAAAGGACTTATGACACACCCGGATCGCCGGTCACCGGCGAAACGGCAGGGATGCACAACAGCGTCACACACATATCGGTGAAACCCACTCACATGATAGGAGCGTATGCTCATCTGAGCTATGGTTTCAATTATTACGGACCCACGGGATCGCAACGTGACAGTCTCATCGTGGTGCGAAAGGCCAAGGAGGTGACGTGGTATGAAGATTAAATCGCAGATGGCGATGGTGCTCAATCTTGACAAATGCCTTGGCTGCCATACATGCAGCATTCCCTGCAAGCACGTTTGGACCAATCGGAGCGGAGCCGAATACATGTGGTTCAACAATGTGGAGACAAAGCCGGGGGTAGGCTATCCGCGTCGCTGGGAAGACCAGAAATTGTATCGTGGAGGCTGGATTTCCCGGGGAGACAAACCGGTCTTGCGAGCAGGCGGTAGAGTCGCAAAGCTGGTAAACATTTTTCACAATCCGGATCTGCCGGCCATTGACGATTATTATGAACCCTGGACCTATGATTACGAAAAGCTTGTGGCAAGCCCGTCACTCAAGCACCAGCCGACCGCACGACAGAAGTCTCTGCTCACTGGTGAGTACATGAAAGCGCAATGGGGTCCCAGTTGGGAGGACGATCTGGCAGGGGTCGGTACGACGGCAATGGACGATGTTGATTTTCAGGGCCTCGATGCAAAGACCTATCTGTCATTCCGTAATGTGTTCCTGTTCTATTTGCCGCGCCTGTGCGAGCACTGCTTGAACCCCGCGTGTGTAGCATCGTGCCCTTCCGGGGCATTGTACAAGAGGGACGCGGACGGCATCGTGCTCGTAGACCAGGAAGCCTGCCGTGGGTGGCGGTACTGCGTGTCAGGGTGCCCGTACAAGAAAGTGTATTTCAATTGGAATGCAGGACGGTCTGAAAAATGCCTGTTCTGTTACCCTCGAATCGAGGGAGGCATGACGACACTCTGTTCCAAAACCTGTGTGGGCAGGATTCGGTACGTGGGGGTACTGTTGTACGACGCGGATCGCATCAAAGACGTTGCCGCGACTCGCGATGACGCAGAAGTGTATCGTACGCACCTTGACATTCTGCTGGACCCTCATGATCCGGAGGTGATTTCGGAAGCCCGGAGCCAGGGTATTCCGGAGAACTTCATTGAGGCTGCACAGCGGTCGCCTGTTTTCAAGCTTGCCGTCGAGTGGCGGCTCGCGCTCCCGCCACACCCTGAGTTTCGAACGCTTCCCATGGTCTGGTACGTACCACCGTTGAGCCCGTTGATCTCGGCATCTGCGGAACCCGAGGAGGATTTCCATTCCATCGACGCGTCACGCATACCTGTAAGATATCTCGCAAATCTTTTCTGCGCTGGCGACGAGCAACCGGTACGCCTTGCCCTCATGAGGCTGATGGCGCTGAGGCATTACACCCGGTCTCGTCGGGTAAAAGGACGGCCGGACACCCAAAAACTGGAGGCTGTGGGCCTGAGTACGGCCATGGCTGAAGATATGTACCGCCTCCTTGCGATTGCCAAGTATTATGAAAGGTTCGTCATACCGACGGTCAAACGGGAAAACACGGACGATCTCTTCACGCTCAAGGGCGCGGTCAGCTTTCCGGAAGGTGGATCGGGGGCACTATGAGATCAGACGGTCTTATGCCTGCGGCTCAGAGGAGACTGTTCAAAGTGCTGTCTCTTCTCCTGGACTATCCCGAGGAAGGATTAGTCCATTCCCTGCCGGAACTTAGCTCCGTGCTCGATGAAATGCCCAACTGCCGTGCAAAGAGCGCGTGCCGAGAATTTCTGGACTATCTCGGTACCAATCCTCTTTACCGCTTGCAGGAACAATACACCCGAACCTTTGATTTTCATCCTGCCGCGTCCCTTAACCTGACGTGCCACAGCGATACCCCGGGAAACGAAAGGGGATTGGAAATGGCGCGTTTCAAGCAACTCTATCAGGATGCGGGCTTCGATCCTGCGGGTCGCGAGTTGCCGGATTTTCTGCCCATGGTATTGGAATTCATGTACCTGGCACCGGAAAGAACCACCGTGGAACTGTGGGAAAGGATTGGACCGACGGTGCGGGTGCTGGCACTGAATCTTCACCAAACGCAAAGCCCTTACGCCGAATTGGTCGAAAGCATTGCTCACTGGCGGGAGGCTTGCTCAATCGAGGGAGATGCCTGATGTACTCGTTCAATACCATTGCGTTCCTCATTTTTCCCTATGTCGCGCTGACCATCTTCGTCGTCGGCCATCTCTACCGCTACTTCACCGACCTGTACCATTGGAACTCAGAATCCAGTGAACTCCTTGACAAGCGAAGCCTGCGGTACGGGATCACGGTTTTCCATTGGGGAATCATCGTGGCCTTTCTCGGTCATTTTACCGGCCTTCTCACGCCACAGTGGTTCCTTACCCAGGTAGGGATTTCGGCCGAGCTCCACGATTTTGTCGCTCGATTCGTGGGCAAGATTGTCGGTTTGATGGCTGGGGTCGGCCTTATTCTCCTACTCATTCGTCGAGTGGGAAGGCCGAGGATTGCCAGGAATTCTTCGCTAAACGATCTTGTCCTTGTGGTGTTCTTGTTCGCGGTCGTAGCGCTGGGTACCTTCAACACCTGGGTTCCGCGTTGTGACGTACTGCAGACCGTCGCTCCATGGATCAGGAGCATACTCACTCTTGCGCCCCGGCCTCACCTGATGGAATCGATTCCCTGGACCTACAAGATTCATGTGCTGGCTGCGTTGGTTGTACTCGCCTTTTCCCCGTTTACCCGCCTGGTGCACATTTGGAGTGTCCCGATACCCTATCTTTTCAGACGGTACATCGTGTTTCGCCGAAGGGAGGTCAAGGTCTGTTGACGCTTCAGAAGCTCCGGGACAAATGGGTGCAGTGCGGCGAGTGAACATCTGCATGTGGGCAAAGTCATTGAACGAGGAGCACGGTGGTGCAGGAATCTCAGTATAGCGGAACGGCCAGTGGAGGAGGCAGAAATCCTTCGAACACCTTTTGGACAGCAGTTGCAGAACTCTCTCCCGCGTATTTTGCCATGGTCATGGCAACCGGCATCGTGTCCATAGCATCCCATATGGTTGGTTTACCCTATCTCGGCCCCTCTTTACTGTGGCTGAACACGCTCTTGTACATCATTCTGTGGATTCTCACGGTAACCCGAATCGTGTTTTTTCCGGCTCACTTTCTCTCTGATCTCTCCAACCATGCCAAAGGGGTGGGATATTTTACCGTAGTAGCCGGAACCTGTATCCTTGGTAGTCAGTATGTCATTCTCTCCGAGGCCTTTGCGGTCGCGACCGGTCTCCTGTGCCTGGGTATAGCTCTCTGGGCGATCTTAATCTACCTGGTCTTTGCCGCTTTGGTGGTGAGACCCGAGAAGCCTTCTCTGGCAGAGGGCATCAACGGGACGTGGCTCGTGTCAATCGTCAGCACGCAAGGAGTAGCCATACTGAGCGATCTTCTGGCTCCCGGATTTACCTCGTATCGCGAGGAGCTTTTTTTCTTTTCGCTCTGCATGTTCCTTACCGGGGTGATGTTATACGTCATCGTCATCGTGCTGATATCCTATCGTCTACTCTTCTTCCCATTGGCCCCGGAAGCATTCACTTCCCCATACTGGATCAACATGGGAGCGGTTGCCATCAGTACCCTTGCCGGTGCCGTTCTGTTTCAGCATGGCAGTGTTTCCCCACTTCTCCACACCTTGAAGCCATTTATCCTGGGGTTCACCATCTTTCTGTGGGCCACGGCAACCTGGTGGATTCCGCTGCTGCTAGCGCTCGGCGCGTGGCGGTACCTGGTTATGCGCGTGAAGTTCGCATACACGCCCGAGCACTGGGGCATGGTGTTCCCACTCGGTATGTACACCACGTGCACGGCGCACCTGGCTATGATTCCGGGGATGGATTTCTTGTCAATCATTCCGCACTACTTTATTTACTTTGCATTATTGGCCTGGAGCCTCACCTTTGTGGGATTGCTGAAAAGCCTGGCTGAAGGCATGGTCTACCAGACTGCAGGGAAATGCAGCACGTGAAAGGCCACACGCTCAGTTGATACCTGGCTGATACCGATGCCCGTTCAGAAGGGGAACATGGCGAGCGCGGCGGGTTGGGAAGCTGGTGAACGAAGATCTGACGGCTGTGCGACAATGGTAGTGAACCAGCGTCCCAACCACAGCCGCTCACCAGGTTCTCGTTTGAAAGCGCAGTCGTATACGTTCCATTCCTCGGCCAGTGCACGCCAGTCCAGCTAGTCCAGCTGTTCCGTTCTCATCCCGTACGCCTTCTACTGGCTTCGATGTCCACGCCCCGGCGCGCGAGCTTGAGGGTATAGACTGACTGTCTCTTGATCTGGTAGGCCACAAACGTGGAGACTGCGCAACAGAGGGTGAGCGGCAGAATCAGCTGGTACTCCTTGGTCATCTCAAGCACCATGACCACCGCCTGCATGGGCGCAAGCGTCGTGCCCGAAACCACGGCGCACATGCCCACGAGCGCGTACGCGCCCTGGGGTGCAGCGAGCTCCGGAAACGCTGCATTCATCCCCATGCCGAAGAGGCTGCCAAAAGCTGCGCCGAAAAAGAACGAGGGAGAAAGGATGCCGCCGGAGCCTCCTGACCCAAGCGTTATGGATGTGGCGAGGATCTTGAGCGGCAGCATCAGCAGGATAAGACTGCCGAGTTCCTGCCCTCGCAGGATCCTCTCGATGGACGGGTAGCCCAGCCCCATGATCTGGGGTACGTACAGACCGAGCCCGCCGACGATGAGACCCCCTACGGCCGCTGTGCAGTATCCGGGAACTGGCACGGAATTCCACAGTTCTTCCATCTTGTGGACCGAGAGAGTGAACGACACCGCCACCAGACCGGCGCCTGCGCCCAGAATGAGGTACGACGGCAGTTCCGCGAAGTACCATGGGTACGATGGGACCTGAAACAGAGGATAGTTCCCGAGGATGGCACGAGACACCACTGTGCCGAGGACAGACGCAAGCATGACCGGTGCGACGGTGGACAAGCTCAAGTCAACCAGGATGATTTCGAGGGCGAAGATGGCCCCAGCAATGGGTGCATTGAACGTGGCTCCGATGCCCGCCGCGGCACCACAGCCGACCAGCACGCGGAGCTCCTCCGACGAGAGGTTGAACCGTTGCCCGAGTACCGAACCGATGGCGCCGCCGATCTGGATCACCGGCCCTTCTCGCCCTGCCGAACCACCGGAGCCGATACAGAAGGCCGATGCAAGCGCCTTTGCGACGATCGTGCGCGACTGCATGACGCTTCCCTGACGGGCCACCGCATCAATGACTTCCGGGACACCGGAACCTCTGGCTTCGCGTGCCCACAGATACACTACAAGCGCCACAATCACGCCGCCGATTGCAGGGCCTATAACGACCCGCCAACCGGGAACAAGAGGTACTATTGCCGTGAAGTCACCTGCCTGGAAGTAGATCAATCTGCGGGCGAGGTCGATGAGCCCCCGAAAGAGTACTGCTCCCAATCCCCCCAAAATACCGGTGAGCACCACCAGGGCAGCGAGCAGCACACTGGTAAGACTGAAAGACTCCCGTACCCCAACACCTGTCATGTGGTCACCACATCCGACGGCCGCCTGATAACGAACAGCCCATGGGCCGGTACAGGCCATCCCGAGGCGATTGGCCCGGAATCCCTTCGGTGGGAGATTTCCGTGGCCCCCATGACACCCAGCATGGGTGCCAAGCACGCACACGGACAACACAGGCCTCGTCGCGTTGCTCGAAAACGCACAATTGGATCAGGCCATTGAGCGTACAGCACTGCATCCTCCATTGTCAATGGGGATGTGCAGGAGAGTGTAACCATTCAGTCACGCAGGGGAGACCATCTGTTTCTACGACTGTCATTGCTTCGCGCCGCTCCTCGCAATGACAACGCCCGCTTGTGAATGAACGGTTACAGGGGGGTGTACTAACTCCCTTTGGAGATGACAGCATCTCTGCCATAGTCCACATAATGTATGTTTTGAAGAAAGCCTCCGGTGGTGGTGAGCTTTATCCGACAGAGCTGTGGGTCTGAAAGTACTGACAGGGGATAAGTAGGATCCCCGGGCTCACCCTTATAGCACCAGACGAATTTACCATCGGATTTGGCCCTTATGAGTGCAAGCGCTTGCAGAGTTCCGCGACTCTCCGTCCTAGCTTCCGGGCAGTGTCGGCATCCTTTTCGTCTGGTGCCGCGACAGAGGCTGCACCGTAATGGCCTGTGGCCGACATCGGGTCTCCCACTACGACCATACCATAGATCAGCATGGCCTGGATGATGGACAATATGGTCGTCTCGTTCCCGCCGGCCCAGAATGAAGACGTGGCAAAGGCGGCTCCCACCTTACCCTCCATCTGTTTCCGCACTCCCAAGAATTCATCGAAGACCCGCTTCAGATCAGCAGCCATTATGCCAAAATACACCGGCGAACCCGCGATAATTCCCTGCGCATTGACAAAATCTTCCTTTGTCACTTCCTGGGTGGATTTCATAAGGGCGTCAACGCCTTCGACCGAACTGACGCCGTCCCTCACGTGTTCAGCAAGCTTACGCGTATTACCGGTCTTCGAGTAGTAAAGGATCAAGACGTTCATGCTCACTCACCTCCTCATTCCCTCCTTTTTTACTCCATATCACACAGGTCTGCAACCGGGGAGACCTTCCAAAGGGGACTCCGCGCCAGGATACTCATGGGGAAGGGTCGCGGATCCTGCGGCCGGGAATCATATCTTTCGGGGCATGTAGCCGGCATAAACCTCCGCATTGAAGTAGGCGACAAACTGTTTGCTCTGCGCTTTATAGTCCTTGCCAAGAGTCTTGTCCGCAACGGTTTGACCTGTGGAGCTCTCAAGGCAGAGAAGTTGGCGTGGGAGTTGAAGGAGCCCCGAACGTGGCGGACTCCGTAGACCGCTCTTGAGCCCCACCGGGCTGACGTTGCCCAACAAAAACAGCAGAAGAGTTCTGTCGGGACGACAGGAGAAATCTGAAACGATTAGGGTGTTACGATCCCCAGTCCTGCTTGCGGCAGCCAGTTGAACGGGCCGAGCTTACAGAGGTGGCGAAAGTATGGGTGGGAGGCCCTTTTTGCGAAAAGGACCTCCTCTGAAAACTCTTATCTATCTTTTTCCCCAGACCATGCTCGGCTCTCGCCAGTCTGTAACGGGGAAGAAATCCTTCTTCTTTGCATCAGCTTTGAGTACTCGGTAGTACTTGGTGCCTTTTCTGTTCTTGGGGCCGTATCCGATTTTGCCCATGCCGCCGGTGTCGAATTCCCCGATCTTCTCGATGGCTTCGACGAATTTTTCTCTGGTGAGGTCTCTGCCACAGTCCTGGAGTGCTTTGGTGACAAGCATCAAGGGGTTCCAGACCACGGGCATCAGAGGAACTGCGAGCAGTTTCTGTGCACCGGCGGCAGTGAATAGTTTCTCCATTTGCTTCCAGCCTTTACCACCCTCGTTTCGTAGGCCCCAACTGAAGATGTGATACTGGCCATCAGCCAGCGCTCCGGCAATGAAGGTCCTCGGGTCCACCGAGACGTAGTCACCGATAAAGACAGGCTTCCAGCCAATCTTGTTGGCTTCTTTGAGCAGGGCCGCGTAAACAGGAGCGTAACCCACGAAAAAGCAATGGGTGACACCGGCTGCCTTGAGCTTCATGGCCTGGGCATTGAGGTTTTTTGTGCCTCTTTTGTAAGGAACATACACCGCTTTGAGACCGTATTTCTTGCAGGCCATCTCGATCCCTTTGCGGCCGTCCTTTCCCCATTCATCATCCTGGTAGCAGATCCCGATTACTGGTTTCTTGGCTTTCAGGTCGTTGACAACGAAATCGACCGCCATGATCCCCGAGTCCTGTCCGTTGGACGCGTACCAGAACATATACCTGTTGAAGGGGTCGAACATCCTTTGAGTGGCTGCTGCTGTTGCCACTACAGGAATCTTTTCTTTCTTGACATCCTCGAGAATCGCGGTGCAAGGAGTGGAGCCGTACACGGTCAACAGCGCAAAGACCTTGTGCTGATTGACCAGTTTTTCAAATGCCGTCTTGGTAAGCACCGGGTCGTATTTGTTGTCTTCCACGACAAGCTCTATCTTCCGGCCGTGTATGCCTCCCAGTCCCTTGTTCACGTAGGCCTTCCAGATGCTCAGAGCGGCCGTGCACATCTTACCCAGATAGGCGGCTGGACCTGACATGTCCTGGAACGTGCCAAATAGAATCGTATTGTCGGTTACCCCGACCTCTGCGTTGACATGAGCAGTGCCGAAGGAGCCGAGTACCAGCACACACAATGCCACGATCACAAGGCGCAGAATCTTCTTTTTCATATGATTCCCCTTTCTGCTGTGATTACGTTAACGTGAATGCCATGTTGCCCGTCACGGTCAACATTGGCCCAATCAGACTCAATAGCTATATGGCCAAGTTTTCCAGTACCTCTTGATCCTTATCCAGATGCCGACGAGGCCATTTGGTTCGAACAGAAGGAACAAAATGATAACCAGGCCGTACACAGCGGCAGATACACCTCCGATGCGCGGTGCAAGGATCGGATAGGCCGAGGCCAGGGGTCCGGAAACCGCGCTTAAGACTTCGGGGAGCAGGACCATGAAAATCGCTCCTGCAATGGAGCCCACCACAGTCCCCATGCCTCCGACTATGATCATGGCAATCAGGATGATCGACTGACTGAAAACAAAATGGTCCGGGTTGATCAGACGTAAGAGATAGGCGTAGAGGGCTCCTGCAACACCCGCAATGAAGGAGCTGATCACAAAGGAAAGGATCTTGTATTTTGCCACGTGGATTCCGATGATCTCTGCGGCTATGTCTCGATCCCTGATCGCTACGAAGGCCCTCCCTGTGCGGCTCATGGCAAGGTTCTTGGTAAATGTGGCCGTAACGACGGCTATCAGGAGAATAACGTAGTAAAAGGACTCGTACGACTCGAGCTTGAAGCCAAATATCGCGGGGTCGGGCAGGCGCATGCCCCGATCGCCCATCGTAAGGTCTTCCCAGTGGTAGATCACGTGCTCCGCGATGAACTGAAAGGCCAGCGTAGTCACTACCAGGTACAGACCTTTGAGCCTGAGAGTGGGAACACCCACCACGAGGCCCGTGATTGCAGCCATGAACCCGGCCGCGGGCAAGGCGACCAGGAACGGAAAACCTGCCCTGGAAGCCAGTATGGCAGCGGTGTACGCCCCGATGCCCATGAAGGCCGCGTGTCCCAAGGATATCAAACCGGTGTACCCCGTCAGAATGTTCAGGCCCAGAGCACTGATCACGGATACACCACAGGCGCAGGCAACCAGTGAGACGTAGGGTCCGCCCATGAACGGCAGAGAGAGTAAGCCCACCGCAAGGACGGCAAGAGCTATCTTGGCTGCCGGGCTGGGAAATATCCGCAGATCCTGGGTGTAACTACGTATGCAGAATCTGGTGACCGCCATGGTTATCCACAAATCTCCTTGATAGGAAAGAGCCCACCTGAGAGGCCCTCCCTTTGCAGCCCGAATTCATCGCATTGCCTCGAAAGAGTTTTCCGGGGAGGCTAAACGAAAAAGGCCTCCCTGGCCCCTCCCCAAAAAACGGTAAATTTACGAGCCACTAGGCTGGTCCTTCTCCCGTTAAACGGCTAATCCCTTCGAACTCTGTCCCTTCAGACCCGCTCTATCTCTTTGGTCCCGAAGAGTCCATATGGCCGGATCATCATCACGATCAAGACGATCACGAATGCTATGATCTCGTTGATTCCGCTGCCCAGGTAGTCGGCAAGGTAGAAGCCGCCCAGGTTCTCGGCTATCCCGATGATAAGGCCTCCGATTATTGCTCCGGGAATGCTGTCCAGTCCACCGAGAATGATTGCCGGCAAAGCCTTCAGCCCTGTGTAGCTCAATTTGGGCTCCAGGTAGGTGAAGCTGGAGAGGAAAACACCGGCGACCGTGGCTACCAGTGCGGCAATCACCCACGAGGCGGTGAACACTCGTTTCACGTTGATTCCCATAAGAAAGGCCGTCCTGGTGTCTTCAGCGGTCGCCCTCATACTGATGCCGGAACCGGAGTATTTGAAAAAGAGGAAAAACATCAGCAGCAGTATCCCGGTGGCAACTATGGTGTAGATCTCGGCCTGGTTGATCGCGACGCCGAATATCCGTAGAGGCTCCTCAGGGAATGGGCTGGGAAACTGAAGCTCCTCATATCCCCATATCACACCGGTAAGTCCCCGAATAACATTTGCCAGTCCCAAAGTCACCATGATCACAGACAGGACCGGCTCCCCCACGAGCGGCCTTACGACCATCATCTCCAGGAGGGCGGCTATGAGCGCAATCAGTATCAGAGCTAGAACAAACCCCACAAGAAATGGGAGCTGCAGCATCGTTATCAGGGTGAACGCAAGATAAGCGCCCAACATCATCATCTCGGGCTGAGCGAAGTTGAATATGTCGGTGGCCTTGAATATCAGGACAAAGCCAAGGGCGATGCATGCGTAGACGCTTCCCCAGGCCAGGCCTGTGATGGTGAGCTGCATAAGGATCTGAAATGCCATCAACTACCTCGAGTCGCGAACCCTGAACACGCGCTCCGGGGACTACGATCTGCTGCGGTACATCTCCTCGACAATCTCGCCGAACTTCTTACCGACGGTTTTTCTTCGGAGCTTCAATGTGGCTGTCAGTTCGTCGTCATCATGGTCCAGCTCTTTTTCCAGTAGCCTAAATTTCTTGATCTTTTCCACCTGAGCGAAATCTTTGTTCGCCTCATTGATCTCCTGCTGGATCAGTTCGTACACTTCCTGAGTCTGAGCAAGACTCTTGAACGTCGTGTATGCGATGCTGCGTTCCTGAGCCCACTTGGCCACGTTGTCGTATTCGATCTGTATAAGAGCTGTCAGGTACTTGCGGCCGTCGCCCATAACGATCGCTTCGTTTATGTAGGGGCTGCACTTGAGACGGTTTTCAAGTTCCGAGGGTGCTATGTTCTTGCCTCCGGAGGTAATAATGATCTCCTTTTTCCTGTCCGTTATGGTAAGTCGTCCTTCCTCGTCCAGTTCCCCTACATCGCCCGTGTAGAGCCACCCGTCCTGAATGGTCTTCGCAGTGGCCTGGGGATCCTTCCAGTACCCCTTGAAGATATGGCTACACGTGAGGAGGATTTCGCCGTCCGGGGCTATTCTCAATTCGACTCCTGGCAGTTTCTTTCCCACGGTTCCCAGTTTGACGTCCCCCGGGACGTTCAGTGTGGCCAGCCCTGTTTCTTCCGTCATGCCCCAGCCTTCGACTACCTCCACTCCCAGGGAGCGGTGGAACCTGAGTACTTCCGGTGCTATGGGCGCCGCGCCGCTCATCGCAAGCCGTACTCTCAACAGGCCGAGTTCTTTCCTGAGGTGACGCAGCAGCACCAGATAGGCCAGCGCATACTTGAGCTTGAGCGACAACGAGACTGGCTTCCTGGACAAAACCGCATCAGCCATTTCCTGGCCAATGGGCATGAAGACGTGGTACGCCATTTTCTTCAGCCACGAGGCGTCTTTCATCTTGATGGTAATGGCGGCCATCATCTTTTCCCAGATGCGCGGCACGGCAAAGAAGAACGTGGGAAAGACCTCCCTCATGTCCATGGTCACGGTGTCCACGCTTTCCGAAAAATTCACCGTAGCTCCCGTGTAGAGAGGCAGGCCGACGGACATCATTCGTTCAGCGATGTGGCACAGGGGTAGATAGGAAACTATTTCGTCGCTCTCGTCCTGGGGTATGGTCCGGCAGAGTGCGTCGCCCATGTCGAGCACGTTCCGATGCGTTATCATGGCCCCCTTGGGAGGCCCTGTGGTGCCGGAGGTGTAGACCATTATGGCAACATCATCCGGGTTGAGGAGATCTACCGTGCGATAGAACATCTCCGGATCCTGTTCCTCCATCTTGCGGCCGATCTCCTCCACGGCATCGAAGGGCATGATCATGGGATCGTGGTAACGTCGCAGACCCTTCATGTCCATGACGACGATCTTTTTTAACAGAGGAAGTTCCTCTTTAACCTCGAGGATCTTGTCCACCTGCTCCTGATCGCCGCAGACCACGAAGGTCGATTCCGAATGGCCTACGACATACTTCGCCTCCTTGGCTGGATTTGTGGGATATACCCCCACTGCCACCCCGCCCGCGCTCTGCGCGGCAATATCGGCATACAGCCACTTGGGCTCATTCTCGGCCAAAATGCTGAGATGATCACCCCTTGAAAATCCCAGCTCAGTCAGACCAAGGCAAAAATGACGAACGTGTCGACAATATTCGTTCCAGGAAATTTCTTTCCATATTCCGTATTCCTTTTCGCGCAATGCGACCCGATCGCCGTACTTGTTTACCTGAAAAAGAAAGATGTGCGGTAGAGTCTCCGCTCTCATGGCACTCCTCCACCCCTGGCAACAGCTTGGTAGTCTTCGCCGAGATACGCTTTTTGAACTTCGGGGTTCTTTTGAATCTCAAGGGGTGTCCCTTCGGCTATTCTTCTGCCAAAGTCGAGGACGCATATTTGCTTGGAGATGTCCATGACCACGTCCATATCGTGCTCGATCATCACTATGGTGACGTCCAGCTCTTCGTGAATATCCATTATGAAACGGGCAATGTCTTCTGTTTCCTCAACATTCATACCTGCCATAGGTTCGTCGAGGAGCAGGAGTTTGGGTTCCTGGACCAGCGCGCGACCAAGTTCCACCCGTTTCTGCACGCCGTAGGGAAGGTTGGCGACAAGGTACTTGCGCCATTTTTCCATCTCGAGGAAGTCGATAATCTCTTCGACCTTGCGTCGATGCCGGGTCTCCTCTTTTGCCCGGTAGCCCATTAGTGCGTTCATGAAAAAGCCCGCCCTGAAGTGATTGTGGCGCCCAAGAAGCATATTGTCGATAACGTTCATGTGGGAGAAGAGTTCCACGTTCTGAAAGGTCCTGGCTACGCCCATTTTGGCGATTTGATCGGGCCGACAGTTTGCCAGGTCCCGGTCCTCAAAGAGAATTGTCCCCCTTTGCTGTCTATAGAAGCCACTGATGCAGTTTATCAGGCACGTCTTCCCTGCTCCATTTGGCCCGATGATCGCGTAGAGGTCGCCCCGTTCCACGGACAGTGAAACCTCTATCAAGGCCCGTATGCCTCGAAAACTGAGCGACACATCCTTTATGTCAAGAAATGCCATTTTCCGTGTTGCCGATCCTGGAATTGCGGCATATGCCCCGCATCACTTTACGAATATCTGAGTTGCTTTGTATGAAGTCGGATCGTCTTCTCCCCCTCCCCCTCCGTCGCGTATGAAGAGGGGGACCCACAAGGATTCCTGTTCCTCTCTCTTGTTTCGATGCGTGTTGATCTGCTGTCACCAGTTCCCTCTCTGGGGCCGCCGGTTCAGGACAGCCAGCGTTTTCGCCGCTTATAGTGTTTTACATCAGCGAAGCTTTTGCGTTCCTTGTCTTCCTTCACTCCAAGGTAAAACTCCTTGACGTCCTCGTTCTCCATGAGTTTGTTGCTCGGCCCGTCCAGAACTATCTTTCCATTCTCCATAATATAGCCGTATTCGGAGACGGCCAGGGCCATCAGGGCATTCTGTTCCACAAGAAGGATGGAGACGTTTTCTTCTCTGTTTATCCGCTTGATGATTTCGAAGATCTCCGCCACAAGCCGCGGAGCCAACCCCAGGGACGGTTCGTCAAGCATCATTAACGAAGGACGAGCCATCAAGGCCCGACCTATGGCCAACATCTGCTGTTCGCCACCGCTCAGAAAGCCTGCCTGCAGCGTCAGCCTGTCCTGCAGTAACGGAAAATAGCCGAGAACCATCTTGTAGTCCCGTTGAATCTCAGCTCTGCCGTCCCGGCGAGTATGCGCGCCCACCCTTATGTTCTCGTCCACCGTAAGCTCAGCAAAGACGTTGCGCCCCTCCGGAACCTGGGTGATCCCAAGAGCAACGATCTCCTGAGCGTCCATGCGGTGGATGGCCTGGCCCTTGAACTCGATGGTCCCTTTCTTGATCTCCCCGTCCTCGTAATCCAGCAGACCTGAAATGGCGCGGAGTGTTGTAGACTTTCCGGCTCCGTTGGACCCTAAAAATGCGACGATGCTATTTTCCGGCACGGCCAGCGAGATCCCTCGCAGCACCAGAACAACATCATTGTAGACCACCTCAAGGTTGTTCAGGTTCAGCATCGTTTCCCGCAATCCCCTTCAAAAAAGTCCTTGCTGCGCCATAGACCGGAGAAATGCATCAGGGAGGTCCTTTCGCGGGAGAGCACCGGAGAATTCCTGTTGGTGCACTCCCCCTGCGGCCCCGCGCAGAAACGCCCGCGGTCGGGAACGATCCACCATGATAGTTCCCCGTTACCCCCCGGGCGTGTGAAATCTAATCTTGAGACTCTATTTCTCGCACGCAATGGGCCCCACTGTCAAGTCTTGGAAGCGCGCGAGTTTCCCGGATTGAAAAAAGGCTGGCAGGAAGGAGAGTTGTGGGGTTCCATGGCAAGGGCCGGGATCGAGAAGAGGGAGCACAGCGCGCCAAAGACGTAACAGCCCCTAGTATAGCCTCTTTTTGGTCCTGAGGCCGGCCGGTTGGAAAAAATCTTGACACCGTTCAAGTCGATCGTTAGATTGTCGACAATCTGACAATCGACAGCTTTGTACAGGCTACTTCTATGAAAATCCTCGGTGTTACCGAAACCGTAGCACAGCACCTTCGAGACAAAATCATCCTGGGGGAGCTGGAATCTGGAGCACGTCTCAACGAAGTTCAACTGGCCGCAGCCTTTGGCATCAGCCGCCCTCCTTTGCGTGAGGCCTTTCGTCTTCTGGAAAGGGATCATCTGGTGACGTGCATTGCACGCAAGGGAAGCTTTGTAACTCCCCTCTCCCTGGTGCACCTCGACGAGATTTACGCTGCAAGACGGATGATAGAAAGCTTCACCATCGAAATCTTTGCTCAACAGGGTATCAGGAGACTTGATGCGGTTCGGAAAACACTGCTGGCCGAGTCCGAAATCACCGTACCCGATCCCGATGATGCGGAAGGAATGCTCCACTTCTGGAGAACCTTTTCAGATTTCCATCTGCAACTGGTCGAGAGCAGCCACAATTCCTATTTGCAGAATTTCTACCGGGTGATCAGTCTGAACCTCGCCCGCTGCCAGGTGATGTATCTCAAGATACCGGGCAGTTGGAGAGATTCCATAACGGACCACAGCTCCATATTGGCTCTCATCGAAAAGGGCGAATATGTCCGGGCCAGAGACCTTCTGGGCAGACACTTGGATATGACATTGGACCAGTTGAAGATGAATATGCAAGAAACGCCTGATCAATGCGTGGAAGACGCTGGTGGGTGAGAAAGTGTCAGACCACGGGCGGCCGCGCGTCTGTACGGCAGGGTGACCGCTCAAGAGGAGGACATTATGGAATTCTACGGTTATCCCAGACCTGATGGCAAAGTGGGGGCTCGCAATTACGTTGGGCTTCTTCCAACCACGGGTTGCGTGAACAACCTGTGCTCCTATATGGAAAAGCTTGTCAGGGGCACAAAAGCCATCCGTCATGACCAGGGATGTCTGCATCCTCCGCATGATACCGAGCAGGTAACCCGTACTCTCATCAACCTGGGCAAAAATCCGAATATCGGAGCGGTTCTCGTGGTGGGGCTTGGTTGCGAGATGGTCCGAGTGGAGGAGATTTACGAAGGGGTTAAAGAGAGCGGGAAACCGGTGGACCTGGTGGTCATGCATCAGGTGGGAGGAATGATACATACGCTTGCCGAGGGGGCGCACAAACTGGTGAACCTGGTGTCCGATGCGACCCGTGTGAAAAGGGAGCGGGCGGGTCTCGAACATCTGGTAGTCGGTACCAAATGCGGTTCCTCGGATACCAGTTCCGGCCTGTCCTCCAACCTGGTGGCGGGGGAAGTATGTCGTCTCATTACAGAAAACGGAGGCAGGTTCATCCAGGGGGAAGTCTGCGACATCATGGGAGGAGAACATGCTCTGAAAAGACTGGCCAGGGATCCCGAAGATGGTGAGAAAATCGCGGACTTTGTCCGCGACCTGTATTTGCGAGGTCTGTCGGTGGGAGCCGATACCCGCGGCTGTCAGATGACCGCGGGAAATGTGGCCGGTGGCCTCACCACACTGGTTGAAAAGGCTCTTGGCGCCAATGCGAAAGGCGGCTCCGTGCCCATCGAAGGGGCCCTGGATTACGCTGAACTGGTGCCGAATAAACCAGGACGCTACATCATGGACTTCCCCGGCCATGGTTTCGAGAACCTCACCGCATCTGCCGCGGGAGGCGCCATACTCCACCTGTTCACGACGGGACGCGGCGCGGATACCGGCCATCCCATCATGCCCACGGTGAAGATTTGTGGCAACGCCAACACGAATCGCACTATGGCCGAGCACATCGATGTGGACGTCGCCTCAGTAATCGATGAAACGGAAACCACAGAGCACGCGGGAGAAAGGACCCTTGAATACCTCCTGGAAGTAGCCAACGGACGTTTGACCAAGTGCGAGATCCTCGGCACCGAAAGCATGGAAATCCTGATCAAGGGACCGGTAATTTAGACGTTGGGAGGTTGGGCCAATGACCAA
Organism: uncultured Syntrophaceae bacterium; assembly: GCA_964497585.1. Lineage (GTDB taxonomy): Bacteria > Desulfobacterota > Desulfomonilia > Desulfomonilales > Desulfomonilaceae > CAZCDS01. The sequence continues at coordinate 115,978 of CAZCDS010000012.1, forward strand.
ATACGCGAAGTTGATCCATCAGAATGACAATGTGATTACGGTTGTGGCCGACTGCAAGCCGGGCGACCAGCTAACCGTCAAGTTCCAAGAAGAAGAATTCACCTACACGTGTAACCAGGAAGTGCCGTACGGGCATAAAGTGGCCAGGGCCGAGATCAAGGAAGGCGGACCCGTGATCAAGTATGGAGAAACCATAGGTCTCGCTAGACAGGATATCTCCCCCGGTGATTGGGTGCACGTTCACAATGTGCGTGACGACTACAAGTGCCTGGACAGGTACGGTAATCCGCTACCCGGTCAAGAAGACGACGCCTAACTGCCAGTGTCCAGCGGCAGAGCGGTGATCAGTTGGGGGGAGATGGGAGACAGCCTATGAGACTGGATCAATATGAGAAGGAGATGCTGGGCGGCGGACACGGTCCCGGTAAGCGACGCTGCATGGAACTCCTCGTCAAGTTCGGGGAGGCAATGGGCGCGGATCGCATGGTACCCATCCGTTCCGCCCATACTATGCCCAAAGAGCCGCTGGAGCTTCTGCAAGATCTCACCGAAGGGGTTGACCGTCTTGGCGCCTTCACCACCACCCATCCTACCATGTCGGCCTTCTCCCTGCGCAACTGGGAACAGATGGGCATCTCGCCCGACTTTGCGGCGCAGGAGTTGTCGGTACACGACCGAAGGCAACAGATTTACAGAAGAGCCGGGTTCTATGAAACCTACACCTGCCTCCCCATCCTGGCAGGCAATCTGGCACGACCGGAGGAGAGAGTGTCGTGGATCGGCTCCAGCCTTCAACTATTGACGAACTCCATCCTGGGCGCTCGCACCAACAGGGACGGTACGGTGGTCAACCTGGCCAGCGCCATCACCGGTCGCACTCCGGACTATGGTTTTCACAAGGACGAAAACCGGAAAGCCCAGGTGCAGGTGGAGCTGAAAGGCCTCGACGTCGAACGGATGGGCTCCGCCGATTTGGGCGCCATTACCTACTGGCTGGGGCCAAAGGCCGGGTCACGCAATGTGGTCTTCAGCAACCTCCCGGACCTAAACCTCGACCGACTCCGCTATCTTTTGCCGCCCTTGTCTGTGACGGGTTCGGTGGGGATCTGTCACATCGTTGGTGTTACGCCTGAAGCTACCAGTCTTGAGCAGGCCTTGGGCAACCGATTACCAGAGGAAATGATAACGGTTGGTCCTGATCAAATAGAAGAAGCTCGTTCGCTGTACGCCAGGGATAACCGTGAGGCAGAGTTGACTATCTTCGGCTGCCCTCATTGCACAATCACAGAGCTCGGCCTGATTGCGCGGCTCGTCACAGGCAGACGGCTGGCACCCGGCAAGCGCCTCTGGATCGGAACCGGGCACCAAACATATGGCTTGGCAGTACAGATGGGCTTCGCCAAGACCATTGAGGAGGCGGGGGGCGTCTTTGCCAGCGCCTGCATGTCTGCGATCCCGGAGCCTCCCATTCCGGCTTCCGTCAAAGTGGCTGCAACCAACTCGTTCAAGGCTGCACACTACATATCCAGGCTTTCCAAAGGCTCTGTCGCCATGTGGGTGGCGGACCTGAAAGAATGCCTCGAAGCCGTACTGGATTAGGAAAGGAGCCGAAAACCATGGTACTCAAGGGAAGAGTCATCAATGGAGGATCAGTTACAGCCGAAGCCGTGGTCCTCGATACGCCCTTCTCTTTTATCGGAGACTTCGACGCTGAGACCGGTCAGTTAATGCTCAGCGGCCATCCGCTGGAAGGAGAAAGCATTGCAGGCAAAGTCCTGGTGATACCGACCGGTAAGGGAGGGACAATCGCTCCCTGGATGGCCTTCGACGCAGCCAAGCGTCATATGGCTCCCGCAGCCATACTCTGCAAGAGCAGTGAGCCCATAACCTGCGAATGTGCAATAACCATTGATATCCCCATGCTCGATTCTTTTGAAGAGAACATACTGGATATAATTAAGAGTGGCCAGCGGATACACGTCGACGGGGAGAGTGTTACAATTGAATGATCGGGACAGCATGGCAGCGGAGAATCGGTCAATAGTGAAAAGAGGTCAGAAGAGTGATCTCCGCCCGTTCGCGCGCCCCTGCATACAAAAGTGTAGTCCTCGTTCTTTCAGGCGTCTTCAAAGCCGGCCGGACCCCGTCAAGGAGGACCGCAAAAGAGGTGGCCTCCTTGACGGGTTGCAGCCGCAGACACGGAGATCATGGATGATTGGACGGCGAGGCGCCACCGGCATCCGATGAGCTTGCACGCGCCGGTGATTTCAGTAGAGTGGCTCATTGCCCTATAACCAGTTCCCACTTCCTTGCCACCCCTCACGGGTTCTCCGAATTGCAGAGTAAACTGTCGCTGCGTGAGCTCAAGTTATTTATATTTTTCCCAAAAGACGATCTTGTCCATAGATTTTCTTGGTCTGGGCTTGGGATCCTCATCGGGATATCCCAACGGGATCAAATCGTGCACGAACAAATCATCCGGCAGGTTCATGACCTGGTGGCAGTCCATGGGAGACATCGCCCCCACCCAACAAGTACCTAAGCCCTGATTTACAGCCTCTATCGTCATATACGCTATGGCGATCATAATCTGCTCGCCTGCCTTTATGGTCATTACCTTTTCGCCGAGACGATAGGGGGCAAATAAATCACTCTCCAGAACCACGTTATCCAAGATATCGTCCGTCCAGTCTAACGCCTCGACTTCCATAAGTTGCTTCAGGGATTGTCTTTGCAGTTTACGTGAGAAGTCCTCTATTGAACCACAGCAAACAATGACAACAGGAGCATCACGCACTACGGCTTGTCCACCGGCGCCATTTGCCAACCCTTCTTTCATGGTTTTGTCTTGGACCACGATAAAACGCCATGGTTGACTGTTACCCCATGACGGCGCCCGCCTGCCCGCCTCCAAGACCTTTTCAATCTTCTCCTTTTCCACCGGCATGGGCTTCCATTTTCTTATGCTGCTTCTCTTTAGGATCGCATCTGATACATTCATTTTTGTCCTCCTTTAAAGGTCTGTAGGTGCTGAGGCATTTCATTCCTGCCGTTTCCTATCGCGGCCGGAAGCCGTTCATACACCCCGCAATAGCTTTCCTTTCGAAAACCATTTCACGGTGATAAAACTACCCTCCTTTCATCCCTCCAAGGGATTGTAGGGAGAAGAGATCGCAAATGGTCTTGTCGATCGTCTCTGAGTTGTCAGCACAGAGGCGGGGTCTTCCCAGTGGGCAAGACCATCAGTCCTTCTTTTTGTGTAACGCTCCCCCTCTTAGGAGTTTGCACAGAAAGACTCTCTCCTCTTATACCTTCCGTTGCCGACCTTCCCAATACTGGGCCCGCAGCTCTCTTTTCAGTATTTTTCCGTAATTGTTCTTAGGCAGATCATTGATAAAATCGATCGATTGAGGCTTCTTGTAGCTGGCAACATGATCTTTACAAAAGGCGATTAACTCGTCTGCCGTAACGGACCGTCCCGCCACCAGGGACACCACCGCCTTGACGGCCTCTCCCCATTTGGGATCAGGCACGCCAATTACCGCGACCTCCCGAATGGCCGGATGTCGAATAATGACTTCTTCTATCTCTCGGGGATAGATATTCTCTCCCCCGCTGATGATCATGTCCTTTGATCGATCCATGATGAACAAATATCCCTTTTCGTCCATGTAACCCATGTCCCCTGTATGGAGCCATCCATTCCTCAAAGTCTCGGCAGTCGCCTCAGGATTTCGCCAGTATCCCTTCATAACGAGATCCGAACGGGTCACAATCTCACCATTCTTCCCGCTTGGGAGCTCTTTATCGTCACCGTCAAAAATTCTCACTTCCACATCCGTTCTGGCGAAACCGGCAGACCCGAGGCGTTTCTTCTGTTCGGGAGAACCCTCCAACACATGGTCCCTGTGCGGCAGATAGGTGATGGTCATGGGCGATTCGGCCTGTCCGTACAATTGCACAAGGCAGGGCCCCAGCTTTGCCATCGCCTCTTTCAGGTCCTCAACCAGCATGGGCGCACCCCCATAATTGAGGGCCTTCATTGACGTGTGATCGTATCTGTCCACGGCAGGACTGTCGACCATTAATTTGATCATGGTCGGGGCGGCAAACATGTTGGTCACCCGGTCATCCTCAATGGTCTTAACGATCAGTTCAGGGTCGAAGGATTTCGAGGGCAGGATGATGTTTGTCGCACCTTTGCCCACATTGGGCAGTGCATATAAGCCGCTGCCGTGGGAAAGGGGTGCGGCGTGCAAGATGGCGTCGTCCGGACCGAATCCCGGCCGAATGTCTGCATAGAAATTCATGGTCATGGCCAAGAGATTGCGATGGGTCAGCATAGCCCCTTTCGGCAAGCCGGTCGTCCCCGACGTATAGAAAAGCCATGCCAAATCATCGGGTTGAACTTGGCTGTCGGAAAACTGGTCTGAGGCTCTTGAGACTAAATCTTGATAATCCAGGAGTTCACCCTGAGGACCGGACAAGGTGATAAGATGGCGGGCGCCAGGGATCTCTTCTCGTATATGGAGGATAGCCTCGTTGAACTCCGGGGACAAGATAACCGCTTTGGCCTGGGAGTGGTCGATAATAAAAGAAACTTCTTTGGGATGAAGCCGCCAGTTGATAGGCACCGCACCATACCCAGCCTTAAAGCAGGCGAACATGGACTCCAACATCTCGGGGTAATTATGTTGCAGTAAGGCCACATTATCCCCTTGGTTCATACCCAAATGACTCAAAGCATTTGCCAGTCGATTGGCTCCGGCGTTGAACTCGGCGTAGGTCAATTTCTTCGAACCGTGGACAATGGCCAGCTTTTCTGGGAATGTCTTGGCCGTCTTTGTCAGCAGCGTGCCTATGTTCATGGTCCACCACCTTATTTTGGGGCAGGACCCCTGCCCCCATCAGGGGCTTGCACCAAAAGAATCATGATTATGAGGCTATCTAGCTATTCCGGTAGTACTCGGGCCTCCAGCCGGTCACGAGGGTGGCCCCCCTGAACCCCAGAAGGTTCCCTGGCCCCCAGACATCCCAATGAAGTCAAAACAGGCGTTACCTTGCCGAAAAATGCGCGCTTCGCCTGTTTCCAAGTCTACCTCGCCGATCGCCCAACGGTCAACCAAAATGTTGTCGTTGGTCCGCAGCCGAATACAACGTGATCGTATCGCGCCACATGAATGGCTGAAGCCATATGGGCAAGCCACCAAATTGCGGGCGTGGTGACGCTGGTTCCAACCCTCATGAGTCGCTTGGCCAGTTACTCTGAGTGCCGAATTACCTCCTCGTCCCGAAGATCGAATTCCCTGAGTATGTACATTAGCTCGTAGGCCACCTCAGCAGACGAAGGCGGTAACGATGGGGAGGGCGTCCCATAGTGGCTGCCTGTAGCTACTCAAAGACTTGTGAGCCAGCAAATGAGAACCACGTCAACGTTTGGGCGCCTTGTTCTTTCTGTCTCGTCTGCCTGGCATTTCCCAGCGCAGACAGGAGGAATAGCGATGGGGACACCCCATACAGTTTCATGTGCGCCTGACGCTATGCGTCATCTCTTTCCACAAGCGCGATCCTCCAGAACAGGTCTATTGATATCATAAGGGATTTGCTCCCTCTCATCATCAACGGGCTCCAATAAAGCTGCTAATGAGCCCTGGTAGCACAGTCCAGTCGTGTACAGGAAGGATTACCACTGTCGAGGATGATTCTCATTGACGTAACTCTCGTCTTGCTCTATGGAAAGGGTCAGAACGGAGTTCAGGCGCGGTTAGCTGTTCGAGATCCTCTCCGTCCACCGCTTTCGGAATCCTTATATGGCCTGATATGTTAGGATATCAAACGTGTGGGGGCAAATATGGCCAACGTCCGAAAGATCAACGCACGGGAATTTATCAGAGACGTCCGATCAGGGGTTCAGTACGAAGAACTTCTGAGAAAGTACCATCTCCGTGAGATACAGCTCAACCGAGCTATCCAGAGATTGCTGGACACAAAGCATCTGACAAAGAGGGAAGCAGAAAGTCTGATATCTCGAAGAAGGTCAAGACTCAACGACCGAGAATTCGTCGCGGACGTGCTCGCTCTCCTGGATAAGTACAAGATGCCTTTGAGCCACTTCTTCTCCCAGATAGAGAGGCTGCGTGACGCGGGAGCGTTCCATGATGCTAGCGAAGCTGCCGTAACCGCAGAAGGAGGAGGGCTGAAGCGAAGAATAGACGCACGGGAATTTGCAGAGGATGTCCAGTTGGGTATGGACTACGTGAATCTGGCTGCAAAGTATAATATTACGAAGGCCCAGGTACATCAACTGATTGACAGGCTTGCCGGTACAAAGCTGCTGGGCTCGGACGTGGCTGACCGTACGGTACCCTTTGACATGCGAATCAGCTTCCCCGAAGCAACCGGTCGGACAGCACCGAAGAAGAAACCCTGACCGAACAGGTGCTCTGCCCGAAAGATTCAGCGCCCTTCCTCCCTGTGCGCTGTATTGCCCAGAACGTGAACGGGACAGAAGATGAGAGCGATAAAGGGATTTCTTGACGACTATGCGTTTCTCGGCAACTTCTATCCGGCCGAGGTCGAGATGGGCGGCGTGAAAGCTCCGACGGTGGAGCATGTCTTTCAGGCCCTCAAGTCCACTGATCCGATTGAGAAGCTCCATATAGCCAGGCAAGAGACTCCCCTTGAGGCAAAGAAGGCCGGGCACAACCTCAAGCTAAGACCCCATTGGGAAGAGATCAAGATGGGGATCATGGAGGCTCTCGTCCGCCAGAAGTTCACGCGACACAAGGATCTGGGACGTCGCCTTCTGTAGACTGGGGACGCGTATCTTGAGGAGACAAACAACTGGGGGGATAAGTTCTGGGGTGTCTACCGCGGAGAAGGTAAAAATCACCTCGGCAGGATTCTGATGAAGATCAGGGAGGAGTTGCGGGCCTCGGCAAGTGCCCTGGAATGAATCCTTCAAGGCTAGAAAAAGGGGCGACGGAGAGAACGGTAATGAACCCCAACTGACTATGTTGGCTGGGATTTGAGAAAACGGGCCTGCCCCAGAGAGCAGTCGCCCGGACCTGACCTGTCATGGGGCGCATCAGTTTCTGAAGGAGCCGACAGGCACGTCAAGATCATTAATGATCCAACCTCAACATCCCAAACGCTCTACTGGAAGAACCCCATCTCGATTCGCATTTTCGGTGACGTTGCACAATTTATGTCGTCAGATGAAATGGGAATTTTGAGGCGATAAACTAGAGGAGAGTATCGGCGCCAAGAGGCCTGGGGAGACTTCGGTTGATTTCCTTGCGCCGGATGAGCGTTTCCGTTTAGGAGCTTTGCTGCGCTCCAGTATGGCCTCTCGGAGTCCGTAGTATACGGCATGGGACGTAGGGCTCGGCCGTCTCAAGAATCTTCTTTTCTTCCTCAGGAAGAACCTGATTCCACGTCGTGCCTTCGAACGGTGAACAGAGCAGCGGGGTCGCACATCAGTGTAACCTTTCCGGGTGCCTCCACGTCCTACGGACGAAGTTTAAGAAATGGAGGACTCGACTGATGGAGAAGAAGACTCGCTACAAAACAAATATGGGTCTGTTCGACAGGATGGTACGACTCTGTGCGGGGTTCGGTATGATCTTGGTTGGCTCACTCGTTGTGGAGGGCACTATAGGAACAGTCCTTCTGGTCATAGGGCTCTTAGCTGTCCTCACATCAGCAATTGGTTTTTGCCCTGGGTACGTTCCATTCGGAATTTCTACGGTGGGCTTTCCCTTCGCTCGGCCTGGGCTAAAGTCGAAAATGATGGCCCAGTGCTATGGGGACGGAAACGCCTTTTCCGGTTGTTGCGATATAATGGAACGCAGGAGCGGAACCTCCGGTGACACACCGGCAGCGCGGACACGAGAATAGTCCTGGTCGCGAAATAATCCGCGATGAATGGGCCAAGCGGTCCACGATGAAAACGGAACGGAGAGGACACTATGAACAATTTGAACACTTTTTCCTGCCGAGAAGAATCGCCTTGCTCAATCCTTCATTACGCGTTGATCACTTTAACGCTTCTAGCGGGATGGGCGTCGTTGAGTCTTATAATGATTTTCGTATACTGGGGCCCGCTGCACCTGGTGAGTCTGGGGCTAGGAGAGACCTCGGCACTACTGTTGAACACTTTTCTGTCACTGGGCTTCTTTGTTCAGCACAGCGGGATGATCAGGACATCTTTTCGCCGCTGGTCGAGGCAATTCATTGAAGAGAAGTACCAGGGGGCTGTGTACACAATATCTTCGAGCGTGTTCTTGATTCTGATCGTCGTGTTCTGGCAGCAATCGAGCAACCCGCTCATGTCCGCACAAGGCGCTCTTCGCTGGATGCTTCGAGGAGTGTTCTATTTGTCTCTTTCCGGTATTTTTTGGGGACTCTGGTCATTGGGCAAATTTGACGCCTTCGGCGTGGATCAGATCCGCAACCCTGCGCAAGGCACCTCCGCCGCCCAAAGTCGTTTATTGGTCCGAGGGCCGTATCGCTGGGTGCGGCATCCCCTATATTTCTTCTCCCTTTTGATGATATGGTCTTGTCCGGACCTTACGGTAGACCGCCTAGTTTTCAATATCCTTTGGACTGCCTGGATTGTCGTTGGCACTGTCCTTGAGGAACGAGATCTCGTTGAGTTTTTCGGTGAGGAATATCGGAACTACCAAAGGCAGGTGCCGATGCTTCTTCCAAAGAGTATTCGGCCTACCCATTGGGTGGCTCCCGCATTGTCGGCGCGGGAAGCAGAATAAGTGGCCGGTGCGGGTTTCGTCCTGAAATCATTCAACATAGTGCACAAGAGATGTGGGCCGAAACAGCAGGGCGGTCGGACGCTGGATAGGCATGTGGTGCCGGGAATCGGTGGGCATATGAGCAACGGGGCCGTCGTCTCGTTGAAACCAATCCTCAGAACTGAGGTCTGCGTTCTATGAGAACTTCGCGGCGGTCCCAATTCGGTATCCCGTGGTCTGGCTCTGTGTCGGGAGTCAATGTACCAAGAGAACGCGGCTCAGCTGATACCGCGCAGGGTCCCACCGACCCAATGTCGTGTGTGATGGCCTGTAATGGAGAAAGGAGTTCAGCCATGCCGATCATCAAGATGATTTCCGAAACAGAGGCGACGGGCAAAACAGCCGAAATGTACCAAGATATTATGGCGGTGCTCGGAATTGACTTCGTGCCCAACATGTACAAGGTCATGGCACCGAAACCCGACTTCTTGGAATCAAATTGGAAGAAGATCAAAACGGTCATGCACGAATCTGGCAAGCTTGACGGTTTGACCAAGGAGGTCATAGCGGTGGCCGTGTCAGCCGTAATGGGGTGCGATTACTGACTCGGCGTCCACATTTCCGCGGTGCGGAAACTGGGGCTCGATGACGAAGCAATACTCGAAATTATGGCTGTGGTCGATCTTTTCAGCGGCCTCAACAAGCTGATGGACGGATTACAGGTCGAAATGGACGACAAACCGTGGTATGGGTGAGGCTAGTGTTTCGTTCCCTAAGTTAATGTGATATTGTTCTCTCCCATGGAGGGTGATCATGGGGAGACAGGTAGTCGAGGT